>JAIYAP010000081.1 GCA_027488935.1 Saprospiraceae bacterium | reverse complement strand
GCCAAGATACAAGGCATTGGTAGCATCTTTAAATTCTCCGGCAATATATTTTACTTGTTCATGGCAGCTTTCCAGCAAACGTTCTACTTTTCCAGGAATCAACGAGAGTTCTTGTACCAGGTGTTGGTACTGCGATTTGGGCAAAAAGCCGCGCTCATAGCCCAGAACCAAGGCCATCATGGTAAGCATTGTAACCTGTCCAGTAAATGCTTTAGTAGATGCCACGCCGATTTCCGGGCCTACGTGGATGTATGAGCCACTGTGTGTAAGGCGAGCAATAGAGGAGCCAACAACATTTACAATACCATATGTTAGGGCGCCGCGTTGTTTGGCCAATTCGAGGGCTGCAAACGTATCTGCGGTTTCACCCGATTGTGAAATGGCTAAAACAATATCATTTTCGCGCACTACCGGGTTACGATACCGGAATTCAGAAGCGTATTCTACTTCAACCGGAAGGCGTGCAAGGTCTTCAAATAAATATTCGGCAATCATACCCGCATGCCAGGAAGTGCCGCAACCTAGAATTACCATCCGTTGTGCATTCACCAGGCGCTTCATGTGCTCATGCATACCGCCCAAGCGAATCCATCCTTCTTCCGAATCCATCCGGCCACGCATACATTCAGCAATGGTGGTAGGCTGTTCGAAAATTTCTTTCAACATGAAATAGTCGTATCCGCCTTTTTCCAGTTGCTCAATTTCGAGTTCAATGCCATGGATGGTAGGCGTCATCACCTCATTACGCAAGGTTTTTATTACCAGGCCTTCTTCCAGTGTGATGGTTGCAACCTCTTCATCATTGAGGTACACTACATTTTTGGTGTGTTCTACAATGGGGGTAGCATCGGAAGCGATTAAGAATTCATTTTCGCCAATGCCGATGACCAAGGGGCTTGATTTTCGAGCCGCTACAAGTTTGGTCGGATCCTCACGGTCCATCACTACAATTGCATAAGCGCCATGTACTTGTGTAAGTGCCTGACGTACAGCCTCTTCTAATGGCAGGTTTTCTTTACGCTGCACTTCTTCAATCAGATGTACCAATACTTCCGTATCTGTTTCAGATTTGAAGGTATGTCCATGGTGTTTTTGCAGGGCATTTTTCAGTACCGAATAGTTTTCAATAATGCCGTTGTGGATGAGGACAATGCGTTCGTTGCCGCTCATATGCGGATGCGCATTGATGTCATCGGGCTTACCATGGGTTGCCCAGCGGGTATGGCCTATGCCAATATGGCCACTGGTGTTTTTATTTCCAACAAATTCTACGAGATCGGCGACTTTACCTTTTTTCTTATATAAGTTTAATTCGCCATTTTGCAGTGCTACACCAGCACTGTCATAACCTCTGTATTCGAGGCGTTGAAGACCCTTGATCAGAATAGGGTATGCTTTTTGAGTGCCGATATAGGCAACAATTCCACACATAGAAGGTAACGGTTGCGTTTTGCTGGGGAGCAAAACATGTTTGTGATGACTGCGAAACGGATGGATTAAAAGTTCGCTTTTGGGAACATTTCACCGTCAATCGAGTATAATTTTCCGTGAAACGCGTACAAAGTTGCAAAAAATTTTGCAACACGCAAAACGGAAGGTCTAAATTTCTTTTTAACTTATTATAATCGGGTGTATTTCAATGCTATTTTGGCTGGGAAGAGCGTACTCTTGGGGCCATACAAAATGGAGCGCATCGCGATACGATTTTGCGGATAAACACTGATAAAAATTGTTTTATCATTCAGCGTTGATGCGTTGTTGTCGATCATGCTCTGCAAACGATCAGACAGTGCCAATTTATATTGATTGAAGGTGACACCGTTTTCAGTTGTTTCTACCGGGTAGCCGCCAAAGAGATCAAATCCATTGGTGCCCGTGAGCCCGATCGAATAATTCACATCCTGTGTAAAAAAGTAGGATGTATCGCCCACGCTGTAGGTCATGATGAGTTGGTCGGCCGGATTTTTACTTAAAATGGGCAAATCCCCATTTACATCAGCCGTTGTCAAGATCAGATCGGCATCATTCACCACAATGTTTTCCAGTTTATCGATATACGGTAGCACCATTTTCAGGCGCAAGCCATTCATTCCCTGCAAGTACATGAGGTTGTCTGCGGGCTTGTCGATGAGTTGTCCTGCCTGGGTGCCGGTATAATTATGATCGAAGTGTACAAACTTGTTACAACCTTCAAAGAAGTAATCGAAAAAGGTTTTCAGGGTATCGTCTTGGGTGTAATACATCCGGAGGCGGCTGTAAACGGGGTCATTCAGGTTAAACGCCAATATTGAACCAGGTGCCGAGCCACCAACCGGAGCAACCTCAATTTTGATTCCACGCAATGCCTTGTAAAACAAGGTGTCATCTGTAAGCGCCAAACTATCCATATACAACAGGGTATCACCAAAACTTTGGTCGAGTTTTACCCGCAAAAACGCAGCCCTGGAGGTGGTCGAAAACAAACTGTCGAGGGTACGTGGGCGTGGCAAAAACTGATCGATCCGGCCAATTTCAGTAGTAGCGGGGATAGATTGGGTGGAATAGTAATTACCGTCAAACGCAAGTGGCTCATCCAGGCGCGATACTTTTAAAGTGAGTGGTTGCATGGTATCGCCATACACGCCCTCCGCTTTGTAATGCAGATAAAGCACCACAGAATCAATTTTATGACGTGCTTTATCAAATCCAGGATCAAGGACACCCAATTGGAGCAAGGAGTAAATTTGCGCCCCCGCATCGCCTACAATTGGATCTTTCAATGCGCCACAAAGAAAATAGGATGTAGTGGAAGAGCGGTCGGAAGTAAGGAGGCTGTCTTCCCGTTCAAGGGTGAATTGAACGGTCAGGGTATCCGTATAATCGTAATCGGCTGTTTCATCACCTAATAAATCGGAGCCAAAAGCAGTTGGTCGAGAACAGGCCGTCCACAGGCCAAACAAAGAAAGAATAATAAGTACGGCTAAAACCGAGCGTTTTTGCATCATGATTTGAATAAATCGTAAAATTTCTGTTTGGGTATCGTTATAATAAAACCCATGCGAATAAGACGCAGCAGGCAACGGCCGGGTTGGTTTCCGATTGGATATTTTTGAATATACCCAACCTTTACTTTATCCGGTCATTTGCCTGCTGCTTTCAACCAAGTGGAAGTAGGGAAAAGTCAACAATGTTATTGTGGCACTTCCGCTTCCAGTAAATTACGGAGAAACTCGCTGGTAGACGGTAACAACTCGGCATCAGATTTCCAAGGCATCACCACTTTGTCTTCTGCGTTCAGGTAATCAACGCTGGTGTCAAAGTTTTCGCTGCCTATCATGACACCATCCGAATAAGCCACTGCGCCCTTGTGCATCGAAATGCCATCGCCGTCTATGTAGGCTGCGAGGTCTTCCTTGGTCAGGTTGTTGATGGCTGCTTTTTGCATAAAGCGCTCGCCCCCAATATGTTCATGCGGGGTGTCGAAAGCGCCATATACAATTTGCGCGTTGATAAAGATCGGTTCGGTTTTGTAAGCGGTGCGCAGGTAAAGCGGAATCAAACTGGTCATCCAACCGTGGCACATGACCACATCGGGTGCCCATCCGAATTTTTTCACCGTTTCAATGGCGCCTTTACAAAAGAAGGCCGCACGATCCGGATTGTCTTCAAATGGGACTTCATCACCATCTTCGAAGACAAACTTGCGTTTGAAAAAATCCTCATTGTCCAAGAAATAAACCTGAAGGCGGGAACCCGGCAAAGAGGCCACTTTGATAATGAGCGGATAGTCATCGTCGTCAACAATGATGTTCATACCAGAAAGTCGTACAACTTCATGCAGGCGGTGCCGGCGCTCATTGACCACGCCATAACGCGGCATCAAAATGCGCAATTCGTACCCGTTATCCTGTAAATATTTGGGGAGTTTGCCTACTAAGGCGGAGATGTCATTGCCTTCTGTGTAAGGCTCCATTTCCTGTGTTACGATTAACAATCGCTTCTTTTCCATGTATCAGATAACCAGACTTTATGTGTGTAATATCCTGATTAAGTTCCGCAAAACCGTTTGTCTTACGAAACCGCACGCAAAAGTATAAAAAAAACCGGGTTCTTTTGCACCAATTAGGCCACTAAAAATTTAGTTCATCGAAAACGAGGGGATAAATGGATGCGCGGCGTTGTAAAAAGTGAGCTCACTGACCCGTTTTTTCATATAATGAGAAAGGGGCAGGCGGTTAATTAGTTCGGTGAGTTCTTCTTCTGATTGGACACAAAAAACGGCCCAAAGCTTAGAGTTTTCGAGTGAAAGCGCATAAGTAAGAATCTTGCCTTCGTTTAACAGGCGATTGACAGCGGCACGTTGTTCCGGGATAAGGTGTACAAAATCATCTGGAAGGTCCTGCGGCATGGTGAAATCCACCATATATTGCACAAAGTGATTGTCCATGGAAGTTATGTTGTAAAACGGCTTTTTTGTTAGACTGTAAACATATACGCTGGATACACAAAAAATGTTTTATCAGCGTACACATATTTGATTGGTACATAATCCTTATCAAATATTATGCAAATTTTCGGAAAAAGAATTGACAAACTGCAATATGATGATCGGGTTTAACATATTTATAATCTATAATTTAGACTAAATACGTCTTGCCTAAATCAAAACAACCCTGATCGTTAGATGTTTATACCTAAAATAATTTTAGCATAAAAGTAGATTTGCCAATCAGTATAGTTTTCCTTTCTTAATGTTAAATTAACTGTGGGTGACAAAATTACAGGCGCGACTGCGCTTTTGTCAGGCGGCTTGTAAAAAAGGCAGCGGCCACCCTGCTGATGCAAGATGGCCGCTGTGCGCTTGAAAGGGTAAAATTCGGGCTTAGTAATTTACACCCAATGCTTTCAAGGTTTCGAAATCGAGGTTACCCACGGGCAAACCTTTATCTTTCTGATACTTTGTAAGGGCTGCTTTTGTGCGTGCACCCATGATATTGTCTGATGGACCTGGATCGTAACCCGCTTTGGTTAAAGCAGTTTGGATCTGACGTACGGTGTAGCCTGTTACTTTTTCGCCACACAATACTTCGCGCCATTCCGTAAAGCCACCTGGTTTCACCAATTTGCGTTTTGTGATGGTTGCATATTCAGCAGGGATTGGCTCTGTACGGGTTGTTGCCGCAGTTTTAACCACCTTGTTGCTGATGGTTTTAATTTCAGCAGGAATTGCTTCCTCCCGGCTGGTAGCAGGTGATTTCAATACTTGCTTGGTAACGGTTGCGTATTCAGCAGGAATCGCTTCTTCTTTTACAGAAGCAGGTGTTTTCAACACTTGTTTCTTTACTGTTTGGTATTCAGCAGGAATTACTTCTTCACGGGTTGTCGCAGGTGTTTTTACCTTGCGGACAGACATTGTTTTGTATTCAGCAGGAATTACTTCTTCACGGGTTGTCGCAGGTGTTTTTACTTTACGAACCGTGCGGGTGCCATTTTTAGCAGCCACTTCGATCGTTTTAGTACAACCGGCATCTGCAACACCAGAACCGTCGCAACCTTTGTTTACGCGTTTTGTAACCGTTTGGTAATCAGCAGGAACTTCCACCAAGCACCATACCAAACAATCTTCCGGGTTTGCGCTCAAGCAGTTTGCATCTGCTTTTTTCTTTACCCATTTGGTCGTAGCAGGCTTTACTTCAATCCGCTCAGTTACAGTTTCAAATTTAGGCTGCAATACCTCAACGCGGGTAGTAGCAGGCTCGATCACGTAAGATTCAGTAACGGTTTCGTACACAGCAGGCACTTCAAATACGCGCTTGCTTTCTGCTTTCACCATTACGCGGTCGGTTACGGTTTCGTATTCAGCAGGCACATTGATTACACGCTTGCTTTCTGCTTTCACCATTACGCGCTCTTCTACGGTTTCGTAGGTAGCAGGTACAGGTGTCAGGCGCTTGCTGGCAGATTTCACTTCAACTTGTTCAGTTTTAGATTCATACACCGCAGGAACGGGGATAATACGCTTGCTAGCTGCTTTCACTTCAACTTGTTCAGTTTTAGTTTCGTAAGTAGCAGGAACGGCAATTGTTTTAGCGCCAACTGGTTTTACAACCACTTGCTCTGTAACCGTTTCGTATTGATCAGGAATGTGACATTTTGCATAGCATTTGCCGATTTGTGCATTTGGTGGTGCATCCTGTGCAGATACTGCAGCAGCAAATCCTACCATAAAGAGGAGGAACAGTTTAATTTTTCTCATAACGAGAGTAAGATTGGTTAAAAATGTTTGATTTGAATGCAAATAGTGTTTGTCGCGGTGTAAAAGTAGCATACACATCTACTTCTAAGCCAGTTTCTTGTTTGAAATTTAAGTTACCTTTTTACCCCTTTCCCAAAATTTTAGGGTAGCAAATGAAATGTTTGGTTACAATTTGCGTAAACAAAGGCACATCTGAACAGGCCGTGATGGGTAACACTTTTCCGCTTTTAAACAGAATTTTGATCTGGTCCTTTGCATCATCATAAGCCCGGTTGCTTTCCTTCCCCACGTACACCAGCGAATCGAGCGGCGCATCGGCCCCAAAATGTGCCAAGGCCCGTGCTTTCATTTCAGCCTCATAAGCCGCATCAATCGAGTCCAAATGCCATTCTAAACGGAACAGTTTGCGCTCCAAAAGTCCTTTAGACAAATACGACAGCACAAAGTCACGATCTTCTGACCAATATTTTATGGCTGCCGTAATGTCATTATCATCTAAAAATGAAAAATGTTGTAAAACGGCTACCGGCTCCATGGCTTCTTCCGGTTTTCGATACAAAAACCAGCGCAAATGACGGGGGGCTTCCAAATCTACGCCCTGCAAGGCCAAACTGCGCGCCCGTTGTAACAGGTGAATGAGCATTTGCTCGGCAGCAACCCCTGTTTTGTGCAAATATACTTGCCAATACATTAAGCGGCGCGCCATCAGGAATTTTTCGATACTATAAATCCCTTTTTCCTCTACCACTAATTCGCCCTCATGCACCGCCAACATCTTGATGATGCGATCATACCCAATTACGCCCTCGCTTACACCCGTGAAAAAACTGTCGCGGTTGAGGTAATCCATCCGATCCATATCCAACTGCCCGGAAACCAATTGATGCAGGAATTTTTTCGGATATTGATCGGTAAATATATCGATCGCTAAGCGCAATGTGCCACCAAACTCCCGATCAAGATCTTCCATAAACAGGCGCGACAATTCCTCATGGTGCAGGTCAATTAAGGTGTGCTCCAGCGCATGTGAGAACGGCCCGTGCCCAATATCGTGTAATAAAATAGCAATTCCGACTGCCTCCGCTTCTTCCGGCGAAATTTGGGTGCCCTTGGTGCGCAACACTTCCACCGACTGCTGCACGAGGTGTAATGCGCCCATAGCATGGTGGAAACGGGTGTGTAAAGCGCCGGGATATACATAAGGCGCTAATCCGAGTTGACGAATTCGGCGCAGCCGCTGAAAATATGGATGGTCGATCAGACTCAACAGCGGTCCGTATGGCACTGAAACAAACCCATAAACCGGGTCGTTGAAAATTTTAGTTTTACTTTTCATGCGCATTTGACAGACAAAGATCAGCATTTATTATCATTTAACCAAAAATAGGGCCGTTCGCTGGATGAATATTAGGTTAAATCTGTTTTTAATTGAAATAGAAAATAATTAGCACCCAACAATCGTTCTGGCCTGCCGCTTTCACGCCTATATTTGCACGTATTTTACAGCGGTTACACGCAAACTCAAGTTATGGATAAAATAAAAATTCTTTGGGCCGATGATGAAATTGATCTGCTCAAACCCCACCTGATGTTTTTGCAAACAAAAGGATATGATGTGGTGACGGCGACCAACGGCCACGATGCCGTGGATATATACCTGGAACAAGGCTCGGACATCGATGTCATTTTCCTGGATGAAAGTATGCCTGGATTGACGGGCCTGGAAGCACTGCCCAAACTCAAGGAAATTAATCCACTGGTGCCTGTGGTGATGATTACTAAAAATGAGGCGGAACACGTGATGGAAGAGGCCATTGGCTCCCAAATTGCCGATTACCTGATCAAACCGGTGAATCCCAACCAAATCCTGCTGACCCTCAAAAAAATCATCGACAACAAACGGCTGGTGCGGGAAAGAACTGCGATGGAATACCAACAGGAGTTCCGCCAGATTTTTATGCAAATTACGGGCGGACTGAACCATACGGAATGGGTGGATGCCTACCGCAAAATTGTGGGTTGGGAATTGCGCCTCGACGCGAATCAGGCAGAAGTGGGCGATATTTTGGCCCAACAAAAGGAACAGGCCAACACGGAGTTCAGCAAATTTGTGGTGAAAAACTACTTCGACTGGGTGGATAAAAACAAAGAAGTGGGGCCAATTATGTCGCACTCGCTCATGCGCAAGCACATTTTCCCGCATGTGAGCAACGGTGTTCCCACCATCGTGCTGCTGCTCGACAACTTGCGCTACGACCAATGGAAAGTGATTGAACCCTTTATCAATGAGCAGTTTAAGACGGAAAACGAAAGTTATTTCTTTAGTATCCTGCCTACTGCTACTCAGTATAGCCGCAACGCGATTTTTGCGGGCATGATGCCGGCCGATATTGAAACGAATTTTCCGGACAAATGGAAAAACGACGTGGATGAAGGCGGTAAAAACCTGTTTGAAGACTTTTTCTTGGGCAAACAAATTGAGCGTTCTTTCCGCAAGCCCGTGAAATGGGATTACATTAAAGTAACCAATGTGGCGGCGGCTAAAGATTTGAATGACAACATTTTAAAGTGCCTGAACAACGATCTGACGGTGATTGTGTACAATTTCATTGATATGCTCTCGCATGCGCGCACGGAAATGGAAGTGCTCAAGGAACTGGCGGGCGACGAACGCGCTTATCGCTCCCTTACCCGCTCCTGGTTTTTACACAGCCCGCTGTGGACGGCTTTGCAACGCTTGCAAGGAAAAGATATTCAGTTATTTGTGACTACCGACCATGGTACAATTCGGGTGCAAACGCCTTCCAAAGTGGTGGGTGACCGGGAAACTACGACCAACCTGCGTTATAAAGTAGGTCGCAACCTGCAATACGAACGCAAGGATGTGCTGGAAATTCGCGACCCGAAACAAGCGGGATTGCCCCGGCCGAATTTGAGTTCTACGTTTATCTTTGCCAAGGAAGACTATTTCTTCTTGTACCCGAACAACTACAACCACTTTTACAATTACTATCGCAACACGTTCCAACACGGCGGTATTTCGTTGGAGGAAATGATTTGTCCGATTATTCGCTTGCGGAGTAAAACGTAGTATTTTTTGCCCTAAACCAATACATTTGCTGTTCGAATTCACCAACTTTGATGCCTTATGCCAATTGCCAAACCATTCAATCTCCAGGCCTGGATCGACGAAAACCGTCATTTGTTGAAGCCCCCGGTGGGCAACAAACAGATTTATATTGATAATGCCGACTTTATCGTGATGATTGTAGGCGGCCCCAATGGTCGCAAAGACTACCACTGGGAAGATGGCGAAGAACTGTTTTACCAGTTGGAAGGCGATATTCAGGTGAAAATCATCAATGAGCAAGGTCAGCCGGAAACGATTGACATTCGCGAGGGTGAAATGTTTTTGTTGCCGGCGCGGGTACCGCATTCGCCGCAACGTCCGGCCGGTACGGTAGGTTTGGTGCTAGAGCGCCCGCGCAACCCGGGTGAAATGGATAAATTGATGTGGTTTTGCGAAAAATGCGGCAATCCGCTGCACGAAGCAAGTTTTCCTTTGAAAGATATCGGCACCCAAATTAAAGAGGCGATCGGTACCTACATGGCGGATGAAGCGCTGCGGACTTGTGGGAAGTGCGGGACGGTGATGGAAACAGTGTAAAAATATCAAATTCGTGTAGGGTCCGGTCGCGACCGGACCGTACGCGTGGTGAAGGCCGGTCGCGACCGGACCGTACGCTGGCGTGAAAATCAACGAATTACCCAATTAAAGCGCTCTAACCAAATCGCTGCGCCTACTCCAAGGATCAAAAGCCCCGCAAACGCAATGTGCACAGATTCTTTTTGGGTTTTAAAACGCATTAACCCAAGTAATAATGCCAGGAAAACCGCGAGCGGCCATTGGTCGAGCACAGAAAGTTTCAGCAAATAGGCATTGAACAAAATGGATAACAATACGCTCGCGCTCATCAGGCCAAAGATGGTAGGATAACGTCGGTAATAATAGACTTTCAAATCTGTACGGTCGACATCATCTTCCTGGGGCGTAATTACCTTGGAAAGCACAAATAATACCACGGGATAAGACAAAATGAAAAACAATTCGGGCAAATACCAAACTGGAATATCTTTCAATTTATAAGTAATAAACCAATCCTGGATGTGTAAAAACAGGAGGAACACTATCCAAATCGTGTGTGGGAAGTAAAATTTTACCTTTGGGGTATCGAATACCAAATCAGATACCACGGACAGGATTTGGGTGATGCCCAAGCCTAAAATGATGGAAACCAGGATTGAAACGTATTCAAAGGCACTGATTTGGTTGGATAACATGAGTGGGTTCTAATTTTTCTTACCCACAAAATTACACGTTTCGACGGCATTTACGGTGCCCCATTGTTGATACACGTACAGAGTATCGCTTTTAAAACCCATATAATACATGAAATAGCCATTTAGGGGGGCAAAAGTATACGTTCCGTTGAGGTCGATCGGGACAATATCGTCTTGTACTTTTAGATCATAAGCACCAAGGCCCTTCGTAATGGTGACGGTCATATTTTGGTCGGGATGATCCTGGGGGACGTTTAGGGCGGAGCAATCGCGGAATCCGGTGTAGGTTCCAATCCATTTATTCCTAAAATCGGGCAGTTTTAAAACCGCATTTACTTCGATTTGGCAGGTTGCCGAATTGCCGCAACTATCGGTCGCGAGGTAGTTGAGCGTGTTTTTACCCAATCCAATAACAGGATAATCGCCTAAACTGTACCCGTACCCATTTAATTCACAATTGCCGGCAATGTAGGGCGCTTGAAAATCCGTTTCGCTCAGGATATACGTCGAGTCTGGAATTTCAATGGTTTGTGGTGGTGGGCAGGTGATGGACAGGTTATATTGTTTAGAACAATGGCAAAACAGCAGTAAAATGGCGAGGGATAGTGGATAAAGTGGCTTCATGATGGAGCGGTTATAGTTTAGGTAAAAATACGGGTTTGAGCGCAATCCTGGATAATGGATAGCCTGTATGCCAACATTTTACAATTTTAACAACCGTTTTCTCTATACTGTTTAGCCCCTCCTTTTAATTCACCCGCTTGTCTTTTTCCCAATAATTCTGGGATTCCACCTCATCCAGGATGCCTAAATAATTGCTAAAGCGCAGTTCGCTCACTTCGCCGTTGCGCAGGGCTTCATGTACGGCGCAACCGGGTTCGTTGCGGTGCAGGCAGGAACTACTGAAGCGGCATTTGCTGGAAAGGGCAAAAAACTCCCGAAAACTGTGGGCGATGTTGTGCGAATCTTTGTCATTGAAACCCAAGGTTTTAATACCCGGTGTGTCGATAATACGGCCGCCAAAATCGAGTTCGAACATTTCGGCAAAGGTGGTGGTATGCTGGCCTTTGCCCGAATAATCGCTGATTTCGTTGGTGCGCAGGTCCATTTGCGGCTGAATGGCATTGACCAGGCTGCTTTTCCCCACACCCGACTGGCCGCTGACGAGGGTGGTTTTGCCCACGAGGGTGTCGCGCAAGGCTTGCAATCCGCGTTGCTCCAGCACGGAGGTGGCCAATACCTGATAGCCGATTTTTTCATATACGTCCCGCATTTCCATGAAAAGGGCCAGATCTTCCTCATCGCACAAGTCCATTTTGTTGAACACAATGGTCACGGGGATTTCGTGGCGCTCGGTCATGATGAGGAAACGATCGATGAACCCGGGTTTTACGGTGGGGTTTACGATGGTTACAATGAGTACGGCCTGGTCGATGTTGGCTGCGAGCAGGTGCAGGTCGTGTTTGCGGCGGGGGGAGGCGCGCACGACATAATTGACGCGGGGCAGTATTTTTTTGATCAGTCCTTCTCCGGCATCATCGTTGGTTTCAACGGATACCCGATCTCCGACTGCTACCGGGTTGGTGAGTTGGATATTGTCGAGGCGAAATTTGCCGATAATGCGGCATTTGTACACGATACCAGGGCCTGTTTCAGGCGCTATTGCATCCATGCGTACATCGTACCAACTTCCGGTAGATTTTATAACGGTTCCAGTTTGCATATGCTATTCTTCTACTTCTAAACTTCGAATTTGGGAGAAAGGTTCCGCGTAGAGGGAAGGGGTGCCACGGAGAAGCTCGGAGGTATGGAGTTGCACAGAGAAAATTAAAAACTCCGTGTAACTCCATACCTCCGAGCTTCTCCGTGAAACTTTACTCTACGTGGCTCCAAAAATTTAACACTCCGCCAGATTCACCGAAATATGCAAGGCCAGGCCTCCATCTGCGGTCTCTTTGTATTTGGTATTCATATCTGCTGCCGTTTCTTTCATGGTACGAATGACGGTATCAAGGCTTACTTTTGCTTTGCTGGGGTCGCTTTCCAGGGCGATCTGACTGGCTGTAATCGCCTTGATTGCGCCCATGGTATTGCGTTCGATACACGGAATTTGCACCAGCCCTCCGATGGGGTCGCAGGTCATGCCTAGGTGGTGTTCCATGGCAATTTCGGCGGCCATTTGCACTTGTTCGGGGGTTCCGCCGAGGCATTCGGTGAGCGCCGCTGCCGCCATGGCCGACGAAACGCCAATTTCGGCCTGGCAGCCACCCATTGCTGCAGAAATTGTAGCGCCTTTTTTAAATAAACTGCCCAATTCGCCCGCTGTCAATAAAAAACGAACAATATCATCATCGCCGTTAAAATTTTCGCTGAAACAAACGTGATACATCAGTACTGCAGGGATTACGCCTGCCGCGCCATTGGTTGGTGCTGTCACCACCCGACTAAACGCCGCATTTTCTTCGTTGACCGCCAGTGCAAAACAACTCACCCATTTTAAAATCTGTTGGAAGGTATGTCCACCCCGACTAATTTGCATCATCCAATCATCTACATTGGTGTAGGTTCGGGTGCCCAGCAACTTGGAACTCATCGGATGTGCCCGGCGTGTTACCTCCAGACCTCCCGGTAAGGTGCCCGTGGTGTGGCAGCCCTTGTAAATACACAATTTCATCACTTCCCAAATATTGAGCAGCCCCATACGGATTGCTTCCGGCGAGCGCCACATCAATTCGTTGGCAAACACAATCTCCGGGATGGTTTTATTCAATTTTGAACAAAAAGCAGACAAATCCTCGGCTTTTTCAATCGGATAAGGCAGGTTAATTTCCGATGATAAATGCTCATCTCCCTCCTTTACCACAAATCCGCCACCAATTGAATAATAGGTATGTGAAGCACCCGTACCATCGTGGTAAAAGGCCCGAAACGTAAGGCCATTGGCATGATAAGGCAACGCATAATCCATGTGGAACACAATATGGTGCTCCGGATTAAAATCAATTTCCTTTTTACCTGCCAGCCGTATTTTACAAGTCTTTTGAATCTTTTCGATGGTGGGCGTCACGGCATCTACCGGAATACTCACTGGATCGTCGCCATTCAGGCCCAACTGCACGGCAATATCGGTACCATGGCCACGCCCTGTTTTGGCCAAAGAACCGTACAGTTCTACTTGCACGGATTCGACCTGGTCTAGTTTAATTTCATTTAAAAAACGTTGGGCAGCCCGCCACGGCCCCATTGTATGCGAACTGGAGGGGCCAATACCGATCTTAAATATATCAAAAACGCTAATTCGTTCCATGGTTTAGGTTGACAATTGATCATTGACATTTTGAACGTGCCCAATTAATTAGGCTTGTTGCAAAACAAGGTTAAGGTGAGACAAAGTTGATAATTTTCGGTTGATTCTGTGGTATCGAACAAGGGATAATCAACTGAAAAATTTTCAACGGTCCATTTTCAACAAATCAATTACTTCGCCACGCCAATTTTATATTTTTTCCCTTTCATTTTTTCCATTTGCACCAACTTCACGACTGCATTGGCCTTTTCGGCGGCTACAGCCACGAAGGACATGAAATCCATGAGTTCGATTTTACCGATTTCGGCTTTATCGAGTTGGCCTTTTTGGCAAAGGAAGCCTACGATATCTATTTTGCTTAGTTTGTCCTTTTTGCCGCCACTGATGTACAAGGTCGCAAAATGGGGTGGGGGCGGCAGTGGATGGTCTGCCGGAATATCAAAAAAATCGAGTTTTTCGGTAAGATAGGGTGGTAATTCGGCCCCTTCGGAAAGCAACAAAAAGGCAGTGCCTTCGGCAAACATGCGTGCTGTGCGGCCATTGCGGTGGATAAAATCGTCTTTTTTGGACGGCAACTCGTAATGGATCACGTATTTAACGTCCGGAATATCCAGTCCGCGGGCGGCCAAATCGGAGGCGACTAAAAACACGGTACTGCCATTTCGGAATCGAATCAGGGCTTTTTCGCGTTCAATTTGCTCCATGCCGCCGTGAAAAAACGCACTGGCAATACCTTTACTGTTGAGAAATGCATTGGTTTGCTCGGAAGATTCGCGGGTATTACAAAAAATGAGGGTAGCGTTGTCGCCAATATAGCACAGCAATTCAAGCAGGCGCTGGTCTTTTTCTTCGAGGGTAGCCGTAATGCGTTTCAGCAACAATCCGTCGGTCGATTTTGCCTGGGCGCCCGTGAAGTTGAGGATATAGGGCGCGGTAATACCCATAAATTTAGGGATCACCAATTTGTTGGTCGCGGAGGCCAGGATGCGTTTTTCGAGGGCGGGCAAATGCTTGATAATATCGCCCATTTGTTCCTGAAAGCCGAGGGCCAGCGATTTGTCGAACTCATCGAGCACCAGGCTGGTAATGCTTATCAGGTCAAAGGTTTGTCGGGTGATATGGTCGAGGATACGCCCGGGCGTACCAATGAGCAGGGCCGGTGGTTGGCTCAGGTTTTTGATTTCCGTGGGCATGGAATGGCCGCCATAACAGGTATTTACCTTAAAACCGGTGGCCATTTGTTGCCAAACCTTTTCAATTTGAATGGCCAATTCGCGGGTGGGGGACAAAATGAGGCATTGCACCCCGGCCACATCCGTACGCATGCGCAGTAAAACGGGCAATAGAAAGGCCAGTGTTTTGCCCGAACCTGTGGGTGACAACAAAAGCGTATCTCGTTGGCTTTCAATTACTTCTAATGCTTTTTCCTGCATTTCATTCAAGGCAGGGATACCCAGGTTGGACAGGGCTTTGGTGCGCAATGCGTTCGATTCCATCCTGTAAAGGTACGATGGAATCCGGTCCAACCGTGCATTTACTTGTTACCGAAAAAATAGGTTACGATATACATCACCTCTTCGTCCGTTTTATTTAGCGGTACGTGTGGAATATTGCCATCAAAAAACAGCGATTCGCCTTCTTTCAGCAGCAGGCTTTCATCGTTCAGGTAAAAGTGCATTTCCCCTTTGATTACATACAAGAGTTCAAAAGCATCGGTACAAACTTTCGGACGCGTGTTGCCCGGTTGCAGGGTAATGTGCGAAACCTGAAAAGAAAACCCGTCGAGGGTTCTTTCTAAAATAGACTGGTAGTAAAATCCGATGGCCGTTTCTTCTTTTACATAATGCTTATAATCGCCTTTTTTCAGATGCAGAAAGCCGGAAAACTCCGGTTCGCCATTAATTTCAGCAAAAAAAACTTCAGGTTCAACCTCCAATACGTTTAGCAGGCTCAGTAAGGATTGCAAAGTCGGTACAACCCGGCCATTTTCAATTTTGGAAATCATCGGGGAGCTAATGCCGGTAGCTTCTGATACATCTGATAACAGGATGCCTTTTTCTTTGCGCAGGTCTCTGATTTTCGGTCCGATTCGGTGAATCAAGTAACTCGGTTCAAGTTTCATGTGTTATATTTACGTAAAAACGCCACAAATGTAAACCCAAAAGACAGGCATTGCCAATGGATACCATTAAGTTATGTTTAGTTATGTCAAATTTTATGGAGTTTAATGCGATGAACAGCACGGAAACGAGATTTAAATAGTGGATACCATTTAAGTTTATCCCAATACTTCCACAATGGCGGTTCCCACAGTTTGCGCCGTCGCGGCGGCCTGGTGGCGCTTGAAAAAGGCCTGCATCGGTTCCGAATTGAATATTTTGATGATTATAGTGGTGAAACATTGGAGTTTTGGTATCTTAGTGCTGACGATGCCATGCAGGTGATTAAGGCAGTTCAAATGTTATACATTAAATAAAACGACACTGATCCAATTAGGCGGTATTGATATCGGCATTCATTAGATAAGCTTATGCTACACGGTTTCTTCTTCCACATCCTTATGGCCATCGCCATCGCACTGCTTGCCCGTTTTGCACCTGCAAAGTCTAAGCACGTTGCCTCCCACTTAGACGATGAAACCCTGCACCGTTTGAATAAAAAAGGCACGGTGTGGATATTGGTGGGCATGTTTACCTTGTTGCCCTTATTTACCTTTTTATTCGGATTGGCCTTTCATACCCTGTCGCAGGCATACAATCACTATTTCAGTCCGACCTCTTACCAAATTGTGGCGGATTTGCCCAATTGGTTTTGCGTTGCAATGCTATTTGCCTTTGCAACCGTAAAAACACCCCTGGAGTCCTTCGTGCGCAACATGACCAACCAGGACACCCTCGACGCGTTGAATATCGTGGCTGCGCGCCAATATAATTACGACTCGGAACGCGGTTGGACAGGCGTGCGCAATATTTTCCTAGTCCTAGGGTTCGTTGCCTTTGTGCTGGTAAGCGATTATGGCATTTTTGTGTACAAGGATCGGGTGGTATTCAATGACATGATTACCCCGTTTCAGGAGCGGAGTTATGCGCTCACTGATGTTTCCCAGCTGGAACACGCGGCAAAACTGCAGCATAAAAACGGCAGCTCCTCTGATTTTCCGGTGTATATCTTAAGTATGCGCGACGGCACTGAATGGAAATCCAACTTCAACGATTACGGACAAACAGACAAGGCCATGCAATATTTGTCCGTAATCGCTGGTGTGCAGGTGGATTCGGTGCTGTTGTGGCAGTGAGTTGATTTCCGATTGGATTAATGCGGCAGTACCCGGAATTCTGTTCTCCGGTTTTTTGCGTGCATCGCATCCGAGCAATTTACGCCGTTGCCGCAGTGGTTGACCAATTGTGTTTCGCCGTATCCATGGTATTCCATGCGTGAGCGCTTGATGCCTTTCGATACCAGGTAGTCTACCACGGCTTTCGCGCGGCGCTTGGAAAGTTCGAGGTTGAAATCGTCGGAAGAGCGTGCATCGGTATGCGAATTGATCTCTACCCGAATTTCAGGCATTTTTACCATCAGGGCCAGCAACTTCTCATCAATCACGGCTTTTGCTTTGCCGCTCAGTTGATCGCTGTTGAGGTTATAGTAAATAGGTAAAATGTTATAATCGAGTAATTTACACTCAATTTTGCGCCACTCATATGGTTCTGCATTTGCGCTGTTGTCGCGTACCAGGAACACCTCCTCGCGGGTTTGCGGGGTCACTAAGGTAGAATCGACCGTTTCGTCTTTCACCAATACCCGTTTTAGAACGGTGGCATATTCGGCGGGAATATCGTATTCGCGCACCGTAGCCGGTGTTTGGATCACTTGCCGGCGCACCGTTTTGAACCGTCCGATTTGTTTTTGGCGGGTAAAATTTGGTTGAGAAATGATCTTTTTAACCGGAATTATTTTGGTCACTGCCGGGTGTGACACATAACAAATGACCTGACAATCGGCAGGGTTCGGGGAAGTACAGCCCGCTATAGGTGGCCGCGCTTCAAAGCGGGAATAAGCAGGCTCAATCTCAAATACCTCAAAGGTATCGAGGGTAACCACTGGATGAATGGTGATTTTGTTGATTGGTTCTTCCACCAGAAGGGTGTCTACCACTTCCCGGTATATAGCAGGCACATATTCGAAGCGTTTGGATGCTTCTTTTACCAGAATGCGCTCTTCAACGGTCTTATATATAGGAGGAACCACTTTTAATTGATGGTAGGCAGGTGTGGTGACTACCTTTTCAATTTCTTTCACTTCTTCAATCGGGCAGCGAATGTAGCAGGCACCGGGTTCAGGGTTGGCAGGGTAGTCTTGTGCAGCAAGCACAACAGGAAGGCTCAAGGTTAAAGGCAACAAAAAGTAAAAATACCGCATGGTGAGTTTTGTAACTTGATTAAAATGCTTGTCAGATGTAGGTAGTTACGGCTTTTTGAGTGTTGTGGATTGTCGGAGTGTTTTTGAGCGCACAAATCTACAAATATTGTGGAACGTCACGTATGATGTCGTTTTTTTTTCCGCGGTAGGGACAGGTCGCGACCTGTCCCTACACCCCGCGACCTGTCCCTACGATCCCCCGCGGACAGGTCGCGACCTGTCCCTACCCGGCCACGAAATTAATATAATCTTAAACCCCCACCCATCCACCACGCTCCTACCATGGCGTACATTTGCCAGATTTTCCGGTTTAACGGCTCCTCGATTTTTTGCTTATGCGCATTTTGCTACTCGCCCTGATTTTATTTTGTTCTTTTTCCCACATCAAGGCCCAGCAAGGCGGCGTGCGTGGTACGGTACTAAATTCTTTAAATGAACAACTCCCTGGTGCTACCCTGCATTTTGAGGTGCTTAACATACGCACCGTTACTGAACTAGACGGCCGTTTTTTACTGACAGGCCTGCCTTCGGGACCACAAAAATTGGTGGTACGTTGCCTGGGCTTTGCCGACCTTGAACAAATCGTACAAGTTCCCGCTGAAGGGATGCTGGATTTGGGTATGTTGGTGTTGCAAGACAATGCGGCAACCCTCGGTGGCGTGACCGTGAGCGGAAAACTTACCACGGGCAGCGAATTCAAGGCTAATAACTTGATGAAATCGTCCAATTCATACCTCACCGTCATTTCAGCCGAAACGATGGAAAAACTACCCGACCGTAATATCGCCGAAATTGTGCGGCGTTCTGCCGGGGTGGCCATGCAACGCAGTTACGGGGAAGGTAGCCTCATCAACTTGCGCGGCACACCGGTAGATTGGACTTCTGTGACGCTCAATGGCGACCGACTACCGGTAGCAGATGAAAATGACCCGCGGCGGGTGTTTCAATTTGAGGTGATGCCTTCCGATTTGTTGAGTTATGTGACCATCAATCGCACCATTACGCCCGATTTGGAAGGCGATAACATTGGCGGGGTGGTTAATTTTTTGAACCGCTCCTCGGTCGATCGCAATACCATGAAACTCTCGATGGGCCTGGGTTACAGTGCCCTGGCTGGCAAACCCATCGGCAGTGGCAGTGCGCTTTTGGGCTTTGTCAATAAAGCAAAAACGCTCAGCGCGGTCATAAACGGCTCCTATTTTGGCCGTAACTGGGCCGAACATGCTTACGAACTGGAATATGAAAGCCCTTTTAACCACGGTATTTCGGAATTAAAACTCAAACAATATGACGGTTTTCGTCAAACAACCGGCCTCAACGCGGCCCTGGAATTCAAACCCAACAATAAACTCACGCTGGGCGCTGTATTTATCATGGGCCTCAATGTGAACGATAAGTATCAATACCGCACCAATTACAACTGGTCGGAAGGATCAGGATCCCGCGTGCGCCTGCACAACTTGCACGGCAAATTGCGCAGCCGTTTCTTAGGGGCCAATCTCAATATGAACTACCGCATCAGCGACCGGCTGCAAACAAAGTTTAAACTGGCATCGTATGACAACAAGTTCGAATACGGCAATGTGCCCTACAGCAAAGATGACCCGCGCAACGGCTATTTTTCAGTTGTGTTCATCAGTCCGCTGCTCCAGTTTTATGACCGCGACTTTATCGACTTGTACGGTAATCCGGCTGGGGCGGATGATTCGAATGCATTTTTGACCAAATTGATCGGTAAGGATAATCCGTACGGACGTGGCGACCACTACCGCAATGTGCAACCGCGTTATGGCAAGTTTGTAGATGGCAGTCCGCTTACCCCTGCTGATTTTAGTTTTTACCAGGCCATTTCAGAATTAAATATCACCCATGAACAAGATCCAATCGTGGTTCAAAATGACTGGACTTACACGCTGAACAGCCACCTGAAACTCATTGGCGGCCTTAAATACCGCTATAAAATAGGTGGCCGAGAACTCAGTGTACACAAATGGCAGGTTGATTTTCAGAATTTTCCAACCAAACCGCGTTTGCTTACCCAATCCAAAACCAATTATCCTGATCCCGATGATAATTTCCTGGCAGAACTGGGTACACCGTATTCTGGCACCTTTATGCCATTCCTGACCCACGATCAGTTGAATAATTTTATTCAGCCCTTGGGTGACACGCTTCGCAATATCCCGATGAACAAACTCAATCAGGAATATGTGTTGTGGGCAGGCTCAAAATACCAGTATACCGAACATGCCACCGCAGCATATGCGATGACGGAAGCCAAATTGGGCAAACATGTTTCCTTGGTAGGTGGTGTGCGCTTTGAACATACCCGCCTGTTTCAAACCTCCGATACGCTTTCGCCAGTGGCTATCTTAGACACGGCAAGCAGTACCTATTTTTATCCGCCTTTGGAGCGCACCACCGATCAGGCCTATTTGGCGATTTTACCTTCGCTCAACCTGACCTGGTCGCCACGGCCTTTTGACAATATCCGTTTTGCGGTTTCGCGTACCTTCCATCGGCCTAATTTTGCCGAAACAAAGCCTGGTTTTGCCAATATTTCCTACGAAGACCTGGATTTTACCTTTGGCAATGCGCAGTTGAGACCTACCTATTCTGTCAATTTTGACCTGGCCTGGGAGCACTTCTGGGGCAATAAAGGCATGGTATCCATCGGCACCTATTATAAGTATGTAACCGACCATATTTTCCTGAAAACGACCGAGGAGTACGACCCGATTCAGGATATTGGTTTTAAGCGTTATGTAAATGCAGAAACGTCGTATGTATTGGGCTTAGAGTTCACAATTAACCGGCGTTTTGAAACGTTGCCGGGCTTTTTAAGCGGATTTGGGGTCAATACCAACCTGGCTTTTTCGCTCTCGCGTATGCAGGTGCCCGGGCGCCCCAGCGAACAGGCGATGAGCGGACAAACGCCGCTGTTGTATAACCTGGGTATTTTTTACGAAAAATACGGCATTACTACCCGTGTCGCACTCAATTATACCGGTCCGTTTTTGAAGGAATTGAACTTGGCTTCCATTGTACCCATTGGCGGTACCAAGCCCGAATTGGTGCATAAAGGCACTGATTTTGATTTGTACCAGGACCAGTTTTATTCGCTCGACCTCAGCGTTGGGTACTTATTCAATACGCATTTTTCTTTGTTTGTAGAAGTCTCCAATTTGTTAGATGCGCCTTCCACCGAATATGTGGGCGTGCGTGAGCGACCGCACCGCACCGGGTATTATCGCCAGCGTGGTCAATTGGTGGCTAAATACGCGTTTTAAATACGAACATGATCATTTCAACCTTCTTACCTTTTCTCATGAAAAAAATTTACAGCACCCTGGTTATTACTTTGTTTGCGATTGCGATTGCCACCGCAACACAACCCCGCAAAGTATTGGTAATTGGCATCGACGGTGCCCGTTTTGATGCTTTGCAAACGGCCAAAACACCCAATATTGATGCATTGTTGGAAAATGCGTTTTACACCTTCGACTCTTGGCATCTGGACATCACGGTTTCTGGCCCATCCTGGTCGAGCATCATGACCGGTGTGTACCACCAGAAACACGGTGTTACCAATAACTCCTATTCCGGCAGCAATTACTTCGATTACCCTTATTTTCCAACCCGTGCGAAAGAGTACAAACCAAATTTGTACTGTGTGCAAATCGCAGAATGGGCCCCGATGTCGGATGATGTGTACAACGACGGTTGGAACCTGAAACTCAAAGTACCCGATGGTCAAGGTGGGCCAACGGAGAACGCTGCGGTAACCCAATTGGCTAATCCAAATCTGGACGTTCTGTTCGTTTATTTCGATGCGGTGGATCTTGCTGGCCACGCTTCCGGTTTCAATCCGAGCAATCCGGCTTATATTTCTGCCATTGAAAAAACAGATGGCCATCTTGGTGGCGTGCTAAATGCTTTGTATAGCCGCCCCAATTACGCCAATGAAGACTGGTTAATCCTCATCACAACCGACCACGGCGGCATTGGTACAGGCCACGGCGGCAACACCAACCAGGAGCGTCATATTTGGTGGATCGCCAGTGGCAACAACATTTCACCGCGCAAATTGGAGAACAGGCCGGATCCAGGCAGCTACCAAATCAGCGGTGTAAACCAAACGCTTCTCCGCCAATCGCCCGTACAAGCCGATATTGCGGTGACCGCTTTGCACCATTTATTGTACGATTTGAATTTCAAACCAGATACTGTACAAGCATGGGATTTAGATGGTATGTCCTGGTTAGATTCGATTTACGCGACTTCTCCTACCCGCAACTTAACCGACGCCATCAGTATCAGCACCTACCCAATTCCTGCACACACTGCCCTGGTTTTCGATTTTAACCGTTCGCTAGAGGGCGTGACCCACTTCGAGCTGCTGGATTTGAGCGGCCGTGTTTGCCGCCAGGAAGATTTGCTGTCAGGTAGTACCCGCTTCGAAATGAGCGTTGCCAACCTTGAAAAAGGCATGTATTTGGCGCGTTTTAATTCGGAAAAAGGTAGCGCTGTATTGAAAGTCGTGGTAGAGTAGGGGGTATTCGTTGTAAGAGGCGCACCACAGATTACACAGACTCCCACAGATTTTATTCTAAAATCGCACTACTGGACATTTTTATTTCGCGCAGATGTTACACTGAAAAAAAGCGCAGATGTTACGCAGAAAAATCCGCGTAACATCTGCGAAAATGCATCTGCGCGAAACATGTCCAGTAGTGTGTCCTAAAATATATAATCTGTGTGAATCTGGGGAATCTGCGGTGTGCAACAATAGTGCGTTTTTAATAAAGGGAAGAAAATTCAATAAAAATTTACAACTTTTGCACCTTGTATTCAAAAGCCACGCGTCTTTACCAGTCTTTTCATCCCGATATGAACAAACACGACGATTTTTCGCACACCAACCCAGCGGCCACGCAGTTACATATCACCGATGAGGCCGAAGCCTGCGCCGCGGTGCTTTTTGCTTGTCGTCGTGCAGATGAAATTGATGGCGCACGTGGAAATGCTGCGTTTCGTACCACGCTGGAAACCCGCAATATTTTTATCGGTTATGATCCGTTGGTGTTAATTGAAACCGTCACGCGATATTTTGAAACGGCGGGCAGTCCGGCAGCACTGATCAATGCCGCCATTGGTGCCATTCGTGAACAAACACGTTTGCCCCTGTTTTATCAATGCCTTGACGTCATTTTAGCCGATGGCGTTGTTACCCCCCGCGAAGACAAAGTAGTTCAATACCTCAAAGGCAAATTTAAAGTCGAAGACGAAATGGTCTTTGAAGCGATGGATGTACTGGTTGTAAAAAATTTACTATAATTAAACCAAGATTTTACCGCCAGCCTGCGTTGATTCCTTCCAACACACCGGCGCCGGGCACCAAATTCCTTTGCTCCAGTTGGTTTAAAGGCGTCGCCACCGTATCCAGCATAGCGTGTAAATCCGGATGATTTTGATCGATAAAAATCAAGCCCGTCAGTACCTCCCCCTTCACTTTTGCTTCAAATACGCGATTCATTGCCAAATGCCGGTCAAATGGGTTCCAGTTGGGCGAAAGTTTGTGCAATTGTATAAACGAACCATCGTGTAAGGCCACATCGACACTATTGCCTTCGTCATAGGCTGCCGTGATTTCCGATTGATAGGGCACATAGTCCATCGCCGCCGTCGTTTCAATATGGTCGCGGGTATAATCGTATGATTTGGTAGAGCCCGGGTTGTTGTTGAACGTAACGCAAGGCGAGACCACATCAATCAAGGCAAAACCCGGGTGCGACATCGCGGCTTTAATGAGTGGAATCAATTGGTGTTTGTCGCCCGAAAAACTGCGGGCAACGAAGGTGGCACCCATTTCAAGCGCCAAACCTGCCATATCAATGGCCGAAAACTGGTTGGCATGGCCGCTTTTATTTACCGAACCCACATCCGCCGTAGCAGAATCCTGCCCTTTGGTGAGGCCGTAACAGCCGTTGTTCATTAATATATAGGTGATGTTCAAATTGCGCCGGATGGCATGTACAAACTGGCCCATACCAATCGATGCAGAATCGCCATCGCCCGAAATGCCCAGGTACATCAAATCGCGGTTGGCTAAGTTTGCGCCGGTAGCAACGGAGGGCATGCGCCCGTGTACCGAATTGAATCCGTGGGAGTTGTTCAGGAAATAAGCCGGTGTTTTGGACGAACAGCCGATGCCCGATAGTTTGGCCACCCGATGCGGCTCAATGGCCATATCAAAACAAGCCTGTATAATGGCACCACTTACGGAGTCGTGGCCACAGCCCGCGCACAAAGTGGACAATGCGCCCTCATAATCCTGGCGCGAATACCCGATTTTATTGGTGGGCAGGTCTGGATGGCGAAAAGTAGGTCTGATAAATGACATAGCGCTATATTTTTAGGAAAACTAAACCGCCTTCAAGGCGTGTACGCGTTCCAGAATGGAGGTTGAAATGAAATCGGCGGTGATCGGAAATCCGTCGTAATTGAGTATTTTAGTCAATTGTTTCGGATTGATTTCCAATTCATTGACCAGCAAGGATCGAAACTGTGCATCGCGGTTTTGTTCTACTACAAATACCTGATCGTGGTTTTCCAAAAAATGGCGCACGCTTTCGGTAAATGGAAACGCTTTTACCCGCATAGCGTCTAATTCAATGCCTTCTTCGCGCAGCAAATCAATGGCCTCCAGGGCTGGCTGGGTGGTGGTGCCGAAAAACAGTATCCCCAAATTAGATTGGTAGCTTGTTTGATATTGCTCTGGCGCGGGCACAATGCTTTTGGCAGTTTCCCATTTCAGGAGCAAACGCTCTACACTGGCTTGATAAACGGTCGCATCTTCGGTGTATCCAGCGTATTCGTCGTGCGAGGTGCCTCGGGTAAAGTATGCGCCTTTGGTGGGGTGCGCGCCAGGAATGGTGCGGTACGGAATACCATCGCCATCCACATCTTTATAGCGGCCAAAACGGGTGGTCATTTCCTCCAATGCGCTTTCGCTCAATACTTTACCACGGTCATATTGCCGGTTTTCATCCCAAGTAAGCGGCTCCGACATGGTATCGTTCATGCCTAGTTCGAGGTCGGTCATCATCAATACCGGCGTTTGCAGGCGTTCGGCCAGGTCAAAGGCATCGGCGGTAAAGTCGAAGCATTCTTTGGGGGTGCTGGGAAACAACAAAACATGCCGGGTATCGCCGTGCGAGGCATAAGCAGCGGCTAAAATATCCGATTGTTGTGTACGCGTGGGCATACCCGTGGAAGGGCCGCCGCGCTGCACATCAATCAAAACGGTCGGGATTTCGGCAAAATAGGCCAAACCCAAAAATTCGCCCATGAGGGAAATGCCCGGACCACTGGTGGCGGTAAACGCCCGCGCACCGTTCCAGGAAGCACCTAATACCACGCCGATGGCTGCCAATTCGTCTTCCATTTGCACCACCGCGAAGTTCTTTTTGCCACTCACCGGATCAATGCGCAGTTTATTCGCATATTTTTCAAAAGCCTGCACTAAAGAAGTGGATGGCGTGATCGGATACCAGGCAGCCACCGTCGCGCCCGCGTACAAGGCACCCAAGCCGCTGGCCGTGTTGCCATCGATCAAAATGCGGTCTCCCACCAAGTCTCGACGTTCCACCTTCAAGTCGAGCGGGTATTCAAAATGTTCCTGTACGTATTGCATGCCCAACTGAAGGGCTTCAAAGTTGGGATTCACTAATTTTTCTTTTCCTTTAAATTGCTCCCGGATAATCTGTTGTATCACTTCCACTTCAATATCGAGCAATGCCGTGAGTGCGCCCACATACACCATGTTTTTCAACAACTGACGCTGACGCGGGTCGGTAAATTGCTCCATACACAGGCCCATCATGGGTACGCCGAGGTAATGAATGCCATCACGGTGTAATTCATTAGGCAGCGCTTTGGTGTTGTCATACAGGAAATACCCGCCCGCTTTCACGGCCGCAATGTCTTTTTTCATGCTTTGCGGGTTCACGCTCACCATTACATCAATCCCATCACGGCGCCCGAGGTAGCCTCGGTCATTTACGCGGACTTCATACCAGGTAGGTAACCCCTGGATATTGGAAGGGAAAATGTTTTTGGGCGAAACGGGAATGCCCATTCTGAAAATTGCCTTGGCGAACATGGTGTTTGCACTGGCAGATCCGGTGCCGTTTACATTCGCAAATCGTACGACAAAATCGTTTAAGCCACTTAACTTATGCATGTTTGAAAGCGCCTGCTTTGGTAACGTTGTATAAATATTTTTGCATATCCCAGGCTGCAGTGGGGCAACGCTCGGCGCATAAACCACAGTGCAGACAAACATTTTCATCTTTAATCATCACCCTTTTGGTTGGTAAAATGCCCGAAACGTACAAATCCTGGCTCAATTCATTGGCGGGTGCGGTCAGTCGCGTGCGCAACTCATCTTCCGGACCATCTTCTGTAAAGGTAATGCAGCTGGTTGGGCACACATCCACACAGGCATCGCATTCGATGCAGCGGCTGTCGGTAAAAACCGTTTGAATATCACAATTCAGGCAGCGCTGGGCTTCTTTGAAGGCGACGGGCAGATTAAAACCGAGTTCTACCTCTAATTTGCGGTCCTTAAGCGCCACTTTTTTATCGGCATGTGGTACTTTGTAGCGTTCATCGTCTACTACCGCGCTGTCATACATCCATTCGTGGATGCCCATTTTCTGGTGAATCAGGTTGGTAAATGGCGCAGGACGTTGGTGTACTTCGGCGCCGACGCAAAACAGATCGATGGAAATGGCGGCCTGATGGCCTTGCGCAACGGCTGTTATGACATTTTTAGGGCCCATGGCTGCATCTCCTCCAAAAAACACATTTGGCAGGGTAGACTGGAACGTTGTTTTGTTCAAAATCGGCAACTCCCATTTGTCAAATTCAATGCCCAGGTCGCGTTCTATCCAGGGGAAACTGTTTTCCTGGCCAACGGCAACCAGCACATCATCGGCTTCAAAAAACACATCGGGTTCGCCCGTGGGTTTCAGGCTGCGGCGACCATGTTCGTCGTACACCGCTGAAACAATTTCGAAGGTCATGCCTTTCATGCGGCCGTTTTCAAGTACAAAAGACTTAGGAACGTGGCAATTATAAAACGGTATGTCTTCGTGTTGTGCGTCTTCAATTTCCCAGGGTGAGGCTTTCATTTCCGAAAACGGGCTGCGTACCACCACTTTTACATCTTCTCCACCCAGGCGCCGTGCCGTGCGGCAACAGTCCATCGCAGTATTTCCGCCGCCGAGTACCAGCACTTTTTTGCCGATTTTGGTCGTATGTCCAAATGCAACACTCGCCAGCCATTGAATCCCAACATGAACTTGGGTGTTTACAGCAGCACGGTGTTCGAGTTCCGATAAATCGCGGCCTTTCGGTGCACCGGTTCCAACGAAAATGGCGTCGTAGTTTTTATCGAGCACCGTTTTCATGCTCGAAACATAGGTTTTGAAATGCGTGGTAATACCCATGCCCAGGATAAAACCTACTTCCTGGTTGAGCACCGCTTCCGGTAGTCGGAATGCCGGAATCTGGCTGCGCATCATGCCGCCGCCCATTTCCTGTTCGTCGTACAGGTCAATTTCGTATCCAAGGGGGGCCAGGTCGCGCGCAACCGTGAGCGATGCGGGTCCGCCACCGATGAGGGCAACGCGCTTTCCGTTTTTTTGCGCAGGCGCTTTGGGGATAAATGCCGATACATCGCCTTTGTTGTCGGCTGCTACCCGTTTGAGTCGACAAATTGCCACGGGCTCGTCTTCTATGCGGCCGCGTCGGCATGCTGGCTCGCAGGGACGATCGCAAGTACGGCCCAACACGCCTGGAAAAACATTGGATTCCCAGTTGACCATATAGGCCTCCGTGTATTTTTCGGCTGCTATGAGGCGAATGTACTCCGGAACAGGCGTGTGAGCAGGGCAAGCATATTGGCAGTCAACTACTTTATGGAAATACTCGGGGTCTTTGATATCGGTCGCTTTCACAATTGAATCCTTTTTTTACAAAAAATATGGGAGTCAAATGTAAATAGATCATTTAAGTTTTGTATAATTTAGGTAAAATAAATTTTTATTTGTAAAAAACGACCAATTGGCGTATTTATTTGGACTATGTATAGATTGTGGAGTTGGGCGATTATTATACTCCAAGATGCCCGTGGAACCGAGTATTTTGAAATCTTGAATGTTTTGGCAACGCTTTTGGGCAGGTACCACGATAGCGGAACAAGGCTTATCGGGATTGCTGCGCGGGGCATATTTTTAAAGGTGAGGGATCGGGTACGCAATAGCATTTTCCGCTTGGAAAATTTTTAAATCTTAATTTTGATTTTAAATAATTGATAGTCAATGTTTTAAATTAAAATAAAAAAATATTTTAAATAAATTAGCACATCTTTTTTTACTACGCAAGTCTATTGCGCAGCACCCTCGCCATCTTTGTTTCATCAAACGAAGCAATTGAGCAGTACATTATTTAGTGTGATGCTTGGTTTGTCCTAAATGTTAAAAAGTAACCACCAACTCATCACTCCTCACTCATCACTCTTAACTCATGTTTTTCAACAAAAAAGTAAAATCGCCAACAAAAACAATCAACCATGCCGGAGCGTCCGCTTATAAAATGACGCCCGCGCAGGAATTGTACGCTGCGGTGGTTACAGCTACCTTGAGCGATAAGTTTTATGAAACGGGGAATGCACGCTTATTGCGTTTGCGAGCGTTGGTGGCCCAAAACGATCCAATTTTTGTAGCCAAACTGGCCATTTATGCCCGTGAGCGCATGCACTTGCGTTCTGTTCCGCTGGTATTGGCCATAGAGTTGGCAAAAATACACCGTGGAGATGATCTGTTGAGCCGTTTGATCGGCCGCGTGATTCAGCGTGCGGATGAAATTACCGAAATGTTGGCATTTTACGCACAAGCCAATGAGCGCGATGGGGCCAAACAATTGAATCGGTTGTCGAAGCAAGTACAGAAAGGCATTGTAATGGCATTCAATAAATTTGATGCGTTCCAATTTGCCAAATACAACCGCGATGGCACTGCGGTAAAACTGCGCGATGCCTTGTTTTTGACGCACCCTTTGGCAAAAGATGCAGCCCAACAAGCGATCTTTAATCAAATTGCGACGGGTACTTTGGAAACGCCGTATACCTGGGAAACTGAGTTGTCGGCCCTGGGGCAGCAAAAATTTGCCAATGAGGCAGATAAAAAGGCCGCTTTTCGTGCAAAATGGCAGGAATTGATCGACTCAGGCAAATTAGGATATATGGCCATGCTGCGTAACCTGCGCAATATGCTGGAGGCGCAAGTTTCCGGTGCGCACGTGAATAAAGTATGTAAGCAGTTGGCCGATCCGAAACAGGTAGCGCAATCCAAACAATTGCCCTTCCGATTCCTGGCGGCTTACCGCGAGTTATTTCAAGTAGATTCGCCTAAAACAGCGGCTGTTATGCAGGCTTTGGAAGATGCCGTAATGGCGAGCACGGTGAATTTGCGCGGATTTGACATGGATACGACCGTGGTGGTTGCTTGCGACGTTTCGGGTTCGATGCAAAAGTCAATTTCCGCTAAAAGCAAGGTGTTAAACTATGATATCGGCTTGATGCTGGGGATGTTGTTGAAATCGAAATGCCGAAATGTAATCGCCGGGATGTTTGGCGATACCTGGAAAGTGATTCAATTGCCAGGACGGAATGTTTTGTCGAATGTACAGGAGTTTTACCGTCGCGAAGGAGAAGTCGGGTACAGCACGAATGGGTATTTGGTGATCGCAGATTTGTTGAAACGCCAGGTTCCTGTGGATAAAGTAATGTTGTTTACCGATTGTCAATTGTGGAACAGTCAGGGAACCAATGAAACCTTGATGGGGTTATGGATGGACTACCGCAAGAAAGTTGCGACCGATGCGAAATTGTATTTGTTTGACCTGGCTGGATTGGGAAATACACCATTCGACCTGCGTCAAGACCAGGGTGTGGCACTTATTGCGGGATGGTCGGATAAAGTATTCGAAGTATTGGACGCGCTGGAAAACGGCGAAACAGCGGTTGCGCTGATTGATGCGATAGAATTATAGACTTTATAGTGCAGGAAGCCGGCGTGGATAGGCCACGCCGGTTCTAAAGAAAAAAAGGTGCCGTAATGCAGTGTTACTTCGACACAAAAAATACACTGTGTGTTTGTTGCCCTTGAAATTTGCCCAAATAAAGATGCCGTAGTTAAGCGTTACTTCGGTCTAGTGCAGCCCCGACCAGGGTTGGGGAAGGAGCGGGTTCGAATCCTGTCACACTGACAATTTTTAATCGTACAAAACAGTGTGTAGCACATGTCATTACAACGTTTAGCGTTTTTTGCTCTTTGCATTTGGGTATTAAAAGATTGAATAAATGGTGTCGTAGAAAAGAGATACTTCATTCGGATGACGGGGTCGTGGGTTCGAGTCCCACCGCGCTGACGAATATAATATCAATTTCGGCGCGTAGCTCAGACGGTAGAGCACGATATTCTTTTTTCGCTTTTTACCCGTTTGTTTTTTAAAAAAGCCTCCTTTCGTTTGATTGGGGGCTTTTTTTGTGAACCAACTTTCCTTGCGGTATACCCCTTGATTTTTACCGAAACCAAACCGTATCTTTGTTGCTCATACATTTTTGATTATGAATACCAAACTAACATTAAGCCTGGACAAGGCAATTATTGAGCGCGCTAAAATCTACGCAAGGGAGCACAATGTAAGTCTCTCCCACTTAATCGAACACCTTCTGCTTAGAATCATGCCAGATTTTAAGGAGCCTGTAGAGGATAAAACCAGCATTGTAAAGGAGTTGACCGGGATCGTAAACTTAGAAGGAATAGATTATAAAGAGGAACAAACTCAATATTTCGAAGAAAAATACAGATGAATAAGGATACCGTTTTCGTAGACACAAATATTATTTTAGATTGGCTAGGGGAAAGAGCGCCTTTTTTTAAATTTGCAAAAGCATTGTTTTTAAAGGCAGAAAAAGGCGAATCAGCACGTGTAATCATTACTCGAAATTTAAAAGACTTTGTAAATGTGCAGATACCTATAATGAGTGCAGAAGATTACATAAAATCAACTCAAAAAGAATAGATAGACCATTTCTGCGAAGATAAACCTACCTTTGCACCCTTATGGCGCGCATCCTGGCAATTGATTACGGATTAAAACGGACAGGTATTGCTGTCACCGACCCGCTGAAAATTATAGCGAGTGGCCTGACAACCGTGCCGACCCCGGAACTGTTCGATTTTTTGCTGCAATACTGCAAAAATGAAGACGTGGAGTGTTTGGTGGTAGGTTTACCGTTGTATCCAGACGGAAACCCGGCCCAAATTGCGCCTGCGGTGGACAAATTTGCCGAGCAATTGCGCAAACTTTTTCCGGAAATACCCGTTGTGCGACAGGATGAACGCAATACGTCGAATGATGCTAAAAAGATTATTCTGAACAGTGGCGTCAAGAAACAAAAACGTCGAGACAAAGCGCTGGTGGACAAAGTTGCCGCCGCCCTGATTCTCGAACAATACATGGAGGAACATTTTTGGTAAGATAACGGGCCGCTGGTATGCATCACCGCCCGGCAACACGCAAGGAGTCGATTTATGATATTACCTATTTTTGCCTACGGGCAACCAGTTTTAAAAAAAATAGCGGCGCCCATCACGCCAGATTACCCCGAACTCGAAACCCTCATCGCAAATATGTGGGAAACGATGTACCATGCCGATGGTGTGGGCATAGCTGCACCGCAAATTGGGTTGGCCATTCGTCTGTTTGTAATTGATACGGGGCTGATTGATCGCAAAAACGACGAGCAAAAGGGCTTCAAGCGTGTGTTTGTCAATGCCCAGATGGTAGAAGAAAGCGGTCAGCCCTGGAATTATGAAGAAGGCTGCCTGAGTGTGCCTAACATCCGTGGCGATGTGGAGCGCCCCGATACCATTCGCCTGCGCTGGCAGGATGAAAACTTTGTGGAATACGAAGAAACATTCAATGGCATTAATGCCCGTGTGATTCAGCACGAGTACGACCATATTCAAGGTGTGTTGTTTACCGAATTGCTGAAGCCGCTTAAAAAACGCCTGGTACAACGCAAACTGGAGGATATCCGGGTCGGAAAGGTGAATACGGATTATAAAATGCGGTTTTTTGTGTCGCGTTAATGCGGATTTGGTAGGTATAAAATTCAAACACCCTTCCTGTGCAACATCCAATGTGCAGGAAGGGTGCTATGATAAACCCAAAAAAGCGGGGGGAACTATCCGTACAGCGGGAACCGCTCCATATACTGGTTAATTTCTTTGCGCACGCTGAGGATCCGCGCAGCATCAGTGGGGTTGCTCAATACGGTGTCGATCCATTCCACAACCTGGCGGCAATCCTGTTCTTTGAAGCCACGGGTGGTGATGGCCGCTGCGCCTACCCGGATGCCAGAAGTGGTCATTGGGGGCTGCGGATCGAACGGAATCATGTTTTTATTGACCGTGATATCCGCTTCTCCGAGGGCGTGATCGGCTACTTTCCCCGTTACATTTTTTGAACGCAAATCCAGGAGCATCATGTGGTTATCGGTACCGCCGGAGATGATATCGTATCCGCGTTGTACAAATTCGTGTGCCATGGCCTGTGCATTGTAAATAACCTGCTGGCTGTACACTTTGAAAGCCGGATCGAGCGCTTCGCCGAATGCGATGGCTTTGGCCGCAATGACATGTTCCAGCGGGCCGCCTTGCATGCCCGGAAATACACCGCTGTCGAGGATGGCCGACATCATGATCGGTGCGCCTTTTTTGGTGGTTCGTCCCCAGGGATTTTCAAAATCTTTACCCATTAAAATAACGCCACCACGTGGGCCGCGCAGGGTTTTGTGGGTGGTGCTCGTGATGATATGCGCGTGCGGAATCGGGTCGTTGAGCAATTTGGCGGCAATCAGGCCGGCAGGATGGGCAATATCTGCCAGTAACAAAGCGCCTACCTGATCGGCAATCTGGCGGAAACGCGCAAAATCCCAGTCGCGGGCATACGCGGAAGCACCGCAAATGATCAGTTTAGGTTGTTCGCGCAAGGCGATTGCCTCCACTTTATCCATGTCGATCAGGCCGGTTTCCTGCTCTACGCCATAAAACGATGGGCTGTACACTTTGCCAGAGAAATTGACAGATGAACCGTGCGACAGGTGGCCACCATGCGCAAGGTCGAAACCCAATATTTTATCGCCGGGTTGCAGGCAGGCGATGAAAACAGCGGCATTGGCTTGTGCACCGGAATGGGGCTGTACATTGGCATAAGCCGCGCCAAACAAGGCTTTAATGCGGTCGATGGCGATTTGTTCCACTTGGTCGACGATTTCGCAGCCGCCGTAGTAACGTTTGCCGGGATAGCCCTCGGCGTATTTGTTGGTCAGGCAAGTGCCCATGGCGGCCATTACTTGCGGACTGGTGAAATTTTCGGAAGCAATGAGTTCGATGCCGCGTTGTTGGCGCTGCAACTCTTGTTGAATGAGGTCGAATATTGGATCTTGCATGGTATGGAAAGACAGGTGAAACAGTAGCCCGAAAGGCGGGGCAAAAGTAGCCAATTCGGCTGGAAATATTTCATGGGAAAAATCGCGGGTAGGGACGGGTCGCGACCCGTCCGTACGTGGGTGGTCGCGACCCATCCGTACGTGGGCGGGTCGCGACCCGCCCATACATCGGGACATTTTCAGGATTTACCGAGATCCAAATGCTACACAAGGTTTACACGTTTATATTTGCAGGATGCGTCAGTTATGGATCAAAATCGTTGCTCACACCGCTGTTTGGCTTATTTTTTTAGGTTTACCTGCGGTGATTTTACCCCCACCTGGTCCGCCGGAGATGGTCCAGGGCTTTGAGCCGCCACCGGAACGGGTAATTTTTTTTGTGCTTTTAAACTTGTTGTTGGTAGCCAGTTTTTACTTCAACTATTACTTTTTGATCCCCCGTTTTTTGTTGAAAGGCAAACGTTGGCAGTATTTTTTAGCGGTATTGGGGGTGTATGTTTTTTTGCTTTCGAATATTATAGGACTGCAATACTGGATGATTCAGCGCAATCCACAAATACCGGGGGTGGCATTTCAGATTTTTCAGCGATTGGGTTGGTTTGCTTCTTTCATTATGTATAGCTTGGTATGGGCCTCCAGCAGTGGAATGCGGCTCAATGCCGAATGGATTCGCTCGGAGGCACGGCGTACAGAAAGTGATCGAGCGCGCCTGCAAGCAGAATTAAGCGAGTTGAAAAGCCAGTTGAATCCGCATTTTTTATTTAATACACTCAATGGTATTTATACCCTTAGTTTGGCGAAAAGCGATTTAGCACCCGGTGCCGTATTGCAATTGAGCCAATTGTTGCGTTATGTGATGTCGGAAGCGAATGATGATTTTGTACCTTTCGAGAAAGATCTGGAACATATCCGGCATTTTATTCAGCTGCATCAATTGCGTTTAACGGATAAGACAACGCTCTCTTTTGAGGTGAATGGTCATGTCGGGGGCAAGCGAATTGCGCCGATGTTATTGCTGCCGTTTGTGGAAAATGCATTCAAATATGGTATCAGCACGCAGGAAATGACGCCAATTTTGATCCGTGTGGAGGTGGATGCACACCAAGTGGTTTTTCACTGTACGAATAAAGTGGTGCGTCGCCATTCCATGGAAGGCGAACAAACGGGCATCGGAATTGCCAATACCCGAAAACGCCTCCAACTTTTGTACCCCGATCGGCATCAGCTCGATATTTGGGAAAAAGACGATTTTTATTACGTTCGTTTGGTCCTTTTATGGTAGTCTGTATTTTGTTTTCATGTCTTTTTGTCAACCAAAATTTGTGCTATGCTGACCGCAATTGCGCTTGATGATGAACCTTTGGCGCTGCAACTTTTGCAGGCATACGGCAACCAAACGGCTGTATTGGATACCATAGAAACGTTTTCTGATGCAACACAGGCGGCCAAACGCCTGGAAGCGGGTGAAGTGGACCTGCTGTTTTTGGATATACAAATGCCGGATATTACGGGCCTGCAATTTTTTAACAACCTGTCGTTGCCGCCGATGGTTATTTTTACCACAGCCTTTGCCGAATACGCCGCAGAGGGCTTCAACCTGGATGCTGTAGATTATTTGGTTAAGCCTTTTGAACTGGCACGTTTTCAAAAAGCGGTGCAAAAAGCGGCCGATTACCAGCGGTTTTTGCAAATGGATCCACAAGATTCGAATCAGAAGGGCGATAGTTTATTTGTTAAGGCGGAATACAGTGTGGTTAAAATTCCATTTGATGATATTATGTTGATTGAGGGTTTCGACGATTATATTAAAATACATGCCGGCGGCAAACCGGTGCTAACCTTGATGTCGCTCAAAGGGGTTTTTGAAAAATTGCCCCAAGGGAAATTTTTACGGGTGCATCGTTCTTATATTATCGCCTTGGATCGGGCAGAAAGTTTGCGGCGCGGTCAAATTAGCATTGCCGGGCGGCAGGTGCCGGTGGGCGATCGGTATTTGGCGGAGGTGCGGGCCGCGTTCGGCGCGTAGGGACAGGTCGCGACCTGTCCGTGGGTGGGTGGACGGGTCACGACCCGTCCGTACGCGACCTGTCCTTGCGTGTGTGGATGAGGCGCGACCCTTCCGTGCGTGGGTGGACGGGTCACGACCCGTCCGTACACGACCCGTCCGTACACGACCCGTCCGTACATTACAGCGGTGAAGTGTTAAATAATAAGAAAACACCGCAATGCCCCCAAACTGAATTATTTTTGGGCGATGAAACACCCACTCCTCCTTTTTGCCGCCTTGGTACTTACCCTGCATTGCCATTCGAGCGCAGGCCCCACCACCATCATCCCGGCCTTTTATTTTTGGCAAACCGATTCCGATTATATCAGCCGCAATTTTGTGGAAAAACTCGGCGTCCAAAAAATCTTCCTGCGCCTTTTTGATGTGGCTTGGGATGGACAAAAACCGATTCCCGCCGGACCGTATCGCGGTGTTTTCAGCTATACCGGCATTGAAATGGTTCCCGTGGTGTTTATTACCAATGAAACTATTCAACACATTGATTCTTCGGGTTGTTTGGATTTGGCAACGCGTATTTCCCGAAAATCGAAGGCCATGCTGCGCCGTATGGAAAGTTCGCTGCGCACTAGCAACCGTTGGGACCTGGTGTTTGCCGATTCCGCCTTAAGTGAGACGCAACGGGAAGATAGTTTGGTCCGTTCCGGCAATGCCTGGCTACGCAACATCCGGCATTTTCAAATAGATTGTGACTGGACGGCCTCTACCCGTGCCCGGTATTTTTACCTGCTCGAACAACTGCAGGCGCTCAATCCCGAGTGGACATTTTCCGCCACCATTCGCTTGCATCAGTATAAAAACCCGGAAAAAACAGGGGTTCCGCCTGTAAAAAGCGGCATGCTGATGTGTTACAATGTGGATGATTTAAAGGATCAAGGCACCGAAAATTCCATTTTCAATTATTCAGAAGTGCGCAAATACCTGCAAAATGCCCCAAAATATCCCATACCGCTCGATGTGGCTTTGCCCGCTTTTCGCTGGGGCGTATTGTTCCACCTCAACCAGTTTCAATGCATTATACCGGACAACGCCCTGGGGCCTGCGACCATGGAGCGCCTGGAAGCCATCGATAAAACGCATTTTCGGGCGCGTATGGATTTTACCCTTAATGACCATTTTATCCGGGAAGGCGATATTTTGCGCTTAGAATCGGCCGACCAAAAGGAACTGTTGAAAACCATTCAATTGTTGCGTTCCCAAAGCCTGGCACAACCACTTACTGTATCCTTTTTTCACCTCAACTCCAACCTCGACGAAGATGCTGCGATTCCGCAATTTCAGGAAATACTTACTGCTTTTAATTAGCATTCCGCTCCTGTGTAACCAACCGGAACCCGCTTCGGCATGTTGGTACGACGGGAGTGAAGGGGATGATATCCGTTTTGTGCTGTTTCGGCCCGATTTGGGTGAAAATCCGGCTTGGACGACTTTTTATTACACCTATTTTTATTATTATGGGCAAAATTCTTTCGACTGGCCCAAGGATGCGCCCAAATTCACGGATGTTTCGAAGGATGAACATTTGATCGTGGCTCAATGGAAAGCCGCCATCAATAGTCCTGCTGTGCGGGACACTGATTTGTACGGCATTCTTTTCAATACCCGTCCCGACAGTCTGCTCAATGGCCAAACCGCCCCCGAAAAGGCATTTCCCGGCAATACGTTTATTCAGGCTTTACAAAAGCCAGCCAACCAGGCACTTTGGGCGTATTTGTTGGACTTGAAGGAAGCAGAAAAGTACATGATGCTCAATGTAGATTGGGATATGTCGGAAACACAACAAACGGACTATGCTGCGCAGGCCGAAAGTTTGATCCAACGGCTTTCCCGCAAACTTGAAAAACAAGATCTCAGCGACTTTCTGAAACCGCGCTATGCTTTTACGTTGTTGCGGCTCAAGTTTTACAATACTTCAGACAAGACGGAAGGGATTGCTCAAATAAAGGATTTGTACAACCGCTATTTGGCGCCTTTAGCCCAAACGGACATTCTACAGGTATGGGGGCTTCATTATTTAGCCCAATTGGAACCCGACGCAGGGCGCTGCGCCTACCTGAATGCCCTGGTGTTTGACCGCAGCGACAGCAAAAAAGTGCGCTCCCACCAGTTGTTTGTTAGCGCAAATGCCGATAAAGCCCTGCCTTTTGCCCAAAATGCCAGCGAACGCAGCGCCATCCGCACTTTGAAAGAACTGAACAACCCCGGGAAATCGCTCGACAACATCCGAAAAATACTCACGGATGAACCCGATAGCAAATACCTCGCGCTGTTGGTCGGACGGGAAATTAATAAACTGGAAAACTGGATTTTTACGCCCGAATACCTGCAAACCAATGGTTCCATGCATTATTCCGGGATTGGGGTTGATTATTCGGATCGGGAAGATGTTTACGACAATTACGCCCAAAAATGGCGCGCGCGTGACCTCGAGTACCTGCGCACGCTGCGAAAAACGCTGCAAACCGCCATGCCCAAGACCAAAACCAACGCCGATTTGCTCAATTTGGCGGTGGCACATTTGTATTTATTGGACCAACAGGCTGCCGCGGCGCTTCCGTTTATTACAGCTGTTCAGCGGAATACACCCGTGTATGCCCTGCAAAAACGACTCTTGGAATTTTCCTATTTAATGCAAACGGCCAACCTGAATACGCCCGAAACCCAACAAAAAATGGTGGAGGTGTTGCGCTGGTTGGAAAAAAACCAGTCTAAAATCCTCACCGGTCCGCGCACCTTCAGCATGGCGATGGCGCTGCTGGCCAATACCTACAAAAAAACGGGGCAAGCAGATATGGTGGCACTATTGCAAAACCGTGGCGAACTCAAAACCTTTTTTGGCGGCTATTGCTCGGTGTTTTACAGCCATTTGCATTACCTCGACCAATATGGTGATTTGGAATCGGTGCAATCGGTGATCAACAGGATTGAAAAGAAAAACAAAACCCCGTTTGAGGCTTTTCTCACCGAACAATACGCCAACGCAAATCCATTTTACGACCTGCTGGGCACCATGTACCTGCGGCGCGGCCAGACGGAAAAGGCTTTGAGCATTTTTGAAAAAGTACCCGATACTTATTGGATTTCCGCTTACGAGTACGCCTATTATTTGGAAGATGATCCTTTTCACCGCATCCGGACGCTCGCCATGCCCGAAACCTTCGATGTGTACAACAAAAAGACCATGGCGGCACGGCTTTTGACCCTCGAAAAAAATGTGCAGGCACTTCCCGCGCAAAGCGACACCAGTTATCTTGAATTGGGCAATGCCTGGTACAATTTTTCAAAGTACGGCAATTCCTGGATGTTCATGACGTACGGATGGAGCGAGCATGGTTTGTTTCCAACCTTTATCAGTGGCGAACTGCCGGATGTGTTGCAACCGGAAGCCTTGTTCAAAGCCAATTATTACCGCATGGAAAAGGCGGAATATTATTACAAAAAAGCCCTCGAAACCAGTCAAAATGCAGAGTTGAAGGCCCATGCGGCTTTTATGCTGGCAGCAATTGATCAAAACCGGTATTATAAGCTCCCAAAGTCAAAAGAAGTATACGTGGGCGAATTTGGGAAGCAATATTATGTGCAATTTCAGCAGACCAAGTTCTTCAAAGACCACCCTTGCCCCATGATTGAAAATTTTATGCAAAAAAAATAAGCGCCCCCCTTGACAAGCATTCGAAAAGCCTTTACATTTGTGTTATAAATACGCAAATTAAAATGAACGCCACGGATCTTATTTTAAAATTACAATCCAGCCACAGGCCGGAGGACATTTTTACCCGCCGTAATTTTAAAAAAGAATATCTGGCTTACATCAAATTGCTGCATCCCGATATTTGTTCGGAGCCTGGCGCAGCGGATGCTACCAGCAAACTTAATGATTTGCGGGCTGTGATGGAGTCGCGGTTTTTGCTCCACGATGATGCGGGAGAAATTCGGGTCGCCGATGAAAAGACCTTGTTGTTTCAAGGGGATAAAACCTTGTTAAACAAATCTTTACAGCAATACCGCCGCTTGATGGCATTTAAAGATGACGCAGCGCTGCATTTTCAAAAATATTTACCGGCATCCATGGAATGGCAGGGCGATGCCTTGTGCGTACGCAGCGCGCATGCGATGGTTCCGCTTTCGAGCATGCAATTGCCGCGCGAACACGTAAGCTGGGTGACCAGTCGCCTGCTTGAATGGGTATCGTGGTTGCATCAGGTCGGATACAGCCACAATGGCATCAACCCGGAAAGCGTATGCCTGGTACCTGAATCGCATGGCATCGTCATCACGTCTTTTTACCACCTTGCCCCTTTAAACAGCAAATTGAACACCATTTCGGGCGCTTATTTGCCCTGGTATGCTCCGAGTGTCTTTGATCAAAAAAGGGCTGTTTCGGGCATTGACCTCGGGTTGTTACAACGCACAGCCTTGTATTTGCTGGGCGACCCATCCGGGCATGGGGTCAAATTGAAAATGACCGAACCCGCTCCCTTCATTGATTTTTTGATTGCCAGCCATACCGAAGCCGTGCCCACTTATGAGCAATACCGCACGATGTTGCGCACAGTGTTCGGAAAACCAGTCTTTCACCACCTAAATCTTTAAAAAATGGGATACACCCGATGGTCAGATGATTCCTATTCACATCTGAAAACGAGCCGCGCAGGCGCCTCCGTAAACGATATTTTTACCAACAACGCCACCGGAAAGGCCAGCGACCTGATGCTGCCTTATGGTGTAAAAATGCGGGAAAGCCGCGATTCCGACATCCACCCTGAGTCGCTTTCCATTGCGGTTTACCTCGACGTAACGGGTAGTATGGGCCGCATTCCCGAAATTCTGGTGCGTGAAAAACTCGGCGCGCTGATGAATACCCTCATCGACCACGGGGTAGCGCATCCACAAATATTGTTCGGGGCGATCGGCGACCATTTTTCCGACCGTTTCCCGCTGCAAATTGGTCAGTTTGAAAGCGGTACCGATGAACTGGATCAATGGCTCACCAGCATTTTCATTGAAGGCGGTGGCGGCGGTCAGCACATGGAATCGTATTTGTTGGGTTGGTTGTTCTGTGCGCGGCATACTTCTATTGATTGTTTTGAAAAACGCGGCCAAAAAGGCTTTTTGTTTACCATTGGCGACGAATCCAGCTGGGATCAATTGGATGCAGCGGCCTTAAAAGCGCTGATGGGCTACCCGGAAGCAAGCACGGTAAGCGACCGTCAATTGTTGGAAGAAGCACAACGCGCCTATCATGTCTTTCATATTCACATCAATGAAGCCTCTTACCGCGATAACCCGGCCGTTTTGGGCTACTGGCGTGGATTGCTGGGCGAGCGCTTGCTGATCCTCGACGACCACAACGCCATTGCCGAAACCATTGCGAGTACGGTGGCCGTCATTCACGGTGTAGATTTGAAAAACGTACTGGCGACCTTCGATGCCGCAACCGCCAAAACTGTGGGCAGTGCCCTGGCCAAAGTAGAATCGATGGTAACGAAAACAGGCGACGCCACCAAAGGCGCTTTCAAATTATAAACATGCGCAAAGCCTCAATCGTAGTAGGTCTCGGCTTTGGTGATGAAGGAAAGGGCCTGGCGACCGATTTTTTGGTGCGCCAGGCCCAATATCCGCTCGTCATTCGGTACAATGGCGGTCAGCAAGCCGGCCATACTGTTTCGGACGGCCAAGGGAAACGGCATGTATTTTCCAATTTTGGGGCGGGTGCCTTTCAAGGCACCCCTACTTATTGGTCGCGATTTTGCACGTTTGCACCGGCCAATCTGCTCAAGGAATTTGCGGCGCTGGAATTGCTCGGCGTGCAACCACAACTGCTGGTGGATGCTTTATGTCCCGTGACCACCCATTACGATGTGTTGTACAACCAATTGCTCGAAAAAGGGCGGGGTGCCCAACGGCACGGCAGTTGCGGGATGGGCTTTGGTGCCACGGTGGAGCGCCAAGAAAACTCGCCCGTGCGCCTGTACGCGCAAGACTTGTTGTTTCCGGAAGTGTGTGCTTTGAAACTGCCCGCCATACGCCAATATTACCGGCAAAAACTTGAAAACCGCCCCGACCTTGAATTTGATGCCTACGACCACGATGCTGCGGATGCGCGCTGGCTCGAACTTTTAAACGCACTTTTACGGCTAAAAGACCGACAAATCTGGCAAATTGCACACGAACACGCCATTTTTTCGGAAACATCGCCCTGGCAGCATTATATTTTCGAAGGTGCCCAAGGTATCCTGCTCGACATGGATTTTGGGTTTTTCCCGCATGTCACGCGCAGCAATACGACCAGCAAAAACGCTTTTGACTTGCTACGCCGCAACCATTTTTTTCCGGAAACAGAAGTGGTGTACATCAGCCGTTGTTACCAAACCCGGCACGGCGCGGGGCCATTTTCTTGGGAAACCGATCAATTGAATTTACAGAACAATGCCCTGGAAACCAATGTATTCAATGATTACCAGGGCAATTTTCGATATGGGCATTTAAGTCTGGATCAGCTGCATTACGCGTTGCAATGCGACCGCAATTTTTCGGGTAATACGGCTAAAAAACTGTTGCTCACCTGCGCGGATCAATTGCCGGAGGGGCGGGTGACTTGCTATTTGGGGCAGGAGGCGCTGGACGTACCTATTGCAGATTTGCCTGGTTTGGTGGGTGATTTTGAGGGGGGTTGGGTTAGTTGGGGGGATTGGGCAGGCGCTATTCTGAATAAATAAAAAATAAAATTGTATACTATAAGTACACTTATTATCTTTGTCCCATCATTTAAACATCTATTAAAAACAACAACCTTATGTGGGCAAAATCGCACAGCATCGTAACCAAAGCCGTTACCAAACAACAAATGTGGCAACTATATGCAGACGTCAACAACTGGCCGAATTGGGACAAAAGCGTTGAATTTGCGCAGTTGGAAGGCAAATTTGAACAGGGCAATCACTTTCTGTTTCAACCCAAAGGCGGACCCAAAATGAAAATTTTGATATTTGAAACCGTCGAACACGAAAAATTTGTCGACCTTACCATTTTTCCTTTGGCCAAAATGTACGGCGAGCATCTTTTGGAAGAAACTGAAGCAGGTTTGAAAATTACAACCACCATGAAAATAAAAGGGATTTTGGGCTGGTTGTGGATCAAATTGGTCGCGAAAAAAATCGTGGACGATCTTCCAGCCGATATGGAAACGCAAATCCAGGTGGCTTCCCAATTATAAAAAGGGCATGAAAGCAAATGAAAATCCGTTTAAGGTAGAAAAGCCGGAGGAGAGCACCGGCTTTTTGTTGTGGCAGGTCACCAATTTGTGGCAACGGTCTATCAAAAAGGCGCTGGAACCATATGATTTGACGCATTCGCAATTTGTGCTCATGGCAAGTATTCATTGGTTGCATTTGCATGAAAAAGAAGTGACGCAAATCGTTTTATCGAATCACACAAAAATTGACCCTATGACCACGTCCACGGTTCTGAGGACGTTGCAACAAAAAGGATTGCTGCTGCGGCAAGAACATCAAACGGATACCCGCGCCAAAACGGTTGCACTCACGGAAGCAGGTACGCGCATGGTGAAAGAAGCAGTGGTGGCAGTGGAAACCTTTGACCGGGCGTTTTTTTCGGTGCTGGGAACAGAATTGGGCGGTTTGAACACCAATTTATTGAATTTACAACATCATTTTTCCAAACATATTAACTCCAGTAATGATAGTTTCTAATCAACAACTTGCCCCACAATTCACCGTAACGGATGTATTTGGGGAAACCATTGCATTGTCACAATTCAAAGGCAAAAAAGTACATCTTATATTTTACCGTTTTGCGGCTTGCCCGTTTTGCAATTTGCGTTTTCATGAAATCAATCAATTGGCCGATACTTATAAGCAGCACAATACGGTAGTGTTGTCGGTGTACGAATCTTCGGCTGCCAATATCCGCGCGATGATGGCCGATGGATCTTTTTATACTTATGTCATTCCAAATCCAGATTCAACTTTGTACAAATTGTTCAACCTGGAGCGTTCCATGCTCGGCTTGCTTCAGTTTTTGCTGTTCAATGGCGGATTGTCGCGCGCGATGAAAGGCCGGAAATTGTTTAAAAACCGGGTTTCTGGCGACGGTCATTCCGATCGTTTGGAAGCGGAATTTTTGATCGATGAAAATGGCCGGGTCGTGCAAGCGCATTATGGCAAAATACAGGGCGATTACCTGCCTAAAGCGGAAATATTGGCCTTTTTGGAGGCTAAACCGGCTGTTTAAAATAAAAATTGGAACTAACGGTGGCCACAACTTTTGAAGATCAAACCTTTGAAAACCAGGATTTTACACAAAAAAACCTGGAGCGAGGCAGCTACGAATACTGCAAGTTTTCAAACTGCGATTTTTCCAATTCGGATCTATCCAGCATCAAGTTTATGGAATGTACTTTTGTTCATTGCAACCTGAGTATGGCCAAATTGCAGCAAACGGCCTTTATGGAGGTCGTTTTTAAAGAAAACAAGATGCTGGGCCTGCGATTTGAAGATTGTAACTCGTTTGGACTGTCCTTTCGTTTCGAACATTGCAACCTGAGCCACGCCTCTTTTTACAACACCAAACTGCAAAAAACACCATTCCATCATACCCAACTCATCGACGTTGATTTTAGTGAATGCGATTTGAGTGCTGCCATTTTTCAGCATTGTGATCTTTCAGGCGCCACTTTTGATCAAACCAATCTGGCAAAGGCCGATTTTCGGAATGCACTGAATTACCGCATTGATCCCGAGCGCAACAACATCAAAAAAGCCCGCTTTTCCCAATCAGGGATAAGCGGGCTTTTAAGCAAATATGATATTGAAATTGATCGCGCGAGTTGAGTCTCGGTTATTTCAACAACGCAATTTGTCCAACGTGATAGGCCTGGTGTAACAAGCGCGACAACAACACATTGATTTTATTGCGGTGTGGTTCGTTGGCAAAATCAGCCTCACTCACCGCTGTATGACGGTTGGCCCATTCCTCCGCTGGCAAATTTGTAAATAATTCCAGGAGCGCTGCCGAACTTTTGGCCCACATGGCGCGTAAATCAGCAGGGCTAGGCATTTCCTGACCTGATTTGTCGGGGGTACGCAGAAAAGCCATTTCCAATTCCGGATACAATTTATCGCCCGCGCCAAACAAGGTAAGCATGCCTTCATTGGCTGCAATGATGTGGCCCAGCAAATAAACACCGGTGTTTTTACCCGGGGCTATTTCCTGCGCCAACTGTTCATCCGAAATTTGACTTAAAAGCCGGTTTAATTGATCGTTTTGCGCCTTCAGGTTGCGTAAAATACTGTCGAGTATCATGGTATATTTTTATTCTATGGGTGATGTTGTTTTGGATTTGTCTTTTCGGATCAGGTACACTGCGCCAGCAGCAGCAATTAAAAACAGCACCACGGAAATCACTTCTGCCTGGGTCATTTTTACCCCAAAAACGTCGTGTACTACATTGACCCGTATTTTTTCAATAATAAAGCGCTCCACCGCTGTCAATGCCAAGTATATGAAAAACAACAGGCCTTGTATTTTAATCTGCTTGCGCAACATCCACAAAATACCAACCACCACCGACATCATCAGAATTTCATATAATGGGGTAGGGAATACCGGTTCAGAAAGTTGGTAGCAGTAATCCCAGGTGCAATTTTCAATCCCTACACTTGGAACCGGATCGGTATGTGGGGTATTCAACACATTGTGTGGGTAATTATAGGACCACATCCAATCTGGTAGAAAGCCCATCCACCCGGGTTTTGGTGCGTTGTTGACGATGCCCCAATCGCCGTCGCCCGACAATTGGCAGCCAATGCGTCCTACGCCATAACCCGTTGCCAATGCAGGAGATACAGCGTCAGCTGTTGGCCAGAACGGAATTTTGTGGCGATACATATAGGCGACGACGGCAAAAAAGCCCAGCACCAGGCCACCAAAAAAGGCCAAACCGCCGCCTGAAGTAAGTGAACCAATCGGGTCATTCAAAAAAGATTCCCAGTTGTCAAATAAGTCAAATAGTTTGGCGCCCACAATACCGCCTACTGCCGCCCAAACGGTCAGTTCACTGATGCGATCGTGTGGGAACACCGTCACCGTACGAACAACCGGCGTTGCTTTTTGCTTTCGACGCGCATCCCACCAGGTGAGCCCGCCTAAGGCCAAAGCGCCTACGATGCCTGCGCCCCATGCTATTTTTCCCGATAAAATCACCGAAGCCGGATCGTGGCGAAACGCTTCAAAATGTTGCGCTGCGTACCAGCCTTTGCCGCCCAGCAACAAACCGACCAATGCGTTCATGGCAATTTCCATGATGCCTGCGGGTGCGCCTTCTGTTACCGTCACTTTATCGGGCTGGTACACCCCTTCTTGTGCTTTGCGGCGCAATTCGATGGAAAATACAATGGCGCTGGCTAAAAACGCGATGGCTAAGAAAAAACCAAAGGTTTTGAAGATAGAAAGCCAATTGTCGGGCGCAGTGCCGATCAAACCATGAAACAAATAAGACAAATCAGGATACATAAGAAACGGGCACTAGGTTATGGCAATGGTGCATACATACCTGGCAAAGATAGCCAGGGGAATGAATGTGGCGTTTAATTTTGAGGTTTATCTTATTTAGAAGGGCAATAAGCCTATTCTTTCAACAATTTAACCAAAATTCCGCTTTTCATCCGTGGCTCAAAATAGGTGCTTTTGGGCGGTAAACTCTCACCCAAATCGGCCAAACCCATCATATCATCGATATCTACCGGATACAACATGAAACCTACCCGGTCCATGCTGCTGCCCACCGCCTTCTTCATACCTTCAAGTCCTTTACTGCCCTCTACATAGGTGATGCGTGTGTCTGTGCGCACGTCCTTGATGCCAAAAATATCATGTAAAACTAACTCATTCAATAAGTTAGCATCCAAAACAACAGTGCCAGCCGGGTAGCGATCCAATACTTCCTGGCGCAATTGTAAGCTGTACCACTCTTTCTGGGCCAACAAAATGATCTCGTGTTTGTAAGCAGGTTTGCGCGGACCATTGAGCGGGGTTATTTCAAAACTTTTGGATAGTTTGACTACAAATTGCACCGGGCTGACCGTTTTTAAACCCGATAAAACCCGGTTGTAATCGAGGATATCTAGTTGATCTACTGCAAAAAAAGCGCAAAATAGATGGTCAAAATCGTACTCTGGGCTTTTATCTTTCAAGCGTTCGTGTAGCAATGCTACCGTGGAGGTACGGTGGTGCCCATCGGCAATATATACACCGTGGATATTGGCCGAAAACAGATCTTGCACCATGCGAATCTCCTCGGGGTCTGTAACGGTCCACACCCGATGGGTTTCTTCATCGCGCACAAAACGGGTACTAAAAAGCGGCGTATGGGTTTGTGTAAACGTTTCCAGCCATTGATTGATTGCAGGAATGGACGGGTAGGTGAGCAACACGGGCTTAAGAATCGCGTTCCAACGCAAAAACAACTGCATTTGCTGGTGTTCGCGTTCGCTTAGGGTTTTTTCGTGTTTTTTTACCTTACCATCGAAAAAATCCTCCACCTCATTTAACCCAATCAATCCCGTGTGTTTCCGGGCTTTGGATTCAATTTGATACACATACAGGGCGTCCTGTTTCAACTTTTCAAAAAAGCCGTGGTCTTGAAATGTACGAAATGACTCCTTCGCATCGTTGCAGAAGACGTCCGGTGAGGCAATAAAATCGAAATTGGGATAAAGTGCCTGAAAAGGTTTGAGTTTCATGAATATGCTTGGTTACGGCTCGACAAAGGTAGGTCTTTTTCAAAAAGCCAACGCCAGAAAGCTTTTTTACCACACATTGGAAAAATAAACGATCTTAGCCCCGCCGTTTTAAAATTGTCATTAATCCATTTTTAACACCACTGCCCCATAACCACTTATCTATGAAGCAGTTCATTACCGCCTTACTTTTTTTGCTCCCATTCTTTTCACACGTCCTTTCAGCCCAGTCGGTTTCTGAATTGGAGGCGCGCCTGCGGCGTGCGAATTCCAAATCGGATAAACTTACCCTAAACTACCAATTGGCCGAAAAATTGCTGCCCACAAGCCCTGCCAAAGCAGCCGAATACGCCCAAAATGCCAACCAGATCGCCGTTGAAGTGGGCGACAAACGCAAAGAAACAGACGCGGCAAACTTGAGCGCCGATGCCATGTATCGGGCGCGCAATTTCAAAGAAGCCGCTACCCGTTACAACCGCGCCTGGAACACCGCCCGCAATTATGGTTTCCGGGAAGTTGCCCTGAATGCCTCTGAAAAATTGCAAGACATTGCCTTAAAGCAAAACGATTTTAAAGAAGCGCTCAAGTGGAGCCGCGAAACCATCAGCTACCTCAAAGAAACGGGCGGTGGTGGCAGAAGCGGTGGGGAAAGTCAGCGCAAAATTGAAAATCAACTCGCCCTGATCGAGGCCGAAAACCGTGCCCTAAAAGCCCAACTCGCCCAACTTTCCGGCCAAAATCAAAATATCGCCACTACCTATGAGGAACAAATACGGCAGGTTGAGGAAAAAACCAAAGAGCAATTAAACCAGCAGGAGGCAAAAATCAGTGGCTTGTCGCAAGAAAAACAATCCATTGATTCCAGTTATCGCTATGCAACCCGAAAACTTGAGTACCTGAGTAAGGAACAAATGATCGATTCGGTGGTGCTCGCGCAACAGGAACGGGAAATTCAAACCCAAAAAACACTGATTGCCGAAAAAGAACTGGAAAAAGAAAAGAGTGATTCTTTGCGCAATCTCCTGGCTTTGGTATTGGCCTTTATGGGGGTAATTGCCGTGCTTTTTTACGCACGCTACCGCGCTAAAAGAAAAACAGCCAATGAATTGCAGCAAAAAAATAAACTGGTAGAAGCCGAACAACAGCGAAGTAATACCTTGTTGCTCAATATTTTGCCACCTGCTATTGCAGAAGAATTAAAAGCCCGCAATAAAGTGGCTGCCCGCAAATATGACCAAGCTACGGTGATGTTTATTGATTTTAAGGGCTTTACCCACGTCGCCGAACAACTCAGTCCGGAAATGCTGGTAGAAGAACTCGATTTTTGTTTTTCTAATTTCGACCGCATCATTGGACAGCACCGCATCGAAAAAATCAAGACCATCGGCGATGCATACATGTGCGCGAGCGGCCTTTCGGATATGAACGCCAGTCCTTCTGATATTGTAAAAGCAGCCCTCGAAATTCAGGACTTTATGTTGGCCCTCAAAGCCGAACGCCTCAACCGGGGCATGCCGTTTTTCGAAGCCCGGGTAGGTATCCACGTTGGTCCGGTGGTTGCCGGGGTGGTAGGTGCCAAAAAATTTGCCTATGATATTTGGGGCGATACGGTGAATATTGCAGCCCGCATGGAAGAGGCTTGCGAGCCGGGCCATGTAAATGTGAGTGAAGCAGCACATTGGCTTGCCAAATACGAATTTGAATGGCAATACCGCGGTAAAGTGGCCGCGAAGAATAAGGGGATGATGGATATGTATTATGTTACCTCGGTCAAGCAATTCTAGAAGAGGGAGGGTTAGTGAGAAAAAAGGGGGGGGGCACGGAGAAAAAGGGTTCCGCGGAGGAGCTCGGAGGTATGGAGTTGCACGGAGAAAAAAGGGTTCAAAAGAAGATTAGAGGTACGAGATACACATAGAAAAAAGGGTTTCATAAGAAGTTCAGAAGTACGGATTGACACAGAAGAAATAAAAACTCTGTGCCACTCCATACCTCCGAGCTTCTCCGTGGAACCCTTTTTTTATCCGTGGAACCCTCCAGTATTTGCTCAATTCCGACACTACCACATTTTAAAATCCACCCATGTCGCCGATTAGCAAGTCGCATCACTGAAAACTAGAACGCATGCGCTATTTTTGAAGAACGAAAACATCTTCACCTTCAAAATGCTGAAACCATGCGACAAATCTGCTTAACCTTACTGTGTACTTGCTTTTTACTGACCGCCCAGGCACAATTTGCTTACTACTCCTTTTTTGAAGATTACGAAACCAAGCCTTGTCCCTTTGATGCGACCAAAACCATTAGTCAGCCGAAAAACTGGCTTGTTTACCAAACCCTGAACGGCGCCTGGGATGGGCCGGTCGATTCGAGTCGCTGTATTGCCGCTACGGTCTCGGGTTCCAACGGGATGAAAATCGATTTAACGCAAATTGATCCAGCCAAGCCCTTGTTTGTACGTGCCAAAGCCCAGGAGTTTTTTTTCACGCCTTCCCTCACGCCCAACAGCCTGTTTAATTTTAACTTTTACGGAACCGTATCCGATACCAGTGTACATATAAAAACGGGTGCAAATTGTGTAGAATCGGTGTGTTCTGGCGTTTTTTTAGGCATTAATATTCCGGGCGAGGTACGCAATCAATCGGGTTTGATGACGCAATACGGGGCTTACCTCGAGGTCGGCACCTGCTTCCCATCAGAGTTTTTTATAGAACAAACCTTGCGCGACTTGGTACTCAAGTTTCAATTTGAGGCAAATGCCGTGTTGACCAACCGCACGCTCCAACTATCCTATGTTCAAATCAACGAAACCTTCGGCGAAACCGGTTATTTGACCGAAGTGATTGCACCCCCTTTTAATTACAATACGAGCACGAATACCTATGAAATGAACATTGCCGAAGCGGTTCCGTTCTCTTTTTCGCAGACCTTTCTGATGTTGTACACCCAACCTGGGTTTCCAAGCGCTGCGAATCCGTCGTATGTAGAGGCGCGCCCGGACCCCAATAGCAATGTGCAGGAAACCATTAATTTGAATGTAGAAAGTTTTCAAATGCTTGAAATACAGCCATTTACTTATCTCAGGGGGGCTTTGGTTGAAGGTAATGATACTTTGCGGCATATTGCCAACTTGGTAAACAATGGCGGTGACCTTTGCTTCAATTTTATTGACCTCGTTTTTGAAAATGGCAATGAATATCGACACAGCGGCGGCACGCTTACCATGCAAAGTGCTTTTTCCTGTATGCAATACCGCAAGGGCAGCGCATTAAGGGTAACCAAGGGGGCCGAATTGTACTACGGCAATGAAGGCATGGGCATGCTGGCACTATGCGCCAACAGCACAATTATATTGGAGCCCAATGCCACCTTCGTTTTTGATGGTGTATTGAATTTATCGGAATGCAATGATTTGCTTCCTTCCCAGCAGATTTACATGGATTTGCCCCCGGGAGCGCGCTTGATTTTTACCAAAGATGCCCACATCACCAATCAATTCAGCAAAGACCAACAGATGAAACTCAATGTGCGCATGCTGGGCGGCTCGCTGGATGATTCGGCATTAAACCCTGTAGATCGTGCCTTGATTCAGCGCATTTACCCCGAACCGGAAACCAATTTGGCAAATAATCTGCGCGTTTCGCCGAATCCTTTTGAGGCGGCATTAAACCTGGAATGGAATGCAGCGGTTAGTGAAACACTACAAGTAGATTGGTTGGATGCGCAGGGAAAACTGTGGTGGACGGAAAAGCGCTCGGTGGAAAAAGGGATCAATACCTGGTCGGTGGTGCCAAATGTACCGGCTGGGGTGTATTTTTTGCGATTTTCGGGTGCTTCGGGGTGGTTTGTTAAGAAGGTAGTTCGTTTCTAGAGGGAAGGGGCCACAGAGTTGCGCGGAGGGACGGAGGGGCACAGAGAAAAAAGGGGCTATGAGGGACGGAGGTACACTGAGGTAAAAATGTTTAGCAAGTACCTAATAATCAAAGGGTTTTGGTCAGATCAAAAAACTCCGTGTCCCTCCGTTCCTCCGCGTAACTCCGTGGCTTTTTTTTAAAACCATGATCCGGCACAACACAATCAAGTGCTGTGCCGGCAGGTATTATCCAGCGGCGTTTTTTGGGGTGATTCCATGGGGTAATACGGCTTGGAATGGCCAGATTATATCTCAAACGTATAAACGTACTTGATCATAATATTGAAGAACGTAAATGGCTTGTTGCTCGTGGCAACGTTCTGGTACTCGGTTTTAGGTGTTTTTCCGCTGAAATGGTAACCAAATTCGAATCCAAAATTGTTGATCATAAAGCCAGCGCGCGGCGAGATACACAAATTCGCTTTTTTCTCGCTCGGAATGGTACTGGTGCCGGTGTTGGTTGTAATGGTAATTTCCGGTGTAGAAATAATACCCACCCCAGCTGCAAGGGTAACATAAGGACGAAAGACTTTGTCCATAAAAAAGTAATCTGCTTTGGCCAAAATAAGGCGATCGCCGTACGCAGAAATGCCTACAAAAGAGGAATCATTGCCATAAGCAAGTACGTTGCCACCTACCAAAAGGCCGACTGCAAACTTAGGCTTGATAAAATAACTGCCCTCGAAATTCAGCGATAAGCCAAAGGAGCCGCCTGAGCCCAAATCACCGGTGAGTCGACCAGCGCCAAGTCCGGCACCAAAAGAAAGTTTTTGGGCTTGTGCCTGTGCCTGTGCAACTTGTTGGACGCCAAAAAACAGCGCGCAAATCATAAAAACGGGTAATAATTTTGAAAACATAATAAAGGTAATTTAAAGTGACTCTTGCGGTTTAAAGGATTAAAAGGAAAAATATGCTGCTGAAGCATTTGATTAAAATGATGTTGCAAAGGTCTACATAGCCAACGCAAACTATTTGCGTTGTAAAAAAATACTGGCAATCACCAGGAATTTAAGAATTTTACAGATTTTTGTACCCTCAACAGCATGCTGATTGTCATGCATTTAAGCCATTTTAATCCCTTTATTCCTGTGCTCCACGCATGTCAAAAAATAAAAACCAACTCGCCCGTTTTCGCCGGATCCATGAATTATTAACCCTTCGGAAAGGATCGGTGGTTGCACCCGACGAATTTTGCCGCGCCTGCGATATCAGTCGGCGGACGCTCGATAATGACATCGCCTACATGCGCGACGCTTTTGAAGCACCCATTCTTTGGGATAAATCCCGGCGCGGATATTATTACAACCAGCCGTTTGATTTGACGGCCCAGATTGCCTTAAACCTGGAGGATGTGTACCGCCTGCATTTGGCCGTAGAAACCCTAGCCCAATTTGAACACATGGACGGTTTTAACGGGCTGCGCGAAACCGTAGAAAAAATACGACGTGGCGTAAATGGCTGGGTGCGCAGTTCGGCTGCATCCAGTGCAATATACTTTGAACCAGTCACTTACAGCGGCACCGAGCACTTACCCTTGCTCCTGCGCGCCATTGAAGAACGCCGCAAAGTGCGGTTTTCCTACCAGTCTTTCCGACAAGAATCGCCCCGTTCCTGCGAACTTTCCCCCTATTGTATCCGGCAATATGACCAACGCTGGTACGTCGTGGGTGATACCCCACAATATGATTACCTGAAACCATTTGCCCTGGAACGGATTGTCGGGAAACCCCAGTTGCAGCCCGATTTTTTTGAAATTCCCAACGATTTCGACCCAATCGTGTTTTTTCAACACATTTATGGCATTCATCCTGCCCCCCTGAGCGAGGCACAAACCATTGTGCTGCGGTTTTCCCGCCTGCAAGCGCGCTATTTTTTATCCAAACCATTTCATCCCTATACTTTGTTGGAAGAAGACCAAACAGGCGCTACCGTACAAATGAACGTGTGTGTGAACATCGAATTAATCCGAAAATTGGCCAGTTTGGGCGCTGAAGTAAGCGTTTTAGCGCCCGAAGATTTGCGTATGCGCATGGCCCAATTCCACCAGGACGCCCTGGAAATGAAAGTTTTGAAACCATTAGACAAAAGCATGGCACACTTTTAGCAAGCGCGAATGTCTTAACGTTATACCCATTTAAATTACTTTACACATGCAATCACTCGAAATCATCAAGCAATATTACGCCTGTTTTAATCAGAAAAACTGGGACGGAATGCTGCAATTGCTCCACGCAGACATCCGCCACGATGTTAATCAGGGATCGGCCCGAATAGGGATTGAACAATACCGCAAGTTCTTGCAGCACATGGAATTGTGTTATGATGAGCAATTAAAAGAGATGGTTTTTATGCCCAATGCCGACGGGACCCGCGTAGCCTGCGAATTTGTGGTGCATGGCATGTACAAACATACCGATGGCGACTTGCCAGCTGCCAATAACCAACGGTATGTATTGCCGGCCGGGGCATTTTTGGAATTAAAAGAGGGGAAAATTAGCCGCGTTACAACGTATTATAATTTGCCGGAATGGGTTCGTCAAATTAGTCAGGGCGGGGCAAGAGGTTAAATTTAAGCGCCGCCGCAATAGGTTTTGTGCAACTGAATTTGGATATGCATCTAATTTGCATAAAACATATTGCTATGGCGCTTAAATCCCCAATAATGCCGCCCATTCGGATGGCGTTCCAACCCGTTCTGTGATATCCTCCACCGGAAAAGTGTACATCGACTCATTTTCAATTTTAGTATTCGCATATACTTTTCCGGGCAGCAGATAGGTGCGTCCGTCATTGCCCTGCACAATCACGTCCAATTGCCGACCGGGTAAATTGAGCAGACTGGTATTATTGGGCAAAAAGAAGAACAATCGGGTGGCGCGGTCAATCATGCGGACAGCAACTGGCACAATGCTTTTGCCATTTTCGGTTTTATAATGGGCGGTTATTTGGGCCGCTTGTTTTGATATTTTGAATATCTGGTCGCAATTGTAGGTGCCAAAGCCCGACAATTTGAGGCTCATGGCCATGTTTTGGGCATTGGAACGCAAGCCGGACGATTGATCGGCCCGATCAAATTGCAGTTGCTTCAGCCGCTGTTGCCAGGTTTCAAACCGATTATGCGCCATACTGGGGTCATTTACCAGGCCCTCATCATACAAGGCCTCATAGCGTGCCAGCATCATGTTGCGGTTGTCTTCAAAATAACTCAACCATTCCTGGCCGTCCATGCACCATTCTTCCGGGGTTTGGAACATGGTTGCCGTACGCAAAAAACAGCGCCAACGTTGCAACGTTTCCATATAATTGGCATGCCGAATGGAGCGCAAACGTTTGTATTCGGCAAAAATCTGGTATGGATCAAACACACTGCCGCCACCCGCTTCACTGCTGCGTGAAAGCCGGGATGGAACATGGATTTCCTCTTTTTCGTCGCTAAAAATCACTTCACACAAAGCGCCATTGAGTGGCACAACTTCCACCCGCCGCCACATGCGTTTTTGACGGAAAATATAATCGACACTGTTTTTGTTTTTTGGGGCCAATTGATCGGAAGAATCGGCCGTGCGCACAAAAAAACACTCCTTAAAGGCCGATAATTCGTTAAAAGTGCCATTCATATCATCCGGGAAAAAGCGCTCTTTGGTATCTTTTTGATGTACAATACGGATGTCGCTGCGTTCTAACGCTTTCAGGAAAAAACCTTCTGATTTATCGGTATTTTTCCGAAACCACATCGGCGGTTGCATGGCCCCGCGGGCGTACGCGCGTCCCGTGAGAATGCCATCCCGTATCCATGCTGCCGTTTCCGCTTCACTTTTTTCGTCGGATAAACCAGGAATGCAGGCATTGGGTTTTGTCAACGCATTATCGAGCGCCACTTCTGCATCGGTTAGAATACGCGGACGGTTTAGATCGCCAAAACCAATGGTATCTGCCAGCAATTGTCCGTGCAGGTGCGACCATTGGTTGGTGGTATCCGATAGGTAAAACATGTTGGCATCGCGGAGTGGAGCAGTGGGGGTAAACCCAACATTGTACTTTTTCCCCGGCGCCATGTACAAATCGGCGCCGTCCTGGCTCACACGCACCTCAAACATCCCGGCCGAATTGAAATAAAAAGAGCCGCGCGCATCGGTGTAGTGCATGGGCATCCCGGCCGCCAGAAAATCGGCCAAGCTGCGGTATTCCCGGAAAGAAAAATCAACCGGCCCCGTTACGGGCGCTCCATCGGCATAAACCAGCGCGCTGGGTGGTATTTCGACGGTATTTCCAGAACTGGGGTTGCGATAACGCAGGCCCCGGTCGGCTTCAAACCGCAGTTGAAGCATCGGAACCGTATTGGTATAAAACCAGGCCGCGCGCACCACTTTGGGGTGGGGATGCAGGCCGTTGCGCTCCGGTGCTTTGTTGATGAGTGGTGTCCAGGCGGTATCGAAGGGGAAAAAGCCGTTGTAAGCCGTATCTGCATCGTAAGGTCCGTAAGGCAAAACGCCATTTTCCGACGGTGACAACCAATACCAGGCAAACAAGAGCAGAGCCAGCACGCCCGTCATGCCCAGGATATACGGTGCCCGGTAGCGTACGACTAAGCGGGTGTTGCGTTTGCGCTGTTCGGCGGCAATTTTGGCCCAGGTATCCTCCTCGGCCTGCGCGTCAAGCCCTTCTAGTTGACGCCGCATGTACTGTTCAAAATCGTGTAAATGTTTATCTTTTTCCATAAAAATTGGAGATTTGTAGCAATGGATTGGGATTTATACCGGGCAGCTGAGCAATTTTTCGACCAACACCCGCAGTTGTTTGCAGGCGCGGGCGTATTGTGAGCGCACGGTACTTTCGTTGATACCCAGTTCGGCGGCAATTTCGGAGTAAGAGAAAGATTCGATGCAATGCATGTTAAAAATGGTCCGATACCCGTCGGGCAATTGTTGCACCAGACGCAAAATGGCTTCTCCATTCATTTCCGTGTCGGGATGCACATCGAGGGTGTGGGCGGGTAGTTCGTTGTAATCTTCGGCAAAACGCAGCGGGTTGCGGCGGCGCAGGTATTGCAGGGCAGCGCGCACGGTCACCTTACGCAACCAACCCTCAAAACTGCCAAGGCCCGTGTATTGCCCCAGGTCCCTAAAAATCGCCAGAAATGCCTCTTGGAGCATATCCTGTGCTTCCGGCCGATCCCTTGCGTAGCGCAAACACACCACCAGCAAGACCGATTGGTATCGGTCGAACAACTGGCGTTGCGCAAGGAGATCGCCGTGGCAGCATCCGGCGATTAATTTTTTCAGCTGAGGTTCCATAAGCGGCTTGCGTTTTAAGGTAGGTGCAAGGAAAAGGCTTTTTGCTGCATGCCTTGCTTGTATTTATCAACGCCCGCTTAAATGATTCTATTTCCCGACGCGTCCAAAACAAAACCTCAAAATGAATGTTCTCAGGCACTACACGCCACAAAGTATATGTCAAAGCAATCAATCAGCATTGTATGGTTTAAACGCGATTTGCGCCTGCTTGACAACGAGGCCCTTTATTTTGCGTTCCAAGCGCAACATCCGGTATTGCTCCTGTATATTTTTGAACCTTCCGTGATGGCCTACCCGGATAGCGATGTGCGGCATTGGCGCTTTGTTTGGGAATCGCTGTCGGCCATGAATACGCAACTCGAAAAAATCAATGCCCGGGTTTATGTTTTTCAACATGAAGCCAAAAGTGTGTTTGAAACACTCTTTCAATCCTTTGATATTCAGGGTGTTTATAGTTCGCAAGAAATCGGAAATGGCTTAACGTATGAGCGCGACAAGGCCATGCAAACACTATTTGCAGCGCAGCGCATTCCCTGGCACGAATCCCAGACCAATGGCATTGTCCGAAAACTAAAATCCAGGAAACAATGGGAAAAACGCTGGGAAGACAAAATGTCGGAAGCGCCCAAAATCATTGCGGAAGATAAATGGAATTGTGTACAGTTGGAGGATGCGATGTACAATTCCATAAAAGGGGATGCTTTAGATACTGCTATTACCACCCGCCATAAAAACTTTCAAGAAGGCGGCGAATACTGGGCCTGGCAATATTTATATAGCTTTATAAAGGACCGGCATATTTACTATAGCAAACACATCAGCAAACCCTTGTTGAGCCGGAAAGGATGCAGCCGCCTTTCGCCGTACCTGGCCTATGGCAACATCAGCATGCGGATGGTTTACCAATACACCCAACAACATTTTGAAACATCTAAAAACAAAAGGGCTTTATCAAATTTTATTTCGCGTTTGCACTGGCATTGCCATTTTATACAAAAGTTTGAAGATGAATGCCGCTATGAATTTGAAAACATAAACCGGGCTTACAACGCCATCGAAAAGCCCAGGAACGAGGCCTATATCACCGCCTGGCAAACCGGACAAACAGGGGTGCCGATCATTGATGCCTGCATGCGCTGCGTGGTGGCAACGGGCTACCTGAATTTTAGAATGCGCGCCATGGTCGTTTCATTCTTTTCCTTCAATTTATGGCAAGATTGGCGCGAATTACATTTCCTGGCCCGGCAATTCCTTGATTATGAGCCCGGTATACACTATCCGCAAATACAAATGCAAAGTGGTACGACCGGTGTAAATACCATTCGGATTTATAACCCGATCAAAAATTCAGAAGAGCACGACCCGGAAGGACTTTTTATCAAACAATGGGTGCCCGAATTGGCGCATGTTCCCGCGACTTTAATCCATGAACCGTACAAACTAACCCCCATCGAACAACAATTATATGGTTGTATCATCGGGAAAGATTATCCCGCGCCGATTGTCGATGTGGAAACAACCCGAAAAGCGGCCAGCGATATCATGTGGGGTTCCAGGAAAAAAGATGCCGTCAAAATAGAAGGGAAACGGATCCTGGCCAAACACGTAAACCCAAACAGAGAAAAACAATGACAAAACCCAAAATACTCCGACTTATTTTAGGCGATCAACTCAACATCAACCATGCGTGGTTCCAACAGGCAGATGATTCGGTTACGTATGTGCTGATGGAAATTCGGTCTGAAACCGATTATGCACAACATCATATTCAAAAAGTAATTGGTTTTTTTGCGGCAATGCGGCATTTCTGTGAAGTATTAAGGTCTGAAAATCATCATGTTATTTATATTAAATTAAATGACCCAACCAATTTACAACAGTTTGACAAAAATTGTGCGGCCTTAATCCAAGCGCATCAATTTACGCAATTTGAGTACCTGTTGCCGGACGAATACCGGGTGCAGGCGCATTTGGACGCATTTACCGACCAACTAGATATACCCTTTAAAGTAATCGATACCGAACACTTTTACAGCACCCGAACGGAGCTTGCCACCTTGTTTGAAGGCAAAAAAATGTACTTGATGGAAACGTTTTATCGGTACATGCGCAAAAAACACCGGGTGCTCATGCAGGATGACGACAAACCCTTGCACGACCAATGGAATTTTGATGAAGACAATCGGCAGAAATTACCCAAAAACCACCAACCCATACCGCCATTATTATTTTCAAATAATGTGGTTGAAATTGCCTCGGAAATTGAAAAAGCAAATATTAAAACAATTGGAACCGTAGATGCAACGCAATTTATATGGCCCATCGACCGGGTACAATCGTTGCAACTGCTTGATTTTTTTATAGCACATTGTTTGCCTTTATTTGGAACCTATCAGGATGCGATGGTGCCCAATGCATGGTCGTTGTACCACGCACGTTTATCTTTTTCCTTGAATATCAAGTTAATATCACCGAAAGAGGTGGTAAACCGGGCGATTGAAGCCTACCATAAACGGCCCGATCAAATTGCCTACAATCAATTAGAAGGATTTGTGCGTCAAATTATTGGATGGCGCGAATACATGCGCGGCATTTATTGGTTAAAAATGCCGGAGTACGCTAATCTGAATTATTTCGAGCATTCAGAAAAATTACCCGCGTGGTTTTGGACGGGCGAGACCAAGATGAATTGCCTGAAACATGCCATTACCCAATCGCTCGACTATGCGTACGCCCATCATATTCAACGCTTGATGCTTACCGGCAACTTTGCGCTCCTGGCCGGCGTGCATCCGGATGCGGTAGATCAGTGGTACCTTGGAATCTACATCGATGCGATTGAGTGGGTTGAAATTACGAATACACGCGGCATGAGCCAATTCGCAGATGGCGGCATTGTGGGCTCCAAACCGTATGTAAGCTCGGCCAGTTACATCCATAAAATGAGTTCCTATTGCACAGGTTGTTACTACGATAAATCAAAGAAAACGGGAGAGAAAGCGTGCCCGTTTAACAGTTTATACTGGAATTTTTACGATCGGCATGAAGCAAAATTGGCAAAAAATCCACGGATTGGTATGATGTACAAGGTATGGCATAACATGAAACCGGAGGCGCGCGCGGATTTATTGGCGCAGGCTGCTTATTACCTCACGCACATTGATGCGTTATAAACTTGTGTTTTGAGGGCGCTCTTTTTCTAGCTCTTCGCGAATGCTGGTATTGTTAATACGCGCAGCCATCCAGGCAAAAATCAATTTAGCATCAATGCGGTTGCCGTTTGCTTTGAAGTCATCGCGTAATTGACTGATTTTAGCGGTAAGATTCATTACCTCTGTTGGTTCCATTTTTTTGAGCTTGTTGCGCGGAATGTTTTTAAAAGCATAATTGAGTAGGCTCAAAATCTTTTTATAAACCGCTTCGTCTTGATTCCTTTTTTTCAGGCTTTTGCGTAAGTTTTCAAGTATTTCGAAATGCCGGTTTCCGCCAGATTTTGTTTCAAAATACACAATAGATTGAAATAGTTGGCTGGAAATAGCCAAATCCGGGCGTACCTGTGGGCTCACTTCTTCGGTAATTTTTTTAAAGAGGGATTGGGCCATTTCGAAATCGGACAGAATAAAATACACTTGTCCGCAGGTAAACCATATTGCTACAAGCCTCGTTTCAGGGATTTTTGCTCGAATATTTTCTACTTTTGGCAAATAATCTTCCTTTAAAATCAAATCGTGGGCAATATCAAATTCAAATTGCCCAAGGGCTTCACTTATTTTGGTAAACAGCACAGAGCGCAAGTAACTGAGGGTATCTTCACTTTGGCTAATTGATTGTTGAATTTTTTCGTATCGATCTTTCAAGTTATTGCGAATACAGAAATTTAGGTAGTTATCAACCACTAGCATGTATAACATGGATTCTTCATCCTTGCGTAGCCGGTTTTTTCCTTCAAATTGGCGCAATACGGCGTCATAGTATTCAAGAAAGGTTTCTTCCCGATTTTTAATTTCAGCAGAAGGGATACTTGATTTTTTAAGAATTAACCAATAAATCCTGGCTAAGTAATACCAATACTGAACTAAAGGACTTTCGGATTTGGCCGGATCAGGCAAAGCATCGAATAATTGTTGCTTCATTTCGGATTCCATGTCTGAAGTTAATGACTTCTTGCGTGCAATCAGAAAAAATAATTTTTTGGAAGTCGCACAATACATATTCGCTTGGCTCATCCAGCGCAATAATTGCGCATTCCGTGCAGCAATTTGAACGAAGATCTCATGATAATCATCTGTTATCAATTGGAGCGCCGTGTACACTTTCCATTTCCAACTATTCAATTCCAGCAGCATCGGATAGTTGTGCAGCAATTCAACAATCGTTTCCGCTTTTTTAATATGATCCAAACATTCATTATATAAGTTCCGACCATACAAAAAATGAATATCCTGCAACAAGCCGTTCGCTTTACTAAAACGCGAAAGATCATTGGACTCCGTCCGGCGCAAACTTTCTAGGATACGTTTGTATAAATAGTCCGCAAGTTCTGTTATCTTAGCGCGTCGTTCATTTCCAAATTTGGATTGTAAATATCGACTCAGGGTATTAGGCAGTTTTTTGGACTTTTGAAACGCAAGCAAGTATTTGTAAAGTTCAAGGTACTCGGTCGCAGTTGGTTCTTGATCTCCTTTGGTAGACAACCGTTCTTTAAAATTCAAAAACATCCGTTTCTCATGTCCGGTGAGCACAATCACCAAATTGTACACCTTTTGTAACACACTGGTAACGGGTACCATGTTAGACGCTCTTCCCATTCGAACAATATTTCATTTTACAGATTGAAAAGCACAAAAAAAGGCATAAATTTTCAAGTATTAAGTAATTGATTATCTTTTTTTTAGATCATTTTTTAGGCCATTGGGCGCTCTGTTTTTGATTGATTCAGGGCTTATTTATGTTTTCCCTTTTCTTTGGTATTTACATATCGTTTCCAGCACATTTGTGAAAACTTTTTCACTATGGCTATCACAAAGAATACGTACTCAAACTCCCAAACCGTTGGAATACCCTACTGGCACATCTTCAAGAGTTCTGAAGCAAAGGAGACGATCGTCATTGAAGAAGTGATAGGATTGTCCGATCCGGCACAAAATACATCCATGGTAACGCAGGATGTAGTCTGGCTATCAGTCACCGCGAATCGAACCCTGACGGTCTTAATAAGTCCACCAAGTACCAGTGGAGATTTCCTACCGATTCATACCGATTTTGATCTTTCAGAAATATTGGTTGCGCATTTAGAAACCTTTATTATAAAACACTCGACAACACCATTTGATGCCGGAAATAGAATAGCGGTAACGGGTTATTCAAAAGCAAATACCGATACGCTGTATATAAAAATAGATCACACGAATAACAGCGTTTCGTTTTTCAGATAAGCAAGGATCTAATTTAATTAAGGCTAAATAAATCCAAGTCCCTTAGATTTAAAATTAGCAAATTAATTTAGAAGTATCCCAAAAAGCCAATTATTTGAACACACCCATTTGAATTCCATAACCTGGTAAACCCCGGGTACATTTGAAAAAGCGTCGGTCTCTCCTAAGGCCGGCGTTTTTTTTTTATACTTGGTTTATCTTTGCCCTGCGATAAAAGCAACACAAGCACATGAAAACCGTACTAATCATCGATGATGAAGAAAAACTCCGCAGTTTGCTGACCAAAATTGTCAGTTTGGAGGGATATGAAGTGCTGCAAGCGGGCGATTGTAAAACGGCCCTGAAAAAACTGGAGCAAAATAATATCGACGCGGTACTCTGTGATGTGAAATTGCCCGACGGCAATGGCGTGGATCTTTGTAAAGAAATTAAAGAAAAATACCCGCCTGTTGAGGTGATTTTAATGACGGCTTACGGCAATATTCCCGATGGCGTGCAGGCAATTAAAAATGGCGCATTTGATTATATTGTAAAAGGGGATGATAATAATAAAATAATTCCCCTGCTTTCCCGCGTTACGGAAAAAGTAAATTTAGCAAAACGGGTAAAACAATTAGAAAAACAACTCGGAAATAAATACGCATTCGAAAATATTATTGGCAAATCAAAATCTATTCAACAAGCCATTGAATTTGCCAGAAAAGTGGCCATCACGGATACGACGGTGCTGCTTACCGGCGAAACGGGCACGGGAAAAGAGGTGTTTGCACAGGCCATTCACCAGGAAAGCGCCCGCAACCAATACAGTTTTGTGGCCATCAATTGCGCCGCATTTAGCAAAGATTTGCTGGAAAATGAACTTTTTGGCCATAAAGCGGGCGCATTCACAGGTGCTTTAAAGGATCAAAAAGGTTTGTTTGAAGAAGCCAATCAGGGTACTTTATTTTTGGATGAAATTGGTGAAATGGCCCTGGATTTGCAAGCAAAACTCCTGCGTGTGCTCGAAACGGGCACCTTTATCCGGGTAGGTGACACCAAAATAACCAAGGTAAATGTTCGCATTATTGCTGCCACGAACCGCAATTTGCAACAGGAAATAGAAGCCGGTCATTTTCGCGAAGATCTTTATTATCGTATTTCTGTATTTCAAATAAAATTACCGCCCCTGCGCGAGCGCGTGCTGGATATTGAACCCCTGGCCAGGCATTTTGTCGCGATGTTTGCGGCTCGATCGAATAAGAAAATCAATCATGTCACAGATCAATATTTAGCTTTTTTAAAGAATAATACCTGGAAGGGAAATATCCGCGAATTAAAAAACATCATCGAACGCAGCGTGATCCTCACCGACCAGGATACCATTGATATTGATTCGTTGCCCATTGATTTGCAACAAAAACCGATGGAAAGCGGTGCCAATACCGTGCTTTCGGCCTTTGATTTGTCGAGTGTGGAACGGCTGCATATTCAAAAAGTAATAAATTATACGAACGGCAATAAGTCCGAAGCGGCGCGCCTGCTGAATATTGCCATTACTACCTTGTATCGGAAACTGGAGGAATATAAGATTCAGTAAGCCAGCTACAATATCCAAATGCTTAACATGGGCGTCATCCCGAATTTTGGTGAAAACTAAAATTCGGGATGACTCTTTTCTTTTTTGAGATATTTAGTTGGGGTTTCTTCCGACCTTATTCAAATCCCGATTTTGCGCCATTGGAGGCGGCAGAGAGCAACCATGTTTGAGCCCCGACGTAGGAGGGGCGAGTTTGGTTGCGAACCCGCCGGAGATGGCAGCAAAATCGTTGGATTTGAATAGAGTCTTGATTTTTTTTGGTTACTTTTTTGCATCAAGGCAAAAAAGTAACGATGCTAAAATTAACTTTAAATCATTGATTATCAAAAACATTTGCATTAAAATATTTTTCATTTAATTATAAGTCCTTGATAAGATCTCAAACATCAAAAAAATAGCGCGTAAATGCACACATATTTATGCCCTATCATGTACTCCCTACTGGCGGGGTGACTGAAAAAGTCGCCCCGTCAGTAGGGAGTACACTTGGCGGCGAGATTTTACAGACTGGATGCAGATAAACAATACCAACGAACATTGCTACCATAGCGAAACGATATAGTCAATACCCTCAAAACGATAGGGTTTGAAACGCTGCATTTCTATTATATTCTACCTAAGTCATTGTTTTCCAGCCTATTGACAATGCTTCGTGCCCACAGGCACAAGCTTTGCCCTTATTGGCATACACCAAACAATGCGCATATCCAATGACTGCTGTTCTACTTGTGCTTGCCGGGCTGCTTTGTTTCGCCCTTTTTTACAAATCCATTTCATTCTTCGAAAACATTTAAGCCATGATGATCCTCTTCTTCGTCGCACTGGCTGTTTTTGGCTATATGTGTTACGTCCTGCTCAAACCCGAAAAATTCTAAACCCATGAACACGGAAATACTCGGAATCATCGTCATGTTCGCCGCCACGTTATTGCTTGCGCTGCCCCTCGGCAGTTACATGGCAAAAGTATATGGCAACGAACGGACGTTTTTAGACTTCCTTTTTAACCCCATTGAACGCCTGTTGTTTAAAGTGTCGGGCATTGATGCGCGCCAGGAACAGACCTGGCAACAACAAATGGCGGCGCTCTTAACCATCAACCTCGTGTGGTTTGTGCTGGGCATGGCGGTGCTTATGAACCAGGGCTGGTTGCCACTCAATCCGGATGCCAATCCAAGCATGTCCGGCCATTTGGCGTTCAACACGGCCATTTCTTTTATCGTCAACTGCAATTTGCAGCACTATTCGGGTGAAAGCGGTCTGAGTTACCTCGGACAATTATTCCTGATGTTCCTGCAGTTTGTATCGGCAGCAACGGGTATGGCGGCGGCAGTGACCGTTTTTTATGCCTTGCGCACGGGCACCTATCAAACCCTGGGCAACTTTTATAACTTCTTTTTAAAGTCGGCCACCCGCATTTTATTTCCCATTTGCCTGATTGTTGCGGCCATTTTGATGTTCAACGGTACGCCCATGACCTTCGAAGGCAAAGACACGGTGGTGAGTTTGCAAGGCGATACCGTGCAAGTAAGTCGCGGCCCGGTGGCGGCTTTTGTGGCCATCAAACACTTGGGCACCAATGGGGGCGGTTTTTTTGGTGCTAATTCCGCGCATCCCTTTGAAAATCCCAGTTATTGGACCAATATGGTGGAAATGATCTCCCAAATGCTGATCCCTTTCGCCATGATTTTCGCGTTCGGTATTTTTCTGAAACGCCGCAAATTGGCCTGGACAATCTTTAGCGTGATGACCATCGGCTTTTTACTGCTTACGATTCCGACCATTGTTGCTGAAATGAAGGGGAGTCCTGCCATGGATCAACTCGGTGTATCACAGCCCGGAGGAAACATGGAAGGGAAAGAGCTGCGGTTCGGAGCGGCTTCTACGGCCTATTGGAGCATTGCCACCACCGTCATTTCTACGGGGAGTGTAAATGGCATGCACGACAGTTTTACGCCGGTAGCGGGCATCAACCAATTGCTGGCTATGATGACCAACTGTTTTTATGGCGGTTGCGGGGTGGGCATACTCAACTATTTCATTTTCATCATCTTAGCCGTATTTGTAAGCGGCTTGATGGTGGGACGGACACCTGAGTTTTTGGGCAAAAAAATTGAAGCCAAGGAAATGAAAATTGCGATGATCATTGCCTTGCTGCATCCTTTTTTAATCCTGGCTGGCACCGCGCTGGCAGTTTCTTTCCCGGGATACACGGCGGGCACCCTGAACAACCCCACGTTTCACGGATTTAGCGAAATGCTGTACGAATACACTTCGAGTGCGGCCAACAACGGCAGCGGTTATGAGGGCCTGGGTGACAACACCCCCTGGTGGAACATCAGCACCGGTTTTATCCTCATTCTATCCCGTTATTTGCCCATCATCGGTCCGGTAGCCATTGCGGGTATCTTAGCAGGCAAAAAGTACATTCCCGAAAGCGCAGGCACCTTAAAAACCGATACCGGCACCTTTGGCATCATGGTTTTTGCCGTCATCGCCATCGTAGCCGCGCTTGCTTTCTTCCCAGCCCTCGCCTTAGGTCCGATTGCTGAATTATTCACCAAATAAGCATATAGCCAACGCTAAGTGGTTATGAAAATGGCTGGATTTTAATCCATTGAAAATCATTTTTTTATCCATCGATCCCTCAAATCCATTTAAATCTGGGTATAATATGAAATCAAATAATTCTTTATTTCCGAAAGCACAGGTTTTGACCGCTTGTCGACAGTCTTTCGTGAAACTCGACCCACGCAGTATGTTCCGCAATCCCGTCATGTTTACGGTAGAAATTGGAACACTGGTGATGCTTTTTGTTTGTCTTTGGATTATGCTGGGTGAACGTGGACAAGGTGGATTGGGCTATAATTTTGTCGTTTTTCTGGTCCTGTTGCTTACGCTGTTGTTTGCCAATTTCGCCGAAGCCATCGCCGAAGCACGCGGCAAAGCCCAGGCCGATAGTTTGCGCAAAACCCGGGAAGAAACGCCCGCCCGCCTCGAAAATGGCCAGTTAGTTTCTTCCGCACAACTCAGAAAAGGCAATATTTTTGTCTGTGAAGCAGGCGATACCATCCCGACCGACGGCGAAATTATCGAAGGCTTAGCCACGATCGACGAAAGCGCCATCACGGGCGAAAGCGCACCCGTCATCCGGGAAGCGGGGGGCGATAAAAGTTCAGTAACCGGCGGCACCAAGGTGTTGTCCGACAAAATCAAAGTAATCGTAACGACCGAGCCGGGCGAGAGTTTTTTGGATAAAATGATCGCTCTGGTGGAAGGTGCTAGTCGGCAAAAAACGCCCAATGAGATCGCCTTGACGATCCTTTTGGCGGGTTTTACCCTCGTTTTTATCATTGTAACCATCACGTTGAAGCCGTTTGCCGATTATGCAGGCGCGCCGATCACCATTGCAGCCTTTATTTCGCTGTTTGTTTGTTTGATCCCGACTACCATTGGCGGCTTGCTTTCTGCCATTGGTATTGCGGGCATGGACCGCGCTTTAAAGGCCAATGTGATCACCAAATCGGGAAAAGCAGTAGAAACGGCGGGCGATATTGATGTGTTGCTGTTGGATAAAACCGGCACCATCACCATCGGCAACCGGAAAGCGACCAACTTTTACCCTTCCAATGGGGTAGAAACCCAAGATTTTATCCGAGCGGTTGCCCTAAGTTCCATCGCAGACGATACGCCGGAAGGAAAATCCATTGTAGAACTGGCAGGCGTTGATCCGCTTTCGTTCAATGTTGAAAACCCGCGTTTTATAAAATTTACCGCTGAAACCCGCAGTTCCGGGATCGATTTTGGTACAACGCGGATCCGTAAAGGCGCTTCGGATGCCATGCGCAACCTGAGCCAGGCCGCAGGAAATGTCTTCCCGGAGGAGACCGCTAAAATGGTCAATCAGATTTCAAGCAATGGTGGTACCCCGCTGGTGGTAGCCGAAAACGAAAAAGTGATCGGCGTGGTGGAATTACAAGACATTATCAAACCGGGCATCAGCGAGCGCTTCGAACGTTTGCGCAAAATGGGCATCAAAACCGTGATGGTAACGGGCGACAATCCTTTAACCGCCAAATTTATTGCCGAAAAAGCGGGGGTAGATGACTTTATCGCCGAAGCCAAGCCCGAAGACAAGATGCAATACATCATCAAAGAACAACAAGAAGGACGCCTGGTGGCCATGATGGGCGACGGCACCAACGATGCACCCGCGCTCGCGCAGGCAGATGTGGGCGTAGCTATGAACAGCGGCACCCAAGCCGCCAAAGAGGCCGGTAATATGGTCGATTTGGACAATGACCCCACCAAACTCATTGAAATTGTGGAAATTGGCAAGCAATTGCTCATGACCCGCGGCACGCTGACCACCTTTTCGATCGCCAATGATGTGGCCAAGTATTTTGCCATCATTCCAGCCTTGTTTATTGTGGCCATTCCATCGTTACAAGGCTTGAATATCATGCAATTACACAGTCCGGAAAGCGCGATTTTATCGGCCGTGATTTTCAATGCGCTCATCATTCCTTTGCTGATCCCGCTGGCCTTACGCGGGGTAGCCTATAAACCGATTGGTGCATCGGCTTTGTTGCGGCGCAACCTGTTTATTTATGGCTTGGGCGGCGTGATTGTGCCATTTTTCGGCATCAAACTCATTGATCTAATTGTAGCAAGCTTTCTATAACGAACAACAACATGAAATCCAATATTTTTTCAGCCCTCCGTTTGACGCTGGTTACGATCGTTTTTTTTGCCGGTATTTACACGGCGCTCGTATATGGCTTTTCGTTTATTACCCCTAATGGCGGCAAAGGCGAAACAACCGTGCAGGACGGCAAAACGTACTACACCAACATCGGCCAGTCCTTTACCCAGGATATTTATTTCTATTCCCGGCCATCGGCAGTAGGCTACAACGCGGCGGGATCGGGCGGCAGCAACAAAGGCCCAAACAATCCCGAGTACCTGGCGACCGTGCAAGCGCGCATTGACAGTTTTTTAGTACACAATCCAGGCGTTCAAAAATCGGAAATTCCGTCAGATTTAGTGACCACAAGTGGCAGTGGATTAGACCCCAACATCTCAGTAGCCGCAGCCAAAGTGCAGGTAAAACGTATTGCCAAACTGCGCAAACTGAACGAATCGACCCTTGTACAACTCATTGACGAACAAACCGAAAAGCCTTTTTGGGGTATGTTTGGACCCGAAAAAATAAATGTTTTAAAAATAAACCTTGCCCTCGATCAGGTGAGTAAATCGATACAATAATGACCGAAAAGGAGCAAAATGTAAAGCGTTTCCTGGATTTGATCAAAAAATCGAGGCGCGGAAAGTTTAAAATTTACGTGGGCATGAGCGCGGGCGTGGGGAAAACCTACCGCATGCTCCAGGAAACGCGCACCTTGCTCAAAAACGGCATTGATGTAAAAATCGGGTACATTGAAACCCATAATCGGAAGGAAACCCAGGATTTATTAGAGGGCTTGCCCATCATTCCGCGCCGCCAATTATTTTACAAGGGCAAAGCATTGGAAGAAATGGATGTGCAGGCGATTATTAATTTGCGGCCTGAAGTGGTCATTGTAGACGAACTTGCGCACACCAACATCGAAGGCAGTACGCATGAAAAACGTTGGCAAGATGTAATGGAGATCCTGGATGCCGGGATCAATGTAATTTCGGCGGTAAATATTCAACATATTGAAAGTTTAAACGAAGAAATTAAACACATTACGGGCATAGAAGTCAAGGAACGCATTCCTGATAGTGTGTTGGCACAAGCCGATGAAGTGGTGAATATTGACCTTACGGCCGATGAATTGATTTTACGCTTGAAAGAGGGGAAAATTTACGAGCCCGGTAAAATCGAAGTGGCGCTCAACAATTTTTTCAAAAGTGATCATATCCTTCAATTGCGGGAATTGGCCTTGAAGGAAGTGGCCTCGCAGGTGGAGCGAAAAGTGGAAACGGAAATAACCAAAGGCAATGTACTCCGGCATGAACGGTTCATGGCCTGTATCAGCAGCAACGAAAAAACGGCGAAAGCGGTGATTCGAAAAACGGCACGTTTGGCCAATTACTACAACAGCAAATGGTTTGTGTTGTATGTGCAAATACCCGCCGAAAGCATGGATAAAATTGCCTTGGACAAACAGCGGCATTTGATCAATAATTTCAAACTGGCCACCGAATTAGGGGCCGAAATTATAAAAGTGGAAAGTGCGCATATTTCGAAATCCATTGTTGAGCAGGCAGAAATGCATCATATTACCACCATTTGTATCGGGAAACCGCATTTAAGTTTGTTTAAAATAATCCTGGCAACCAATGTGTTCAACGAGTTATTAAAAAAACTATCAGCCGTCAGTATTGACCTGGTCATTTTATCCTAAATGAAAATTAAAACCAAAATTACGTTGGGCGTTGGCCTATTGTTTATGCTGATCATCCTGCTGGGATTGGTGGGGGCCATTTACATCAATGCCTTGAAAGCAGATACAGAAAATATTTTAGTGGCTAATTACAATACCCTGGATTATGCGCGTAAAATGTTGGTGGAACTGGATTTATCGGATGATAAATCGCAGGAAATATTCGAAGAAAACCTGGTTGCGCAAGAGCATACCATTACAGAAGTTGGGGAATTGGAAGTCACCCAACAATTAAGGGCGTTTTATAATGAATTTAAATTAAATTCGGCAGATAGTTTACGCAAACCACGCATGCGCAAGGAAATCTACAAATTGATGGAGATGAACATGCATGCCATTCAGCGCAAGAGTGAACACGCCCAGGAAACCGCAGAATTTGCTACTTTTTGGATTGCGGCTACGGCGACCCTCTGTTTTCTGATCGCTTTTACCCTGTTAATTAACCTGCCTTCCAACATTGCTGACCCTATTAATGAACTGACTAACAGTATAAAACAAATAGCAGATAAAAAATATTCAGAGCGGGTGCATTTTGAAACGCACAATGAATACGGTGACCTGGCCCGGTCTTTTAACATCATGGCCGAAAAACTGCAAGAGTACAACAATAGCAATTTGTCGAAACTCATGATGGAAAAAAAGCGCATTGAAACGCTTATTAACAACATGCACGACCCTGTACTCGGGTTGGATGAGCAATTGAATGTAATTTTTGTGAATGAAGAAGCCGTCCAGATCATTGGGTTAAAACAACCCGATTTAATTGGCAAACCGGCCAAAGAACTGGCGCTTCAAAATGACCTCATTCGGGCGCTGGTGCAGGATATTGGGCAGCCAGCGCAGGATGCAAAAACCCATAAAATAAATCCGATCAAAATTTATGCGGATGGGAAAGAGAGCTATTTTGAAAAACAAAATCTACAAATCTCCATCACCCCGACTGCCGAAAAAGACATCGTTGTGATCGGTCATGTTATTATCTTGCGCAATATTACCGAATACAAGGAACTCGATTTTGCCAAAACAAACTTCATTGCCACGCTTTCACATGAATTTAAAACACCCATTGCATCCATTAAATTGAGTTTACAATTGCTTGAAAATGAACAAATAGGCACTTTAAATGCCGAGCAAAAGCACTTAGTTGAAGGCATTCAAGAGGACGCGACCCGCCTGTTGAGCATCACCGGAGAATTGTTAAATATATCGCAAGTGGAAAGCGGAAATATGCAACTTTCCATACTCCCCGCGGCCCCATTAGCAATGCTCCAATATGCCATCAACGCTACCAAAATACAGGCGGAACAAAAGAAAATTAAGTTTGAATTAAGTTACCCCGAAAACCTGCCCGAAATATTAGCAGATCATGAAAAAACATCCTGGGTATTAACCAATTTGATTGCAAATGCCATTCAGTACTCTTATGAAAATACAATAATTTACTTGAACATTGTGCCCCAACTGAATCAATTGCAATTTTTTGTAAAAGATACTGGTACAGGTATCGCGCCCCAATATAAAAATAAAATTTTTGACCGATATTTCCGTGCACCCGGCGCTAAAAAAGAAGGTACCGGACTGGGTCTTGCGATCAGCAAAGCATTCATTGAAGCCCAGGGAGGGTCCATCGCTGTGGAAAGTGCGATCGGTGTTGGTAGCACCTTTATCGTCAGCATGCCAACCCTGCCCTAGACCCAGATTTAAATGAATTTAAAGGGTGGATGGATAAAAAAATGATTTTCAATGGATTAGAAGCCATCTGTTTTCATAACCACTTTGCATTGATTATAATAAAACCACAAACATGAAACATCTTTTACGCCTTTTGTCCTTTTTCTTTTTGCTTACACAGGCATCTGCCCAATCCGACACTTCCGCCCTGAAATGGACCATCAGCGGTTATGCAGAGTCATATTATGGCTACGACTTAAACCAGCCCAAAAATAGCGAACGTCCAGGTTTCATTTACTCCCACAACCGGCACAACGAATTCAATATCAACCTCGCATACATTAAAGGGGCGGTCAGTACCGACCGTACCCGCGCCAACTTGGCCTTGATGGCCGGTACGTATGCCAACGCCAATTTGGCGAGTGAGCCCGGCACCCTGCGCAATGTATTAGAAGCAAATGCAGGCGTTAAATTGTCTAAAAAACACAATTTATGGATCGATGCGGGCATTTTTGGTTCGCATATTGGTTTTGAAAGCGCCATCGGGAAGGATTGCTGGACGCTAACACGAAGCATCCTGGCTGAAAATTCACCTTACTATGAAGCAGGCGCTAAATTGACCTTTACCTCTAAAAACGAAAAATGGATGTTGAGCGCCTTGGCTTTGAACGGTTGGCAACGGATCCAACGCGTGCCCGGCAACTCCCTTGTATCGGGGGGCTGGCAAATTCTATACAAACCCAATGCACGCATTACACTTAATAGCAGCGGCTTTGTAGGCACCGACAAACCGGATGCCGCGCGTTTGATCCGCGTTTTTCACAACTTTTACGGTATTTTTCAACTCAATAATGCATTTGGCTTGACTTTGGGCTTGGATACTGGCTGGGAAGAAAGCCCCGTTCCAGCAGCAAATGCCAATTTTTGGTTTTCACCGATCCTCATTGCACGGTATGCCTTCAACGATCGGATCGGTATCGCAGCACGGGCCGAATTGTATGATGACGCAAACGGTGTCATCATTTCAACCGGCACGCCGAATGGGTTTCAAACCCTTGGATTTTCGGCCAATTTAGATGTAACGGTACATAAAAACGCCCTGTGGCGCCTGGAAGGCCGGGTTCTGAATAGCCAAGACGATATCTTTGTTCGGGACGGTCGCTCCACCAATACGAATGGGCTTTTAGTTACTTCTTTGGCGGTTTGGTTTTAAAGAACAACATGCGTCATCCCGGACTTTGGTGAAACCCAAAATCCGGGATTTTTCATTTATTACCACGAATATCATGCCGAAAAACGCAAGAAAAGGAACCAAACAGGCAAAAAAAATCGAATTTTTTTTCCAAAACCCATCTAATAAAATGAAAAAATCACTTTTTGTATTGCCGTTCATGTTGCTGCTGATCTACTGCAACAATCCAGGTAAACCGGAGCAAATCCAAGCCAATCCTGCATTCCAGGTATCAAAAGACTCCATCCTTTTTAGTTTTGTTTTTGTCGGTTGTAACCGCCTGGACCATAAAGACGTGGCAAAACAACAGCCTTATGACGGGTCAACGGCCAATCGAGCCGTTCTAAAATGGATTTTTGATCAAGTCATGCAATTGCCGCACAAGCCGGAGCAATTCTTTTTTCTGGGTGATATCGTATTGGGTGAAACCGATACCACGACCTTAGACGGGCAGTTAAAGGCTTGGGTGAACCTTTATCAGGATAAGGGCTTTAGCAATTTCCAAAATTCCGGCATTGAGTTCATCGCAATTCCCGGCAATCATGAAATGTTGTATGCCGGCCAACATCATAAGGAATGGCCGCTTTATGGCGCAACGGATGTCTGGATGAAATCAATGGGTGGTTTTATGCCGAAAGACCGCGATCAGGTACCCGATAAAAGTGGAAACAGCCGCATGACGTTTGCCTTTAAGCGGCATAATGTTGGCTTTATCGTGATGAATACAGACACCTATAATGAACCAACGGCCCAAAATCCGAATGGGTTGGAAGGAATTGTAGATACGCAATGGATTGTTGATAAGGTAAAGCAATACCGCGCCGACAAATCCATTGAACATATTTTTGTGCTTGGACATAAGCCCTGCTATGTGGACAATCAACTTGAAACAGGGCACGATGGTTTGCCGGAAGGCCCCATTTTATGGCCGGTGCTGACTCAATCGCATGTTTGCGCCATGCTTTCTGCGCATGTGCATGATTACCAGCGCATGCAACCCGGAAATGCGGGTACCTATCAAATTATTGCAGGCAATGGCGGCAGTTCCGGTCAGGCCGCTTTTTATGGATTTACCTTGATTAACGTGTTGAGAAACGGTAATATTGAACTCAAATCAATCGGTTTTGACAAAGGTAATCCATATTATACCGTGCCTGCTAATGCGGAAGCCATTGTTCAGGATAGTTCAATTTTGACTTGGAGTACGAATTCAAATCCGTATTTTGGGATAAGTAAATAGCGTGAAAAGGGTTTTAACACTTGGATTTACCTCCATACTTATTTCCAAGTATAAGGCTATATTTGGAAATAAGTACGATTTTTGGGTAGTTATTTCCAAGTATAGGGTTATGTCTGGAAATAAGTGCGATTTTTCGGTAGTTATTTCCAAATATAGGGTTATATTTGGAAATAAGTACGATTTTTTTGCACTTATTTCCAAGTATAGATTTAAATTTGTCCTTGGTTTCAGAGAGGGCAGAACCCCTTTTACACACAACTCGCTTATTTTCAAATGATTGGAAGAAAAAAGGAAATTGAAAAAATCGAACGACTGCTTGTTTCTGGGCGGTCCGAGTTTTTGGCAGTAACGGGAAGGCGGCGTGTTGGCAAGACCTTTATGGTGGATACCTTGCTGAAAGCGCATTACTGCTTCAGCATGACGGGCATCCAGAATGGAAGCATGGGAACGCAATTGGTAAACTTTAGCGTAAAATTGGCCGAATATGATGGGACGAACGTTCCTCAAAACCCGGAAAACTGGCAAAAAGCTTTCTTGCAGTTAAAAGGGTATCTTAAGACGTTGCCCCAGGATCGAAAGCATGTTATATTTATGGATGAACTACCATGGATAGAAACACCGAAGTCGGGTTTTGTGCAAATGTTAGCGCATTTTTGGAACGATTACCTTTCCAAAGAGCCGCACTTTATCCTGGTAATTTGTGGTTCAGCAACTTCCTGGATCATCAAAAAAGTGATCAATGATTCGGGCGGCTTGCACAACCGAATCACCGAAAACATTCACCTGCACCCGTTTACGCTGGCCGAAACCCATGCTTTTCTGGCAGAAAAAGGGCTTTCTTTCGGCCTTCAGGATTTGGCGAAGCTGTACATGGCCCTTGGCGGAATCCCGTTTTACTTGGAAACCCTTCGAAAAGGAGAAAGTTTTTCGGCGGCCATTGAGCGTTTATGTTTTGCCCCGACAGGAATTTTGCACAACGAATACCACAATCTGTACCAAGCACTTTTCAACAATGCCGAAATACATCAACAGATCGTGACTGCTCTGTCTGCGCGGCATTATGGCATGTTGCATACCGAAATACTACAGGAAATCGGAATGCACACAGCCACCGGCAGTTACCAAAGGGCCATGGCGGAACTGATCGTCTCCGATTTTGTCGTAGAAAATTCGCCCTTGGGTAAACAAAAACGTGGTTCCACTTATCGGCTGGTCGACGAATACAGCATTTTTTACCATCGGTTTATTCATGCACATAAAAAATACAGTCCTGGAATCTGGCAACAACTGGCGGATAGCCAGTCCTATAAGATTTGGGCAGGCTACGCTTTTGAAAACCTGTGCTACAAACATATTGACGCCATCAAACGTGCATTGGGCATAGCCGCCGTTTATACCGAAATTTCCAGTTTACGGATTCCCGCTTCGGATGGAACGCCCGGGTTCCAAATTGACCTGTTGATTGATCGCAAAGACAACAGTATCAATCTTTGTGAAATCAAATTTCACAGTGGCCCCTTCGCCATCACTCCAGCATACCATCAACAACTAATAGAAAAGCGACAGCGCTTTATAGATTACACCGGCACTAAAAAGCAGGTTTTCCTGACTTTTATCACGAATTACGGCATCACGCCAAACACGTATGCACAGGATATCGTGGATGCGGAGGTTCGGTTGGGGCAATTATTGGAATAAAACCAGCGATAGGCCAGGCATTACGCGCGTGTTTTGGGGGTTTTATCAAAAATGGGGAAACTCAAAATTTGCAGAATTTCATTATTGCTGCTTAAATCATTATTTGAATGTCAAACCATAAATAATATGAACGAAGGTTGGATTTTAGTTTTCTCTTCCCCCGAATTGTACGATGTGAAAATCGCGGAGGATGTGTTGAAGCAACACGGTATTGTGAGCTACATTGAGCGTCAACCCGATTCGATGTCGCCATCTGGGGAAGCCCAATTATACACTACACCAGAATATGCGGAAAATGCCAGGCAGGTTTTGCGCGTCAATGCTATTTTAAAAGAAGACGACTGAGGTGATTCGCGTTAGCCGCACACATTGCTCCAAAGTTAAAGGTTGTTGATACGGAATGATTAGTCGATCCTGTTTGACCAAGCGCAACTTCCGTGAGTAGCTAAACGTTGTATCGAATTGATTGTGAGTAATTTAACATAAGACAACGAAGTATCGGCAGTGGCCTTGAAAAACAATTATAAGAAAATAAAATATAATGAAAAAAATAAAATCATTTTCGGTCGGGCTGCTCTTTTGTTTTACGGTAACCCTCGTTTCCGCACAGCCGACCACCGGAATCCCACTGCCTAAGGCGCCGCTTGCCACTACCGTAACCCGTGAGGAATTGGAGGTAGCGACAAAGTTGGCTCAAATTCAGGACGCACAAGACAAGTGGGAGGCTGCCCAACTCAACCTGATTCAAAGCAAGTTGTTGCGGCTGGGTGTGCCAAAAATGAATACGGACTCCATAGAAGTCAGCCTGCAAAAACGCGCTTACCCGGGTTATCTCGTAGGGTTCTCGGCCAAACACGGTCAACCCCAATGGTCCACCCACATCATTCGACGCGACATTTTTACCATTTGCCTCGAACGGGAAGAAAACTTCTTTGAAGACCGCTCGTTGAATGGTGCGCCACTTTTGGCTCAATACCGGTCGTCGGGTTTTCAACGGGGGCACATGGCGCCTGCAGCCGACTTCAGGTGGTCGCCTAAAGCGAGTGTAGCATCCAACACCCTGACCAATATTTCGCCCCAATCGAAAGCATTAAATGAAGGGTTGTGGGCCAAATTGGAAGTCAGCATTCGACAATATCTCCGTGTGCGCGATTCGCTGAGCGAATTGATTGTGGTAACTGGTCCAGTGATTGATGCCGGACTGGCCAAGTTGAATGGCGGCTTGTCGAGCCACATCTCAATTCCGAAGCAGTTTTTCAAGGTGGTGGTCAACTTTCAGGAACAACAGGGCTATGCTTTTTTGATGGAGGCCAATGCGGCGGATGTCACTGACGGGCAGTTGGCCTCGACACTGCGCAAGCGAGCCATGTCTATAGATTCGTTGGAAAAACAAATTGGCATTAATTTTTTCCCAAACTTGACCACTGATCAAGAAAAAAACATCGAATCCAAATTGGATATGGACAGTTGGTTTGCGATACCCGGAGTCAGCACCGGGCGCATGACACTTCCCATCAGCGACCCTATTTTGTTGGGAAATGCTTCCAACACCGCCATGATTACTGCCAAAAATTTTAAAAATGTCAAAGCGGTAGTCGGTACTGTGACCAGGGTTTCAGTTGGCGCATCCGGAGGCATGGTGTTATCTTTAGACGACAGCCCAGTGAACCATCCATTAGAAATCTTGATTCAGGAGCGCGATACCCAAAAATTTACCCAACCCACTTTGGCAAACATGCTGGGCCACGTGGTTCGCGTGGAAGGCAATCTTTCAGAAAATGGAAATGGGTTTAAAGTGAGCATTCGGGATGCGAAGAAACTGGTGGTGTTGGATTGAATGTTTGCATATCATTTATCCCGCGCTTAAGCCACCTTATACCCTATTCGTCTATCTTTCTTTAACCGCCTCTCCATGATAATGCGCCATCCACTACCTTAGCCCTCCATCTGCTCACCCGTTTTACGCAACACCCATGCAAAAAGTACTATTCCTATTTGTCCTGCTGCTCACTTGCCTGAGCATTTTCTCCTGCCAAAACAACGCACCGAAATCACAAGCGGTTGCACAGTTGCCCATTGATTCGCTGCTAAGCCAATACAATGAGGAGCGCCTGCCTATGTTTCCGCTCGAAGCGACCACAGCAGGCGATACCCGTTATAACGACCTGTTGCCCAATACGATATCGCAGGCGTACCGCGCCCAACTTGCCGCATTTTATACCAAATACAAATCCCTGCTCCAACAATACGACCTCGCTAAACTATCAAGCACGGAACGTCGGAGTTATGATATTCTGTTGTGGGAATGCGATATCAACCTGGGCGACCTGCAATTTCACAAGGAATTGATGCCCATCAACCAGTTTGATTGCCTGCCGCTTCAGATCGGCCAATACGCCAGCGGGAGCAGCGCCCAGCCTTTCAAAACGGTGCAGGATTACGACAATTGGCTGAAACGGCTCGATGCCTACACGGTTTGGTGCGACACCGCCATCGCCAACATGCGCCGGGGAATGGCCGCGGGCTACCTTTTACCCAAAATTCTCGCTGAAAAAATGGTGCCTCAAATGGCCGGTTTCGACCACGGTCCGGTAGAAAAACACCTGTTTTATAGTCCAATTACTACCTTACCCGCCACCTTCTCGGCCGAAGAGCGGGCGCGCTTGACGGAGGCTTATAAAAAGATGATTGCCGATAAAATTATCCCCACCTACCAAAAACTGCACGCATTTATTAAAGATGAATACGTTCCGCGTTGTCGTGCAAGTGCCGGTATTTCCGATATTCCCAGCGGCGCTGCTTTTTATGCCCAGCAAATAAAATTGCACACCACTACGAATATGACCGCGGACGAAATTTTTCAACTCGGAGAGCGGGAAGTAGCGCGTATTTTCGGAGAAATGGAGGCCGTTAAAAAGCAGGTAGGGTACACAGGCGACCTCAAAAGTTTTTTCGATTACGTGCGGGCAAAAAAGGAATTGATGCCCTATACCATCGCGGAACAAGTGGTGCAGCATTTCAAAGACATCCACACCACCATGCAGCCGCAACTGGAGCGATTGTTTAGTCTGACGCCAAAAACACCCTTTGAAGTGCGCCGTACAGAGGCTTTCCGCGAAAAAACCGCCAGCGCCGAGTACATCCAGGGTTCTTTGGATGGTACACGTCCGGGTATTTTTTATGTGCCGGTGCCCGATGCACGCGCGTACAATATTTTTGCCGATGAAGATTTGTTCCTGCACGAAGCCATTCCGGGACACCATTACCAGATTTCGGTGCAGCAGGAAAATACGCAATTGCCCCAGTTTCGGCGCACCTTATGGTATGGCGCTTATGGCGAAGGGTGGGCCTTGTACACCGAATCCTTGGGCAAAGAATTGGGTTTGTACACCGATCCTTACCAGTATTTTGGCATGTTGAGCGCCGAAATGCACCGCGCCATCCGCTTAGTCGTGGATGCAGGCATGCACACCAAAGGCTGGACCCGCGAACAAGCCATCCAATACTCCCTCGAACACGAGGCGGAATCCGAACAAAGCATCGTAGCCGAAATTGAGCGTTACATGTCGTGGCCGGGTCAGGCGCTTTCCTACAAGGTGGGGCAATTGAAAATCAGGGAATTGCGCGATAAAATGCAGCAGGCACAGGGCGATAAATTTGATATTCGCAAGTTCCATCAACTGGTGCTGGAGGATGGTTGTTTGCCATTGACGATCTTGGAGCAGAAGATTTTGGGGGCGTTGTAGGGTTGGGGGGTTTCTCACCGCACTACTGGATATGTTTCGCGCAGATGTTACACAGATGTATTTTCGCAGATGTTACGCGGATTTTTCTGCGTAACATCTGTTTTTTTTCCGTGTAACATCTGTGCGAAATAAAAATGTTCAGTTGAGTGGATTACCACGGATTACGCAGATTCACACAGATTTTTTTAATTGGTAACGATCTTTTAAAATCCGAATAATCTGTGATAAAACCCATTATTCCATTTTCACCACCTTCCCGCTCTGCACCGCCGCCCCACGCAGGTACATGCGCCACGCGTACACACCCGCAGGCACCTGCGCGAGGGGAATATCTGTAATAAAATCTTGTAAATCAGTGGCATACATTTCCCGGCCGAACAAATCATACAACACAAAATGTGGGGTGCTGCCTACTTGTGCGGGTAGTTCGATGCGGAGGGTGCTGGAGAAGGGGTTGGGAGATACTTTTACTTTTGGAATGGCAGGCAATTGTTCCACCCCGATGGTGCCTACATTTATTTGCCGACAAAAAGTATCCGAAGCGTGGGCGTTGCCGGCAATGAGGCACACCGGATAATTGCCTGTTGCAGCGTACGTATGTACCGGATTTTGTTCCTGGCTGCTATTGCCATCCCCGAAAGTCCATTTCCAAAAGGTAGGCGCATATCTGGTCAAATCCGTAAAGGTGATTTGTCGGGTGCTTAAAGTATCTTCTATATCATACCGGAAAAGCGCCTGGGGGAGGTTATCGATGCCCAAGGTGTCACAGACCGTATCATCCATTGGACCCAGCCGATAGTGTGGGTAATAAAGGTTGGCCGCAAAGACAGAAGTGGGAAGGGTAATGGCACGCTGTTGGACTGCGCAGGAAAGCCCTTTTCTATTGGGGAAATGTATTACATGCATGTACTCTGTATCCCCTGCCCAAATGTATATCTTACCATCCGGTGCGTGTTGTAGAAATCCAAAGACGGGAATACTGATCATGTTTATAGGACCAGTGTAAACAGACACGATTTCCTTTGAGCTCTCAATATCGTCGGCGTATAAATCGTACTGAAGCAACAAAGTACTGTTTTCGGCTACCGTGTATAAAAACCGGCCATCCGGCGAAAATTCAGCACCCCAATTAGCCCAATTTGAATTGTCGGTAACCCGGTTGATCAAAACATTTTCTTTTAACAAGCCTGTGCACCGATCAAAGTCATAAAGCATTACACCCGTTCTGCAGGCATTGATGGCATAATGATTGCCGTCGGGTGAAAAAGTACTCCAGCCGCAAAACCAGATACCATCTACCGTGGGATTGTTGATTTCCTGCGTCCAAGGCCCTTCCAAACCTTTCGGCGTTAACAACCACCGATAAAACAAATTTTGTTGATTATCAGCGAGTAAAATCCACCAATCCCGACCATTGGCGTGTTTGTTGGCGCAAGCCGTTTGGTAACACCCTTCCCTAATCGGTTGGTTTTTTTCCACCAAGCGGCCTTGCCCTTCGTTGAATTTCATATCCACGATATGGTAGGAAAAAAAGGGTATTTCACAAGGTTGGGGATTTACAAAAAAATTGTCGCTGCAACTAAAAACTATAAAACTATCTTTAGCATAAAGTGGCAGTGAAAATAACGATTGGATAGTTGATAAGGCATGAAAGCCGTCTTTCTTACAATAATAATTGTCTGGCAATAAATATTCATTTGTTCCTAAATTCTCCAAATTCTTTTTATATCTATTCTGGATAATACAGCCATTAGTATAAAATAAAAAGTTTCCTTTTTCGTCTGAAACCGGAACCATAGTTCCATCCACGAGGAATTGGGAGTTGGGGATTTCAATTTCAGGGGGAATTGAATTAAAGTTTATAATAAAATTGGAGTTGTCAGGCGATACATAGTATTTTCCCTGTAGCCATTGATAATCGTATTTTTGAGCATTCGCAAAAGGTATATTTAATATCTGCAAGGTTATATAAAGGATTATTATCTTTCTCATGTCGGTCAATTTAAAAAATGGTACCACTGGCAAGCTGCCAATGGTACCATAATAGTGAAAAAATTAATGTTGAAGCAGGACTGGCAAACTGGTCAGTACGCCCTTATCATTTCTGATAATCGCAAAATACAAGCCATTGGGCTGCGTAGATAAATCGATTATTTTTTTTTTTTTTTTTTCGCTTTCGATATACTGTACGGTGCTTCCAATTGCGTTGACTATAGTTAAGGTCATTTTGGTATTTAAATACGCATCGGAAAATTGTACTGCAAATGTACCAGTTGTAGGATTCGGGAATATGGAAATTCCTGCATCTGAGGCTTCTTGTTTCGCGTTTCGATCGCCGACACAATTATCTTCATTGAGCCAAATTGCAGTAAATGCATAGTACATGCTACGTGCTGCCAAAACTGCAATTCCACCTTTATCGACACATTGTATAGCAATGCCATACACATCCGAAACCATACTGGCGGTAGGCTCTACGCCAAAAGCCAGCGTTTGGAGATAAATTTCCATAACTCTTTTCAGGTTAGTCTCACATACTATGGTTGGTGTAATTGTATTCAATTGGGCAAGTAAGCTCGGAACAGAAGCCAGGCTTTGCGCATCGTGCTGGGTTGTTAAGGCTTCATTGGCCTGTAACAGGAGATTGAATAAGGAGTCTTGCACAATTCTTTGTTGATATAGGACGCTTAATTGGGCCGAATCTGTTGCAATCCCGATTAGGGAATCCGTTGTTTGTATTTGTAAGCCAATCTGTGCTTTCGTCTGGTTGTTGTTCTGGATGGTTGTCAATACTGAATTGCTAAAAGCAAATGCATTCCGCATGTTGCGCTGTACCTGAAGTAAAGCAGATATGTTGCTAACATTGGTTGAATTCAAAAAACTTTGCATTAAGGTGTTGTTTTGTGCCAGGTTGGGGTAATCAGTCAAAGTACGGGATAGATCAAATTGGCATTGCCAGGATTTTTCGGCATACAGGTTTGAAGTGCCAAAGTCAACTTGATTGGTTGCTATAAGCGAATCAAGTTTAGTCAATATGGGTGTTTGAATAACACTTGGGAGTGGACAACTTGCCAAACAGTTTATGGGGGCATTCGCTGAAATATCAATAAACCAGACCTGAGATTGAGTGCCAAATACAGATGGAGGCCCTTCGTTACTTAACGGCCTGATATAAAAACGAGAATTCAGAGGGTTTACTCCGTTACCTACTACTGCGCCTGTTGTAAAATTACCAAACCATCGGTTTCCAAAAGATAAACCTGGAGATCCTGGAGATCCTTGGGCGCCCGTAATGGCCCCATCAATATAAGTAAGCCCTATCCTATTATTCTGCATTTCATTGCATCGAATATTATCTCCAGTGCAAATACCCTTTACAGTAATACCAATACCATTTCCGGTGAGCCTGTTATTCAGGAAATTGGAATTGGTTGATCTGAAATTATACAACAGCGGGTATTCATCAGAGGAAGAAAGCGCAGTAACATCATTGCAAGAAACGATCAGCCCTGTGCCGCCTTCAATTTTGATACCTGGAAATGTGCTTGATGGGTTATTATGAAAAATTCCATTGTCATTATCGCGGTGGTTTCGGATAGATACCCTAGGGTAATCGAAGGTGGCAATGCCAATTTCACCTTCTGCTTCAATTAGAATTCTATTATCAAAAATATCCACCTTTTCATTTAGATTGACTCCCGGGTCAGTTATTGGATCCAGACCTATTGCTGCAATACCAGCACTACCTGCAGTCGATGCCCCCTGACCATAGCGCATTGTAACCACATTATTCGCTATCTGAATATTGTTAATCTTAGAATTGTAATCAAAAGTTGAAATACCTGCATTGGTAAAAAGGCTCGGGCTCGTTAAGGTTGCAGTAATTCTATTATTGCGAATTCCAGTAAAACCTGAAGTGGTGCTCGTGCCTAAAAAAGATCCTTCTTTAGATCTCGAATCTAAAAATATTCCCGTGCGCATGTGATCCATGAGCGCATTCGTAATTCCAACTTTTGTTGGACTGCCTGATTGATCGCATTTAACAACAATACCGTACCAGCACAAATCAAAATCCGGTAAGCCGGATGGGCTATCTGGAATGTTTGTACCTCTAAATTTAAAAGTATTTGGTCCTTTATCCACTCCGTCAATTAAGGCAATGGCAGCATTTCTATGTGTGCCATGAACAGTACCAGTTATATTGGTAAATCTACTATTCCTGTCAATATCAATATTCGTATCAAATGCTAAAATGCCATATGCAAGATTATTAAAAAGGTTTTTTTGCGTCAGAAATGGAAGTGTTAGTGGACTAATTGAGTTCTTTATATAAATACCAGCAAAACCTTGTTGCGTATTGAATGGCACTTTAGTTACAATGTTATTAACCAAAGGAGCTTTTATCGTATGATCAAGGGTGCAAATGTTCTTTAAGGGGCCTTCTCCATCAAATAATGTATTCTGTAAAGTTGAAAATTTTAAATACATTAACCCTTGAATACCAACGAAATTTCTGTAAAATTTTGCGCCGTCTAATTTTAGGGTTATAACAGATGGAACTTTATCGTCCACTAAAATTCCTTGTACCGCATCTTCGATAGAGCTTCCAGTGTTAACACTTATACTCCCTGTTGATTTTAGTATCATGCCACGCCACATGCAGTTACAATCTGCGACTCCTCTTGCTCTGGAATTTTGGGTTAGTTGTATTGGAGTACTAAAGTTGAAAATATCAAATCCTGAAAGCCCAGGGTGAAATTGAATATCAGCGCCAACGAACGTAAATTTTTTATTAATCTGCACAAGGCCGCTGACATAAACAATTCTTGTATTATTATAAGTATCCCCAGGTAACACACAACTATAATTAGTCAAGTTTGTGGTTTGATTCTCTCTTCCAACAAAAATTGCGGCGGGTGTTGGCATAGTCACAATCTTTGTTTGTGTTATTGCTTGCCCATCGGCACAAATGTAATTGTGCGTTATCTGAAATCCTGTTACTAAGCCAGTATTAATATTTGTAATCTGAATTGTTTGGTTTTCGGCTGTTGGCTGGAAATTAACTAGATTAAAACAGGTCCCACTTCCTATAGGCGTAACGGTATATTCGTGCTTTCCAATGTTACAATCGGCATCCAAACTTAATCGAAGAACACCACAATCTCGATAAATGTTTGCGGCAAAGGATGCGGTGCAGCAGATTTGAGGCTCACAAAACACTGTAATCCATAATCCGCAACTCTGTCCATTTACTAATACGGTCACGAAATAAGTCCCTGATTGTGCATAGGTATGCGTAGGCGGCGGCGGTGTATTTGTTGTGATGGAAGGGGTATTATCACCAAAGTTCCAAGTTGCTTCTAATTCTCCGGAAGGATCATCCAGAATTGTTAAAGTGCAACCATTCACCCGATAGTGGAAATAAAAAAAATTATTGCACTCGGAGTTGCTGTTGCAATTGGTTGATACTGATTTTTCGCAGGTTTTTGTTACCGTTTGTCCATTTGACATTGTAATAGTCACAGTATGAACAACTCTTTTAAGTAAACTTGAAGTTACTCTAAAAGTATGTTGTGGGTTGACTAGATTGGAAACTGATGGTAATCCAGTTACAGAATTATTGTCAAAGAAAGACCATGCATGTACTGCAGTTCCTGAATAACTTGATTGAAAATTGACTGTACAGCCATTTACTGTGGTTGTAAAATCTGCCTCTGGGTCACAAATTTGACCATTAAGCGCCGCAACGGCGGATAGGTGAAAGAAAACGAAAGGAATAAAAAACTTCGCATTGCGAATAAAAAACCTGCGTAAAAATTTGGTATTTAGCAAGTTCTGAATAAGGGGGGGGGGCTGTCAGGCCGGATTTTGAGTTTTGCATAATAAGTGGTTTAATATAAATCCAACATTGGATTTAAAATGTGAAAAATAAGTATTTGCAGTAAGGGAAGTAGGATTAAGTAATCATAAGATATGGGGAAGTAAACTTAGATAGGATTAAAAAAATGCATTCCGAGATGTCAAACATTTCCAAAACAAATATAGGGGATTGGGCGGGGATGAAAAATTAAATAAATGTAAAGTTTTTACATTTCTCAACAATTTAACATTTCCCAACCTTTAACCACTCCCCAATTAAAATCCTCTTGCAGGTAGAAAGAAGTGGTGGAACCAATAGATTGAATATTGTGTTAAGGTTTCCGAACAGTCCTCAGCACCATGACAACCAAAATACAAGCCGCCTTACAAGATATCGCCCAACAACAGCAAATAAACATATTGTTGGCCTGCGAAACAGGCTCCAGGGCTTGGGGATTTCCTTCGCCCGACAGCGATTACGATGTCCGCGTCCTGTATGTACACCATACGGAATGGTACCTGTCTGTTCAGGAGGAAAAGGATACCCTGGATTATATGCTGGAAAATAAGGAACTGGATATTTCTGGTTGGGAATTGCGTAAATCCTTGATCTTGTTGCGCAAATCCAACGCGGCGCTACTTGAAAGAATTCAGTCGCCCATTCAGTATTTAGCCGACGATGATTTTGTCGCGGACATGTTGCTGGCCGCAAAATCGTGCTACTCCAAAATTGCCACAATGCACCATTACCATAGCATGGCGTTTAAATTATTCGAGGAACTGCAGGCGGCTCCAACGTACAAATTGAAAAAGTTCTTTTATGCTTTACGCGCCGCAACGCTGTGCAAATGGATCCTGGAGCAAGATGAAATTCCGCCCATTGAATTCAAAAAGGCGTATTTGCCACTACTATCGCAAGATTTGATTCAACGCATCGAACAACTAATTGAATTAAAGTCCCAAAAATCAGAATCCTATTTGCATGCAGGGGAGCCGGAATTGTTTAATTTTATAAAAACAAGCATCGAACTAGCAGGGGCCAAAAAAGATGGTTTGTCCGCCGGAAATGCGAATCCGGAAGAACTCAACCATTTGCTGCGTAAATATGTCCTTAAATATGACTATTGAAGATTTATACCAAAACGACTTAATTCTCCTGGAGTGCCTCAGCGGCTCCAAGGCATACGGATTGGATACGCCGCAGTCAGATACCGATATCAAAGGCGTGTTTTTGTTGCCGAGGCGCGATTTTTATGGCTTGCAATATGTGCCGCAAGTGAGCAACCCGAGCAACGACATCGTATTTTATGAATTTGGCCGGTTTATGGAATTGCTGGCGCTCAACAATCCGAATATTTTGGAATTGCTGGGTACGCCAGCGGAGTCGGTTATTTCCAGGCGCTGGCCGTTTGAGTCGCTTCAAATGCGCGAAATTCTGTCCAAACGCTGCAAGGATACGTTTGGGAAATTTGCCATGTCTCAAATAAAAAAGGCAAAAGGGTTAAACAAAAAAATCATGACGCCGGTCGACCAGGAACGAAAAACACCGCTGGCTTTTTGTTTTGTCAACCATTTAAACGGATCCATACCCGTCCAGAAATTCCTGGAGATAAACAATTGGAAACAGGAAGATTGCGGCTTGGTAAACATTCCAAACATGAAGGATGTGTACGGCTTGTACCACAGCGAAAGTGTTCCTTATGCCGGCATCATCCGCAGTCCGCAATCGAATGATATCGCGCTCAGCAACGTACCCAAAGGTGCCACGCAAATCGCACTTTTGTATTTTAACCGCGACGGATATTCCACGTATTGCAAAGATTACCGGGAATATTGGGAATGGGTTGAACATCGCAACGACATTCGGTATGAAAATACCCAAAGCCACGGTAAAAATTACGATGCTAAAAACATGATGCACACCTTTCGACTGCTGAACATGGCCATCGAAATTGCTGAACAACAACAGATTATCGTGCGCCGACCCGACCGCTCCTTTTTACTGGATATTAAATCGGGCAAATACGAGTATGAAGCATTGCTCGATTTGGCACACGAAAAACAGCAACTTATGGAAACCGCCTTTGACCGCTCGGGCCTCCCGGAACATCCTAATTTGGAATATATTCGGGATTGGACGATTGCGGCTCGGGAGCGGTATTATGGGAATCCCCCTACTTTTTCAACTCCATCACCATCATAGACTGCGCCCCAATTTTAAGCGGCGCATTAAATGGCAAGTTTATATCCGTCAGCACATCCACCCCGCTGCTAAAACCTTTGGTGCGTTCGTCGTAAGCACCAAAATCAATCGCACGTTCTTTGGTATCGGTGTTCATGACACACATCACGGTTTGGTTTTGGTCGTACCGGAAATACACATACAGGCCATTGTTCGGCACATATTGCATCATTTTACCGGTTTTGATCGCGCTGGACTTTTTGCGGAAGTTGGCGAATTTTTTCGTAAGTGCTTGTATTTCTGCTTCTTCGCGCGTTAGGCCTGCGCCTGTGAAGGCATTTTTGCCATCGCCGTTCCAGCCGCCCGGAAAATCGAGGCGCACCCAGCCATCTGCCGGATACGTGCTGCCTTTCATCAAAACTTCGGTGCCATAATAGAGTTGCGGAATACCCCGGCAGGTAAGCAGCCACATCAAGCCCGTTTTTTGTTTGTTTAAATTTTCATTGACCTGGGTAAAAAAGCGCGTCATGTCGTGGTTATCGAGGAAATTGACATTACGCATGGGGTTTTTATACACAAAATCGTTGCTGAGGGTGGTGTACAGTTTGTTCACGCCTTCGGTCCAGCCAAACGGTTCGTTCACGGCTTTTGCAATGCCGTACAGGTTGGTCTGGAAATCGGTTACGCCCGGCAAGTTGCTTTTAAACGGGATATTCAGGTTGTTATCGGCAAAATAGGCCTGGTTGAGGGTGCCGTGGACCCACGTTTCCCCAAACATCGTCATTTTCGGATACTCATCCATCAGCGCCTTGTTGCAGCGGTTCATGAACGGCAAGTCATTATATATATAGGTGTCGATGCGCCAGCCGTCCACGCCAAAGGTTTCCACACTCCATAATGCATGTTGAATCAGGAAATTGGCTACATACGGGTTGTTTTGGTTCAAATCGGGCATACTGGGCACAAACCAGCCATCGAACAGCAATTTGCTATCTTTTCGGGCGGCATAAGGGTCCATGGCCGACTGGTCTTTATAGGTTGTTTGGGTAAAGCTTGGCCATTGGTGCAGCCAGTCTTGCATGGGCGGGTCCAGTACCGTAAAGTGGTAACTGCCCACATGGTTGTACACGGCATCTTGAATAAGTTTCATGCCCCGTTGGTGCAGTGCATCGCTAAGTTTCAGGTACGCCGCAGCGCCGCCAAAACGGGGTTCGATGGTATAATGATCAGTAAAAGCATAACCGTGTTCGGTGCGGCTGGGCATATCATTTTGAAGCACCGGGGTAGGCCATACGGACGTTACCCCCAGGTCTTGCAAATAGTCGAGGTGGTTGATAATACCTTGTAAATCACCCCCATGTCGATGGTAAATAGAGTCGCGGTTGAGCGTTTGGTCGCGCAGGCCCGCGATGCGGTCGTTGGAAGGGTCGCCGTTGCTAAAGCGGTCAGGCATGAGCAGGTAAATGAAATCTTCAGAGGTGACACCTTGGGCGTAGGAGGTTCCTTTACCCGTACGGCGGGGGAGGAGGGGCCATACCACGGTTTGGGTGCTGCCATTGGTGGTAAATTGAATTTTTACATCACCTGGTTTAGCCGTCGGCGCAATCGTAAGATCGAGCGCTAAGTAATGGTTGTTTTCCAGGCGGTTTACTTTTGCGAGTTTCACGCCTGCGTAGGTAAGTTTTACCTGGGTAGTCGCTAAGGATGCCTGGTCGGTGTGTACCAAAATTTGCACTTTATTCCATTTCATATTTACCCACCAGTTGTTGGGGTAAAGTTTGGGTTGGGCCAAAATTGGGGAAACAAAAGCGCTGCACAACAAGAGTGCGATCAGCAGGCGGAAAACTACTTTCATGGGTTTGATCTTTAGCAAAGTATAGCAGCCGGTACCATACCAGCCAACAGACACGAAAGTACAAGGGTGGGTAGAAATTTCCAATAAAAACAGGAAATACTAGTTCTGGATACCTGATTTACATGGGGGGGGAAGTAAAATCTATTGGCGGGGTGACTGAAAAAGTCGCCCCGTCAATAGATTTTACGCATTTACATGGGATTAAAAGAGTTTGGGGGTTTTTAATATGTTTTTTAAATAATGTTTACATGCCTGTCATTCTTGGTAATAAATAAAAAATCCCGAACTTTGGTAAAAACCAAAATTCGGGAAGACTTCTGTTTTGTGTTTGAGTTAGAACCCTTACAGTGGTCTCAATACTTTGTCGATGGCATGAATTACGCCATTCGAGCCTTGTACGTCCACTACAACAATGTTGGACACCCGGTTGTTGGCATCGGTAATTTTCGCGCCGCCGGTCAAGCCAATGGTGAATTTTTGGCCTTGGAAGGTAGTTACTTGCTGACCATTGGTCAACGCAGAAGAAACTACATTGGCACCCGAAACCACATGATACTGCAACACTTTATTCAAGGTATTGGCATCAATAGCGTTCAGGTTAGCAACACCCAACTCTGTCAACAGCGCGGTAAATGCTGCATTGGTTGGCGCAAAAACGGTGAATGGGCCTGCACCGCTCAAAATGCTTACATAATCTACCAACAAGTCGGTACGGGTAAGTGCAGCCACCAACGTGCTGAAATTCGGGTTGTTGAGTGCGTGGTTAACCACATTTGGAATGGTGATCACTTTGTCTACAACGTGTACCACGCCATTTTTGGCTTCTACATCGGCAGTTGTTACTTTTGCGCCGTTGTTGATGGTTACGCCGCTGGCATCTTTAACCACATACAGGCTCAGGTTGCTGGTAGTAGTACCAAATGGAGAAACGGATTTAACATAACCCGTTGTGATGGCGCTTGATTTAACTTCGCCGCTCACCACGTGGTACAGCAAAATGCTTTTCAACGCGGCTTTGTTGATGTCGGTTACTTTGCTTACACCCAAGGTAGTCAACAGGGCTGTAAAAGCAGCATTGGTCGGTGCAAACACCGTGTATTGGTCGGTACCGTTCAATACACTTACCAAATCGGTGTAGGTTAGCGCCTCTACTAAGATAGAAAGATTGGCATTGCCTTGAGCCACACCAACAATGGTTTGCTCTACCGGAGCATCGTCGTCTTCCGTACAGGCACTAAAACCAACAAAAAAGCTAATGGAAAGCAGGAGTAAAAACAGTGATTGTTTCATTGTGTTATAAATTTTGTTTGGTTGATTAATTGATATTGTTCAAACCCAGAAAACGCAGAATGGTTTTTGTTTAGTCTTTTTAATATTATACTTTGCCAAAATTAAACAAATCGAGTGTTTGATTTTAACAATTATTGAAATATGACGACCTTTTATAAAGTGGTGGTTTTCGAAGAATAAAAAATTTGAAAAAGGTGAGATCAAAAAGCACCAAAACTCATTCCGTGTTTTCTACATTTGACCGTTCTATATTTCAAAACCTAAAACAGTGTACCTGTCATGAACAATATTAACACCGCAAGACTGTTCAATGCGTCTTGTATTGCCCTGGTGACTACCTCTATGACGTTCGCCATTCGGGCGGGCATGCTTGATAGCTGGCGCACCGAGTTCAACCTGTCTTATGAAGAAGTGGGTGTAATTGCCTCGATGGCATTTTATGGCTTTCCGGTTGCGACCATTTTGGGGGGTATTATCCTCGATTCCATTGGGATGGGCCGTATGTTGGCCATTGCCTGGGCTTGTCACCTGGCTGGTTTAGTACTCACCATTTTCGCGGGTGGGTTCTGGGCCTTGCTCATCAGCACCTTTTTAGTGGGATTTGCCAACGGTTCGGTGGAGGCTGCCTGTAATCCGATGGTTGCCAGTTTGTACACCGATCGAAAAACGACCATGTTGAATAAATTCCATGTGTGGTTCCCCGGTGGCATCGTGATCGGTGCCGTGTTGGGCTACCTGATGGGAGAAATGGGCTTGGATTGGCGTAAGCAATGTGCAATTATCCTGATTCCGATGCTCGTATATGGTTATATGTTTTACAAACAGGCGTTTCCACGCACCGAACGGGTGGAAAAAGGCATCACGGCCAGCCAAATGTTCAGTGCGGTATTTGCCAACCCCTTGTTTTATTTCATTACAGCTTGTATGTTGCTTACCGCCAATACGGAATTGAGCACGGGCCAATGGATTCAGTCGCTGCTCAAATCGGTGGTAGCAGCGCCGTTGCTGGTGTTAGCCTTTATCAATGGCATCATGGCCTTAGGTCGTTTTTATGCTGGTCCGGTGGTGCATCGGCTCAATCCGGCGGGCATGTTGTTGGGTTCAGCGATCATTTCTGCCATCGGTTTGTTTGCCTTGGCGCATGCCGAAGGTTGGGCAACCTGGGGTGCAGCGGCCGTTTTTGCCATCGGCGTTTGTTATTTCTGGCCTACGATGATTGGTTTTGTGTCGGAGTACATTCCCGATAGCGGTGCGCTTGGACTTTCGCTGGTAGGCGGGGCAGGCATGTTGGCCACGGCGATGTTCCAGCCCATTATTGGCAAATGGTTCGATAACAACCTGGCTGAGGCTACTGCTCGCGGATTGAGCGGAGAAGAAGCCTCTTTGATTGCTGGTCAGGCAACACTTTCTAATGTGGGGGTGCTGCCAATTATACTGATTGTTGCTTTTGGGGGCTTATGGTTCTTTATGCGGGGGAGGAAATAGCGTTAAGCGTCGTTTTTGATATTGTAAATTTTATTGACGGGGTGACTGAAAAAGTCGCCCCGTCAATAAATTTACACATTTGCTGGAATTAAACGAGGCTGTGAGGTTATGCTTGATTTGAGTAGTCTTGGGCACTTCTGTCCTTTTAATGAAGGATTTTGATTCTACATCAATTAATTATCACCAATTTAGTAATTATTGAATCCGGCGTATCAAAACTCACATTGCTGGTTGCAAAAATCAAATACACCCCCGTTGCAGCCCGGCGCCCCAGGTAATCGCGGCCATCCCAAATCGCCTGACCACCCAAAGATTTTCCTTCGTAGACTAAGTTACCAGCAATATCCGTAATTTTCACGTTGGCATCGCGGGCCAGTCCATAAATGGCAATCGGGCCATCGTAATCAGGCCGCACCGGATTGGGATAAGCATACGGCGCGGTACTATTTACTTTTCCGCCTGCGGTGGCTTCCCCGCGCAGTGAAATCAAGCCTTTTTCGGTGCCAATCCATACTTCTCCGGTTTTATTGTTGATCGCAATGTCCGTAATCGTATTGTCGAACAAAGGGCTGTTGGTGCTGGTATAATTGGCCACTTGTGTAAGTGCGTCGGGCGATTGCACAAAAATACCATTCGTTGTGCCAAACCATTTCCGATTACCACCGTCTACTGCTATGGTTTTAACATCTTCTGTTTCCAATAAATAGCCGTTAAAATCATCCACCGTTACAATGCGACGGCGACCCAGGCAGGTCGATTCAAATACATTGCTGCCGCATTCAAAACTCACCACCCCTTGCTGGGTGCCTACCCATACATCCCCTTCCAGATCTACCGTTACGCAGTTCACCGAATTGGTGGGCAGTACGCTATTCGAAGTGGTAAAAATTTTATACCGATCGTCGGCCGGACTGTCAATGTCTTTTCCGCTGTCGTACACCATAATGCCTCCATTGAAGGCCACAACAAACCATTTATATCCATTTTGATCTACCGCCACCTGCAACAACCCCTGGGCGGGAGAAGCACTGAAATTGCGCAACGTACCATCTGCTTTGAGCACAGCGATCGGGGCTGCCGACCCATAATTGCTGATCCACAAGTTGCTGGAAGCGTCAAATGCCAGTCCGCCAATAGCCGTTCGGGTTGCGCCGGATGCGCCTGCATTTTTCAAAATAGAATTGTTTTGCGTGTATTTTTTGGTAAAAACGCCTGCCGTAAAATCGAGCAAGCCGCCTACCCAACTGCCCACAAACACCTGATCTTTCGTGGTGCTTGCGGCTACTTTCCACAAATCAACCCAACTAAATTCATCGTCTACCAACTCCGGAATGGTGTTTTTATTCCACAACACCCATTGTTGATCTTTGTACACATACAGGCCATCCTGAAAAAACGGCGCACTCAAACCGGAATTTGGGCCCGGGGTGGCGATATACGTGGTACCATCCGGCCCCACGGTAATCTCAGCCGATTTGTGGTTAAAAGGGGAGTTGTACGTAAAAAAGTCGCATTTATTGGTCGCTAGATCGAAATACCGGAAACGATCGTTCAAGTCGGCAATCCAGAATTTTTTAGTACCATCTTCTACGGCGTACAACGGAATGGTCGCATCGCAGGGGCCTTGTATTTCGTACCGATTGCCATTGGCTTCGAGGTATTCGATTGCACCTTGAAATTCTTTGCGCCAACCAATCAGTACGCCCGGCCCTTCATTCGTAAGGTACACCACCGATCGATTTGGATGGGTGGTAATCAAGGAAAGGGTGCTTCCATTATATTGGTACAAACTTTTTTCAATACCGAGGTACAATTGGTCGTTTTTTACGGTCATGGCGTTTACCGCGCTACCTTGCGGAAAACCCTGAAGGCTGCCCAAGGTTTCCCAGCGCCCAAAATCGGCCGGGTTGATATCATTTGCCGGCAGGCGAAAAACACCTTCCGTGGTACCGGCGTATAAAGTATTTTGGTATAGGGCAAACGACAACACAGGCGTTTCTACAAACGTGGTGTACACCGCCTCGGCTTTGTTCAAATTGAGTTTTAAAATGCCAAAACCACAGGCCAAAAAAGCATCCGTGCCATCAAAAGCGATGTCGTATATCTTTTTGTCCCCCACCAGGTTTATATTCTTTTTGATAAATGGCAAATTCGTAACCGTCCCGTCGCTTGGACGGTATAAATCAATATTACTGTTCGAATAGGCGATAATCAACATATCCGCTGCAGCATTATAGCGAATCAGGCCGATACCCACATCACTCAGGCCTTCTACTTTGGTGATAAAACGGGGCGTACGATCCACTTTATCAATTTCAACCACCGCCCATTCCGTTGCGTAGTAGGTTTTTTTAGAACTTTGCGTCACGTACGTCGCGCGTTGCCAGGGCAGGTGTTGTTGCCATTCGCCCAAACGAAGCGGCGGGAAAGGAATCGTGTCGGTTTGTGCGAAAACTGGAAATGCAAGGCAAAGCAGGCTCAGTGCGGTAAGAAAAAGGCGCATATCGTTGATCATTTTGTTGGCTTTATGGTGCAAAATAGGGCATTGCGGTTGCCTCATCTGTTTATAAACATTTTACCCCCAAAATTGTCTACTGCTGAACGATATGGAACATTTTACGGATTTGCTCGCCTTGTTGAAGCAGGAAAAAGCAGAAGATCAACAACAGTTTTTGCAGGCGGTGCGCGAGCGCCCTTTGTCTGAAAAGGTAGCCGACGGGTACAGTTGGTACCCGCTGATTGTGGTACAAACAGGTTTTGCCCTCGGCGAAAAAGCATTTGTCGTGGTGGAAAGAAGTACCCACCTCAACGAACCCCACAAATTGCGCTCTGGCCAAAGTGTGCGTTTTTTTACCAACCAGGAACAAGGGAAATTCCCCGACCAGCAAGGCGTGATCAATTATGTAGAACGCAACCGCATGAAAATCATCCTCAATGCCCGCGATGTGCCGGATTGGATCAACATGGGTAATTTGGGCGTGGATATGCTCTTCGACGACCGCAGTTACCTCGAAATGGAACGCGCGCTGCAAAAAGTAATGCAGGCAAAAGGCGATCGACTGGCTGAACTTCGCAACATCCTGGCGCCGCCCATGCGCGATAAAAAACCGATACAGCCCAGTTTTTACCCCTCCGAAACCCCGTTGCATTTGCCGCCGGAAATGGCCGATTTGAATCCGTCTCAACAAGCAGCCATCCAAATGATCCTGGATGCCCGCGATGTGGCCGTGATTCATGGTCCGCCAGGTACCGGCAAAACCACTACTTTAGTTGCCGCCATCCAACTGCTTTGCAAACAAGAAAGTACGGTATTGGTTACGGCCCCCAGCAATACTGCTGCCGATTTATTGACCGAACGATTGGCCGAAAAAGGCCTTTCGGTAGTGCGTATTGGCAATGTGAGCCGCATTGATGACCATATTTTGCCCCATACCCTGGATGCGATTTTAGGGCGACACCCGGAAAGCAAAAACATAAAAAAGGTAAAAATCGAGGCTGCGGAATGCCGACGCCAGGCCAATCGCTTCAAACGCGTGTTCGGCCAGGAAGAGCGTCGCGAGCGCGAGCACCTGCGCAACCAGGCGCGCGAACTCGAATCCTGGGCCAATGCCCTCGAAGCCCGGCTGGTGGATCAAATTTTGACCTCTGCCCAGGCCATCACGTGTACGCTCGTGGGCGCGACCCATCCAACCATCGAAAAATACAAATTCCGAACCTGTGTGATCGATGAAGCCGCCCAGGCCCTCGAACCTGCCACCTGGATTCCAATCACCAAATGCAGCCGGGTAATTTTTGCAGGCGACCCGTTTCAGTTGCCGCCGACCGTAAAAAGTATGGATGCCGGTAAAAAAGGCTTGAGTAAAACCCTCATCGAGCGCTGCCTGGAACAAATGCCCGAGGCCGTGCAATTGCTCAATGTGCAATACCGCATGCACCGCTCTATTATGGGCTTTTCCAACCATCATTTTTACGAAAATACCCTGCAAGCACATCATTCGGTGGGCGACAAACGCCTGGTTGCACTAGATCCCGCAGGCGATATAGCCACGTTTTTTGAGCCAGTAGTGTTTGTCGATACCGCCGGAACCGGTTTTGAAGAGCAAATGCAACGGGCCACCGGAAAAAACAGCAACCGCTCCATGAGCCGTTTTAACCCGGAAGAGGCCCTGCTGCTGCGCGAACATTTGTTGCAATTGCTGGCGCAGTTCAGTCCGGGGCACGCACCCACCATCGGTATTTTATCGCCGTATCGGGAACAGGTCAACTACCTCGAACACATGATCCAGGAAGATGAAACCCTGGGGCCGCTCCTGCTGAACCGGAAAGCGCAGGCGCAAATGGAAAATATGGAACTCCCGGCGCATAACCACATCACTGTCAATACGATAGATGGTTTCCAGGGCCAGGAACGCGATGTGATTTATTTAAGTTTGGTGCGCTCCAATGCCAAAAACGAAATCGGCTTCTTATCCGATTACCGGCGCATGAATGTCGCCATGACCCGCGCCCGCATGCTGCTGGTGGTGGTGGGCGATTCGGCTACGATTGGGCAAAACAAGTTTTACAGTGCTTTTTTAGATTATTGTACCACCCACGGGCAATACCAAACGGCCTGGGAGTATATGCGGTAATATACCTGCCTGTTGGCCAGATCTTTGGCTTACTTATTTTATCTAAGTATATATCTATTTGCATGTATATGGTTATGCTTCTAAGTGCATTGCGTCACTTAGTGATATGACAAATATCAGAATGGCCTTTAGCTTAGGTCATGTTCCAAGGGTAGTCTGACCCGATACTTTTGTCAAAAAATCAGACACCATGAAATGGACATTCCTCTCCTTATTTTTAATTGTTGGCACCATCGTATCGGGTCAAACGAGTTACCTCGTCACCAATTTCTCTCTAAAAGTTAGAGGTACTTCTAACCTGCACAATTGGGAATCTACGGCCAATGAGGTACGCGCCAACGGCACCTTCACCATAACATCAGGCAATCTCAGCGCCATCCAGGCACTTTATCTGGAAATTCCGGTAAAAACGATCAAGAGCACCAAAGGCTCCATGATGGACAATAAAACCTATGATGCCCTGAAAGCAGACGCCTATCCAAACATCACCTTCAAGTTAGACAAAGTATTAGGATTGAGCAAACGGGGCGATGGTTACGACGTCAACACGGTTGGGAGTTTGAGTATTGCGGGGACTACCCTTAAAACGGATTTATACGTACTCGGAAAAGTGGCCAGCAATGGTACGATCACTTTCACGGGTTCGAAAAAAATAAAAATGACCGATTTTAAAATTAATCCACCCACCGCACTGATGGGAACGCTCACCACTGGCAACGAAGTAGAAATCGTCTTCCAGGTCACTTTTAAACAAATCTAAACCAACCTTTTCGTATGAAACACATTATTACCTTCTCCTTGTTTGCGCTTTTGTTTAGCGCTACTACTTTGATGGCGCAACAGCCTGACATTCAGTACTTTCGCCCTTGGAATAAAGCCGGTATCAATGTTTTTGAGCCTGCTAAATCAGCCCCGCAACCCGAATTTACTGGCATCAAAGTGCGTATTGGTGGTGCTTTCACCCAGGATTTTCAATCCTTAAAAAGTGAAAACAAACCAACTTACGTTGCTACTTCCCCTACCAACGCTGCCAATAAAAATTTCCTGTATGGCGTCGTTAAGGCCGATGATTCAACTTCCGTAACCCTGTCTGGCTTCAACTTAGCCATGGCCAACTTGAATTTAGATATTCAATTAGCCGATGGTATCCGCGTTTGTTTGGAAAACTACATGTCTTCCCGCCACCACTCCGAATTTTGGGTAAAAGGCGGCTACATCCAGATCGACAAATTACCGATGTTCAACAACCCAAAATGGTACACCGATTATGTACGGGTAAAAATTGGACACTTCCAGCCCAACTTTGGTGATATGCAGTTCCGCCGCACCGATGCTGGCAACGCAATGTTCAATCCATTTGTTGAAAACCTGATTTTTGATGCATTTACCACCGAAATCGGTGCAGAAGCGTATGTTTTCCCGATCAAAGGTTTGATGTTGATGGGCGGTATGACTTCCGGTTTCATCAACGGTAACATCGATAATTACCCGGATGCTGCGGTTGCTCCTGCGGTAGAGCCAAGTCAGAAAAAGCCTTCCATCACCTTGAAAGCGGCTTACGACAATAATTGGGGCGCTTTGCGCTTCCGATTGTCTGCATCCATGTACAACAACAATGGCAGTGCGCGCAATACCTTATATGCAGGTGACCGCGCCGGTTCGCACTACTTCATGGTTACAGAGCCTTCTAACGGCACTTATGCTGGCAACAAAGATTCTGGTCGTTTCACCGGTATGAGCATTGGTAACAAAGTGAACGCCATCATGATCAATCCGTTCCTGAAATTCCACGGATTGGAAGTATTTGGATCGTATGAAATCATTAAAGGCCGTACCAACAACGAGCGCAATGGTAGTGAACGCAAGTTCAACCAGGTGGCTGTGGAAGGTTTATACCGCTTCTTGAAAGAAGAGCAAGCATACATAGGTGCGCGTTATATTCAGGCAAAAGGTCGCTTAGTGGCATATACACAGGACATCACCATCAACCGTTTGGCTTTTGCAGCAGGTTGGTTCCCTACCAAAAACATGATGCTGAAAGGTGAATATGTAACCCAGGAATATAAAGACTTTGCGGTAACAGACTACCGCAATGGCGCAAAATTTGGCGGATTTGTGATCGAAGCAATCATTGGATTCTAAATTTTCTCGAAGGTATTGCAGGGGGCTGTTTCTTGTTTTTTTGGAAAACAGCCCCCTGCCCTCCTTTTAAAAAATCTGCATCATGTGCCCACGGCTCCTCCCTTTTAGTACTTCCGGCGTATTACTTTTGTTGTTACTGATCGGTTTAACCGGCAGTACCTGGCACAAAGCAGACAACCTTAAAAAGCGGCTGCGTATCGAACAAGGCAGCAGGTTATACTTGAAAGGTACTTCTAATGTGAATAAGTTTACCTGCGATTGTGCCGATCAATTTCCCGAACAAATTTTGGAAGCAAAAAGTGCTGGCGGGTATGTGCAATTTCAAAAAGGCAGTTTGCATCTGAAAACCAAAAAATTTGACTGCCATAACCGGAAAATTGACGCCGACATGCAAAAAGCATTGGATGCCGACCATTTTCCAACCATACAGGTCTCTTTAATAGACGCGTTACAGGATGTAAAATGCCTGCATGGCGGTTGCAAAGACTGGTTTGAGGTAAAGGCAAATGTGTTTATTACCATCAAAGAGACCACCCAAAAGGCATTTTTACACGCAAAAGTTAAAATAATCGAACCCAACCGACTCCTTGTAAGGGGTGAAAAGGCATTGCAAATGAGCACATTCGGCGTGCATCCACCCGAAGCCTTGTTTGGCATGATCAAGGTAGATGACTGGATCACTTTTCATTTTGATTTAATCCTCACGGTGGAAGCAGTAAACCATGATTAAAGTGGATTTGAAGGATGGGTGGATAAAAATTGATTTTCAATGGATTAGCATCCAGCCGTTTTCCTATCTACGTAGCGTTGTATCTTGTTTTTCCATCCTCGAAGCCCAACACGTCAAAATCAAACGAATCAATTGCATCATCGTTTAAATTCAAACCATGAAAATATTTCTGCTTAAAGGCTTTGTTGCCGGCGCCGTTTTGCTGCTACTCAGCTATGCCGCGCTTTACTTTACTGTTATGTTTTTCCCTGATTTGGCAGAACAGTATTACGACCCCATCTTCAGCTTTGAAGGCATTAAAGGTACCATGTACTTTGTCCACCCTTTCGTGCTGAGCTTTGCATTAGCCTGGTTTTGGCGTCGCTTTAAAAGCCTGTTTCACGGACCATTCTGGTGGCGCGGTATTGAAATGGGGCTGGTTTATGGCCTTATCGCAACCATACCTTCTATGTGGATTACCTTCAGTTCGCTGGCCGTTTCTTTCAGTTTGGTGGGAACCTGGTTGCTTTACGGGGTATTTCAAGCCATCGTGGTGGGGATCATTTTTGCAAAACTTAATCCATAATATCCGGTTTTTGGAAAAAAATACGCTTCCTGCTTGCCTTTGCAGCAGCGGTTTATGCAGTATGCGCTTTGGTCGGCTACTGCATGAATCGCTGCTTTTTATAAAATACAATTGGTGTGCCAAGTGCATTTTCAGGATGCGCAATAAAAAAGCCGATACACCCTTTTGTGCATCAGCTTTTTTGTTGTTTTCCTTCCAAAATTGCTTTATCTTGAAAAAGGCATACCGAATTATGCTTTTATAATCCGGTATGAACCATGACTTCAATATTGCTTTTTATTTTAACAGGTCGGGATATTTTGCACGGTGTGCACCGCATGCCTTGACCTGATTGTTTGTTTTTTATTTGGTGGAACAAATTTGCGACGGTTCCAAAACCTGCGCCCATCGTTTTCGGGAATTGGTAGGCATCTGCCTGTTTTTGGCAGGAATCCTTCGTTTTTTGGTTGGGCCTAAAAAGGAGCATGCAAGATTTGAATCAGAATATAAAAAAGGCCGACGCACACATTTGTGCATCAGCCTAAATAGTTCTCCTCCATAGTGTTTGTGTATCTTAGTTTATTGGGCAGGACATACCGGAATACACTTTTGCAATCCGGCATGTTCCATGACCTCAATATTGCTTCCTGCTTTAAGGCGATCGGGGGTGGGGGGTAATCTCAAAATCCATGCTACTCAATCCTGTTGTCCCCGATCTGTTTGTTTGTTTTTTGCTTGCTTGATGATACAAAGATGGGGCGGGGGTAGGGGCCTCGCCGGATGTTTTCGGGAAATGGTAGGGGACAGCCTGTTTTTGACCGGTATGCCGCTATTTTCAATTTTGAAGGCTTGCTGAAGTAGATCTTTGGCTATGCGAATGCGTAATATAAAAGACTGAATTTAAAAAAAGGTGCTGATCCAGCGCAAGTTTGAGGTAAAAGGGGCATCTTACGACAGTCAAATTATTTCGTGCTCAATTCATCATCGGTATCCTTATGAAATATATCAACCTGCTTTTATTGTTTTTAGGCGCCAATTGCTGTGCCATCACCGCTCAAGGCCCTGCGGTTACTTCCTGGGTACGCAACCCTGGTACCGAAACGGGTTACAACAACCTGCCTTCCAACGTTCAAATCGTACAGTATTCTACCAATAATGTATATGTAAGTTGCAGCTGCATTCCGGGTTATGACATTGGCCCTTGGGCTGGCAATCCGAATATTCCAGTCAACAAGAATTTTGTCTATAAAATCACTCGAAACCCCGTAAAAAACGCGGGTACCCTTACGAATATCGGACTTGGCCACACGGGCGTTTGGAGCAATGGTGTCAGCGTATTTAATGCCGACGATGGCATGAGTTACAACAACCAGGGCATTTGGAAACGCAATGCATTATATTGGGAAGGTTCGAGTTTTGATGATTGCCTCGGTCACCCTGCCCCAGGCGGCGAATACCACCACCATGTAAACCCGCGCTGTGTGTACGATGATACCGACAGCACCCAGCATGCGCCTATTATCGGTTATGCCTTTGATGGATTTCCCATTTATGGCGCTTACGGGTTTGCCAACGCCGATGGAACGGGCGGTATTAAACGCATGCAATCGTCTTACCAAATTCGCAATATCACCACCCGCACCACGCTCCCGGACGGCTCCACAGCAAGCGCGGCGGGTCCGGCTGTAAGTGCACAATTTCCAATTGGTTGCTACATTCAGGATCACGTGTATGTGCAAGGCGCGGGCGACTTAGACGAACGCAATGGCCGTTTTTGCATTACACCCGAATATCCGAATGGTATTTACGCTTATTTTGTCACGATTGATGGCAATTTGGATCCGGTATTCCCATTCACCATGTTCGGTACTTTTTATGGCGTTGTGCAGGCGGGTAACATGGGCGGTCCGAACAGCGGCCACAATACCATCAATGAAACAACCACGGTGTATAATGGTGTAAGCGCAAGCCACACCCCGGAAACCGGTATTGAATACGAATTTGGCCCCAATCCGGTTAAATCAACGGCGTTCATTTATTTTACCCCAAACAGTGTAAACAACATCACCGGCGTATTATACAATGAAAACGGTGCCGTGGTAGCCGATTATCAAAACCTGCAACCGAGTATTCAGTACCCACTCGATTTGTCAGAACTGCCTTCCGGTATTTATTTCCTGCATTTGAACGCCGATAAAGCACAAGTGATTCAGAAAATTGTCAAAGTGAAGCGTTAAATGTTTGTTTGGGTTTTATATTATATGGAGTGGCTGGCCGGATGGATGGGCCTTTTTGCTCCGCCCGCGCAGTTAAACCTGGTGCTGGAACATGTGGTCGACGGACGGGCCTTGTACCTAGATACGGCGGTGTATTACAATGCGTTACAACAGCCCTTCAGTGTGTCAAAATGTAAATATTATCTGGGAAATCCGGTCTTGCTCGCTGCAGCAGGGCCCGATTTTCATTCCAATACGTATTACTTAGCCGATGTGGAGGAAGTTTCAACCCTGGCTTTCCCTTTGCAAAAAATTCCGCCAGGTCGGTATCGCGCTTTGCAATTTACCCTCGGAGTAGACAGTTTACAAAATTGCAGTGGGGTGCAATCGGGTGCACTCGATCCCGAAAATGCCATGTTTTGGGCCTGGAATACGGGCTATATTTTTTTAAAATTAGAAGGTACCGCACCCGCATCCAAATCGCCGGGCCACTTTTTTGAATTTCATATTGGCGGATTCCGGTCTCCACACAATTGTATCCGCACCATTACCCTGCCATTCGAGCAAGTGATGGATCTTCAAGCGGGCGCCCGCAATGAACTCCGCCTCCGGGTAAATGTGGGGGAGATTTTGCGCACCCCCAACACCATTGATTTTGGGGTGCATTCGGCCATTACCGATTTTAATTACGCCGAATTGATTGCCGATAATTATGTAGACATGTTTTCTATTCGATAATTGCGGGTACATACCTTGACAAGTTCCTGGTTCTTCCATTACCTTTGCAATCTATCTTTTAATCGTTCACTACACCCAATGCATGACCGTTTCTACTAATCCCCAACGCGATCTGGCCTTTGATTATGTCAGATATACCCACAAAAACATCTTTTTGACGGGTAAAGCCGGTACCGGCAAAACAACCTTCCTCCACCAAATTAAGCAGGATTCCCCCAAACGTATGGTCATTGTAGCGCCCACCGGCGTAGCAGCCATCAATGCTGGCGGAATGACCATCCATTCCTTTTTCCAACTGCCTTTCGGGCCTTATCTGCCTGGTAGTGAACGGGATAACACCGTTCAACGGAAATTCACCAAAGAAAAAATCCGGCTCATTCAAAGCCTCGATCTGTTGGTCATCGATGAAATCAGCATGGTCCGCGCCGATGTACTCGATAGCATCGATGCGGTGCTGCGCCGTTACCGCGATGGTTACAAACCTTTTGGCGGGGTGCAACTGCTTATGATTGGCGACCTGCACCAATTGCCACCCGTGGTGAAAGATGAAGAGTGGAACCTCCTGCGCAATATTTACGCAACCCCTTATTTTTTTAGCAGCCTGGCCCTCCAACAAACGGATCCGGTTTCTATCGAATTGAAGCATATTTACCGACAATCCGACGCGCAATTCATCGAATTGCTCAATCGGGTGCGCGATAATAAATTGGATGCAGAAGTGCTGGAAATCCTCAACAGCCGCTTCGTTCCCCGCTTTAAACCGGCCGAAAACGAACCCTATATCACCCTGACGGCCCTCAATGCCGAGGCACAGGAAATTAATGTCGAAAAATTAAAGGAAATTCCCCAGCCCGTTTCGGTGTTCAAGGCAACCATTACCGGCGATTTTCCCACGCACGCCTACCCGACCGAAGAAACCCTCGAATTCAAGGTAAACGCGCAGGTAATGTTTGTAAAAAACGATCTTAACCGCGAAAAACGATACTACAACGGCAAATTAGGGGTGATTACCCGTATTGAAGAGCATGCCATTCACGTGCAATGTCCCTCGGAAAACGAACCCATCGTCGTGGCCCGAATGGAATGGAACAATGTAAAATACAGCCTCAACGAACAAACCAAAGAGGTGACCGAAAACATTATTGGCACCTTTGTTCAGTTTCCACTCAAATTAGCCTGGGCCATTACCATCCACAAAAGCCAGGGACTCACCTTCGAACGGGCCATTATTGATGCGCAAGCGGCTTTTGCCCACGGACAGGTATATGTGGCCCTGAGCCGATGTAAAAGTTTTGGCGGCATCGTGTTGCGCTCTAAAATTGTACCCGCCAGCGTCAAAACCGATGCTACCGTGCGCAATTACACCGAAGAAGCCGATAAAAATGCACCGGATGCGGACCATTTACAAGCCTCCAAAAATGCTTATCAACAACATTTGGTGCTGGAATTGTTTGGGTTTGGTGCCTTAAATAGGGCCTTCGAAGTGTTGCTGCGCCTTTATTTGACCCATGAAAAAGCCATCCATCCGGTAAGTTATGCCCAAAGCGTGGTGCTGAACTCAGCATATACGGTCCCGTTTTTCGAAACAGCACAAAAATTTCAAGCACAAATCAAAACGCTATTTGCCGGAAATACCTTGCCGGAAACCAACACGGCGTTGCAGGAACGGGTGCAAAAAGCCGGTGCCTGGTTTAGCGATCAACTGAAAACAGTGTTTGACCCCTGCACCCAAAAATTAGAACTGGTATCCGATGACCAAAACATCAAAGGCGCTATTTATGAAGCCCTGGAAAATTTGCGCTTTCAAGTTTTTATAAAAAAAGCCTGTCTGGGTACCCTCACGCAAGGCTTTTCTGCCCAGCAATACCTCCGCACCAAAACCAATGCGGAACTCGACTTCAAAGCGCAACAAAACAGGTCCATCGAAACACCCGTTCCTGCCATCGGCGCGCATCCCGTATTGTTGCAACGCCTGAAAAAATGGCGTACCGATACGGCTAACCACTTAAATGTGGAAGCATTTCAGGTGTTTTCTACCAAACTTTTGCTCGAAATTGCTGAACTATTGCCGACCACACCGGTAGAATTGAAACGTATAAAAGGAATAGGTGCTGCTAAAATAAAGCAATTCGGCCCAGCCATGCTTGACTTGATACACCAGTATTGCACCGAAAAGTCGATCGATTTTGAACCACTTCCCGCCAATGCGTTCGATCCCGCGCCCCCCAAGCCCGATACGAAATTAATCAGCCTGGAAATGTTTCAATCCGGAAAAACCATTGAGGAAATTGCAGCCGAACGCGTGATGGTAACGAGCACCATTGAAGGCCATTTGTCACATTTTATCGGCTTAGGCACCCTGGAAATCAGCCATTTCCTTCCCATGGAGCAGGTGGAAGAAATCAGCCAGTATTTTATGGAACATCAAACCACCGCAACGGGGGGCGCCAAGTCGCATTTTGAAGATAAATATTCCTTTGGACAATTGAAAATGGTGTTAAAACACTTGGAACGACATGGATTTGCCCCCAATCCGGTGTGATTTACGCGCGCGCTTTGCTTTTGTCTACAAGATAAGCCGCAAGCACCACGATCCAGGGTAGCGCTGCAACAAGCAGACCCGGCCAGCGCAATTTGAACACAAAACGCAAGACCAAACTTAAAATCAGCACTAAAATCAGTAACAGGGTGACCCAGGTATTCAGGGTATCGGATGCGCCAAAACTGCGTCTGAAGCCGCCGCCCACTGCCGAAAGTACCAGAAGCAAGGCATCCAATACCCAAAAAAGCCAAAAAAAGAATCCCATGGTTAGTTTTGATAAAAGGTGACACGAATCAATACATATACGGAACCTGCGATCAAAACAAACAACGAAACCAGAATACCCACCATGTAAGCTGTACCGATGCCCGGTCCTTGTTTACTGTAATGGTCCATAGCCGTTTCTAAAAAAAAGTGGCTCCCCAATACGCCTGCTACCCAAATACGCAGCAGCAGCCAGGGACGTACCACGCCCGGAACATACCACAACAAAAAACTAAGCAGCACCAATAAAGGCGCAATATTGGAGGTTTGGAGGATGATTTTATCCATTAGTTTGGTGGGCGGATGGTTGGCCTGCGCAAGCCAAAGGGCGGCACAATACGCGATGCCCCATAACAGTTCCGGTCCTATTAGAAATTGAAAATAACGTGACATAACAGGCTGTTTAGTTAAATTATACTGCCCAAACCAAGGGAAATCCTCAATTTGGGCAGAAAGATACAGAATCATCTAAAACGGTTGGGCGCTTAGGTCCTGTAATATTACTTATTGTGGCGGCAGTATATTGTATTGTAAATCGGTAATTTCCAGTTCAAGCCAGGAAAAATCGCCCTCTTTCAGTTGCCAGCTAACCACCGACTTGGTCGGAATCACCACGCCGTCAAAGGTGCGCACACTGGACATATCGTTTTCAATATGCCATTTTTCGAGGGTATCTCCGCCTTTTTGGCTGTAATAACGGAGCGCATCAAAACCTTTTAAGGCTCCGTTTGCATCGAAGTTGAAAACGCCCGATGCTTCCACGGAGCCAAAACGCATGGTGGCTTTTGCATGCAGGCTATCAATGGCTTCCCAGTTCACAAAAGCACTCAAAGCCGCACTCGGAAACCAGCAAGTTTCGGCTAAATACCGCATCATCGAACCCTGATCAATGGTGGGCCCTTTAGCATTGGCAACCGTAAATAAACCCATTGTTTTCACCAGCATGTGCCCTTTTCCTTCCTGGTACAGATCGCGTGCAACCATGTGCATCCATGGTTTTCCGGCATCGGCCATCCAAATAAACCCTGGGTTGGTTACAGTGAAATATTGGGTTGCGGTGAGCGGCGTCCATTTGCCATTTGGCTTCAAACGCATTTGTCCGGTTTGATGCAGCGACACGAATTGTTGCATCGGTTTGCCAATTACCTGCGAAAATTCCATCCATTTTTGCACAATGGGCGGCAACCCTGCTACCATCGACTGGGTTAAAACCGGGGCTGCAGGTACTACTTTTGGCAGAAAACCATGCAAGTCGGCCGCAATTTGTTTTCTAAACTGCCAGTTTCCTGCTGCGGGCAAGAGGACCAGCAAAATGATTACATTGGCAATGGTGCCATACCGGGCGTCGTGCCAATAAGCAAAAATCAGCCATTGCGAAAGCACGATCCCGCCGACCGCCAACATCCACCAAGCATCACTTTTAAGGAAAAAAAACAAGGCCGCAATGAGCAAAAGGAGCGCGGCAAGCAGCCAAAAAATACCGACTGTTTTTGAAATCGAGGTACTTAATTGATTGAAGCTGGCCAATTCAAACGCTTTTGCAAAACCCATCAGGTGGATCAGGCCGTGGGACAATAATAGAATCAGGAATAAATTTCGGAGCATGGTTCTTTTTTATCAAGTTAATTGGAGCAGCATCGGACATAACGGCTTTAAAAAGCGCGTTAAAAGTCTTATTGACCTGCATTTGGTAAATTTCGGCCCAGCACGCGTATAAAACAATGACAACGATCATTGCCTCGCAAGTCCTTGCGCAAATCGTACTTCCCATTTGCAGTCTTTCTATACCCCCGCCTTGTTCGTCTATTTAAACCCGCCGTTCGTCCGAATAAAACGACACGCAAGCCAAAGAATGGGTCTTTGATTATAGAACGAAAACAAAAACAAGCAAAAACACAAAAAATCAACCGATCTAATGACAAGGCATTCTATTTTTATCCTGCTCCTTGCAATGCTTTTCGTACAAGTGCTTCCCGCGCAAGTACAAACACCTGCTAAAGTAGGCCTTTGCCTGAGCGGCGGCGGGGCCAAAGGACTCGCGCACATTGGCTTGCTCAAGGCCATCGACTCGCTGGGTATTAAAATTGACTACATCACGGGTACCAGCATGGGCGGTGTCGTAGGCGGCTTGTATGCCATCGGGTACTCCGGCCGCACATTAGACAGTCTCGCCCGCACCCTGGATTGGGACGAATTGCTGTCGAATAAAGTGCCGATGGACTTGGTAAACATTGACGAAAAGGACCTGTATGGCAAGTTTCCGCTCGAATTGCCCATTCATGGCAAAAAACTGGAATTACCCTCGGGGATTGTGGAGGGGCACGCGATGATGGCCCTTTTGCAGCAGTTGACCTTTCGGGCGGCCAACACGCGCGATTTTGATCAGTTTCCGATCCCGTTTCGCTGCATTGGCGGTGATATCGTGCATGGAAAGCCAATTGTTTTGCGATCCGGCAACCTCGCTTATGCGTTGCGTGCTACCATGTCTATTCCAACGATTTTTGCCCCGGTTGAATTAGAAGGCAATTTGTTGGTAGATGGGGGACTGTTTAAAAATTTTCCGGTGGATATTTTATGCGACATGGGTGCGGATTATGTTATCGGCGGATTTACGGGCGGGAAATTGTATAAAAAGGAGGAGTTGAACTCCATGATGCGCATTATTTACCAATCCGCCAGTTTTGGCCGTGTAGCAGAAAGCGTATGGCAAAAACAGACCTGTGATATTTTAGCAGACTTTAATGAAGCCTTAGATGCCGAAGGACTGGATGCGGGCGATTTTAAAAAAACGAAAGAAATTCTTGCGATTGGCGATCGGGTGACCCAGAAAATAATGCCCCAACTGCGCGCATTGGCCGCCGCCCAACATGCAGCACAAAGCAAAATGCCCGCCACCCCGGATTTACCCATCCGGATTAAATCAGATTCGGCCAAGGCAAAATTGGACGCACGGCTGCTGCCATCGGCCGATGAAGCACGCACGATCGTGGATCAATATTATGGTACACGGCGTTTTAAAAATGTCAATTACGACCTGGTTCAAATAGAAAATGGGGTGCCCGTGCTCAAAATTAATACCCAACCACAACCCCGTGCGTTGCTGAACGTGGGAGTACATTACGATAATATATTGTCAGCCAGCATATTAGCGAATGTTACCCTGCGGGATATCCTGGGTGCCAATTCGCGCGCTACCTTCGGATTAGACATTGGAGATAATTATAAGGTGCGCGCAGATTACCGCATTCATTTTAAAAATCCGCAATGGTGGTTTAATACTTATACTTATTTTGAGAAGGTAAAAGCGCCTGTTTATTTAGACGGATTGGTGTATGATGAATTTATCCGTCGTTTTTTTAGAAGCGGCATGGGTGTACATCGAAGTTTGACGCGTTCCTCGCAAATTGGGGCCGAATTTGTTGTGGAAAATACACGTTATCGCCCTAATTTATTGGTAAGTGATCGTTCTACCTCATTGGTAGAAGGTGACACCTTGATGGGGCTCACCCAGCTGCGCTTTTCGACGCCGGGTCTTGAATTTCAATATCTTAGCAACACCCTTGACCATCCGATCCTGCCCACGCGGGGCATGCGCATGAGCGTAACGGCGCGTATGACCCTTGGCACCCCGATATTGTTTGGCACCGAGGTGGTGTATAACAACAAAAAAATCGACCAAATTGACCGCAACGAAAAGGTTTCGCCTTACGGAAAAGTCCTGATACGCTGGGAAGAACTCTTTAAAATGGGGAAGTATGCCCGATTTTATCCCAAAGTTGCGGTTGGCGCACGGCTAACCAACACGATGCAGGAAACGCAATTGGATGTTGTGGACCGCTTTTTAGTCGGCGGTGTAGATCAACGCAACGACTGGACTTACGTTCCTTTTGTGGGCAACCGGGAAGCATACACTTTGCAATCCGCATTTGCCTCTATGCAGCTGAGTTTTCCGATCCTGTTGCCTAATAATTTTCAGATTATTCCGCAATACAGCATCCTAAGTGGTACCGGACTGAATATACAAGGAACGACCCCCTTGTTGGATGTTTTTAACGAAATACACCAAAGTTTCGGCTTAACTGCGGGGGTACAAACCCTGATCGGCCCTATAGTAATCAACATTGCCAAGGCCAATAACGACAATCGCTGGCAAGTATATGGCAGCATTGGGTTTCGTTTTTAAAGCCAGTTGTTGGAAAAATGCAGGCCATATACCTATACGTCCGTAGGTTCAAACACCCCACAAGGTTGAAGATCCTTGATGGTCAGGCTGAGTACCGTTTGCCCGTGCCACGCCTCTTCCCGAATGGAGTAAAGAATGTCAAAAGGACCTTCGCGCAGCGCAATAAACCGATCGCCCAACCCGAATCCAATACCGGTTATGGCATTACCGCCATCGGCCTGGCGCAGGGAAAGACGCACATGGTTGTTGTCCAATAATTTACTTTTACCCGTATCCACCACCGCTTTTGCCCAAAAAACAGGGCTGCGATTTTGCGGACCAAAAGGTTCGAACCGTTGCAAGGTTTTCCAAAAACGGTGGTTGATCGCATCCAAACGCAACGGTGCACTGATTTCGAGCAAGGGCCGTTCATCTTCAAACGAAACCTGTTCCTGTACCAATTGCTCAAAACGGATGGCAAATGCAGCAACATTTTCCACGGGCATTTGCATCCCCGCCGCAAAGGCATGGCCGCCAAAAGAATAAAACAGGTCTTCACAAGCCTGCAAGGCCGTATACAAATCAAAACCCCGCACGGAACGCGCCGAACCAACCACGCGGTTATTACTCAAGGTCAGAACCACACTGGGCCGATGAAATTCTTCCGTAAGTCGGCTGGAAGCAATACCAATGATTCCTTTATGCCAATCGGGGTTGTACAAAACGATGCTTTTACGGGTATTCCAATCGGGCAAATCCATAAAAAGCTGCCTTGCTTCGGCGGCAGTGGCGTAATCAACCGTGCGTCTTTGGCGGTTGCGGTGTACCAGGGTTCCCGCACGCTCCAGGGCGCTGTTGCGGTCTTCGGCAAGCATCAACTGAACGGCTTCCCGAGCATCCCCTAAGCGTCCGGCCGCATTAATGATCGGCCCCATGCCAAATACCAGGTCTGAAATGATGAGTGGATAACTTTTATTAATCCGGGTAATCAGCGCCCACAATCCAGTGCGTGGGTTTTGATTTAATTGGCGTAACCCCAAAAACGCGAGTACGCGATTTTCACCCGTAATCGGAACAATATCACAAGCAATGCTGATGGCGACCAAATCCAGCAAAGGATCTATTTCGTGTACGGGTACCTGCTGGGATTGCGCCATGGCTTGGGCCAGTTTAAATGCAATGCCGCAACCGCTCAACTCTTTATACGGATAAGCACAATCGCTGCGTTTCGGATCGAGGTTGGCGATCGAAACAGGTAATCCGCCCTCTGGCACATGGTGGTCGCAAACAATAAAATCGATGCCGTAACTTTTGGCCAAGGCAATGGCCTCGTGGGCTTTAATACCGCAGTCGATGGCAATAATGAGTTTGCAATGGTTTGCGCGCGCGTATTCCACGCCTGCCAGGCTCACGCCATAGCCCTCTTTATCGCGATCGGGCAGGTAAAAATCAATATTTTTGTAAAAATTGGATAAAAACGCATACATCAGGGCTACGCTGGTCGTGCCATCTACATCGTAATCGCCGTACAAGAGGATGCGTTCCGAGTGATTTATTGCGTGATGGAGGCGTTCTACGGCCAAGTCCATATCCTGCATCAAAAAAGGGTCGTGCAGGGCTTCTAATTGAGGTTTGAAAAACAATTCTGCTTCGGCGCGGTTGGAAACGCCGCGTTGCACAAGTAATTGGCAAAACAGGGAATTTATTCCCAGTTCAGATTGGAGTTGTTGTACCCGGGCCGGGTCGGCAGGAAGCAGATGCCAGCGTGGCGTTTTCAAGTGGTGTTCGGTTGTAGAAAAAGAGCGGGGTGCGCTTAATTCGGTAGGGGAACCGGCTGTTGAATCCGGCAGCTTAGATGGGAGGCTCATTAGATTAAAATTAAGATTAAAAAAGTGGTTTGCAGGATGAATTGTTTAAATCCAATCCTGCAAAGATAAGGTATTTCTACCAAGTGCGCACTTGGTGTGGATAGCGAATCACATATGCTTCTTTGATCAATTGTGTGAGGCGATCACGCAATTGCTCAATGCCTTCTTTGCTTTGTGCAGAGATGAAAATGTTTTCACCAAAAGTATGCATCAGCCGTTCTTTTAAATCGGCTTCAATTTCCAGGCGGGTTTGGGCATCCAGCAAGTCATCGAACCAGGTTGCGCGGTATAAATCCACTTTATTACAGACCATCAGGGTTGGTTTTTCTCCAACGCCCAGTTCCTCCAGTGTTTTTTGCACCGTTTTAATATGGTCTTCAAATTGCGGATGGGCAATATCCACCACGTGCAACAGGATATCGCATTCGCGTACCTCATCGAGGGTGCTTTTAAAACTTTCCACCAGGTGATGCGGCAGTTTTCGGATAAAACCGACTGTATCGGAGAGTAAAAAAGGGACTTGTCCGAATACAACCTTGCGCACCGTCGTATCCAGGGTGGCAAATAATTTATTCTCGGCCAATACTTCCGATTTGGAAAGCAGGTTCATGAGGGTGCTTTTGCCCACATTAGTATAGCCCACGAGCGCTACTCGAATCAGTTCGCCCCGGGTTTTGCGTTGTGTTTGCGATTGCCGGTCAATGTCGCGCAGTTTATCCTCCAGGATTTTAATCCGATATTGTACGATGCGTCGGTCCGTTTCAATTTGGGTTTCCCCCGGACCCCTCATCCCGATACCGCCGCGCTGTCGTTCTAAGTGCGTCCACAAACCGCGCAAGCGGGGGAGCAGGTACTTCATTTGTGCCAGTTCTACTTGCGCTTTGGCTTGGGAAGATTGTGCCCGGTTGGCAAAAATATCGAGGATCAGGGTAGAGCGATCCAAAATTTTAACTTTAAGAGCCTCTTCCAAGTGGTTGTTTTGTCTTCCGGTGAGGTCATCGTCAAAAATCACTAAATTGATTTCCGGATGCCGGTCGAGGTACATGGCGATTTCTTTCACCTTGCCACTGCCGATAAAATGCAGGTGATCAGGATGTTGAAGGCGTTGGGTAAAACGCTTCACCGTAATAGCGCCCGCGGTGAGCGCTAAAAATTCGAGTTCATCAAAGTATTCATGGGCCTGGGTCTCGTTCGAGTCGGGTGTAATCACGCCAACCAGGATTGCGTACTCTGTTTCTTTTTTTAAACTATCGGTTTTTTCACCGAGTGTCCATTCTTTTGCCATAGGAGCGCCGTCGTGGGCTGCATGTTTAAGGTAGTGTAGTTGCGGGGGGGCGTGGTGGTGGTGGTTTGAAACCTCAAATACGCCTACTTTGCAATGATACGAATACAGCCTGAACCCACAAAGATACGGGGATTTAGGTGTGAAACCTTAAAGTTTAATAATCTATATTTATCTTTAACAAATGCATGCAGTTTTTTATTTGACTTATTCTTAATTTTAAATTAATTATTATAGAAAAACACCCAATTGTCACATTCTAGACCCTTCTAAAAAAGAAATAATAAGTACCGTTAATTGGGTATAGTTACTGGGTTTAAAAAATGTACCTTTGCGGAAGAAAATTCGATCCAAATTATGCAGAAGCTTTATTGCCTCTCATAAATTATTTAAATTTATTTCCCAGTGTATATTCTAGTATCTCACGAATTGATTCATTGATTTTTGTTGCATGTTAAATACACGTAGCTTACATGTTAACTACATGAATGCTGGTTGATCAGCCGAATTTAATTCGTTGATTTGCAACAATTTATCGTCATTAATCTGCTTTACGCATTTCATCCAAAATTCGCTTTTTTGCATAGCACCGATGATGTACATCGTCGGAATAGAATTGCTATTATTTTGAAAAAAATAACACTCTGTCATTACAAGTCCTATTGTAATCTTCTTTTTAAATCTCTGTTAATTTCCAGTGCACACACGCTATGGCAATTTGATTTGTACCAACAAATCAAGGTAATTCTCATTGCCTAAACGAAATTGAATCTGCTTTAACCTCTTTATAAATTCTGTGCCAAAAGCACACAACGACTACTTTTTATGAAAACTAATTTCAACAAACTGCTATGCTTGGTACTGGTGTGTGTATCATGCCAGCTTCATGCTCAAAATTGGGGTACTTTCACTCCGATCTTATCTCAGTTAGACAGTGCACAACGCGCGCAGTATTTGTCGAACCTGAACAATTTGCAAACTTCCTGGAATACCGATTCCCTGAACCTGGGATCTGGCTTGGATAGTTTGAATGCCGCCTTGGGTGGTATTGATCCAACCACGGGCCTTGACAGCCTGTCTGCTGAATGGGGAATTCGTCGGGATTCTTTGTTGAGTTTGCTGCCTGGTTCGGTGTTGAATGCCCCCGATCAGGATACCCTGATTTCTGAATTCGATCGTATCCGCGACATTTGGTTTGCCAATAACGACAGCATCACCCGCGGTTTTGGTCTGTACCAGGATAGCCTGCAGGGTAATGTACCTGTTTTTGGTACCAGCTTCGATACTTTAGGTACCGAACACCAAGGGAGCCTCGACAGCCTGAACCAAAACCTGACGGCCGCTTTCGGTAGCACGCCAGCCAATGGAGTCAGCAATATCAGCAGCTTTTTTAATCAAATTTTTAATAAAAGCCTGATCACGTCTTTGGAACTATACGGTGGCCGTGCTTCTACCTCAGGCAGCTATTACGGTAGCAATTTCAGTATCCCTGCCAATGTAATCGGGATGCGCTCGGTAGAACAATTTGACCGTACATGGGAACCTCGCTGGGCTTTTCAGATAAGTGGTACCACCAAAGCAATTGGCGACCCTGCTAATGGCGAAAAAAGCGCCGCTTCTGGTAACGACCGTTTTAATCCGCTGGCCATTGATGGTAACTTCTCCATCATGTACAACCTGAATATCCTTACTGTTGGCGATAACTTGCCGGTTCGCCTCATTTCTTTGCTCGGTTTGGAAGCATCTACCTTCTGCCCGACTTACCGCGAATTTAACCAACCATTTACCAATACCAATAAAGGCTTTACAACCGGTTGGGGTCCACAAATTGGCGCAGGCTTCTCTACGAAAATTGCCCGTTTTACTGCCTACACCCTCGGTACACTGTCGTTTGGTGAAGTAAACCTGGGTGGACCAGATTATCGCTACTATAATACCCAGATTGAAGCGGGTATCCGTTTCGACAATAAAGTGACCATGCGGGTGCGCACCGGCACTACCAGCTGGGCACCGCAAAGCCACAAGATTTTCAACAACCACCAAGTGACGGTTGGCTTGCCAATTTCTGCTTTGTTTAAGTTGTAAATCGAATTTACCACGAAAAATTGCCGGAAATCCACTTAAATCTTGGTGTATTTCTGGCCACGCTGTCTCTCCTGTTCTCTTGATAATCCTGTAATCCGAATAACGTAGCGTATGAATGGCCCTGCATGCAGGGCCATTTGTATTTTCAGCGTGTTAGTGGTCTGTTATCGGAACACCATAATTTCTCGTACTTTTGCCCGCTCCGGTGCACGTTTTTCATTTATTCCATTTTACATCACCTGTCGGCGCTGGTGCTCGGACAATACGGCGGGAAATTACCCTTGCATGATGCCTCGTTTTTTGCACTTTCGGCCTGTTTTATGCCTCGTTTTTTTTGTTTTTTCGTCGTTTTTCCAGATAAAGGCACAAGAAGCGCTTACGCTTAACTATTACCTTCCCAATACGGTATATGATAAAGCGGTGCCAACACCGGCCCAATTTTTGGGCTTTGAAGTGGGGGCCTGGCATGTGAGCCACGACCAACTGCTCGCCTACCTGCGCGAACTCGCGCGCACCAGTCCGCGCGTGCAACTGCGCCAGTACGCGCGTACACACGAGCAACGCCCTTTAATTTGCCTTACTATTTCGGATACGGCCAACTTAAATAACCTGGAATCGATTCGTGCACAACGACTTGCATTGCTAGATCCCGCAAAAGCCGATCAAGTGATGTTGGATAAAATGCCCGCAGTGTGGTATGCTGGTTACTCTATTCACGGCAATGAAACCAGCGGAAGCAATGCCGCCTTGTTGTTTGCCTATTATTTGGCCGCCGCCGACAACCCGGAACTCAATCAATTTTTGAAAAATACAGTGGTGCTGCTCGACCCCTGCTTCAACCCCGATGGCATGCAGCGCTTTTCCAATTGGGTGAATAGCCGCCACAGCAAGACGCTAAACGCCGACCCTGCCGGAGATGAATTTAAAGAACCCTGGCCTCAAGGCCGTACCAACCATTATTGGTTCGACCTAAACCGCGATTGGTTGGTGATGCAACAACCCGAATCGGCCGGACGAGTAGCGATTCTGCAAGACTGGAAACCCAATGTGCTCACCGATCACCACGAAATGGGCAGCAATTCCACCTTTTTCTTTCAGCCAGGCGTGCCTTCTCGGGTCAACCCAATCACGCCCGCCCGCAACCAGGAACTCACCGCTAAAATCGCCAACTACCACGCCAAACTCCTTTCTGCCAAGAAAATCCTGTTTTTTACCCGCGAAAATTACGACGACTTCTATTACGGAAAAGGATCAACCTACCCGGATGTAAATGGCGGCATCGGTATCCTGTTCGAACAGGCCAGCAGCCGAGGAAATGTACAGGAAACGGATAACGGGCTGCTCACGTTCCCGTATACCATTCGCAATCAGGTACTTACCTCATTTTCGACCATGCAGGCTATTGCCGATATACGGGTGGAATTGAACGAATATTTGCGCCGCTTTTACCAGGAAAACAAGGAGGTCGCTAAACAGGATGCCGTAAAAGCATACATCTTTGGGAGTACATTGGGGCAAGAAGCCATGGCACCCTTACTCCAAATATTAGACCGCCACCGCATTCAATGGAATGGCCTGAAACAAGAAATCAAGCTGGGCAATACACGTTTTGTGCCTAATAAAGCAGTAATTGTTCCCCTAGATCAGGCGCAATACCGTCTTATTAAAGGTATTTTTAGTGCGCCAACCAGTTTTCAGGACTCCATTTTTTATGATATTTCTGCCTGGACCCTCCCTTACGCGATGGGCCTTGATTTTGCCGAAATGAATGCAAAGGATTTTAACTCAGCGCTGCTGGCCGAACCGGGCTTTGCAACCGAAGTACCCACGCAAACTTACGACCCGCAGGCTCCTAACCCTTTTGCCTTCGCCGTGGAATGGGGGCACCCTCAATCTCCCCGCGCATTGGCCGCATTATTGCACGCGGGAATCCGGGTCAAAGTAGCCATGCAACCCTTCAAGGCCGATAACCGCGCTTATGCTGCGGGAACACTGTTGATTCCAGCCGACCGCCAGGCAACGGAAAGTAACCTCCTGGGGCAACAATTAAAGGCTATTTTGCCCGCAGAGATCGCGCTGTTTTCCATAAAAAATGGCCTGACGGAAGAAGGCCCAGATCTGGGCAGCAGCAAATTTCCGGTATTGCGGGCACCAAAAGTGCTTATGGTGACCGGGGATGGCGTAAATCCGGCAGATGCAGGCGAAATCTGGCATTTGTTGGATACCCGATATGGTATGTCGATGACGATGATTGACCAGGACCGCATAGCCAATGCGAACCTTTCCAAATACAATGTGCTGGTATTGCCCGATGGCACCTATAGCCTGACCATCGAAAAAGTGCGCGAATTTGTAGCAGCGGGTGGTACCTTAATTGCTACCGGCGATGCCCTCAAATGGCTGCGCAGTGCCAGCCTCATCACCCTCGATATCCGCAATGCGACCGTAGATGCACCCGGAAAACGCCTGCCTTATGGCGGATTGGACGATGACTTGGGTGCGTTGCGGATGCCTGGCGCTATTTTTGAAGCACAATTGGATCTTACCCATCCACTCTGTTTTGGTTATACAAGGCCTACGTTGCCCATGTTTTTAGCCGATGCGCTTTTTATTGACCCTTCCAAAAACCCTTATGGCAATCCCGCTGTTTTCACTGCGAATCCGCTTTTAGCCGGGTATATACACCCCAAACAAAAACCATTGGTTGCCAAATCGGCTGCATTGGCCGTGGCAGGCATCGGAAAAGGACGGGTAATTTGTTTTCCCGGTAACCCCAATTTTCGCGGATTTTGGCTGGGTACCAACGGATTGTTTGCCAATGCCTTATTTTTTGGCAATTTGATCAGTTCGGATGCTGCAAAATAAGGTTTTTTCTTATTAAAAACACACCATGAATACCTTTCAACTTAAAGAAGATCAGCCCTTTATCGAACTCAACAAACTGCTGAAAGCGGTATATTGGGTGGGTACGGGCGGCGAGGCCAATATGCGCATTGAAAATGAAGAAGTGTTGGTAAATGATGCGGTAGAAACCCGCAAACGCAAAAAACTGACGCCCGGCGATGTAGTTGTTTTCGACGGAAAAACGGTAAGTATCATCCTATAATCGGCCTTATTTTGATACCCAAGTTGCTGCTTATTACGCCGCCGTTTACCCAGTTGAACACACCGTATCCGGCCACTGCTTACCTGAAAGGCTTCCTGAACACCAAAGGAATTGCCTCTTTTCAGGCTGATTTGGGTATTGAACTGATTCTAAAACTATTTTCTAGAGCCGGTTTGAAAGTTGTTTTTGATGATTTGGATGCCTCAGATATTGAACTTTCGGAAAATTGTTACCGCATTTACAGCCTGAAGTCCGACTACCTGAGCACGATTGAGCCAGTCATGCGTTTTTTACAACATAAAAATCCTACGCTGGCGCACAGCATTTGCGACCGCACTTTTTTGCCGGAAGCAAGCCGTTTTCAGCAATTAGAGGATCTTGAATGGGCCTTTGGCACCTTGGGCATTCAGGATAAAGCGCGGCATTTGGCTACCTTATACCTGGAAGACCTCGGCGATTTGATCAAAGAAGCTGTGGATCCGCATTTTGGATTCAGCCGGTATGCCGAACGGTTGGGAAGATCTGCCACGCATTTTGATCCCATCCATGCCGCCTTGCAAGCGCCCGAAACCCGTTTGTCGGCCTGGCTGCAGGAAATCCTGGAAACAAAAATCCAGCATGCACAGCCTAATGTTTTATGCATTTCGGTGCCATTTCCTGGCAATTTGTTTGGCGCACTCAAATGTGGACAATACATCAAAAAACACCATCCGCACATCAAAGTCGTGATGGGCGGCGGCTTTGTGAACACCGAATTGCGCAGTGTTTCGGAGGAGCGCCTATTCGATTATGTAGATTATTTGTGCCTGGATGATGGCGAAGCGCCCTTACTGCATTTGCTCGAACATCTTGATAATCAGCGCGAAACCGCCCAGTTGAAGCGCGTTTTTACCCGCATACACGGCGTAGTAAGTTATTGCAACGGGGCTGTTGAAAAAGACATTGCCCAGCGTGAAACCGGCACTCCTGATTACAGCGATTTGCTTTTACGCGATTATTTGTCGGTCATCGAAATTGCCAATCCCATGCACCGGCTTTGGAGCGATGGCCGTTGGAATAAACTGACCCTGGCGCACGGCTGTTATTGGGGCAAATGCTCTTTTTGCGATATCAGCCTCGATTATATTAAAAATTACGAGCCACTTACGGCGGCCATGCTGTGCGACCGTATTGAGACCATCGTTGCACAAACCGGAGAAAATGGTTTTCATTTTGTCGATGAGGCCGCCCCGCCTGCGCTCCTGCGCGACCTTGCTATTGAAATATTGCGCCGACAACTTACGGTGGTGTGGTGGACCAACATTCGGTTTGAAAAAAACTTTAGTCCCGATTTGTGCCGTTTGTTAAAAGCATCGGGCTGTATTGCGGTCACTGGCGGATTAGAAGTTGCTTCCGACCGGCTGTTGACAAAAATGCAAAAAGGCGTGACGGTGGCCCAGGTAGCCCGGGTAGCCGACGCTTTTACCCAGGCAGGCATTATGGTACACGCCTATCTGATGTATGGTTTTCCGACCCAAACTGCCCAGGAAACCATCGATTCGCTGGAAATGGTGCGTCAATTGTTCCAAAATGGGGTATTGCAATCGGGTTTTTGGCACTTGTTTGCCATGACCGCCCACAGTCCGGTGGGCTTGGATCCGGCTGCTTTTGGCGTGGTGCGCACCGGGCCGGAATGGGGGCGTTTTGCCGACAATGACCTCGCGCATGAGGATCCTTCGGGCGCCGACCATGAATTGTACGCAGACGGATTGCGCAAATCCTTGTTCAATTACATGCACGGCGTGGGTTTGGATTTTCCGTTGGCCTCCTGGTTTGATGTTAAAACGCCGCGTACCAGTGTCTCAGCCAATTACATCGAACAATGTTTAATGACCTTGCCGGAATCAACCCCGCGCCCGAATGCGCTGGTCTGCTGGTTGGGGAATGTACCGCAAGTCAACCCGTTTGAAATACAGGAAGGGAAAAAACAGATCGCAATGGCCGAACTGGCTTTTTGTAACAAAAAAGAAGACTGGTATTTGGCCTTGCCTGCCGAAAAGGGCGCTTGGTTGGCTGAAATATTGGGTGAAATCAGTTTGCCCGGGAAGGGGCCTATGCTGTTCAGTAAATTTCAGGCCAGTTATCTTGCGGCAGGTTTAGAAGCAATCGACCCGTTTTTGCAAGCACCGGAAGGACAGGCCTTGCGCGAAAAAGGGATGTTGATTGTGTAAAATTATGTGTTGCGTAAGGACTTCATGGGGTCTTGTCTGGCAGCCTGCGCCGCTTGCCCTGCTACCGTAAGAAATGCGATAAAAACGGTCAAGCATCCCGCAAGGACAAACATCCACCCTTGAATATCAATACGATAGGCAAAATCAGACAGCCATGCCTGCATGATATAATAAGCCATTGGACAGGCAATCAGCATGGCCCAAAATATCCATTTTAATACAGGTGTGCTCAGGGTTCCGACAATTGATAAAACAGAGGCGCCGAGTACTTTTCGAATGCCAATTTCTTTGCGCCGCTGATTTGTTGTGAATATAGCCAGGCCAAGCAAGCCAAGACAAGCCACCAGAATGGTCAGTCCAGCAAAAATACCCAATAAAATACCTGTTTTTTGTTCCGCCCGGTAAGTTTCCTCAAAACGATCCTCCAAAAAAGAATAGGTAAATGGCGCTTTCGAATTTAACATCATCCAGTTGGAACGCAAGGTCGCAATCAAGCCGGGAATCGCTTCCGAGCGTACCTTTAGTATGATATTGCCCATATCCGGTTTTTTCAGCATGACCAGCGGACTGATTGGTTCATGCAATGATTTGAAATGAAAGTCACGAACGACGCCGATAATTTCAAAACGCTCTTTATTGCCAATTTTATCAGCGTGCAAGATGGTTTGTCCGATTGCACGCTCCCCTTCCATGCCGAGGGCAAGGGCGGCAGTTTCATTGATAATGGCCGTCGTACTATCTTCTAAAGGCGCCGCTGAAAATTTGCGTCCGTGTAAAACTTCCATCCCCAAGGTTGGAATATACTGCGCATCCACCTCATAACGGATCGCTTTAATCATATCCGCTGCTTTCGTTTCAGCGGAAATGAAGTAATTATTGCCATTGCTTGCGCCTGCCGGAAGAAAACCAGAAGTGCTGATTTGCAATATATTCGGATCAGAAGTTAAAGTTTGCTCAAATACCTTCCATTTGCCAGCCAGGGCTTCAACATCCGGCAATATCAGCACCTGCTCCTTTTTGTAACCCAGTTGCTTGTTTCGAATATAACGCAACTGGCTATATACTACTAAAGTGCTTATAATGAGCATAATAGATACAAAAAACTGAAAAACAACCAAGCCGTTTCGCAACCCGGGCGCACGTGCAAACTGATCAATGTGACCTTTTAGGACCGCTACGGGCTTAAAATTTGATAAATAATAAGCAGGATAGGCCCCGGCCAACAGGCTCGTAATAATGCCAACGGCACACAACCCAGGCAGCATCCAGGGGTGCGAAACCGGATCTATAGACAAACGGACCACAAAAAAGTCATTAAAAGCAGGAAGAATCAACGCAACAATACCCAGTGCCAGACCAAGCGCAATGCTGGTCAATAAAATCGATTCGAGTAGAAATGAACGAATTAAATGACCCTTGCTGGCGCCCATCAATTTGTGTATACCCACCGATGGCGCCCGCTTGCCCGCTACTGCAGTGGAAAGGTTCATAAAGTTGATACAAGCAATCAGCAATACCAATATAGCAATTGCAAAACAACCATATACATATTGCATATTACCACTCGGAGAAAGGTCATTGGCAAAACCGCTGTCCATATGAATGTCGGTAAGCGGCTGCACATGAAAACTAAGGTCGTTGCCCTGCTTGCGGAAATCCGAAAGCGACATACCCATCGCCACCTGCATTTGTGGACCAATATATTGCGCCACAGTTTGAGGTAATTTGGCCTCAAAGGCTTCAAAAGAAGCATGTTTATCCAAAACCAAGTAGGTGAAAAAATTGGAGGTCATCCAACTGTCGGATTGTGCTTCCGGCAAGCCTGTGGTGGATATAAAAACATCAAAATGAAAATGTGCATTTTCAGGAATGGGGGCCATGACGCCTGTAACCGTATATGATTTATTCCAGTCATCCACCCGAACAATTTTTCCCAGAGGATCGTCCGTGCCAAATAAACGCTGTGCCATTGCCTGGGTAAGTACGAGGGCATTGGGGTCGGCTAATGCCGTTTTAGCATCGCCTTGCAGCAACGGAAGGGTAAATACTTGAAAAAAATCAGGATCTATATAGGCTGCGGCTGCATCCCGAAATTCATTTCCCTGATACACCAGCATTGGGGTGCCCGCCTGACGTAAACGGGTAGCCGCTTCCACTTCAGGGTAATCTGCTTCCAAAGCGGCTGCAACCGGGGGCATGACAGACGATTCGTTCATTTTTTGCCCTTGAACCGTGCCGCGAAACGTGATGCGTACGATTCGATCGGCCAACACATTAAAACGATCATAACTTAATTCATGCTGTACATATAAAAGCATCAACATGCAAGTAGCAAGACCGATGGATAGGCCCAGAATATTAATACCTGCATGCACTTTATGGTTCCACAGGTTACGTACGATCAATTTTAAGGTAATATTTGCCATCAATACAGCGACGCTTTTAAGGTCCAAATAATAAACAAGCACCTAGATCATGCCAAAATATAAAAAAATGATTTACATTGTTTTAAATATATAAATAAAGTAAATTAACGTTCAAAATCGAACGATACTGTCCAAAATCGGACAAGCGTTTTTGGGTTAGTGCGTAGCGTAGTTGGAAATTAGACGGTTTTACTGCATTATTCAGCAAAACATACATAGAATTAAAATTGGAAATACGAGGAAAAGCCTATTTTGCACACGCTATCAGCATCCAATGAACACTTGGCGCCTATGAAACAGGCGTTTAAACTCTATTTCCTATGCGATTTATCATTTCCCTGCTCATCAACGGACTCATCATTTACGCCTGTGCAGAATTTTTTTCTGGCATTCGGGTGGATGGCTACCAGGAGGCTGTCATTGTAGCTTTTGTGCTTGGTGTGGTGAATTTTTTCATCCGTCCGATCCTGACCATCCTTACTTTACCGATCACGATTTTGACCCTGGGGCTGTTTTTGTTTGTCATCAACGGCGCGATGATCCTGATTGTAGATGGTTTGTTAGACGGTTTTTCTGTAGCGGGCTTATCCTGGGCAATTTTGCTTTCCGTGATTTTAGGATTGGCTAATTTTATGAATGGCGGTTTGGACGGCAAATAATTGACCGCCCAAACCGGTATGATCATTTTCCAATAAGCCTATTTTTTGTCAGCCATGCTTACTGCATTGGGCAATTCGATGCCCATGTTTTTAGGGATCCAAACCGTGTATGCAACCGATTCGTGCAAGGCTTCGCCTTTTACTTTTACTTGTTTTTGCAAATTAGGCGCTGTGATCACCAAGACATCGTCGCCTTCCAGTGGCTTGGCAACCAGGTTGTAACGGCCCACCGTAGCCAACTCATTCAGCATCGACATGTTGCCGGAAGGTAACCCAACACTGATTTCGAACCGGATGGTCGGGTTATCCCAGATTTTAACATCAATCGCGCCAGGCAAGTCAATGCGCACAGTGCCCCTTTCCTCGGTGTTAAATGATTTGGAAAAAGTCTTGTTGGCAGTTTGAGATGGCAGCACAATCGGTTGGGTAAGCAGGATTAATAGCGAAAGGACTCTAAAGCGATGGATCATGGCGGCCTCCTTTTTTATTTTAATGATGAATCAAAGTTAATGGTTATTATAACACAATGCAAGTGTTTTGCAAAATTTTATTCTATATTTATAGATGTAATGCAAAATCAAATAGTTGTCTGGTTATTGGACCTTTTTTTCTTACAGGGGTTTAAACGGGCTTTGATGTACCTTCGCAGAAAAAAAATACCAACCAATCATGAAACATTTACTCTTCTTTTGCTGCCTGCTCTTTTCGATGCAAGGTTTTGCACAAAAGCCTGCAATTGCCCTCCAAACTGAATCCACTGCGCGCCTGCAAAGCGGTCCGATGTTGGGTTATGCCGACATGAAAGAAGTGCTCATCTGGGCACAATCTACCACAGCCGCAACGTTTACGGTCGTATATTGGGAACAAGGAAAACCAGAGAAACAGTTCCGCACCGACCCGGTTTTAACAGAAAAATCGACCGGATACACCGCTAAATTAATCGCGGATCAGGTAGAACCCGGTACCAACTACGAATACCAACTCCTGCTCAATGGCAAAGCCCTGGTATTCCCGTACCCAACCACCTTCAAAACGCAGGCACTTTGGCAATATCGCACCGATCCGCCCGCTTTTTCGGTTGCAACAGGGAGCTGCGCGTATATTAACGAAACACAATACGACCGCCCAGGAAAACCATATGGCTCTGAATATCAGATATTTAACAGCATAAAAGACCAAAAGCCGGATATTATGGTTTGGCTAGGCGATAATACCTACTACCGCGAGCCGGATTGGGCCACCCGCACTGGCATGTTGTACCGCTACACACATACGCGATCCTTGCCCGAATTGCAAGGCTTGCTGGCATCCACAAACCATTATGCAATTTGGGACGACCATGATTATGGCCCAAATGACAGCGACGGCAATTGGCCGTACAAGGAAACTTCCTGGGATGTGTTTAAGGCATTTTGGGGCAATCCTACCTTTGGCTTGAACGACCAAAAAGGCTGTACTACTTGGTTTCAATACAATGACATCGAGTTTTTCCTGATGGATAACCGCTATTTCCGCTCCGCCAACTATTGCGAGGCTTGTCCGCGTACAGCCCTCGGCAGCCAACAATTGGAATGGTTGAAAGCATCCTTAGCCAACAGCCGCGCACCGTTTAAATTGGTAGCGATTGGTGGCCAAGTGCTTACCACCAGCCAAAACAGCGAAACATACGCGCACTTTTTTAAAGCCGAACGCGACAGCCTCTTGGCCTTTATTGAAAAAGAAGATATTAAAAATGTTGTATTTTTGACCGGCGACCGGCACTTTACCGAGTTGAGCGGATACAAAAATGCAAAAGGAAACTGGGTGTACGACCTGACAACTTCTCCATTTACAGCAGGACCGTTCACGGATGCGCTTACCAAAGACTCCAATGAACTGCGCTTGTCGGAAACCATCGCGGCACAACACAACTTTTCCATGTTGCGTTTCAGCGGCCCGCGCCTCAACCGCGAACTGAACATCACGGTGTACGATACAAACGGGAAAGAGATTTGGACCAAAAAGATTTTGCAAAACGAACGATAAATCAACAACAGCATGGCATCTCATTTTAATCCGGTGGGCGTAATTGGCGCAGGGAGTTTCGGAACAGCAATTGCTAACCTTTTGGCCCAAAATGCCGAGGTACTGCTGTTCAGCCGGAAACCAGAAACGGTGGATTCGATCAATGCAACGCGCACCCATCTTGGGGTAGCGATTGCACCGCGTGTAACCGCCATCAACGATCTGCAGGAACTGGCGCAGCGATGCACCCTGATTATGCCCATTTTGCCCTCCAACAGTTTTCGGAGTATGATTCAGGCACTCGCGCCATTTTTGCGACCGCATCATATCGTCATCCATGGCACCAAGGGGTTCGACCTCCGGGGCGTGGAAGAAGAAGACCTGGATCGGCCGGATTTTACCATCAACCGCAGCAATGTGCGCACGATGAGCGAGGTGGTATGGGAAGAAACAAGTGTGGTCCGGGTAGGATGCCTGTCCGGACCAAACTTAGCCGCCGAAATTATGGCCGGACAACCGGCGGCGACCCTCGTGGGCAGCCGGTTTCGGGAAGTCATTCAGGCCGGACAACAGGCACTCAACAGCAGCAAATTCCATGTTTTTGGCTCGTATGACATCCTGGGGGCTGAATTGGCCGGCGCACTTAAAAATATTGTGGCACTCGGTTCGGGCGTATTGGGAGGATTGGGACTGGGGCGCAACATTCAAGGCTTGCTGATTGCCCGCGGATTGGCCGAAATGGTGTATTTTGGTAAATCATTGGGCGCTTCCAGCCAGGCATTTATCGGTGTAGCAGGGATTGGAGATTTGGTGGCAACAGCAACCAGCCCGAATTCACGCAACTATAGCTTTGGTATGCGCCTCGCGAAAGGCGAAACCGCCGCCGAAATACGCAGCGCCATGCCCGAACTGGCAGAAGGGGTGCGTACCCTCAAAATTGCCCGCCTCTTGGCCCGGCATTACAAATTACATGTGCCCATTACCGATATGTTATATGCCGTTGTGTATGAACAGTTTCCAATAGAAAAAGCCCTGGAATACCTGATGACTTATCCGTACGCAGTAGATGTGGATTTTTTATAGAAACCGAATATCTTTGTTGGCTTAACGGACTGAAAATTAAGTTTTACTGTGGGAAAGATTTGAAATAAATCAACGCTTAAATTTTTGGCGCCCGCAAACTGTCAATTGTCCACACTGTCAATTGTCAACTATCCACTGTCAATTGTCAACTATCCATTGTCAACTGTCAACTAAAATGAAATATTTCCTCCTAATCATTTTCCCCGCCTGCCTCTTTGCCCAAAAAGGCGATCCGAACTATTACCAGCAAAACGCGGTGATCCAGGCCCCGCTGTACGATTGCTACACCCGTAATTTGGATGCCGGTAATGTTGCCCGTGATAAAGGCGACTGTGTTGCTGCGGTAAAATATTACCAGGAAGCCCTCGATTGTGCCGACGTGCAAGACAACACCCCCCGCGCAGCCGAGTTGGAATTGCTCATACGGCAATGTGAAAAGGAGCCGGCGCAGGAGGCGAACCCAATCGCCCAAGAGCGCGCGCCCTTAACATTCGGCATGCATTCAAGCCGGCAGTATATCCCCACCACAGCGTTTTTGCGTTATACTGGCGATAATTGTTTTGCGATTACCCGCCAGGAAGCGGATCGTGCTTTTGCCCAGCGTTGTTGGGACGATGCCGCCAAATTGTATCGCGCGGCCAAAAGCTGCGCCGATGCCAATCAAACGGAACGCAGCAGTATGAATAATCATATTGCGGATTGCCGACAGGCTGCCGAGGACGAATTGCGCTTCAGAGAACAGGAGGCTATTCGCCTGGCGCGTAATGCAATTGCTGATAACCTGGCCGCCGATGCCCAAAACATGTTGCGTCAGTTCGACCGCAGCATTGCTTATCGTTTGGCCGATTTTGCCAATGAATACATCGCGCCAGATGATAATCCGAAATGTGTCCAGGCCTTGCTCGATGCATGGTATTATAAACCGACTGTTCAAAATCAGGCACTTCAAGTGCCATTTTGCTACCAATTGGCCGGTAATTTGCCCGCTAGCACGCAAATACGCGTATTGGGCAAGGGGAAAAATGCTAAAATTTATGCCTTCGCGCCCCAACAACCTATCCTGTGGAGCTGGAATGCACAGCGTTTTGAACCCCTGGAGCCCGTAACATTCAATGAACTGTACTATTATTTTGCCGCAGCGCCGGATGACAAAACCCTGGTGTTTTTTGCCGATAAAAACTTGATGATCTGGCGCAGCGCCACCCAGTTTGTAAAAGTACCCGTGAGCAACCTCAGTGCCTGGGCATTCAATAAAAATGGCGATGTGTTATATTATTATGATGCCGGGGCAGCGACCATTTTCAGCATCAACCTGAAAGATCAATTTGGCCAACGCAAAGGCCTCGCTAAAAAAATAAATGTAGAGAAGTTTTTTACCGTGGAAGCGCCTGAACTGCAACGTTTTGAACTGTTTGGCAACCAACTTTGGATGGGTTTTAGGGATCGGCTGGAAATATGGCAACAAAAAGCGAGCGATAAATCCTGGGAATTGGAAAAAACGGTGCATTACGCCCGCACACCCAATTTTCTGCTGGGAACGCATATCTATCCAGCCGCACAAACCGTTGTTTTGCAAGGCGATAGCACCCTGGTCTTCAACATTGCGGCTGCATTTGAAAAAGTAAGCACCTTGGCACCTAGCCTATTGCTGGATGGTCAGGTAATGACCACTACAGCAGATGCAAAAATGATCGCAAGGGTAGTACCCAGCACCGATGCATTGCCTGATCGACTGATTATTTCGAGCAATGAACAAGGCAATACACTTTTTGGCGCTTTTTTAAACCTCAATGCGTGGCCGGAGTTTCCCAACGGCGCTTTTTCCAACGATAATCGATGGTTGTTTTCCGTATCGCTCAATGGCGCACTTTATGCCTGGGATCTTTCCACGCGGCAATCGGATTGGCTAACCGATATTGAAACGGCAGAAAGTTTGAACCTCAGCCCCAATGGTGCTAATTTAGTCGTGCAAACCGATCGTCAATTGGAATTACGAAATCCTAATCAGTCAGGTACACCCAAAATTTTGATGCCTAAAATGGCGTCGGGCTCGGTGGTATGTGCGGTATCGAACAATTGGGTAGCCCTGTGTGAAGGCCATGATACCTTGCATTGTGTGGCCAATTCAGGTCAGATGATCCGCGATTTCGCCGCCCAAACCACCACAGAAGGTGCAATGGTGGTTGCTTTTTCCGAAGAAGATCAGCTGATCGCCTTGGTGGAAAAAGACAATGCAATCGTGATAAAATCGCTGGAAACCGGTGTTACCGTGGCCAGTAAAAAGTTTGAGGAAAGCATCAAATCTTTGTATTTTATTCCAGGTTCCGGCGAAATTGTGGTGCTATTGCAAACGGCGCAAAATGCTGGTCAAAGCCCGCGCAACACGGCTAAACTATGGAGATATACAGGGTCTGGCAGCAATCCACGGGTGGTACGCTTGCACAATTATCCCATTCAAATGCTGTGTGTAAGCCAGCAAGGCGACCTGGTTGCCTTTTCGGATGGCCATGATGTGCGCATTTTTAGTATTTATAATTTATCCGATGAATTGGTCCGCATCAACCATAGCAAAGACTTGGAAATTACCGCGATCGCATTTCGGGAAGATGGCGAGGCCCTGGCAACCGGCTACAAAGATGGAACCATTGATATTTGGGATATCCAACAAGGAGAAGTCCTGATTAAGTTACAAGCAGTGAGTCAGGCAGTAGATTGCTGGGTAAAATCGATGGCATTTCTCGAAAATGGTAAAAAAATCAGGCAAATTAACAGCAATGCCACCATTGCTACCCGCGATCTGGACCCAACCGCTATTCGCGATCAGGCACAATCGGTGTACCGCCGTTTATTGCCGTTTACGCCCGAGCAAATCAGCGAGTACGGCCTGGAAAATGCCATGAATTATATGGGCAATTTCGAACGCCTGGCAGCATCGGGTGATTGGCCGCTCATCCGTAGCTTTTTCGAATATTACTCCTTGCAGGCCCACCGAAGCAATAATGTCCGACGCGTATATGAGTATTGTGAACGCGCATTTATTTTATACCGAAAACTGGATAAAGAAACCCAGGTTTCGCTGCGTAGTACGATGTTGGAAATGTTGAACGATTATCACTGGAAATGGCTTTTGCGCGGACAAATTTCCGAGGCAGCGTCGGTCGTATCCCAAATGGATAAAGAATTTGATCATCCACCGCAAGCGCAGGAAGCCGCCGCATACACGGCCTTGCTCAAAGGAGATATCCGCAACGCGACCAGTTTGTTTACAGATTGGGCCTATTGGACCCACAATACCCAATTCATACCATATGAACAAAACTGGTCGGCCCTGGATACCCTGCATGCTAAAATCAGACAACTGGCCGAATATGACCTATTGGAGGCAGTGCAAAAAGCCTGTCTTTGCGGGATGTTTGGCGACCTGATTGATTTGAAAAATATTTGCGGCCCGGAAACCGGTAATCTGACGGACCTCGACTTCGATGCAACCCAAAAATTGCGGTGGAATATCTTACGCAACCGACATAAAGCCGCACTTACGCCGAATTTTGTTAAAAAAGACAAGTATCTGCAAGCAGCCTATTCGGATGCCAAGGCCTTGCAACGCAACAACTCGACCACATTTCGCCGCGATTTGCGGGAAACGGCGCTCGATTTGGCCACTAATTACTTTAATTGGGGCACCTTTGAAGCCACTGGCCCGCGTAGCACCCAATTTTTCAACCAATCAAATGCATTGTTAGAGCAGGGCGCCGCGGCAATGGATACGATGCATTTGGCCCTGATGGCCGATAATTACCGGAGTTTGGGCTCGCAACTCCTGTCGAAAGACCAATTGGAGGCTGCCATTGCCAATTTTGAAAAAGGCATTGAAACCTTGAATCGGTGGATCAAGATTACCGGTGATGCATTTTATCAAAACGAATTGGGCGCGCGCCTCCATTATCAATTAAACGAACAACAGGGCATCGCCCTGCTACTGCAAGGAAAAGCGGAAGCAGCACGCCAGGCTTTTGAGCGTGCCGAACAAGTGCAATATTATGCTGCCCCTGTTTGCATCGGACTTACTTTTTTATTGGAAGGATCGGATTCGGGTGCTTTGATTGCGCTGGGAAGTTTGAACAATGAATTAGCCGTGGGCACCTCCTTGTTTTATATGGATGTGCTGGCCACGCGTTTTCCAGATAAACGCGCTGAAATCCAGCAATTTGAACAGCGTTTTAAAGCAGCAGTAGCGGCCACCAAGCCGTTGGACACCAATAATATTGCCTATTGGCATGCCGCGCAGCATTTTCAAAAAATGGTCAACCTGGAACAATGGAATAAGGCCCTATCATGGAGTTCCCAGGCCCTAAAAGCGGCCCAACAAGCCCTGGATGGACCTGCCTCCTATAGTAATAAGGATTATTGGCTCAATGAGCATATCAACCAGGCTTATTACCTCATTTTGTCCAACAGCCGCGATAAGCAGACCTTAACCCAATCCATCACTTATTCTGAAAAGGCCCAAACCTATGTGGAATCCAGTTATGAAGGTTATGGGAATCGGGAATTGATCAAAACCAATTTAGCGCACGCCTATTGGTTGCGCAATGGTGTGGGCGACCGAGCGAAAAGTATTCAAATTTACCGGGACTATTTAAAAGCAACGCCCAACAGTGATGATGACCATTGGGCATTGCTGGAAAAAGATTTTCGCGATTTGCAACGCTTTGGCGTCGAATTCACCAATTTTGATCAGTTGATCGAAGCGATTCGGCCACCAGATGCAGAGTAAACCTTATTTTGACGTGCTTTTGGCCTTGTAATAGGCTACCGTTGCTGCCAATCCGGTTGCATAAGGCGTTGGTTTCAGGCCAAAAGTGCGCTCAAATTTTTCGGACAACAATACATACGGGTGGGTGTACTGGTAATTCATTTCAATCAATTCGCGGAAAAGCGGGCTAAATAAACCCAAGATCCGAAGCATAAACGTAGGCGTTTCCTGAAATTTTGGTTTCACGCCAAACGCCGCAGCACTCGCAGCAACCCAATCCTTACCCGTCCAGGGCTCCTGGGAAGTCGGAATGTTCCAGATTTGCCCGTCTGCACGTGCATCCGTTCCCAAAATAGCCAAAGCAGGCGCAATATCCAGGGTGTAAGTGTACGTATGAATTTTATCTGCTTTCCCCATCACGAAGGCCGATTTACCCAGTACATGCCGTTCAAACAAGGTGGAATTTAGCACACTTTTGTCTGTATTCGGGCCATAAAAATCGGCAGAACGTGCAATGGTGGCGCGCAAACCTTTGTTTTGCATCGCATCAAGCAACAGATCGTCTATTTTCGCCCGCACAATGCCTTTTTCACTGATCGGGTGATGGGGCGCGTCTTCTTTCATCGGGCCATCTACTTGTCCAAGGGCATACACATTATCGAGAAATACCAATTTGGCGTTGTGTGCCAAACAAGCATCGATGGTGTTTTGCATGGCAACGGGCCAATCGCGGCGCCAAACCTTTATTTCATAGGGCAAACCCACCAATAAATAGACCACTTCCGAACCTTCTGTTGCCTTTAAAACCGATGCAGCATCCAACACATCCGCTTTAACATGCTCCCAATTGCCTGGGTGGTCACGTCGACTTACGCCGCGTACTTTGATGTTTTGTTGGGTAAGGATTTCAGCAAGATGGCCGCCAACGGCACCGTTTATTCCGAGAATGGTATGCATAAAAATAGGGCATTTAAAGGTGAATGGAATGCAACAAAGTTCGGGTTATTTCAATTCACCTGGTGTTACTTTTAGGTTTTTTAATCCACCATTGCGCACGACCCACAGGTTGGACGGCACGCCAATGGAGTTTTCGCCCAATATTTTGTGCAAATCATCAATAGACCCAACCGGTTTGCCTTCAAATTGCACCAAAATGTCGCCAGATTGTAACTCAGAATTGCCCGCCGGGCCGTCCGCTTCTACACTCAAGATTTGGATACCGCCTGTGGTAGATAATTGTAAGTTGGTGAGCCATTTGGCCGGTAGTTGAATGGTTTGAGCGCTGATGCCTAAGTAGCCGCGCCGCACTTTCCCTTCCAGAATCAATTTGCCCACCACCCATTTGGCCAAATTAGAGGCTACCGCAAAACACAACCCCTGCGCGGGCAAAATTACCGCTGTATTTACACCAATCACATTGCCATGCGAATCGACCAAAGGACCACCGCTGTTGCCTGGATTGAGCGCCGCATCGGTTTGAATCACATCGTCAATGAGGCGGCCCGTTTGCGTGCGCAGCGTACGCCCGAGCGCGCTCACGACCCCGGCCGTCACCGAATACTGAAAACCATACGGATTTCCGATCGCAATGGCAATTTGACCTACCTGCAATTGGTTACTTTCCCCAAAACCAATGGTGGAAAGGTTGTCGCCGTCTATTTTTACCACGGCAAGATCCGTAGAAGGATCATCGCCCACCACATGGGCATTGAAGGAACGGCCATCTTGGAGGGTGGCTTCTATTTTCGTGGCGCCACTGACCACGTGGCTGTTGGTTACAACAAACCCATCGGTACTAATCACAAACCCGCTGCCAGTGCCATAAGGCTCCTGTTGCTGACGATTGCGGTTGGCTTGTTGTGCCTGAGGTTTTTGAATTTTTAAATGCACCACCGCATCGCTCACCTTGCGGGTAACCCCAATCACCGTTTGCGAATAGGCGTCTAATAAAGGGAAATCCTGCGCAGTATTGTTAAACCGGGAATAATTCGGCGTTCCGGCAGCGCCTTCGTTTGCAAGAAATTGGTACGACATGACAATTACAGAGTGAACAGCCGTGTATGCGTACAAGCAAAACAACGTCTGGATGAAAAAAAGCCGGGTGTCCAGGTATTGACTGCCCTGCTAGCACGAGAATTGTGCCATTCCACTGTTCCTGCCGATTTGACATAAAAACCATTTCCGGGCAATTCCTACCAAAGTCCGAACGATGCCTGCCAAAAAACGAAAGGTTCTGAAAGCAGGCCTGGTCACGCCCCATCTTTGTATCATCAAACGGCCAGTAAGGCGCCAATCATCTTCCAATCTGTAACAATCTGTCATCATGAAGTCTCTTGTTTTTGTTCTCTGCTTCCTTCCTTGTATCCTCAGCGCTCAATTCGCACACAACGCAAAAAATCTGAGCGCCCGCCCAGAACTTGGTTTAAATACCACTAAAACAACAGAAACTTTCCGCTTTAGCCTCAAACGCAGCCTCAAATTGGCCATTTTGCCTGCAACCTTATCTTTCGCAGCCGGTGTTAACCAAGGTGTACGCGAAACGTTGATCTGGAAACGCGAAAAGTTCTTCGATCGCTTTCCAAACGCCAACCGTCAGTACTTCGACAATACCCTTTCTTGGGAAAATAAATATACCCGCCCGGGTGTACCGGTTCAGTTTACCGATGCGTACCACCTCCTGTTCCTTACCCAGAATGTGTTGATTTCCGGTGCCGCACTGTCTGCTACAATTCCATTGGTGCGTGTGCACAAAAAGAGCAAGTGGTACCACAAATTGGCAGATATTGGTATCCAAAGTGCCGTTATGTCACTTTCTTACCTTGCAGGTTCAAAGGCTACCTACAACTGCATTTTTAAATAGTTGAATTGATCCGGGTAAAAAAACAACCCATTTCAAATAAACATGTTCCTAGGTAAGTTATGCTACGCGTTTCGTACTGCTTCTGAACATGTCCACAAAAAAATTGATGCCCTTTTGGTTGGTGCTTGTCCATATGATATGGATTGGATGGTGTGCAGTTGCAATGGTTTGGGCAAATGGTTACTTGCTTGGAACAGGTGCTACACAGATTGGAAACCTTGAAATACTGATTTTTTGCGGAACCATTTTTGGTTACCATTTTGCGCAGCCCGATTTGCGGTTGCGCGCAATAGCCTGGATCGCTGGTGTGATCGCAGGCTATTGTTATTTGGGGGGCGCTGCACCCGTTCGATCCTTGTTGCTGGTTCCTTTTTTGGTTTGGGCGTCCTATTACGGCTGGAAATGGCCGTTGCGCGCGGGTTTGCGTTGGCATATTGCCTGGAAGCCGGTGGTGGTGGCATTTGCCTGGGCCTGGGTAACGGTGCTGTTGCCGTTCAAAAATACGCCTGATTGGTCGTTGTTGCTGTTTTTTTGCGCCCGCATGGTGTTTTTTGTGGCCTTGGCCTTGCCGTATGATTTGCATGACCGCGCTTACGATCAACAAAGGGGGCTGTCTACCTTTGCCCATCGTTTGGGCGTATCGCGCACACTGGGTTGGATGGACATCGCATTTTTAACCGCATTTGTCCTGAATTTTATACAATATGCTATCCACCCTTTCGGACAAATGCAATTGTTGGCCCTATTTCTGTCCTATTGGCTCAGTTCCTGCTTGCTTCGGTATCTATTCCGCCAAAATGCGCCGGAAAACGGCCGCAAAATTTTGATTGACGCACCCATGCCTTTGCAATGGCTGTTCCTTTACTTTGCGCAGGGATGCTGATATTGCCCCGCAACGGATTTTCATTTTACTTTAAAAATAAAAAAATGCGCCTGATTTACCTTTCTGTACCCGTTTTATTGCTGCTACACGCTTGTGCAGATCCGTCGCACCGCAACATAAAAGCCTATTATTTCCCAATTGACGACCTGAAACAAGGCATGGTGTATCAATATGAAAGCACCCAAAACGGAACGTCACAACCCGAATACTGGTACTACAAAACCCTCGTGCGCGATTCCGGACTTTATTTAGCCGCCACCAACTACGACCATCAATTTGCGATTGTGCAAATTAGAAGTGAAAACATTGTAAAAAGCGGGGCGATTGCCAAGGACTATTTCCTGTACGAACCCGACACCCTCAGCCGAAAAATGGTGCAGATAAAAGCGCAAATAACTGCTGCTGATTTGTTCCCGTTTTTTGTGACCGATTCGCTGGGCGTTTTTTTATTTAAACTGAATTATCATCCGGTGCAGGATTCCAACAGCACCAATTATGTGATTCGCAACCGCAGGTACCTGGGCGACGCGCCCGATTTTGAACTCGAAGGCAAAAAATACCCCTGTATGCGCATGGGCATTCGGGAAATCGTAGGCAATGAACGCGAAGGCAGTTGGGAGGCCGAAGGGGTAGGGGAGGAGTGGTACGCCAAAGGTCTTGGGCTGGTGTACTATAAAAAAACGTTCAATAAGGGTCAATTAGTGCTCGAATCCAGGTTAAAAGCCCGCTTTCCCATGAGCGAACTCGAAAAACGGGCTAAGCAGTAACAGGATCCAGATCGAAAGTTCCGCGCTCGGGCATGTTTTCAAAAGGGCAAAAAAAATCGCCGGAGCGATTGGCGCCGGCGAATCATTTCTTTTGGGGAAGTCAAGTCAATTAAGAAGCAAAAAAGGAAGGGAACTTAGCAAGAATCACGCTTTCCCGGACAGTATAGAACTTTTGATGCGTTCTATTAAGGCGGGTGAAGCTTTGTGGTGAGCGATATGGGTCTTTAAAAATAAACGAAGTGATTCTTCTTCTGGCGATTCTGGTATCCTGGGGGAAGGATTTTCTGAAAATACTTTTTCTTCTAAGCGTGTAAACTCATCCATAAACGGTTCTGAAGGAGTATTGGAGTTTGGAATTCCGTTTCTTTGGCTGGCAGCGGCATCGTTACCTTGTTGATTGCGAAGATTTTTCATGTGAAAAAATGATTGTGTCGCCATTTATTTGCCAGACTTGCTACAGGTTGAAACTACCAAGGGACAATAACCGGGCGTACAACTGCAACCTGTTTGGGTGCCAACCAAAACGGTCCGACCAGCAGTGCGCCAATTTTGTGCGGTAATTGTGTTGGTAAATTGCAACATGGAGCAGTGCGCTGCTTGCGCCTGCTGACCTGCAAAGAAATGTGGACGAGTTAAAAACATGGTTTGAAAAAAAAGTATAATTTAAAAGGGTTTATCACGGTGGCAAGCCAAACCGGATAAACCCTTTTTTTTACGATTTCGAAACATCGTTTGTGCGGCCTTGTGGCATAGCATCATCATCGTCTTGTGAACGGAATCCTTGTTTGCTTGCATATTCCAACAGTTTTGCTTGCAAAATCTGCCGCGCACGGAACAAACGAGAACGTACGGTGCCAATCGGAATACCCGCTATAGCCGCGATTTCTTCATAGGTGAAGTCTTCCAGATCCAGCAATACCACCATCCGGAATTCAGGACGCAACGCATTGATCGCGAGCGTCACCTCATCGCCCATCAGTTGGCCGCCCATTTCCTCGTGCAAATCGAGGTAATGCGCCGAAACGGGATCGTCTTCATTGTGGTACACCACGATGTCTTCGTAGTCCACCTTGTAAGGTTGGTTCCGCTTGGTGCGGTACTCATTGATAAAGGCGTTGCGGCAAATCCGGAACAACCACGCTTTGGCGTTGGTATCTTCCGTGTAGCGATCTGCAAAGCGCCAGGCCTTCAGGTACGTTTCCTGCACCAGGTCATCTGCCAACGTCGCATCGCCCGTCAGTCGACAAGCGAAGGATGTCACCGCATCGATCAAAGGAAGGAATTCCTTCTCGAAGATGCGCAGATCCCGTTTGGTTGCAGTGTAATTAGCCGTGGTAGTCAATGTAGCCATAAAGCTTAGGTTTAAGTGAGCCGAACCACAAAGGTGGGCGACATTTACACACAACACAAGGGGGGGATTGAAAAGTTCCGCGTTTTGAAAAAAAATATTAAATATTTTTCTGCTGGCGGGATCGTAATCTGAATAGCTGTGCTTCCCCATACAAAACGTGGATCACAATCTGTGAAAATCCGGGTAATCTGTGGTAGCCCTACGCTGCGGCTGGTCTTCACGCGCGTGCATGTGCAGGCACGAGGCCTATGCGAAGCCTCCATTTTTGCTAAAATTATGCATTTGCAACACATTCAACCCAATAAGTCTTTGAATACGATTATTTTTGATGTTACATTCATCTTCGTGCCATTTAGCCCCCTTACTGCGTATTTAGCCGCTAAAATAGCACACAATTCTAATCGTAATTGCTAATTAAATAGAATTAATCACCCTGAGATCATGCGCAAAACAACGCCCCGTATCTCAATAAAATAAATCTATCCATGCGTACACGCTACCTGCTCCTACTGCTGTTCTTCGCCCAGTTCCTCTCGGCACAGCCGCATTTTGCCCCAACGCTAAAATCGGCGGTTTTGCCCTATCTACCCATCATTAATCCCGCCAACGAATGGACCGTAAATCATGCCGAGTTGTTCAAAACTTCCCGTCGGAAATACCGCTTCGCACCCGATTCGGTGTTGGTCAATGGAAAATACTGTTATGAATTAAAATACGAGGATAGTTTCTTCGGTGCACATTCCACGAAACGGTTTTACCGCGAGGAGAACGGCATCGTTTATACCAGCAATGGGGAGGTGGTGTACGATCTGAACCTCGTCACACTGGATACCATGCTGTCTTATTATCTTCCTAACCAACGTACGCGTACGGTCACGGCAGTGGGAACTGTTGTTTTTAATGACAGCCTACCGCGCAAAACCCAGACCGTAACATGCGCCGCCACCGACGATCCGGAAAATCCAGGCTTATACTCCATTACCATTGTAGAAGGCATGGGGGATTTTGAAGATTTTTTATTCGCACCCTTACATTGTGCCAATGCCATCGACGGCCCATCTGATTATATCGTGTGTTTTTCAGTGAATGGCCAAATTGTATATATGAAGCCAGGCGAAAGTTGTGACCTCACCGCAACCACCCTTCCCGACAATCCTACCCGTATTTCCGTTTATCCGAATCCGGCCGATGAACGCCTTTATATTGATATTCCTGTCTCGGTCGCTGAATCAGCCTATCAACTACGAATTTACAACACCCTGGGCGCCTGTATTTTAACCCCCCAATTGGCCCCATCCGGCGGTTTGTTGACCGTGGATATTGCGCGCTTATCACCCGGCAGTTATTGGGGCATGCTGCTGGGTGCAGATGGGAAAACTTTTCCTTTTACGTTTATTAAGAAGCGGGTCTGAACCCGATGGATGGGCCGCACCAGGTAGAACCTGGCGCGAGCGGGGAAATGAAAAAGCGACAAAAACAGGTAATGTCTTTGTCGCTTTTCTTCCCAATGCACCGCGTATTATAAAATCTGTGCAAATCCGCGTAATCCGTGGTCGTTCCCCCGCTTAATTCTGTACCGGCAAAGCCGAATACTGCTTCCCAAAACGCAGCATCTGTTGCACAAAATCCAGTTCCAATTCCACCTTCACATCGGTGATTTTGCCCGTCCCATCTTGTACCGGCACCAACTTAGGTTGCACAAAACCGCCATAAGGCTTGGTAGGCAAACTCGAATACCTGCTTTTTACCGCTTTTACCAAGTCGGCATCCACTTTTACCCCGTATCCTTCCACCAACGCACGGGCAGCTTTGAAATCGCCTTCTGACTTAATGCGTTGTATTTCAGATAATAATGCGCCAAAAATAACCCGTAATTTGGCATAATCGCGGATGTCTATATAGGTTTTGCCATTGCGCACGCTGCGCACAATCACGCTGTCTTTCAGGCCTTTCTCATACGCCCACGATGCCACCAAGTGCCGGTTGCGCATGTGGTCTTCCTCCAGGTTGGCACCCGGCTGAATCCGGCGCAACTGCGTCAACAGGCCATTGCGAAGATATTGGTCGTATTCGGCTTTATAGGCTTCTGCATCCGGCAACAAACCCCATTCCACCAATTTTGGGTCGGGCATATAATACAAGGCCACCAAATCGGCCCTGCCTTCTTCCAACGTGCTGGCATATTGCTTGAGGGTCACATTGGGTGCTGCTACCCCAGGTTTCAATTTTCCGCTCGCATGTCCAATCACCTCGTGTAAGGCGGTGTGCATTTTGCCACAAGCCTCGGCGTATTTTTTGGCAATTTCAATTTCTTGTGGATCATTGGCAAACTCGGCCGTGGCCAATGCGCCGCCCGCTTTGCCATACGCGTTTTCAATGTTGAGCAAACTCACCGATTTGGAGCCGTAATCTTCTCTAATCCAGTCTGAGTTCGGCAAATTCACCCCAATCGGCGTTGCAGGGGCACAATCACCACCTTCCATCGCCACATTGATTACCCGGTAACTCACGCCTTGTACCGTATCTTTTTTATACAGTTCAGGAATCGTGCTGTTGTCTTCAAAATACTGGGCATGGCCACTCACAATGCTCATTTTTTCCGTCGCCTCCGGGTCATTGTACTGTACCATTGCCTCGAAATCGGCCTTGTAACCTTTCGGGTCATGGTATACTTCAATAAATCCATTGATAAAGTCGATGGTACTGCTGGTTTCTTGCAGCCAGGCGATGTTAAACGTATCAAACGTTTTCAGGTCGCCTGTTTTATAAAACTCGATCAAGAGCCCCAGGGCCTTTTTTTGCTGTTCGTTTTCGGCAAAAGGAATGGCTTTTTCCAGGTTTTCCACAATTTTGTCGATGGCAGCACCGTACATATTGCCTGCGCCTGCGCGCCACACTTTTTCAACCGGTGCGCCGCCGGGAACACCTACCAATTTGGAATTCAAGCCAAACATGGGCCGCTTCGTTCCCGCTGCATCGATTTTTTGCTTATAAAACGCGTCTACTTCTGCCGCCGTAATGGCTTCGTAAAAATTCACCGCAGAGGCTTGCACCATATCCAGACCTTCCGCTTTATTGGTGCGTTTCGACAGGATATTGGGATCGTATAAAATAGGCAACAGGTTCTTTAAAAAATCTTCTAACTTTTCATCCGGGGCAAGCGGAAGCAGTTTTGCATCACTTTGTTGCACCAAACTGGCGAAATAGGCCTCCGGACAGCCCGGAATGATCTTGGTTTCGTTGTAATGGTGGTGAATGCCGTTGCTAAACCATACACGTTTGGCATACACTTCAAAGTTTTTAAAATCCGCCTGGTTGCGATCGCCTTTGTACGATTCTACGATGGCTTCCAGCGTTTTGCGCACGGTCAGGTTGTATTTGCAATGCTGGTCGTAAATGATGTCCCGGCCCCACAATGTTGCTTCCGACAAATAATAAATGAAGGTTTTTTGCTGCAAACTCAATTTATCCCAGCCCGGCAGTTCGTAGCGCAAGATCTGGATGTCGGCAAAAGTATCGAGCAATACCTTCTCCGGTGCCGTGCTGGTGTCGGCGGTTTTGGGTGTTTCGGTGCCACAAGCCGCAAAAAATAGCGCGCAGGATAGCAAGAGGGCATTAAAAAAGTGTGCAGTTGATTTCATTGTGTTGGTGTGCATTTCAAAATGAGCAAGGTGGTGGGATAGGGGTGTGGTTGCTTTACAAATAACGATACTATTGTTTAACCGCAGTCAATTGAACCAATTCCTGGTAAAACGCTGCAAGTTCAGGATTTGCCGGGAATTTGCCATCGCCCCACACAACCCGGTTCTTTTTGCCCTCGTCTTCCAATTCTATAAATTGATAAGTATTGCCGGGATGTGCAAAAGTAAGGGTCAAAATACCCAGATTTTCGGCTTTGTCAATCAATCCATCTGCTTTTCGGCTTTTGATAGAAGGCAATGCCGTAAGTGCAGCCTGAACGCCATCGCGCTGAAATAACTGGCCATTTTCGAGCAATACATAACTGGTTTCTTTGCCCGTGATGCCACCGCCGTGGCCCCAGCGCAATAGTTCATCGGGCAATTTATCGGCGGTGTATTGGGTGTGTTTGCAGGCAAAAAGCAAACTGAGCGTACTAAAAAACACAAGGTAAAAAACAGTGGTTTTCATCTGGATAACGTTGCAAATCGGTTGGAAAAAACGGTTAAAAGCCCTTGCCCAGTGACCGGAAGGCAGTTGGCAAGGGCAAAAATAGCAGCGTTTTCCTATGTTTGGCGATTTATGCCTGGTACTTTTTGTACACTTTTTCAATAACCGCCGCTAATGTCCGATCCTTTTCGGTCACTTTGTTGCCCGCATCGTGGGTGGTCAATTGAATTTCAACGACATTGTACACATTGCTCCAATGCGGGTGGTGGTTCAATTTTTCAACATGAATAGCCACCTCGGTCATAAAAGCAAACGCCTCGATGAAATCTTTAAATTTCAACGTGGCCTGTAATTGGTGATCTTTTTCCTGAAACATGTTTTTGTTGTTTAATTTTAATTGCAGATTGAGATTAATCTGTATATTTTGCCCAAAAATTCCGGGTTATGCTCTTTAGTTTTCCAGTGCTTTTTTTCACCCTGTTGTATTACGGCTTTATTGCCGGCATTGTGTATTTTTTCATCAGCAGACGTCGACTAGTACGCAAAATACGACAGGACCGGTTGCGGGGTTTGGCCAAGCGCATGCAACTCGAGTTCCTGGAAGAAGACCGTTTTGGCCTCAAAAGTCAACTCAATCAATTCGATCTGTTTCGCCACGAACGCCGCTGGTTCTTTTTTAATAATACCAAGATCACCAATGTATTGTATAAAAAAGTAGGCGAAACAGACGTGTACTTGTTTGATTACACCTACCTCAAATCTTATGGCAAAACAACGAAACGCGTTACCCAAACCGTGTTTTTCGCCAACAACCGCCACTGGGATTTGCCCGATTTCAAACTCAAACCCGAAACCTGGTGGCATAAGGTAAAACAAACCCTAGGCATCGACCATGACATCAATTTTCCCGACGGACCCGAATTTTCGGATAAATTCTGGTTAAAAGGCCAGTTTGAAGAAATGGTGCGCAACAAATTCAGCCCCGAACTCCGAAAATTTATCCTCGAACACCCGCCCGCGCACGTGGAAGGCAACAATTTTTACCTGATTTCTTACAAGCCCGGCCAAAAATTGGAAGCAGACGAAGCCGAAAAGTTTTTTGACAATCAACTCCAACTCATGCAGTTGATGGAACATGAAGGCAAACTCGAATTGCTGAGCCTCGCCGAATTAAAAGAAAAAAGTGCCGACCCGATTCCGCAGGAGGATGATTTAAAGGAAATCTAGGCGGCCTCCCGCAATACTTCCAACGGCGGTTTTTGAATTACTTCCCGGCTGTTGAACAGGCCAATAAGCACGGTAAGCATTGTAATAATGCCAAAAATGAGCAATAATGGCCATAAAACTGGCACAAATGGAATTTTAAAAGCAAATGCTGCCAATGCCCACGCGCCAGCGACCGACAACCCAATGCCTGCAAAACAAGCCAGCGCGCCCAGCAAGAAATACTCGATGCCGTTGATCCATAATATCTGACTCCGCCGCGCGCCCAACGTGCGCAACAACACACTCTCCCGAATCCGCGCATATTTTCCCTGATAAATCGCGCTCAACAGCACCAAAAGACCCGTTAAAATGCTAAAAAGGGCCATAAAGCGGATCACAAACGATACTTTGCCCAATATTTCATCCAGCGATTTCAGTACCTGCGTCAAATCTATTGCTGAAATACCCGGGTATTTGCGTACCAATTCCGATTGAAATGCAGCCGATTGTGCTGCATCGCCTACCCGCGAAATAATGACATGAAATTGTGGGGCCTGCTCCAGTACACCTTTCGGAAATACCACCAGAAAATTGGTTTGCATTCGGTTAAAATCAATTTTCCGAACGCTGCTAACCACTGTTTCCAAACGTGCGCCCTGCACATTAAAGACGATTCTGGTGCCAATTTCGGCCTGCATGCTTTTTTGCAAATTATCCGAAATGGAAATCGGAATCGGTTGGCCAGGCGTGTAATTACCCACCCAGGTGCCTTCCACAATTTTTTCGGTATCTATGAGCGTATCCCGAAACGTAACCCGATACTCCCGATCCCAAACCCCTTTTTCGAGCGCTTTGGTACTATCCACTTCATCCTGCGCTTTGGTGCGCCCGTCGATGGTCTCCAAACGGGTGGTCACAATCGCCACTTGTTGAATTAAAGGCATCCCTTTTGCACGCACTAAGGCTGCAACACTATCTTTTTCAGTTGATTGAATATCAAATAAAATCATGTTGGGTTGCTGACCACGCCCCGTAAACTCCACTTGCTGTAACAACAGGTTTTGGGTCAACAACAAGATGGACAACAACATGGTGCCCAATCCGATGGTCACAATCAACAAAACGGTTTGGTTGCCCGGACGGAACAAATTCGCAATACCCTGCCGCCACACGTAAGGCCATTTTTTCGGAAAATACCGACGTAACGCAAAGGTTAACAGCCAGGAAACACCGTACAACACCGCAAACGCCACCGCAATACCCCCAATAAAATACAGCGATTGCGTCCAATTACCCACCAACCAACGTGTAAAACCCAACAATGCAACAAATATCAAGACGTACACCGACCAGCGCAGGGCGGCATTGTTTTCCGGCTCCGCGTCTACACCCGCCCGCAAGGTGCGCAAGGGCGAAGTCTTTAAAATGCCGGAAAGGGGCAATAACGCAAACAAAACCGAGACACAAAGGCCCAACAAAGTGCCTTGCAACACGGCTATTCCCGAAATATCGGTACTTACGGTTTCAATCGGCAAAAGGTCTTTGGTCAACCACGGCAGTATTTTTTGGATACCGGAACCCAATAAAGCACCGGCAAAAGCACCCAGCAAACCTATGCCGCTCACCTGCACGAGGTACACATAAAATGCTTTCCGCCCCGAAGCGCCCAAACAACGCAAAATAGCCACGGTGGGCAACTTGTCTTTGAGGTAAATATGCACCGCACCGGCCACGCCGATACAGCCGAGCAGCAAAGCAATAAAGCCCACGAGGTTTAAAAAGGTCGAAAAACTCCCAAACGCGGTACCAATATTCTTTTTATTAGAAGCCACCGTTTCCCAATTCAATTTGGCGCGATCCAGCGCTTTGTCCATCTTTTTGGCAAAGGCATCCACATCGGTAGTTTCCGGAAATTTGAAATAATACTGGTACCAAACCCGGCTGCCCGTGGTTACAAGCCCGGTCGAATCCAGGTATTCCATCGGGATAAACGCTACCGGCGCAATGGCCGAGCCTACCCCCGCGCGTCCCGGACGTGAAAGCAAATCGCCTTCCAATTGAAAATTAAGTTTTCCGATTTTGACCGTATCGCCCGTTTGCAGGCCAAATTGCAGCATCAAAGCGTGTTCTACCAGGGTTTTTTGGCCCTTGCGGTAGTTTATCCACGCATCCGCAGGCGCGCTGTTCCAATTGCCATAATAAGGATAATCGCCCGAAATCGCCCGCACCATCGTCAGGCGCGTGCCTTGGGCGCGGGGGAAATACAGCATCGAGAGTAAATTGTAAATCCGCGATGCTGTTACGCCGGGCTGTGCCATAATTTCCGCCATCAGCGAATCCGGCAGCGCCTGGTTGCCTTCAATGAGCAAATCGGCTCCCAGCAGCGTTTTGGCTTCCCGGTCAATGTCTTTCGTCAAATTGATGCTAAAAGAACGTACCGCCGTCAACGCCGCAATGCCCACCACAATAGCGGCAACAAATAAAAACAAGCGACTAACGTTGCGGCGACTATCGCGCCAGGCCATTTTCAGGATAAAAAACATAACATTGCCGAGCATACCCGGTATCGTACGGTGAAGACAGAAAAGCCCCTGCATATATACAAAGGTCTATTACCTAACACGGTAAGCGTCATTCCGTTGGCCAAAGCACTGCTTTTTTCGATCAATCAGGCAAATTGGTGGACCTAATTGACTTATACCAATCTCCGAACGCTGGTCTGCGCCTGAATGCCACCCGCCGCACTCAAGTGCTCTAGCAACAACACGCCCGGCGTTTTTCCGGGTTCCAAACTTCCTAAAGTATCATCAAAGCCCAATGCTTCGGCGCCATTCAACGTTGCCCAACGCAACATCGTTTCAAAAGGCACATAACTTTGGTACCGCGCAATGGTTTTTAGCTCTTCCAATATAGATAATTGCCAGTTGGAAGTCAAACTATCCGTGCCCACCGTCATGCGCGCCTGGGTATCCAAAAAGGCTTGATAATTGGGTAAACGGTTCTCAATGTATAAGTTAGCATTCGGACAAGTGGCCCAATACACCTGGTCGCTCCAGGCATGCGCAGCCTGAATATCTTCTCGGGTACTCAAGGTATTGTGTACAAACAAGGTCCGGTTTTGCGGATTCATGTTGCGCAGCGCGTAATAAATAGAGGGTTGCCCTGTTGCCTCAAATTGCTCCATCGACACCCCAAAACGACCATAAAACTCAATAAAATCGCCCGTTTTATCCAAAAACAATGTATTCTCCGGCGGCGTTTCCTGGTTATGGATGCTTACCGTGATGCCCGAAGCTGCATTTAAGGCATTGATTTTTTCAAACAAGGTTTTACTCACAGTGTACGGCGCATGAGGCACCATCGACTTGGCACTGCCCGGCGCTAAGGTTAATTGTTCGTACACCGCCGACCAGTCCGCAAACGCCTTTTCAGCGCCCGCATCTTGCAGAAAATCAAAGAGTTCGATAAACGTATAATACCGCATTTTACCCAAAGCCTTCACCGCAAACGTGTCGGGCGCATTGGAAATATCGCCTAAAGCCACGATCCCGCCGTCCAACATTTCCTGGTTTGCGTTGTTAATGGCTTCAGTAATCAGTTCCTGCGCTACATTGCGTTTGGTGACAACCCCGGTGATGAACGGGATCAATCCGGTACCCGTATCCACTTTGCCCAGCATGTGCGAAAGTTCGAGGTGGCAGTGGGTATTGACAAATCCGGGAACAATCGCTCCATGAAACACCTCCAAATCGCCCGTTTCATGTTGTGTACGGGATTCGATGGCCAATATTTTACCGGCATCATCCACGATCAAAACGCCCGCTTGTACGGGTGCAGCAGCAACAGGGAAAATCCAGTCAGCAGTAATTTTACGCATGGCTTGAAAAAGATTTAATTTTCCGGCAAAAATTGCCATTTACTTTGAAGATAAAACCATTGGGCAAGTGATAAATTTGCCATTTTTTAAAATTACCCATCCGCGCACCCAAATTCCTTACGAAACATCCACATCTGCTATGAAATTCACAACCACGGAACTGACCAATATTGTCGAATGGAAACCGTACCGCCCGGAATGGCCTATTCGCCTGAACGAAAAAGAAGACGGCATTGAAGCGCATTTTGGCGCACTCATCAATGCCTTTACCGACCACACGGATTTTGATGTTGCCATCACACAGGATGGAAGTATGTCCAATTTCCTTGAAATCGTGTGCTTTATCCCGCAACAAACAGGCGGAAATAGCCCGGCACTCATCGTTTGTATCAGTTTTTGCGCGCCCATTGCTGCTTTTGCCGAAATTGAAGCCTACATCTCTGACGAAACTTTGGGCTGGGATACCCTCGATTATAACACGATCGGCAAAGTTAAGAGTCCCATTTTAGAACCGATTAAAAACGCGGTGGTTGCCATTTTGGAACAACATCAGTTACCCCTGCTCGATCCCGAGTACGCAGCCGAACTGCTCAGCCCCGAACTATTGGATAAAGTAAATGCCCCACATGATGAAAACCGCATCATTCATGGCATTTTTCAGTGGGAGGACTAAAAAACGTCCCAGGCAAAGCGCAAAATAATACCCGAAACAACCACGATAAATACCCGCCGGATGAACCCGTTACCGCGTAAAACAGCCATACGACTGCCCGTGTACGAACCCGCTACATTGCACGCCATCATGGGCAAGGCCAAATGAAACAGCACCTGGCCATGCATGAGGAAAAAAACAAGGGACGCAACATCCGCGATCACATTGACGATTTTGGCCATGGCCGAGGCGCTTAAAAAACTATAGCCGATCACACTTACAAAGCCAAATACCAGCAAACTCCCTGTGCCAGGCCCCACAAAACCGTTGTAAAACCCCAACACCATGCCAATCCCGGCCGCATACCAGAGAATCAAATTTTCGGGCACTTTAAAATGATCACTCAGCCCGAACGACTTTTTGCGGTAAGTATAAATCGCAATGGCCACAATCAGCACTAAAATGATGGGTTTTAATAAGGAACTGGGCAACAAACTCTGCACAGTAGCCCCAAGATAGGAGAGTATGGCCGCGCCTACGCCAGCAAAAAATACCGGCTTCCAGGGAATGCGCACGCTCCGACTATAATTAATGGCCGCCACCAGTGTACCCACCGCCGATGCCAGCCGATTGGTACTGATGATATTCGGAACACTCAATTGTGGATACAATACAAAAAACGCAGGAATAGAAACCAGTCCGCCCCCGCCCACAATACTGTCGATAAATCCTGCCAAAAAAGAAAAGACGCAAAGTAAAACCAAGGCATAATCCATGCTGCAAACCAAGGCATTTTTGGGCAATAAAAAAAGTCGGCAGCTGGACGCCACCGACTTTACACACTTAATCTGTAATATATATGGTAAGGTATGAAGTCAAATCAACCGAAGCGCAAAAATCAAACCTGTCCACTCCGGTCGTAAAGAAATTTTTATTTAAAGCGCATCGTAAGCGGCCATACCATTGGCATCGGGCAAAACTTCTTCGCGGGTAAGCGTAAACACTTTTGGTTCACGCTCAATGACCTGCAAGCGCGGATTTACCATATCAAATTCGGTTTCATCGTAGCGGTAAATGCTCCATTTGCCATTGACCAACTCTAAGGAGGTCATATTTTCTACCCAGTCGCCGCTGTTCATATACGTAACGGTATTGCCATTTGTGGCTTTTACATCGCGCATTTGCGGACGGTGAATATGGCCACAAATCACACAATCGTATTCTTTTTCAGCAGCCAGCTGGATAGCGGTTTCTTCAAAATCACTGATGTATTTGACTGCGCCTTTTACGCTTTTTTTCACTTTTGCGGCAAAAGAAACCGGACCGAAGCCAAAAATACGCCGCCCGGCATTGATCACCCGGTTGATACGAATGAGCATATCATACCCTTCACCGCCCATCCGAGCCAACCAGCGCGCACGCTGAATACTGGCGTCAAACACATCCCCATGAAAAACCCAATGGGTACGCCCGTCAATCTGGAATACCAGTTTATTGCGCAAATGGATCAAACCAAGTGATATTTCACCAAATTTGCGCAAAACATCATCGTGGTTGCCCGTAAGGTAATATACCTTGGTACCGTTTACCGCCATTTTGAGGATGCGGCGCACCACTTCCATGTGCTCTCTGGGAAAATAACTTTTCTTGAAATACCAGATGTCAAATATGTCTCCATTCAGCACCAAAGTACGTGGCTGAATACTTTTCAGGTAATTGTGCAGTTCACGTGCATGGCACCCGTACGTACCAAGATGAATGTCCGAAAGCACAACAATATCTAATTCGCGTTTCATTTCCTACCGGAAGCTGTTTTCAAAAGATTATAAAAAATGATTAAATTGGGTTGGGTGTTCGAGACACCCTTTTTTAAGGGCAACATTTGATGCGACCATTCCTGAAAATGGTACTATGTTAAAAAACGGAAAAATCTAATTCCCGCGCCCAAAACGTGGCAATCGTTCTCATAAACCTTTTACAAGGGAGAAGAGGACTGCGAGAGCAGAAAAAAAGCGACCGAAAGAGAACGAGCAGAGCAGAAAGCGATCAGACGCGGGAGCAAATTCTTATAGTTTTCATCTGTTACTTGTAGATACAAAGGTACGGCCGGTACTCCTAAGTGATGTTAAGGAATTATGAATTTTAAATTACGTTTCGTTTAACACAAAGGCCGTTTGCGGTTTTTAATTTCGCAAACGGCCCAATAAACCATACAGATCTTATTATTTAATCCAATGCCGGATTCCAGGCCAGTTCGTTTTTCAGGTTGGGTTTTAAGCGTTCTGCGGCCTGATTCAACATGTCCTCATTGTGCGGAAAAGGTAGTGGTGTGTTGCCTATTCTGCAGCGGGAATCTTCCGATAAGGCTCTATTATCGCCTTTAAAGGTAGAAGCGTAATTTTCAAATAAAACTTCCGTCGCGATGTCGCGGTTATCCAGCAAGGTATTGCGCTGCGCATCATAAATTTCAATGATGCCCGCCAAACGGGTTGACTTGGATTGATACACTTCCAAAACATCGGCCCGGATACGCACATAACGGGGTGTTTTGAGGTCATTTCCCAAGGAATCTTTCACAACATTGCCTTTTTTATCCAACACATAATCCCAACCATCTTTGATCTCTTTTTCATCCGTATAACTCCGCTCATGGACGCGTTCTGGACTAACATCGATGTTGCGTACTTTCAACACTACTTTAAAATCGTAGGGATGATCGGCTTTTTCGTCAAAATCAAACGATTTCCAGTCACTATCCAATTGGTTTTTGCCAATATTTAAAATACGATCCACAAAACCTACTGGTAAAATTTGGCCTGAATTATTTTCAACCCTAAACAAAATTTGCGCAGTGCCCAGGGCTTTGGCTTTTACTTTCAACAAGTCTTTGTCTTGATAACTGCGGTAATATTTTTGCTCCAAATCGATCAATTTATAATAACCCTTACGCGCTGCTTTTCGGTCGCCACGCTCACCCAATACAATGAAGTTCTTTGCTTCATTGTATAAAAAAGCGGCTGCCTTGGAGCGGCTTTCATTTTCCAGGGTGGCGATGTCTATCATTTCAAAGTGTGCCAAATATCCATCTTTTGCGCGCAAAGGCAATAAAGGCGTTACCCGGTTTTGGCGATTGCGAATATTTTGGTGAATATCATGGATGCGTTCCCAGTTTTCTGGCCGGCTTGCTGCAATCAATTGGTCAACGTTTGCAAGGTCGCGGGACTGGGCTTTTTGAAATGCGGTTTCCAATCCTTTTACATATTCTGTCTTCTTTTTCTTTTTGCCTTGTAATTTGCGCACGCAAAAATCGATTGCGCCGTCATAATCGCCACGTTCGGTCAAATTTTGAACAGATTGGCAGGCAGTAAACATTAAAACACCTGCAAGGAGCATAGGAATCAGTCGGAAGCAGTAGGATAACATGGTTTTCGTTTTTATGCTGACCTTACCGAGGGCCAGGTGATGAAGTAATTTTGACGCAAGATGAGGGCGTTCCCTGCTTGATTTCTTTTAAATTATGTTACGATAATAACAAAATTTGTTAAAATTCACAACAAAAACTGAACAAACGCAAACAAGATTTTAATGACATGGAAAAAATCACAGAATCGAGCTCCAAATATCGGCATTTAGAACAAATGAGCATCCAAACTTTGCTCACCCACATCAATGCGGAAGACCATTTGGTGCCCCAGGCGGTACAACAAGCCATTCCCCAAATTGAACCTCTGGTGGCAGCCATTGTAGAAAAAATGAAGGAAGGGGGACGTTTGTTCTATATCGGCGCAGGTACCAGCGGGCGGCTGGGCGTACTGGATGCTTCTGAAATTCCTCCAACGTTTGGCGCTCCACCCGATTGGGTGATTGGCCTGATTGCGGGCGGCGATCGCGCGTTGCGGAATCCGGTTGAAAATGCCGAGGATAGCACCACGCAGGCTTGGTCGGACTTACAAGTTTGGCAAATTGATGCCCAGGACATCGTAATTGGCATTGCAGCCTCTGGAACAACGCCTTATGTCGTGCAAGGCCTACACGATTGCCGCGCCCACGGTATTACAACGGGCTGTATCACGTGCAACCCTGGAGCGCCTATTTTGGCAGCGGCCGACTTTCCGGTATTGGCCGTGGTGGGCCCGGAATTTGTAACGGGCAGTACCCGTATGAAGGCAGGCACCGCCCAAAAGTTGATCCTCAATATGATTTCAACCTCGGTAATGATTCAACTGGGCCGGGTAGAAGACAATAAAATGGTGGATATGCTGCTGTCCAACGAAAAATTAATCGACCGTGGCGCACGCATGGTTTCCCAAGCAAGCGGCATCGAGTATGAAACTGCTCGAAAATTATTGATTCGGTACGGCAATGTGCGGGCAACGCTGCGGGCGATTGGCGGGCACTAAACCTGTGCGCTATTGCATTTTATCACCACGCAAAATTCGGAACCGCTTCCGGGCTTCCACCGCAAAAACGCTCCCTGAGTATTCTACAAAGATTTGCTCATAGAGTGTTTTTGCTTTTTCGAGGTCATTTAACCGCGTTTCGTACAATTGAGCAAGGGCAAACAATGCATTATCGGCTCGAATATCTTCTTTATATTTATCGGCTACCTCCGCATAGTTCTTGGCAGCATGCTCAAAATCGCGCTTTTTCTCGTAAATCTGTGCTTCAAGGTATAAAATATCGTCTTGCAAAGAATGCTCGGGAAATTTCACCCGCAGGGTATCCAGTTTTTGAAAGGCAGCATCAAACAGGTTTTGAAATACCAGCAATTCCGCCCCGGCATATAAGGAGATTGCCTCCGAAGTCGTATCCAGGTTCAAATTATCCATGATAAACACCGATAAATCGAGGGCATCATTGGATATAAGTTTGGAAGTAGAGGCTTTTAAAACATTAAATTGTGCCTGGGCCCACTGAAAATCGCCGTTAAAATAAGCCAAACGGGCATTTTTAAAACGCGCTTCCTGACCAATTTGCTCTTCTTTAAAGGCTTTATCTACTTGGCTGTATAAAAGGGTACTTTCCCACACATCGCCATTCATCAGGTAATAATCGGCCAAATGAATTTTAGCTGTTGCTAAGGTGTTGCGATCCATTCCTGGAAAACCCTTCACTTCCTCCAACAACGCGATGGCTTTGGGCAAATTATTGATGTAAATGGCTTCCAGTTCGGCTTGTTGCATAATGAGCAACGCCGATTGGCGGCCACGGCCAAATTGCGACAAGAAATTTTCGTAATCCTTTTCGAGGGTTTGCAATTCGGCTTGGGAATATGCAAGCCCTTCCGTTATTTTTTTCCGGCGACATTGCATAATGGCCTGTTTCGCATCAAAAAAATACGGATTCATTTGCCCTTTATCGCTCACAATATATTCGTAGCCTGCAATGGCTGCATCGTAATCGCGGGCTTCTGCAGCATCCTCGGAAATGCGGAAAACCCGTTGGCCATTTTCGCCCAGCCGCTTGTCGAGGGCTTTATATTGGCGCAGGGCACTTTTAAAATCTTTCCGTTGTACAAAGGTCCAGGCCAACAACTCAACCAAATCAGGATTGTCGTTTTTTTGAACGCGTTCGTACAATTGCGTTTGCAATACAGCATATTCCTTTGCTGGTAAAAAGCGCGCGATCACGGTTTGAATCAATTGAAGTTTGCCCGGATCGGCTTCAATCGCATTCAGGTAAAATTCGATCATTTTGGGCGTATCACCTTTTCTGCGATACAATTCCCCCAGGTTATAGGCAAAACGGTGTTGTTCTTTGGTTGCTTGTTCGCCCCGTTCATAGGCGAGGATGGCAAAATCAAACTTGGATGCCTTCTCGAGGGTAGTTGCCACCCGAAGGACCGAAGCGTAATCGACCGACATGCGATCAATGGCTTTTTGAAATTGTTCTTTAGCTTGTGCTTCTTTACCCTGACGTTCGAAGAGTAGTCCGTACGTGACATAAAGCAGGGTATTTTCGGGCGTCTTCTTCAGTTGCTTTTTTACCGCTTTTTCGCACTCTTCGTAGCGATTCAGGCTAAACAACGACTCTACATAGCGGTTGAAATAATATTCATTTCTACTGTCCTTATCGGCAAGTTGTTCGTACAGCGTCGCCGCCTTTTCATACTCGCCACTGGAAAAATACTGGGCAGCCAGGTTGGGATCCTGGGCATGTACAACCGAAATCAGCACAAATTGGGCCAGGGCCCAGAAAATAAATCGCATACGAATCATGAGCGTCAAAATGTAGATAGCATGAAAGGGCAAAATTACCTCAAATAACGCAGCGCACAAGGACTTGTTTTGATCGTCCTGCGCCATTCACGCATTTTTTGCGTCTACTCCTCGAAATTATACCCAGGTTACTTTCCTGTGATAATAAAAGACGTGGTGATACCTACGAAATAATACCAGTCGCTTTGATTGGGATTGCCATTAATTTTCACGCCATCAAGTCCATCAGAAAAAACAGGACGCCAGCCAACATCCAGGCCAAGCACAAAGCGCTCCAGCATATTGACTTTTAAACCGACGCCGGTTGGCAGTATAAAAAGGCGCTTGGGCAAATCCTCCTCCGGAAATGGAACGGTTAAATAATCGTTGCGCTTTTCTGGTGGGCCGTAGTATTGGGCGTCGGCAACCAAAAAGGTAACGCCTCCGCCAATAAATACATAAGGAGAGAAGTTCAAGTTGCGCAGACCCGTTTTAGAGAAGCGTGGTTTACCCAAAAAATTGAACTCCAGAATAGCGGCTGTTTCGACAATATTGGTTGAAAACTTGAATTTTCGATCATATAAGACCGGCGAGTTTTTATCGTCGCCTTTGATAGCGCCCGTGTACAAATGGGCTTTAATCGCAAACTTTGGAGCGAGGTTGTAGCGTACAAAAACACCATAACCTGGTTGGGTTTCTGAAAATTCAATGCGCTTTTCAGCAACATCGCCGGAATAGTTGGTGAGTCCAAACAGGAAACCACATTCCAGGTATTGATCTTTAGACTTTTTTTGGGCTTGAAGGTTAAGGGAGATTAATAGTAAAAGCACTGTGGAAGTATGCTTCATCATGTGTTTGCAGCGGTAAAAGTTCATGATTAAAAAAGAAATGCGCGGATTACATTTTGAAGCAGTGAAGCTTAAAACCGAAAATCAGATACATTAATTGTGCAAAAGTAGAAATTTACCCTTTTAAAATACATTTTTTTGGGTAAGTAGATACATGTTTAACTTAAAATATGGTGAAAAAATGAAGTTTAAACGTTTTTAACGCAGACTGCGACTTAACCTTTTACCTTTGCTGCGTCTAAGTATCAACCTAACGGAACTTGCAATATGGCATTGGATCAACAACATGAACACGAGCGTGTGAAAGCAGCAGGCGGAGAAATGAGCTTCTTTGACCATGTATCTGAATTGAGAACGACGATTTTACGATCGGTGTTAGGCATTTTTGTCATTGGCATCATCTTTTTTCTCAATAAGGAATTTGTATTTAGTACTTTGTTATTTGGCCCTAGGTACCCAGAATTTCCGACCTATCGGATTTTATGCAGTGCCTCCCATGCATTGGGATTGGGTGAAAATATGTGTTTTACGCCACCTAAATTTGACTTAATCACCCGCCAGCTGGGTGAAGTTTTGATGCAGCACCTGTACGTTTCGTTTTGGCTAGGTGTTATTGGTGCCTTTCCTTATATTTTTTGGCAGTTTTGGAAGTTTATCAGTCCGGGCTTGTTAGAGCAGGAGCAGAAAGCGATTCGTGGCGTCGTGTTTATTTGTTCTTTCCTGTTTTTATTGGGTGTATGTTTTGGGTATTTTGTAATCGCCCCCTTCTCTATCAGTTTTCTGGCTAGTTATACAGTGAGTGGGCTGGTGGTAGCACCAACCCTCGACTCGTATGTTACCTATATGACGATGTTTACCCTGCCAACAGGTTTGATTTTTGAGATGCCAGTTGTTGCTTATTTTTTAGCCAAAATAGGCATTGTGGGCGCGTCCTTTCTTCGGGCCTACCGCCGGCATGCGATTGTAGTCATCCTGATCATTGCGGCCATAATTACCCCGCCGGATGTGGTTTCTCAAACCCTGGTTTCCATCCCACTCTGGGGATTGTATGAAATTAGCATCCTGGTGGTTGCGCGGGTGCAACGCAAGCGCGCTGCTGCACTGGAAGCGGCCGAAAAAGAAAGTCGCCGGTCAATCGTACCACACGACACCGACACAGAATAAAAGCCTAAAAAAAGACTATTTTACTTCGGCTGCATAGGCTGCAGCGCCAATAATGCCTGCGTTGTTCAGTAATTTTGCTGGTTCAACGCGGGCATTTACGATGAGTTGCTCTTTATACACTTCAAAAAACTTGCTTTCGCCGCCGCCTAGGATAAACAGATCGGGTGAAAAAAGCAGTTCCAGGTGTTGCAAATATTCGTTAAAACGATCCGCCCATTCTTTCCGGCTAATTTTCAGGCGCTCGCGTGCGCCTGAGGAGCAATATTGTTCAACCGATTTGCCGTTATTCCATTTCAAATGGCCAAGTTCGGTATTTGGAATCATTTGGCCTTTGTAGAAAATAGCGGTACCTAATCCGGTTCCGATGGTGATCAAAATGACCAGGCCCATTTCGCCTTTGCCCTTGCCATACCGCATTTCGGCCATACCCGCAGCATCTGCGTCATTGGTTACACACACCCGATCGCCGGATGCGGCGCTAAACGCCTGCTCCACATTGACCCCAATCCAGGATTTATCAATATTGGCAGCCGATTGTGCTACCCCGTTTTTTACCAATGCAGGAAATCCGCACCCTACAACGCCTTTGTAATCGAAATAGTCAATGATTTCGGCAAATGCCGTGGCCATTGCAGCGGGTGTAGAGGGTTGCGGGGTGGGTACCCGAAAGCGTTCACCCGATAATTTGCCATTTTCGAGGTCAACTAATGCCCCTTTGATGCCAGATGCGCCAACATCGATTCCTAGGATCGTATTCATAAAATAAATTGCAGTGTGTGTAGGTAAATGTTGGTTTCGGATTTGATGGGTATTTGCGATTAATCCTCTGGGATCACTTCTTCCAGGATTTCATCTTCACCGGTTTCACTTTCCAGGGCTTTTTGTTTGCGCCTTTCGAGTGAGTTGGCATGCATATCAAGGTATTCGTTGCGGTTCCGAACAATTTCGGCCCCCAGGTACAAGGCTTTTATGAAAGAAGTTTCATCGGCCTCTCCCTTCCCGGCAATATCATAAGCCGTGCCATGATCGGGCGAAGTGCGCACAATAGACAAACCAGCGGTATAATTCACCCCAGCCCCAAAAGACAACGCCTTGAACGGAACCAAACCTTGATCGTGGTACATCGCCAAAATGCCATCAAATTTGTTGTATTGACCCGATCCGAAAAAGCCATCGGCTGGAAAAGGACCAAATGCCATCACGCCTTTCGCTTTTGCTTCTTCAATGGCAGGGCGGATAATTTTTTCTTCCTCATCTCCAATGGCACCTTCATCACCCGCGTGCGGGTTGAGGCCGAGTACTGCGATGGTCGGACGGTCTAAGTTAAAGTCAATTTTCAGTGTTTCCGAAAGAATCAGGATCTTTTTGAGCACTTTTTCTTTGGTAACGGCCTCTGCAACGGCTTTAAGGGGCAAATGGTTGGTCACCACGCCGATACGCAGGGTATCGGAAACCATCAGCATCAGCGAATTTTTAGCCCCAAATGCATTGGAAATGTACTCTGTATGCCCAACGAATGGAAAATCGGCCATTTGCATGGCTTTTTTATTGATGGGCGCCGTCACCATCGCGTCAATAAGGCCCGCTTTTAAGTCCTTAACAGCCCGCTCCAAGGCCTGATAGGCACACTTTCCGCCCATATCCGTTGGTTTTCCCAAGGTTATATTGACGTTGTCGTTCCAACAATTGATGATGTTGATGCGATCTGCCTGGGCCTCTTCCGGCGAATTCACCGAATGGAACTGAATGTTTTCCTGGGTAATGATATTTTTGTGATAGGCGACCACCTTGGTGCTGCCATAAATCACAATCCGGTAAGCAGGTCCGGCTTTTTTGAGGGCCAGGGCTTTCAACGCGACTTCAAGGCCAATTCCATTGATGTCGCCACAAGTTATTCCGATGGTTAAATTACTCATTTTCAGGCATTTTAAAACGGATCATTCGCTGTAATTCCATAATAGGTTTTCAGCGCAAATCTATTCAATATTGTTTTAAAAATCGATACATCAGCCGCACTCCTACACCAGTACCGTCTTTGGTACGGTAAGCATTGGCAGCGCGAAGATAGGCAGGTCCGGCAATGTCCAAGTGCAGCCAGGGATAATCCGTAAAATGTTCCAGGAATTTCCCGGCTGTGACCATACCTGCGTTCCCTGATCCAACATTTTTCAAATCGGCAATATTACTTTTTAATTCATCGCCATATTCTTTCCAAAGCGGAAATTCAATGAGCCGTTCGTAGGTCTCCCAGCCGCTTTTTTCGAGTTGTTTTTTTGTTTTTTCGGCAGCTGTCCCCATGTAACAAATCGCCTGGGTACCTACTGCGCGTACCGCCGCACCCGTGAGGGTAGCAAAGTCAATCACCAACTCCGGCTTGTATTTTTTAGCATAATGCAGCGCATCTGCCAAAATAATACGCCCTTCCGCATCGGTATTGATTACTTCAACCGATTTTCCGGAGTACATGCGAATCACATCGCCAGGAGAAAGCGCGTTTTCTCCAATTTTATTATCAGTCGCTGGAATTAACCCGATCAAATGCACGGGTAACTGATTACGTGCCGCCGCAGCGAATAACCCAATTACCGTGGCAGCACCCGCCATATCACATTTCATATAATCCATACCATCGGTTGGCTTCAAACTCAAGCCGCCGGTATCATACACAACGCCTTTCCCGACCAAAACCACAGGCTTTTTATTTTGCGCTCCCACTGGTTTCCATTCCAAAATACAAAACTGGGGTGGCACTGTACTCGCCTTGTTGATCGCCAACAAGCCCCCCATTTTCAAACTTTCGAGTTTTTCCTTGCCCAATACTTCTACTTCAAAACCGTATTCCGTACCAGCCTGTTGGGCAGCAGCGGCCAAATCGAGTGCGGTAAAATGAGAATGCGGTTCGTTGACGAGGTTCCGGGCTAAAAATACCGCCTCTACCAATTGATCCAACTCCTGCACTTCTTCAAACGTAGCGCCAGGCTTTGCTACTCGAATCCAGCGAAAGGCTTTTTCTTTCTTTTCAGGTTGCGTATAGTATTTTAAAAACTGATAACTCGCCAGCGCCAGCCCTTCCGCAAATGCCAATAACCGGGGCGTTTCGGTAAAACTTCGAATCTGAACGGATTCAATTTTATAGTTTCGCAGTTCCCGCAACAGTTCAGTACCGGCCAGTCTGGCGACTTCCAGGGCGGCCATCGGATCTTTATCAGCCTTTAATATGCGAATAAAAACAGTTCCTGTCGGACGTGGGAAAAAACAGGTGCTTACCTCCCGTCCTACAATTTGCTGTAAAAAGTCAAATTCCGAGGGCTGTAAAATACCTTGAAGCAGGTCAGTCTTGCCTTTTTCGACAAGCAGCACTAAGTTATCATCTGATTCGTCTGCCTCAACGGCAGCTAGTTGTACTCTTTTCACAGACCAGCGAGGATTTGGTCAAATTGTCGGATAATCAGGGATATCGAATGATTACCCCAAAGTGTGTATCAAAAAAAGGATTGCAAAGATACCAATTTTATATCGGGACTTGCGGTGTTTGCGTTTTTTTAAATCGTTTTGCGTTTTAAAGCATAAAATCAATGGCCTTGCATGAATATTGCCTTACTTTTCGGCCATTCATGCAAAAGTCTAATTTATATTATTTTTATGAAGATTAAATTTTGTGGCGCAGCGCGCGAAGTAACTGGATCCTGCCATCTGATTACTTTGGAAAATGGCACTAAAATTCTGTTGGATTGTGGGTTATACCAAGGCGGCGATGATGACGGCCGCTCAACGGAGGGCAGCACCAATGCAGCCAATCCAATGCTAGATTTTAATGAAAAATGGCATTTTGACCCCAAAGAAATCGATTATCTTGTATTAAGCCATGCCCACATTGACCATACCGGTCGGGTACCCAAGCTGGTGGCCGATGGATTTAAAGGAAAAATCTTCGCCACCAATGCTACCCGTGATCTTTGCACGATTATGCTGATGGATAGCGCCAAAATACAGGAATCCGACGCCGAGTACTTCAATAAAAAGCGCAAAAACCTCAACGACCCCGAAAAAACACCGCTTTATACCACAGCGGATGTTTACGGTGTCATAGATCGATTTTCCAGCTTTAATTACGAAGAGTGGTTTCATGTTCACCCCGATGTAAAAGTATTGTTCCGCGATACCGGCCACATCCTGGGCTCAGCCAGTGTAAATTTGGTGATTCAGGAAGGAGATCGGAGCATTCGTTTGTCCTTTAGCGGCGACATTGGTCGGCCGAACCGCCCTATACTTCAGGATCCCATGCCCATGCCTGACGCCGATTATATTATTTGCGAAAGCACCTATGGCGATCGCACGCACGCGTCTGCGCCCAATGAACTAGAGCAGTTTTTAGAAGTAGTACACGATACTTGTGTTGAGAAAAAAGGCAAACTCATCATTCCGGCCTTTTCTATCGGACGTACCCAGGAAGTGGTGTACATCTTAAGTCAATTACATTTTGCTGGCAGACTGCCCAAAATTCCAATTTTTGTGGATAGTCCGCTTGCCGTGAACGCGACCCAGGTATTCATCAGCCATCCGGAGTGCATGGATGAGGAAATACACCGCTATTTGATAGACGCTGAGGATCCCTGGGGCTTCAATGGGCTTACGTATGTTCGTTCGACGGAAGGAAGTAAGGCGCTAAACAACATCGACAAACCTTGCATTATTATTTCAGCGTCAGGTATGATGAATGCGGGTCGAATTGTGCACCACGCATTTAACAATATTGAAAACAAACGCAATACGTTCCTGATGGTGGGTTATTGCGCGCCCAATACACTGGGTGGGGTTTTGCGCTCAGGTGCCAAGTCTGTCCATATTTTCGGCGAAAACCTGCAAGTGTTGGCAGATGTAGTCATGATGGATTCCTTTTCCGCGCATGGAGATCAGGAAGAAATGTATAATTTCTTGTCTAATCAAAAAGCAACTGCGCAAAAAATCTTCCTGGTACACGGCACCCTCGATCGCCAGGAGAAATGGCGCGATTATTTGCAGGAACAGGGCTTCAAATCGGTAGACATCCCGACCCTTGGTGAAGAAGTAATTATTTGATTGACAAAACGTTAAGCGGATTTAAATATCTTGTTTCTGAGTTCAAGCTGAAACACGACGCCGGCAAAAGCGCCGAATAAAATCACTTTTGCCCCCCACAACAGGAGTGGTATGCCTGCCAGGAATGGCTGCAGCAACTGATCTAATCCCCATAAAGCAAAAACCAGTGCAACATAGGCCGACATCCTGCCCATAGCATAAGGCACCGGATAATGCTTTTTGCCCGTATACCAGGTTGCAAAACACAGGTAGGCATAGCAAATGAGCGTTACCCACGATGCGCCCTGGTACCCAAATAAAGGAATCAGGACAAAATTAAGTCCAATGGTAAGCAACGCACTCACCACCGAAATCCAGGCCCCCAGGCCAGTGCGGTCTTTGAGGCGGTACCAAATAGAAAAGTTGTAATAAACGCCCAGCAACAAATTGGCCATGAGCAATACCGGCACCACAGGGAGACCACTCCAATATTTAGGGGAAATGAAGTATTTTACGATATCTATGAACAACAATATAAACAACATACCCGCTGCCGAAGTAATCGTAAACCACTTTGTTGCCTCTGCTTGGGTGCGCATGGCATCCTTTTCGCCCGCATGCCGAAAGAAAAACGGCTCCGCGGCATACCGATAGGCCTGGGTAAAAAGGGAAATGAGTGCTGCCAGTTTATAGTTGGCACCGAAAACCCCCACCGCGCCCAGGTTTTCCGCAGGTGTACCGGGCAACAGGAATTTGAGCATCGAACGACTGAACATTTCTCCTACAATACCCGAAAAGGTTACAATGATTAAAGGTGCTGCATAAACCACCATTTTTAACCATAAAATCTTGTCAAATACCCACTTTATTGCTCGAAACTGCGGAAACAATAGGAGCAGGGTAACTAAACTAGCAATCAGGTTGGACAAAAAGATATAACCCACCCCAAGTCCGGGCGCCCAAACCGCGTGCACCCAGGAATAACCCTGTTGGGCAGCCCAAGGGCAGAAAACCAGCCAAAACAGGTTCATACCTATATTAATAAAGATGTTCGCCATTTTCACCACCACAAAAAAGCGTGGTCTCTGTTCCAGGCGCAGGCGGGCAAAAGGCAATTCGGCCAGGCAATCGAGCGCCAAAATCAGGGCAAACCACCGGATGTATTCCGGATGTTTCGGGTAATACAGTGCATTGGCAATCGGTTGTGCAAAGCCTAGCAGCAATGCAACGATCAATGCTGAAGTACCGATAATAGAAATCAAGCCTGTTGAATAGGCCCGATCACGGTCTTCCTTCGGCGTTCCAAATCGAAAAAATGCGGACTCCATTCGGTAGGAGAAGAGCACCATGACAAAAGCCGAGGTGGCATACAAATCGATCACCGCACCATATTCATTGGTTGTCGCCAGTACACGGGTATAAAAAGGGACCAACAGCATGTTCAACAAGCGGCCGAGGATGCTGCTAAGGCCATAAATTGCGGTTTCTCCCGCTAACTTTTTTATTAAAGACATATTGGACAGATCGTATGTGCGCCAAAGGTAGCATCAATTTAGAAGAATAAAAGCGCAAGCCGCTCCAGTAACTAAACTGGAACGGCTTGCACCATCTTCTACAAACGGACAAAAACAGGCCGTTTAAGCCATTTCTTGTACCACTTCTGTTACTTCTGGAATCATGCGTTTCAGCATACCTTCAATACCGGCTTTTAACGTAACCGAAGATGATGGGCAGCCGCTGCAAGATCCTTGCATGGTTACGAATACCCGACCGTTTTCATAGGCCTTGAATTCAATGTTGCCGCCATCCATTTCAACCGCAGGTTTAACGTAGGTATCAATTAATTCCTTGACTTTGCGTGCAATATCGCCATTTTCACCGCTAAACTGACCAGCGTTGCTTTCGGCTTCTGCCTTTTCAATAAATTCGGTAAATCCTTCATTTACCACCGTGCCGCCATTTTCCACAAAATCCTTGATAAATTCTTTCAGTTTGAGCATGATATCGGCCCATTCGTAATTGAATTCCTTGGTAACAGTGACGTAGTTATTATTGAAATAGACACTTTTCACATAAGGCAGCTCCATGAGACTATGGGCCATCGGGCTCCATGTTTCGGCGAGTGCCGCTTCTTTAAAATCTGCAATACCGCGGTAAAGCAGCCGATTGGTTACATATTTCAGCGCTTCTGGGTTGGGTGTTTGCTCGGTATAAAGCATTACCGGACTTTTTGCAATCGTTTCCATGCGATGAGCCTCTTTTATTGTTGTTTGGAAATATTCTACGCAAAGGTAACGTAAATAAATCCTTTTGGTTTATCAAAATTGTTCCTTTCATATTTCGATAAATAGTTCGCCGGTATCGGTTTGCCATAACTTAATGGTAGGATGTACCTTCAGCAGGCGTTCCAGCACACAATGGTAATCTGCTGCATCTATATTATAGGTGTCAAAATCTTCTATGGGCATTTGGCTGAGGTAAACCATTATTTTCTCAGCGACCATGGTTTCATAGCTGATTTGCCGGAGTGGCTTTTGCAAGGGACCATGTTGCAGGAGTTCCAGCAGATGGCGCAGCAACTGGGCTAGCAAGGCATAATCGGTAATATCGGAGAGCAGCACCCGTTTCAACATCCTTACTTTAGTTTAAAGCATCGCAATTGCAATGGTGGCGATGCTGATGCGGGTACCCGGCACTTCGATGAGGGCGATTCCGCACATTTCGAGGGTTGCGCCGGTTGTCAGGATATCATCGACGAGCAGCACATGTTTATCGGCAATCAGTTTGGGTTGTTTTACGACAAAGACGTCCCCCATATTTCGAAATCGTTCGAGGCGTTTTTTTTGGGTTTGGGTTTGCGTAAATTTTTGGCGTTGCAAGACATCGGTAACCACGGGGACCTCGAGTATTTCGGCCAATCCGCGGGCCAGCATGGTACTTTGATTGTATCCGCGCAAACGTTCTCGTTTTGGATGGAGTGGGACGGGTATAATCAGATCAATCGATTGGAAGACGGGATTGGTAAGGAGTTGTCGTCCGAATGCTCGACCTATTTTAATGCCTACATCTGGTTGGTTTCGGTATTTCAATTGGTGTAGGGCGCGTTGGATGGGGCTTTTTCGGGTGAAGTAGTACATGGCAGCCCCGGTTTGCAGCGGAAGTCGTCCCCAAAAGCGTTGGGTAAATTCATTTTCGACACTTTTGTACATATCCGAGGGATGCAACTTGAGTTGACAACGGATACAAAAGCAATTTCCGGCAATGGGAAGGTCGTATTGGCAGGCGGCACAGAGTTCGGGATAGGCCAGGTGAAGGATTCCGGAAAAGATTTCTTGGCCAAATTTGCGCGTGGCAGAAAAAAAAGGAAGCATGAAAGGATGATTAAATGAAAGATTAAGGGTTAAAGCCCCAAAAATAGGGGGTTTTGGGATAAGTGCAAAAAAAGATTTAAAAAACTTTGCCCCATCTATTGGAAACATGGAATGTGGTGTTACCTTTGCGCCCGCTTTTGGAATTAGCGACGACAGAAAAAATATTTTTTCGAAAATGTTTGGCGGAATGAAAAAACAAACCGTATCTTTGCGTCCCGATTTTAAACGGAGTAACAAGTAAGATTAAAAGAGCCTTAACGAAGGTTTCGATTATAAAGAGTTCATTGACAGGTTGGAAGTGAAAGAAAAAAGAAGGTAAGGTCTCGAAAGAGACAGAGTGGAAGAGTTTAGTCAGCGATCACAAATGAAGTCGTAAAATACATTTTCTG
>JAIYAP010000065.1 GCA_027488935.1 Saprospiraceae bacterium | reverse complement strand
GACCTCATCCGAGGTCGTCGCGTTGCCCAATGATTTATTGATTTAAAACCATTTCCTGGAATCTCAAAAGCAAGGCACGGACCTCCCTGGAGGTCAAATATTTGTAGCAACGCCCAATGGTATTTTTTTCCGCACGACCTCGCTAGAGGTCGAATATCTTACCCAAATGTTTCCGCTTTGCTGAGTGTTCAGTCATATGGATAAAAAAATCCCGAATTTTAGTTTTCACCAAAATTCGGGATAATTCATATTTTTAAACCCTCCTTTCCAATTACTGCCTAAAGCCCGGAAGGCTGTTCGGTGCATTCTGGTTTGGAATGTAAGGGGTGAATTGATCTTCCAATTCTTTCAGCAGGTCCTTGTCGCCCATATCTTCGGCAATACGCAGGATGGTTTGTGCCGTACCCATGGCGTACTGTCCGTCTTGCTGGTAGCCGCGTTGGAACGTAGGCGTTTGTGATTTAACAAAACGCAACTGTTGTTCGATCGTTTTGGCAATTTCGCGGATTTTGGCTGCTGCCTTTTCCTTATTACCAGCCCGGGCATAAATATCGGCCATAAAGGCAGTAAACTGATCGTAGTTGAAGTTGTATTGTGGGAATGCTTCAAAATAGCGATCGGCCAGTGCCATGGCTTTTTCGTTTTGTTTTTCAAACACCAACTGACGGGCTACCCGAATCATCGTCACGCGCATGGTTTGGAGGCTTGGCAGGTAAGAACGGTCAACATACAAGCGTTCCTTATCAAAATTACCCCAAGTCCACTTTTCCATGATGTTGCGGTACGCCAAATCGGTATCTACCCGGCCGCAACCGATGATGCCATAACTTTCGGTATTGCTTTTATTTTTAGAGGCGATCAAACGCAACCCGAGGCCTTCCAATTGGAGGTAATCTTGTAAGCCCAGGAGTTTTTCATCGCGGCAGGTAACGGCCCAGTAAATGGGGCGTTTCCAAATATTCGAAGCAATGATGTCCATAATGGCCAAATCGTCTTTAATAATATAGGTCTTTTTCTCCCCAATATTAAAGTGAATGGTGTCTACAATGGTGCTATCATTCGGCGAAAGAATTTTGTTGGCAATACCCGCTTCTTTATTTACCGGAATAAACATTTTGCGTGTAGGCAGGTAGGTATCAAAGCCGCGTCCACTGCCTTGTTGCTGCGGATGGTCTTCGCCCAGGAATTTCATCACCTGATCGAGGCTCATTTCCTTTTCAGGACCTTGGCCACCGCCGTAAGGAATTTGTACGCGTTTAAAGCCTTGAATCTTTTCTTGCGGGATGCTCATTTCAATGGCCGGGGAGTTGTTTACAGCCCGACGCAACTGGCCAATGTACCAGTCTACGGCAATCAGGGAAAGGTTTACCACCCGCACATCGGTACGAATGCCTTCTGTTTCCTGGCAATACCACAGCGGGTAGGTATCATTATCGCCATAGGTGAAAATGATGGCGTTGGGCTCGCAAGATTCGAGGAAGTTGCGTGCGTAATCGCGGCTGGCATACTGTTTTGCACGGCTGTGGTCGTCCCAGTTTTGGGTAACCATGAGCAAGGGTGCTACCAAACCGATCAAACCAGCAACCGGCGCTGCGATATTGCCCGCCAGTTTCAGGCGTGCAACGAGCAGGTCGAAGAGGGCAAAGGCCCCCATCCCGATCCAGATGGCATAGGTAAAGAAAGAGCCTGCCAATACATAATCGCGTTCGCGCGGCTCGTTCGGTGGCTGGTTGGAATATACAATGATACCCACGCCTGTGATAATAAACAGGGCAAACAAGGCAAAGAAGTCGTTGCGACGGCGGCTGTAATGGAAAAACATACCCAGCAAGCCTAACAAGAAAGGAATTAAATAGTACTTATTGTTGGCCTGGTTGTATTTTTGGAAATCGGGGATTTCGCGTTGGTTACCAATACGGCGTTCGTCCAATGCGCTGAAACCCGTAATCCAGTTGCCCGCCGTTGGATCCCAGGAGTAATAACCCTGTTCGCCATTTTGACGGCCGGAGAAGTTCCACATAAAGTAACGCCAATACATCCAGCCGATCTGGTATTTCCAGAAAAACTCAATATTATCGGAAAAAGTGGGTTTTCCGGTTGGCTTGTCGATCCATTGGCGGTACAGCCGCGGTCGGTCCTGCGAATAGTCGCCCATCCGAGGGAACAAGGTTTTATCATTGGGCGAGAACTCATAATCCACTTTTTCGTCTACCACTTCATAGCGGTTGCCCACGCGGCCATAGCGTTCAGTAGACTCAACCCCCATTGGTTGTGCATCAAAATCCGGGCCGCTTAACAACGGACGTTCGCCATACTGCTCGCGGTTGAGGTAAGGCAACAAACGCATCGGATCAGAAGGATCATTCATATTAATTGGTGGACTGGCGATCGCGCGCAGGATCACCATACCGTAACAGCTATAGGCAATTACAATTACAGCAAACGAAACAACCAGGCGCTGCATCAGGCCATTGTTGGTTTTGCGGGCATAATGCAAGCCATACCAAATACCGGCCGTAAACAACAAAATAACCGGAATGATACCGCTGTAAAAAGGCAAGCCAAAGTTGTTTACCATCAACATGTCAAACCAGGCCCACATATTTGGAATACCTGCAATAACCACCTTTTGAATGACAACAATGAATACGACACCTACAATCGCTGAGGTTAAAGCACCCAGAAAAGTTACTTTTTTCGCCTTTTTAAAATAATAAAACATCGCAAGGGCCGGGAATGTCAGCAAGCTGAGCAAATGGACCCCGATAGACAATGCGATTGAGTAAATGGCGAATACCAACCAACGATCTGCGTTGGCCTCATCGGGCAAATTGTACCATTTGAGTACCGCCCACAGTGTCATACAGGTAAAAAAGGTAGACATGGCGTACACCTCACCTTCCACCGCTGAAAACCAAACGGATGAAGTAAAGGCGGTTACCAAACCAGCGATCAGACCGGCGCTCAAAATTGCGATCAATTGGCCGCCTTCTGGCGCAGTATCGCGGCCTGTGAGGGTAAGGCGTACCAAAATGGTGGTGCTCCAACATATAAACATGGCACCAAAGGCCGTGCTTAAGGCCGACAACAAGTTGACGGCATAGGCTATGTTGGATGGGTCGTTCGAAAACAACGTGGCGACCCAGGCAAACAAGCGGCCAACCAACAAAAATACAGGGGCGCCGGGCGGATGCACAACTTGAAGTTTATACGCGCCAGAAATAAATTCGCCGCAGTCCCACAAACTACCGGTAGGCTGGGCGGCTAATGCCAGCACGATTCCGGTGATGGCAAACGTGAGCCAGCCGGTTAGGTTGTTGAGTGTCTTGAAAGATGCATTCATGATAAAACGATCTGATTTGCTGATGGGCAAAGTGGGTAACATAGAACGTGGCAGGCTGCTTGCACCACCACAGAAAGCGCAAAACTAATAAAGTCCGACTATCGGCCTATTCATTTTCATACAATCCCGCTAAAAAGAGCACGGTCAGGCAATAAAGTTGCCTGACCGTGCAGAAAAAATACGCAATATAAATTTTAGAGGCCCAATTTTTTCTTCACCGTGGCCGTCACGTCGTCGGTATCGTTGGCGAACAACATAACACCCGAGCTGGTGTCAAAAATCATTAGGTAGCCCAATTCGGTAGCAACCGCCTTGATCGCAGTATCGATTTTGGCCAAAATAGGCTTCAACAATTGTTCCCGGCGTTCAGCAACTTTTTGCTGTGCTTCCTGTTCAAACTTTTGAATAAACTCTTGTTGTTTTTGTAATTCAGCCTGACGCTCTTGAGATTGCACCGGCGTAAGTACGCCTGAGTTGTATTCGGTTTCCAGTTTGGTGTAAGCGGCTTGAAACGCTTTGGTCAGCGAATCGTCTTTGGCCGTTAATTGATCGGTGTACAGTTTCAATTGGTCATTTGCTGTTTTGGTTTCGGGAAGCGATTCCAGCAAATTGCCAAGGTTCATATGTCCGTATTTTGGCGCGGTTTGCGCTTGCATAGTAACGGCGCCTGACAAAAAGGCGAGCAGAAAAAAGAAATTGATCGAACGAGACATCGTGTGTAAAGAGGTGTTTTTAAATAAAGAAACGCAAAACGTCGGCAAAGGTAACAAAAACACGCGTTGCTAAGTGGAAGTTTTATCCATTCTTTCGTGGTGAAAGGCATGCAAAAAAATGCAAAGCCAGCGAATGTTGCACTTAAAACGTTTTAAAGTGGGCAAATGATGCAAACATCGGTGATTTTGGCTAAGTTAAACTTGCGTTAACCTTTTGCACAACAGCCGTTTTTAATCGTTCTTACAGTCAATTCTTTCGCGTACCTTTGTTTTATAGCCAAGGTATCTGGTTATAAGAGTCCTGAATTTAAAATTTTATAGCGTGAAAAAAAGTATCGCATTTATCATCGGTATCCTTTGTTGCACCTTCCTACATGCGCAGGATGCACAATCGGCTAAGAAAGAGGAGCAACTCATCCAGTTTTCTGGTATGTTAATCACCGAAGCAGATGGTCGGCTATTGCCTGTACCTTATGCTACCGTGCATATACCTAAAAAAAATCGGGGCAGTTATTCTGACTACCGTGGGTTTTTCTCCATCGTAGTTGAAAAAGGCGATAAGGTGCGTTTTAATTGCATCGGTTTTGAACCGGTTACCATCACGATTCCCGACACCCTTACGCAGGACCGCTACTCCATTGTTCAGTTGTTGTCGCAGGATACCATCAACCTGCCCATGACGGTTATTTTTCCGTGGCCCTCTAAAGATCACTTCAAAATTGAATTCCTGAAAATGGATGTTACGCCTGAGTTACAACGCCAGGCAACGAAAAACCTCGCCAACGAATACCTCACCGAAGCGCGGAAAAATCCGGATATTGTACCGCACAGTGGACGTGAAAGCGCCAATTTTTACCTGCGCCAGCAATCGCGCGAGTACGTGTATATTGGCCAAACGCCACCCATGAACATTTTCAGCCCGCTTGCTTGGGGACAGTTCTTTAAAGCCTGGAAAAATGGCGATTTTAAAAAGAAATAGTAAGCGCGGCCTTACTTTCCGCTTTGTAAACGCATAAAGTTTCGAAATTCTTCCCGGTCAATAACCCCCAGCACCCCTTGTGCATCGGCAACTGCAATAATTGGTTCACCCGATTGCATGAGTAACTGATATACATAACCCATGGATTCTTTTGGGTGCACCACTTCTACGGTTTGCATGTAGTTTTCTACCGCAACACTAAAATCTTTCTTTTTCTGCGCCTCTAAGATTTGTTCTTCCGTCAGGGCACCCACCAATTGGTCATTGATGTTGAATACCAAAAAGTGCCGTTCCAAACTGCCCTTCAGCATATCAATGGGCGTTTGCATCCAATCGTTGGAGGAAAGACGGGTAAAGGCAACGCGTATAATGTCGGAAGCATTGAATCGACTCAATAAATCACTGAGTTGTACCATGTTATTCTCGGTACGCGCCATTGAAAAGACAAAAAAGCCGATTAATATCAGGGTAATGCCGCCTTTTGCAAGGCCAAAAAGTACAAAAATTAGCGCGATGAACTGACCTACCCGCGATGCCCAACGTGTAGCCGTCACCCTACCCAGGCGCATGGCCAGCAGCGCCCGAAATACCCGGCCGCCATCCATCGGAAAAGCCGGAATCATGTTGAATACCACCAGCCATAGGTTAACAGAAAGCAATACGGGCATAAAAAACAGGAAACTACTGACGTTCAGTTCTGCTTCGATCGCCACATCCGCCGCCTCGTTGGAGCTCCAGCCGCGGGATAAATTGTCCCAAAAATCGAGGATGCTCAAGTTACCCAACAATAAAGCCTTGGCATCAGTAAAAAAGCCAAGGATGCCGCTAAAATAGTCCACAATGGTTGCGGTAAAAAAGGCCCAATCTGGCCCGGAAAACATAATTCTACCAAGAATAAACAAAATCAGGGCAATCACTACATTTACCATAGGCCCCATAATGGCTACAAAAAATTCCTGGATGGGTTTTTCAGGCATTCTTTCCAGCCGGGCAATACCACCAATGGGCGTAAGAATGATGTCCTGGGTATTCACCCCGTATCGTTTTGCGGTAAGTGAATGGCCAAATTCGTGCAACAAGACGCAACCAAATAAAGCAATAAACAAGCCCATGATCCATAAAATGCCGATCCAACCCGCGCCTTGTGCGTTTCCGATATAAAAAGCGTATAGAAAAATAAGACCAAATGACCAGTGCAGATGCACGGGAATGCCAAACCAAGTAAAAAGTTTCAGAGAACTGCGCATAAAAAAGTAGTCAAATAAAGCACTGCCCAAACGTAGCGCGCGGTGCATCATCAAATGATTATTGTGAAGAAATAGGCTTGGATGCAATGATAATGTACTGATAGTCAAGAGATTCACGGTCTATTTTATCAATCGTAAACCCTGCACGTACCAGTTCTTGTTCCACCTGGCTAAGCGCAACCTTGAATTCGTCGGGCGGGCCAATGGGTAAATTGTTCTTTTTAAAATCAATAATCAACATTTTTGCACCGGGCGACATGCCTTTCCACACGGTTTTGAAGTATTGTACGCGGTGTTCGATGTATCCATAGGTATTGACAATCACCACGGCATCGGCCTCCTCGGGTGCGAGCAAGGGGTTGTCGGGTTTTGCCAAGCGTGTTTCAAATCGTTTGCGATACACTTCGGGCATGCGTACTTTCACACTATCCATAAACTGGATGAAGCGCTGATCAATGTCGATACCGATTACTTTTTTGGCGGTAGGCACCATGCGGAAGGTAAAATAGCCGGTTCCTGCCCCAATATCGGCTACCGTTTTGCCTTCCAGGTTTCCTAAAAGCGAAATAACCATATCCGGTTTTTGCCAAATACCGCGGTCTTTTCGTTCAAAATCGGCCACCAGGTTTTCAAAATTTCCTGTCCCTGTTTTGGGTAAAGCAAGAGGCTCTCCCGACGGATTGTTAGTTGGCGTTGGGTTGCCCATCATGAGCGGAGGACGCTGTTCCTGGCTCGCCGGGGTATCTTGTCGGCAGGCGGAAACCATCAGTATTAATGCAGCAAAGCAATACGGGTAAAAGCAATGTTTCATGATCAGGTATATAGAACAACACAAAAGTAGGGAAGTTCGAGGAACAAGTTTTGGAAAAGAAAAATTCCCGTCCCCTGCCTTATCTTTGCCCGTTATCGCTCCATGCCGGTTGCGGACCTTCGCTCGACTATCTCAGCATTAGAATCATTGGAAACCCGGAATTACAAACAACTGCTCACGCCTTCGGGCCTTACCCTTTTTGCTGCTGCCCTGTTGGTGAGCAGTTTAATGACTGCTCCGTTTTTGCTGTCCGTGAGTATGTGGCTGTTGGTAGCAGCGGGCTTATGGCAGGCTACGGTGTCAGCGCGCCGTGTTCATCCGCACGCGCATTTGCTGCATGGCTTGCGGTTTGCCTTTGTACGGTTTTTTCAAAGTCCGGTTTATGTGGCGCTTTCCTTTTTATTGCTGGCGCCAGCCATCAGTTACTTTTGGTCCGAAAACACCGCTTTTTGGGCCAGTCAGGTGCGGGTCAGAATTCCATTTTTTGTACTTCCGCTGGCTTTTGCCAATTTACCGGCCCTTTCAAGTCGGCAGTACCAATCCGTCTTATATTTATTGGTATGGGTCATGTTGTTGTTGAGTATTGGGGTTGGTATTAATTTCATCCTGCATTACGACACCATCATTGCCGATTTGATTCATGGTCGTCCGGTGCCGGTACCGCGTAACCACATTCGCTTCAATCTTTTATTAGTTACCGCGATTTTATCGGGTGGTTGGTTGTGGAAACGCGGTTTTTATTGGCGGTATCCTTGGGAGCGCACAGTGTTGGCCCTTACGGTGCTTTCCTTGTTTGTCATGATTCATTTGTTGAGTGTGCGCAGCGGGTTGGCCGCTTTGTACATTGCCTTGTTTTACACCATTGCCTTGGGGATTGTATCGGCAGGAAACCGGCGTTTGAGTATTTTGGCCCTGGTGGTGGTGTTGGCTGCGCCCGTGATTGCCTATCAAACCATGCCCAGTTTGCAACAGCGCATCGGTTATATGCGGTACGACTGGGAAAAATATCGGCAAAACCAAGGCGGCACTTATTCCGACGCACAGCGGTGGGTATCGCTCGAAATCGGGATTCGTTTGTGGATGCGTGACCCGCTTTTGGGTATTGGGGCCGGTGATTTGCCGATTGAAGTACAAATGATGGCCAACGACCATTACCCAAGTTATTCCTTAGATCCGCGTTTGCCACACAATCAGTTTATTTACATCCTTTGTGGCACAGGTTTGTTGGGTTTGTGCCTGAGTTTGATCGCCTTGTTTGCGCCGCTCACGGTGCGTGCAGCGCGTCGATTTTATTTGTTTGCGGTCTTCCAGATCATGATGTTTGTTTCATTTTTGGTAGAATACACCCTCGAAACAGCCATTGGCGTTGCTTTTTACCTGTTTTTTACCCTCTGGTTCATGCAGTTGGGCCAAGCCTTAGCTGTGGAAAAAACGGCCAAATCTTCTTAACTTCCTAAAATACCAGGCATGCAAGCCAAAAAATCGTACGGACAGCATTTTCTTAAAGATGACCATATTGCTTTGCGCATTGCCGACAGTTTGCAACGCACCGGCGAATGTGGCCGGGTGTTGGAGGTTGGCCCGGGGATGGGTATGTTGACCAAACATTTATTGGCCCATACCGATTATGAGACCTATGCGGTGGAGGCCGACCGTGACATGGTGGAATATTTGCAAAAAAACTACCCCGCGCTCACGCCGCGTTTAATTTTGAAGGATTTCCTGGATTTTGACCCGACAACGGTGTTTGGTCAGGATGCTTTTTGTTTGATTGGCAATTTCCCTTACAATATATCGACGCAGATTTTGTTTAAAATGCTCGATTATCGCGGCTTGATCCCGGAAATGGTGGGGATGTTTCAAAAAGAGGTGGCCGATCGGGTTGTTTCGAAAGAAGGTGGAAAAGTATACGGCATTACCAGCGTATTGATGCAGGCGTTTTACAAGGTAGAGTACTTGTTTTCGGTAGCGCCCGGTTCGTTCAATCCGCCGCCCAAGGTACAATCGGCGGTGATCCGCTTAACCCGTAAAGACAATTTTGAATTGGGTTGTGATGAAGCGGTGTTTCGGCGGGTGGTAAAAACGGCATTTAACCAGCGCAGAAAAATGCTGCGCAATACACTCAAGCCTTTTATAGCCCAGGAGGTACTGATGAGCGATCCATTTTATGAAAAAAGGCCAGAAACCCTTAGTTGGGAGGAATATGTGCGTTTGGCCAATTTGATCAAGCCGATATGAACAAAGCGCAGCCTACTTATTTCGATTTGGTGTATGCCGTGGTAAAAGCGGTACCCAAGGGGCGCATCACCACGTATGGCGCCATTGCCGATTTTTTAGCCTTGGACGCTTCCCGGATGGTCGGTTGGGCGCTCAATCATTCGTTTGCGCAGGACGGAGTGCCTGCGCATCGGGTAGTAAATCGGAAGGGTGAACTGAGTGGACGGCACCATTTTCCCACACCAACGCTGATGCAGGAATTACTAGAGGCTGAAGGCGTTGAAATAAAAGAAGATAAAGTGGTGCAGTTTAAATCCCTGTTTTGGCACCCTGTAGAAGATTTGGGTGAAGACTGGGAGTATAAAGATTAGCCCTAAAAACTACCAGGACATTTCGTCGTCGTCTTTGCGGAACGGCGATTTTTTGTCATCGGTTTCTTCGGTTTCGTCCGTTTCTTCTGCTTGCGCATTGCTTACTTCGCGTACTTCACGATCAACAGGTTCGTCCTGCCCACCGTCTTCGTCTTCATCGAAGTCTTTGTTTTGCGCTTCCCATTCTGCCTGGCGACGATCGAATTCTTCGTAATCGAAGTCGGGCATCAGATCCGTTTTAACGTGGTTTACTACTTCTGTCAAAGAAGCAACAAAGCGGTTAAAATCTTCTTTGTAGAGGAAAATTTTGTGTCTTTTGTAGCCAAAACCATCTTCACGACGGGTACTTTCCGTTATGGTGATGAAAAAGTCGCTACCTTTTGTTTTGCGTACATCAAAGAAGTACGTACGGCGTTTGCCCGCGCGTACCCGTTTGGAAAATACACTTTCTTCTGGTTCCCGATCACTGCGTTCGCCCCGTTCGCGCGAATCACTGCGCTCGCGGAATCCACCCCTGTCCCGGTTAAAGCCGCCTCGGTCGCCGCCTCTGTCGCCACCACGATCGCGGAACTCACCGCCACCCCGCTCACGATTGAAGCCACCCCGATCGGCACCCCGGTCACGATTGTCATTCGTCCGATCGCGATCCCGAAAATTCCCATCTCTCCGTTTAAAATTCCCGTATTCCACCTTTCAAAATTGTTTTGTGAAAAATATAAAAGTTGAATAATTGCCAGCTAAGGTAGATTTTCCTTTTAAACAAGTGCAACGTTTTGGTATAAAATCTATTGCATATACACTACTTTCCCAGCAATAATGGTTTTGAGTACTTTCGTTGACCGTATTTCTGTTGGCGGGCAGTTCAGGAGGTTGTTTGAGAGCACCACCAGATCGGCCAATTTGCCAGGCGCCAACACGCCTTTTTCTTGTTCTTCAAATGCCGCAAAGGCGTTCCAGGCAGTGTACGAGCGCAAGGCTTCTGCGCGTTGCAGGGCCTGTTCCGGGAAAAACTCTAGTCCGGTATCCACCCTTTTACGGCTTACACTGGCATATAAACAGGCAAATGGGTCAATTTCTTCTACGGGCGTATCGGTGCCGTTGGCCATGCGTGCACCCGCATCGAGCAGGCGCCTCCACGCGTATGCGCCCGTACGTGCACGCTCCAGCCCAAGTCGTTTTGCTACAAAAGGCGCATCGCTGGTACAATGAATCGCTTGCATAGAAGCAATAACACCCAGCTGCCCAAAGCGCGGAATATCTTGCAAATCAATATGTTGTGCGTGCTCTACCCGCCAGCGTAACGCGCCGCGTTTGGCGCCATAGGGGGCTTTTCCTTCAGGTGTTTGGGGTAAAAAGGCATCAAATACATCCAGTACTTCCCGGTTAGCACGGTCGCCAATGGCATGCACACAAAACTGCAACTGATGCTGGAGGCATTGTTCGGCGAGGGCGCGGATGGTGTCGACCGGGGTTGTATTTTGGCCGTAAGCGCCTGGTTTGTCGGAATAAGGCGCTAAGAGCCAGGCGCCGTAAGAGCCCAGGGCGCCATCAAAATACGCTTTTACGGCGCGGGCGGTGAAAAAGCCCTGTCCGATGCCAATTTGTGGGAAATTACGCAATTTATCAAAATCGCTGGCATGGGGTTGGGCAATCATGGCCCAGAGCCGAACGCCCAATTTACCGTTTTCGGCGAGGCGTTTGTATTGTGCGAGTTCCCAAAAATCGCTGCCTGCATCCTGAAATGAGGTAATACCTTGTTGCAGGCAATGTTGGGTGGCTAATTCGACGGTTTTTTCGAAAGCGGCTATTTTTTCAGTTTCCGGGCGTTTGTTTTTCCATGCCGTGTAGGGCTGTTCGATCAAATCCATCGCATTTTCTTCCAGTACGCCGGTAAGACGGCCTGTTGCATCGCGTACAATATGGCCGCCCAGTGGATCGGGTGTTTCGCTGCTGATACCCGCTAAGGCCAGGGCTTTTTCATTTGCAATCAAGGCATGTCCACTGGCGTGGTATAAAATAACAGGATGTTCGGTCGAAACAGCACTTAATGCATCGTGGAAAGGGTAACCCTGTACCGTCAATCCGGGCGATTCAGTCCACTTTTCCTGATGCCAGCCGCGGCCTTCTATCCAGGCATCTGGGGGCGTATTTTTTGCTTTTTCGGCTACCTGCGCAACCACTTCACGCCAACTTTGGGTGTGTAAAAGATTGATATTCTGCAAACTGCGGCCCAAGCTGGAAAAATGGCCGTGTCCTTCGATGATACCGGGCATGACAAAAGCGCCGTTTAAATCGATCTGCTCGGTGCCGGGGTTAGCCAGTTTTTGGATTTCGGCATCGGAGCCAAGCGCAAGAATGCGATCCTGTGCGATGGCGATGGCGCTGTAAGCTTGTTGGCTCGAATCGGCGGTAAAAAACACGCCGTTGTACAGAATAAGCGTAGCCTTGGGTGCGGCCGTTGGTGTACAGGCGTTGCACAACAACATGAGGATCAGGCTGGTAGGGAGCAGTATTTTAAGCATATGCACGTTCTTTTTTTATTAAACCGTGCCATAATTGCGGGTGCGCCACACCGACATAAAGAGTCGGACGGCCAGCACGGGCGCTGCGAAAATGCTGCCTGCGCCAAAAAAGAGCATTTCTACCCACAAATAGGACTCGATCGACTTTTTTTGCGCGGGCGGAAGATGGCCCGTTAAAGGATCCCAGGTATAGTTTTCGATGGATACCATGAAGTTGTGCAGGTTATCAACCAACATAAATACCAGGGGAAACATGGCAAGCATGATCACAATTTTGAATACCTGCCTTTTGGCAATCAAGGTATGTTTAAGCAGGAAAGTGTAACGCGTCAGGGTGACCAAGGTCACGACAAAGAATATATTATACCGCTCAAATATCCATACATTCATTGCTTTATGAATAGGATAAAGCACAATTAGTACAATACCTGCTGTGATGACCCACCACAGTAGTTCGAGCGCGAGCAACAACGAAAAGCGTTTTTCCATAACCATAACAGGGGCGGGTAACAACCTTGCGCCCAACAAGGGAAAAATGGCCGCGTTTAGGCTTGCGCTGGCGGCGTATTGAAATTCATAGGCGGCAACTGCTGTTCCTGCTCGTCAATTTTGCCAAATTGCTGCTCGTATTTTTGCACATTATCTTTCAAGGCAAACAACAAACGCTTGGCATGTTGAGGGGTGATAATGATGCGGGCTTTCACCTTTGCCTTGGGTACATTGGGCATCAAACGGATAAAATCGACTACAAATTCCGCGTTGGAATGCGAAATAATGGCCAGGTTGGAGTAGATGCCTTCTGCTGTTTCTTCCGAGATTTCGATGTTGACAGCAGGTTGTTGCATGTTTTTATCTTGCATGGTGGATCAATTGAGTGGTGGCGTAAAAAGTAGTTTTGTGTACAGGAACATCTCATTTCGTCCAACAACGGCCCTTCATAATAGTTGAAGCAATTGCAGAGAAAAGGGAGTGCAAAACTATGGATTCATGCGCACAAATTGGCGACGAGTTTTGAACAGCGGGCTTAATTGTAGAAAAACCGGATTTTTTGCCTAAAAACGCACAATATCGTGCAACATAACGGCGATGATGATGCCCGCTGGAAAAAAGAAAATGGCAGTGTGCAAACTTGGGAACACGGCGACACTGAACATGGCACCCAATAAAAAGCTCACCATGACGATCAAACGCAGGAGGGCCTCCCGTTGGATGACACGCCGTTGTTCGCCGACCGAGTGAAATATTTCGGCAATGTCTACGCCCAGTTCATTGACCACACCAGTCATTTGGCTGGCTTTGATGAGGGAGGAGGTCGTCAGGCTCACCATGGCATTTTGGATACCAATTGAAAAGAGTACCAGCGCGGGAAAAATGACCGGGTGCAGGGTGTCCGAATTGGTGCCGGAAATGGCCACTACGACAAACATGCAGGCAACCGCAAGCAGGGGCAGGAGGTGTAAATAGCGCCATTTGAGTAATTTTTCGCGCTCAACACACCAGCCAGCAAAAAAACCGCCCATAAAAAAGGCAAACAACCAAAGAAAAATGGAACCTGCTGTGTTTAACTGCCCCTCATAAAGATCCTTGGCAATTTGCGGCAACAATCCGGTTACATTGGTCACGACCACAGAGAAGGTCATCAGTCCGGCGTAAATCACAATGCCCGAACTAAAAGGATACACAAACGCATAGAGCATTTTGACTGGAAATGCGCGCCGGTTTGTTTTTTTAATGTTGGGTTGAAAGTTCATAAGCGCAGGGTGGGTGGACGGGTTTTGCCGCCAAAATCGTAATGTCAGGGGAATATTTGTTGGGACAAATTTTTTTAACATTTTTAACAGGGTGCCCGTCGTGTAAAAAGCCGATTAGTCAAGATCATAGAGGTGCCAGTTTAAATCTTGCAAATCAGACAGGAAAGGCACGGCGCCATATCTTCCGTTGAGATAGCCTTTACGAATATCAATTGTATTGTGCTCCTTGAAATCGCTTAAAGCATAAAGTTCGGTAGCGCCATTGATTTTTTTTTCTGCTAGCCAAACTTCGTCTTGCCGGAAAATGGATTGATCCAGCAGGTCTGATGCATGAGTAGTAAAAATCAACTGCCCTTTGGTCTGCATATCAGTAGCAAACTTTTTAATGAGTTCTTTGGCTAAACTTGGGTGTATGCTACGATCAAATTCGTCGATCAGGTACACTTTGGGCTGGTTTATTAAATCGTAAAATGCTGATAAATAGTCCAGTAAACGAATAGTGCCATCAGAAATTGAATTTAAATTGAAATTTACTTGTTTCCCGTTTTGATTGATTGGGCTTACTTGCAATTTTTTCCCCAGTGGCAGTGCAGGTTCTTTTACGAATGCAAGCGGTTGATTTTCTTTGATGTTATAATGATGCGTTGTTCGCTTTGAGTTGGAAGTGCTTGCTCCAGTTTCAGCGGAAAAGGGGGTTTCCGAAATATCGGATACATCATTTTCTGTTTTGGAAACAAATTCCAGATTTGAAATGCCTAAGTTGAAGCACGGAAGCATTACCCCAACAAATTTTTTAAAATGCGGATCATTGTCCAGTTTTTGCGCTAATGCATGTTGATTTGATGCCGGGCCAATTACCCGAAGTGCATGGAGAAACCAATTATAGGCAGTTTTAACCGCCTTTAGATGCGGGTTATCGCGGTGGGCGACCCATTCAAACATCGTATAGGTTGGATCTAAAAACTCTTCCGATAGAATGGTTTTTAGCAATTGACTTTTTTCGTCTTGCTCAAACTCTTTTGAAAATGTAAGTACTTCCTGGTTATCGGACAGTGTTTTACGCTCAAAAAGTAAAATGTCAGGTGTCTTTCCTAAGCCAGAAAGGTATAGTTCTTCCGTTTGGATATGCCCATCGACCAGTTCTACGGCATAATAGAATGGTTGATTGTCTTGCAAAAACTCAATTGCAAGTACCTGGCGTACATTTTCAGATGGTCCGAACTTAAACTGAGCCTCTTGAACAACAGTGCTTGAAATTTCTCCTAAAACCAATTTTTGAATTAACCCTACTGCTTTGATAAAATTTGATTTACCAGCAGCATTGGGGCCATACATAGCAGAAAGCTTGAGCAGATCAAATCCATTTACGCTATATTTATGCCCTTCTGGCGTCCTGATTTTAGGACGTGGCAGCATATTAAACTCGGTGGCATCGCCGAATGAGTAAATATTTTGAACAACAAATCGTATTATCATAACGTGAGAATTTCACACAAAAATACAATATTTGTTCGTTTTGTCATCATTTTAGGAAAAAAAGTTGTGTATTTTGAGAAAATTTAACAAAAAAACTTTTTGAGGTGCTCTTGGCAAGGTTTTTCACATGCGCTGCAACAAAATACCAAAAACAAGCACCCACTATATATCCACACAAACCAAGCCTGCACCACCTTTTTTTGCAATCCACCTGATTTTTATGCGACTACTCCTACTCCTCGTTGGCCTTTTTTTAAAAACATACGCTGTTTTTACCCAAAACCTGGTCCAAAACTCTTCTTTTGAACAAACCAAGCCGGACGCGGTGGTTGTTCCCTGCGAATTCATGGGCTACACAGGTCGGTTTACAGAATGCGCCGAAACCTGGATCACCTTCAGGGATATGACGCCCGATTTATTGGCGGCGGCTGAAAATTGTCCCTGGCTGCCAGCGGTACATACCGGCAATTATTGCGCGGGCATCATTTATTATTTGCCTGCGATTGATGCGGGGCAAAAAGGGGGATATCGCGAGGCTATTCAGGGGCAATTAATGCGGCCTTTAAAACCCGGACAACGCTATCAATTTAGTATGTGGGTAAAAGAAGACCCTGCGCTGATGAAGGAACATTTAAAAAAAGTGTACAGCCCCAAAACGCCGATTCAGCCTGTGCGCGCTAATAATATAGGCGTGTATTTTACGGTTGCCGGATTAGACGGTCGGTACGGACTGGATATTTCTTACCTGCAGGGAAAACCGCAAGTCAATTTTAACCAGGTGCTTGCGACCCAGGGCGCTTGGGTACAACTGCGTGCCGATTTTGTGCCCGATCAGCCATTTATGTACTTCGCCATTGGCAATTTTATGCCGGAAATGAAAACCAGCACCGATTTGAGCCCCGCACAAAGCCACAAAATAGACAGTCTGAATACCCGGACGCCCGGCAAGTTTGACAAAATAATTCGAGCAGCCTATATTTGTATGGATGATATTAGCATCACGCCACTGGAAGCGCCGGCGCCGGACACCCAGCCCATGACGCTGGAAAACCGGATTTTGAAAGACCGTAAATTTACGTTCAGTGCAGAATTATTGTTTGACTCAGGCAAATCAGACCTGAAACCGATCGCAAAACCCCAATTAGACGCGTTGGTGCAGTTTTTGCAAAAATATCCCGGCAAACGGATCGGCATCAGCGGGCACACCGATTCGGTGGGATCGGATGTTTACAACCAGGAATTATCAGAGCGGCGCGCAAGGGCGGTGCATCAACATTTGCTGGATCATGGGGTACCCGCCGCACAGATTACCTGGAAAGGTTTCGGCAAAACCCGACCCGTGGCAGACAATGCGAACGAAAGTGGTCGGCAAAAGAACCGACGGGTGGAATGCGTTTTGTTGAATTAATTTAAAGCGTCTACTTTTGCCCAAAATTTATCCATACCATGATCCAACGTATTCAATCGGTGTTTCTGTTTTTGGCCGCAGGTTTGCTGGGCGGTCAGTTTGCCTTGCCCTATGGTACCATAACGAATCAAACGGCCGAAGTACCCGCCAGTTTGACTGATGGCGTCCTTACCCCTGCCGATAATATTGGGCTGATGGGACTGACCATTTTAGGCGCGGTTTTATCCTTTGTAGCGATCTTTTTATTCAAAAACCGCAAATTGCAGGCACAAATTACCGGCTTGTCGGTGGTGATTTCCATTTTACTCTTGGTGCTTCTTGGAGTGGTTTTCAGTCAATTGATGCCCGTATTTAATGCCAACGCCGGACATTTCGGTGTGGGCTTGGGCTTGCCGTTGGTTGGCGTTGTTTTCCAGTTTTTGGCACAACGCGCCATTAAAAAAGACGAAAACCTGGTGCGCTCTATGGATCGGTTGCGTTAATAGACTTGTTGCGGCGGACAATGGGATGCAGGGAAATGCCGTTCCAATTACCAAAAGATAACACCATGATCCGAACTACATTTTGCTTTGTTTTGCTGCTTTTCGCTACCGTGCATGCCTCCGCACAGGTAATGGGTAATTACGGTACCCAACAACAGAGTTACCAGAACATTCAGTACAACGCCCAGTACCGCGCTTTGCCTAAGGCGGCGGCAATTTTGGAGAACAATCAACTTGAAGTGACCATCAATGCGCTTTCGAACCAGAAAGCCAGTTCGTATACGGTCATTTTTAACCTGATTCAAACGGGTAAAACAGCCGATGAAACGAACACCCTGTTCAATACCCGCCTCGACGGTTTTTTGAATGAACTAAAAAACATCGGGATTCCTGCCGATGCGATTTATGTGGATATGGTCAATTTTTTGCCCAAATATGAATACGATGTGAGCAAAAAGTTGTTTTCCAAAAAGACCTATACCGAAATCCCGAAAGGGTTCGAGTTGCAAAAAAACGTGCATATCCGCTATGCCACTCCGGCTTTGCTCGATAAAATTGTAAGCGCTGCGGCCCACCAGGAAATATACGATATTATTAAGGTAGATTATTTCGTGAAAGAGCCTCAAAACGTATATTCGGATCTGCGGGAAGTAAGTTTTCAATACCTGACCAAAATAAAAAGTCAGTATCAGGCCATTGGAATTCAACTGGATTCCGCCTACCTGGTTACGGCCGAAAACGCCTGGGTGGCATATCCCATCAACCGATACGAACGGTATCAGGCGTTCAGTTCAGAGCGGATTGATACGGATGAGAAGAACAACATTATTGTCAATAACGTAGACAAGCCAAGCGCCCGTTTTTACAACGCGGTGCCTGCCAACGATTATGATATTGTAATCAATCCCGAAATCCTGGAACCAGCCGTGCAGTTTTCTTACAATTTGGTAGTGCGCTACACGTTACGCGAGCGCAACGTGCCGGTAAAAACAGCCATTAAAAAAGAGTTTATCCTTGTAACACCCAATGGCGAGGTTAAATCTTTGAAAATAGATTAAAAAACAAATATGGCAAAGTTAAAAGACGCGCGTTACCATTACCGCCAATGGTTGATACAAGCGCCTTTGGGGCTTGTACTCACGGGTGCAGGGCTTTGTTTAGTGTCGGATGCGGCCACTGTAAAGCAGTTGGGCGGCAGTTGGGTGCTGTATGGAACCTTCGCTTTATGTGTTTTCAACGCTGGTTTGTCGATTTTTGGCAATTCCATCCTGCATCGGGTGCGGTATGAGCGTTTTGATAGATGAAAAACCATAACTTCGCCGCTTAACATAGACTTTCCATGCGTTTAATTGCACTTCTTTTTCTTGCCGTATTGCTTTCAGCAAATTTTACAATGGCCCAATCTACCTACAAACGCCCTGCTGACGATGTGGTGCGTATTGTGGAGGCCAAAGCTACACCCGGTGTAAGCATCAATCCGACCAAAGAAGCCTTGTTGCTCACTGATTACAACCCGAACCCGAGCATCGCAGTGTTGGCCGAGCCTTTTTTGAAATTGGCCGGTGTACGCATCAATCCTAATTTGAATGCGCGCCAACGGATCACGGAATACACGGCACTGACCGTAATTTGGATCAATGAACAAAAAAAGGTATCCATTGAATTGCCCAGCGCGGGTCGGCTGAACGCCAGCGCCTGGTCGCCCGATGGCAAAAAAATTGCTTTTCTGGTAGATGCCGCCGAGGGTGTTCAGTTGTGGACTGCCGATGCGATGACTGGAAAATCCAAACGGATAGGCACTTTTGTTGTGAACGATATTTTGGGTAGCCCCATGCGTTGGTTGGAAGACAGCGAGCGCTTGTTGGTGCGTGCCATTCCAGCGGCCCGGGGCGCTGCACCGGTTATTTCCAACGTGCCAAGTGGTCCTGCGGTAGAAGAAGTAAATGGCAAAGCGGCCCAGGTGATGACGTACCAGGATTTGTTGCGCAACGACAACGACGCCAAATTGTTCGAATATTATGCCCAGTCGCAACTGGCCATTGTAAATCAATCTACCGGTGCTGTTCAAAACCTGGGAGCGCCTGGTTTGTATATGAGTGCGGGTTTTTCGCCCGACGAAAATTATTTGTTGGTTACCACCTTGCGCCGGCCGTTTTCGTACCGGGTACAGTATGCCAATTTTGCCCGTAAAACAGAAATTTGGGATAAAACAGGCAAAACAGTGCGCAGTGTGGTAGAATTTCCGGTTACAGACGATATTCCCCGCCAGGGTGTAGTAACCGGTCCACGGGAGTTCGAATGGCAGCCCTTGTATCCAGCCCGCTTGTTGTGGGTAGAGGCATTGGATGGCGGCGATCCGGTTAAAAAGGCCGATTTCCGCGATAAAATAATGGCACAAGACGCACCTTTTAGTGCCGAACCGAAAGAACTGACAAAATTAAAATTTCGTTTTGCCGGTTTTGAATGGTTGAATACCCCTGATCAGGCCATTGTGGCTGAATACGACCGCGATCGGCGCTGGGCAACCTCGTATAAAGTAAATTTGAGCAACCCTGCAGCGAAAGACACCTTGTTTGATGTGAGCATCAACGACGATTATAACGCACCAGGCGAGCCTGTATATGATCGCCTGCCCAATGGTGATGATGTCCTGTTGCAAGACAGCAATTGGGTATATTTTACCAATGAGGGTGCTTCTCCCAAGGGCCAGTTTCCGCGCCTCGATCGGTTTAATTTGAAAACCAAAGAGCGCGAACCCGTGTACACTTGCCCGGCGAATGCTTTTGATGAGTTTATTTCTTTTGTAGGCAAAGACCGCAGCCGGTTTATTACCCGATACCAGAATAAAACAACCCCGCCCAATTACATTTTGCGCTTTACAGAAAGTGCGATGCAACGCGCATTGACCGACTTTCGGGATCCGGCGCCCTTGCTCACGGGCATTGAAAAACGCTTGATCAAATACACCCGTAAAGACGGAGTGCCTTTAAATGGCACCTTGTATTTGCCACTCGATTATAAAAAAGGCCAGCGCGTTCCTTTGTTTATCTGGGCTTACCCGCTCGAATACGGCGATGCAAGCACAGCAGGACAGGTGCGCAATTCGGACAACAAATTCACGTATTATCGCGGCGATTCGCCTTTGTTTTTTGTGATGCAAGGTTATGCCGTGTTGATGGATGCCACCATGCCGGTAGTAGGTACACCCGAACTGATGAACAACACTTTTGTAGAGCAAATCACCAGTTCTGGTCGCGCGGCCATTGACTACCTCGATTCATTGGGCATCATCGACCGCAATCAGGTCGGCGTGGGTGGACACTCTTACGGCGCCTTTATGACCGCGAATTTGTTGGCGCACTCTGATGACTATGCCTTTGGTATCGCGCGTTCGGGCGCTTACAACCGTACACTGACCCCTTTTGGTTTTCAAAGCGAGCGCCGTTCTTATTGGGAAGCGCCCGAAATTTACCACAACCTGTCGCCCTTCACTTATGCCAATAAGATCAAAACACCGTTGTTGATGATCCACGGAGAAGCTGACAACAATCCGGGTACCTTTACGATCCAGTCGGAGCGTTTGTTTCAGGCTATTAAAGGCAATGGCGGCACGGCGCGGCTGGTATTATTGCCATTCGAATCGCATGGATACCGTGGCCGCGAGAGCGTGCTGCACGTATTGGCCGAAATGTTCGAATGGTCAAAAAAGCACGGAAAGCGCGAAACCAGCAGTGTGCCAAAGAAATAAATTGGGTTTGATTTCGGCCATAAACCGTCCGTAATCATACCAACACGTACTTTTGCGCTGTTCAAAACGAAACAAAACGCGGCACCTGGCGTTTATTTCACCTGAAAAGTGCACCGTTATAAACAAGCAAATATTCACAAACCATCCATACCACCATCCACAAAATGTCAAATTTCAAATCGGACGTAGAAGCGGTAGATGCCCTTGCTCAAACCTACCAGACACTTTCAGCCGAAATCGGTAAAGTGATTGTAGGCCAAGACGATGTAGTCCGCGCAGTTATCATTTCCCTGTTTTCCAATGGCCACTCCTTGTTGGTGGGTGTGCCGGGTTTGGCGAAAACCTTGTTGGTTAGTACCATTGCTGAGGTGTTGGACCTCGATTTTAAACGGATTCAATTTACACCCGACTTGATGCCTTCCGACATAACGGGTTCGGAGATTTTGGATGAAGACCGGAAGTTCCGTTTTACCCGTGGCCCTATTTTTGCCAATATTGTGTTGGCGGATGAGATCAACCGGACACCGCCCAAAACGCAGGCGGCATTATTGGAAGCCATGCAAGAGCGGTCTGTAACGGTAAATGGGGTTCGGCACCTTTTGCCAGCACCATTTTTTGTATTGGCAACCCAAAACCCGATTGAGCAGGAAGGCACCTATCCCTTGCCGGAAGCCCAGCTCGACCGTTTTATGCTCAATATTCCGCTGACGTACCCTACGTACGAGCAAGAGGTTGAAGTGGTGAAAAATACCACCTCCTCCCGCACCGTTCAGTTGCGCCACGTCCTCAACACGGAGCAAATTTTGGAGTATCAGCAATTGATACGCAAAATTCCGGTCGCTGATAATTTATTGGAGTATGCGGTAGGTTTGGTTTCTAAAACCCGTCCGGGCACTACCCGCGCTACCAAAGAAGCAAATAATTACCTGGGTTGGGGCGCTGGTCCACGAGCAAGCCAATACCTGGTTTTGGGTGCCAAATGCCATGCAGCCATCCACGGCAAATATTCACCAGATATTGAAGATGTAAAAGCGATTGCCAGTTTGGTGTTGCGCCATCGTATTGTGCGCAACTATAAGGCAGAAGCGGAAGGGGTTACGGAGGAAAACATCATTGAAACGATGTTGTAGTATATAAATATGCGTCATCTTAAATTCTGGTTTTAACCAAAATTCGGGATGACGCATATATGCTTTTTTGAATTTATACCAATTCCAATGCCGCATCCAGATCGGCAATCAGATCGGTCACATCTTCCACCCCAATACTCAGGCGAATCAAGGAATCCGTCAGGCCTACTTTCAAGCGCGCTTCCCGGGGAATGCTGGCGTGGGTCATGCTGGCCGGGTGACCAATCAGCGATTCTACACCGCCCAAGGATTCGGCCAGGGTAAACAAATGGGTACTGCTCAGCACCTTTGTAGCATTTTCGAGCGTATTTTCCTTTAAATCGAAAGATACCATGCCGCCAAACATGCGCATTTGCTTTTTCGCGATGGCGTGATTCGGATGGTTTTCAAATCCAGGCCAGAACACTTTGGCAACTTTTGGGTGCTGCGCTAAGTGTCGGGCAATGATTTCCGCATTTTCGCAGGCGCGTTGTACCCGCAAGTGCAGGGTTTTAATGCCCCGTAATACCAAAAAGCAATCCATCGGACCAGGTACGGCACCGCTGGCATTTTGAATAAAGTGCAGGCGTTCGGCCAAGGCAGGATCTTTTACGACCAGGCAGCCATGCACCACATCCGAGTGTCCACCGATGTATTTAGTCGCCGAATGCAGCACAATATCAGCCCCCAAATCGAGCGGATTTTGCAGATAAGGCGATGCAAATGTGTTATCTACACAAGTAAGAATGCCGTGTTTGCGGGCAATCGTACAAATGGCTTCGATATCTACAATATTGAGCATCGGATTGGTAGGGGTTTCAATCCAGATCAATTTGGTATCCGGGCCAATCTCTTGTTCCAGGTTTTCAGCCGTATAAAGGTCCACGAACCGGCTTTTGAGTCCCCAAGGGCCGTACACACGCACCATTTGACGGTAAGAACCGCCGTACAAGTCATTGACGGCCACAATCTCATCGCCCGCCTGGAGCAATTTGGTTACGGCGTCCTGGGCGGCCAAACCAGAACCGAAACAAATGGCATCCACGCCATTTTCCAGCGCCGCCAGGTTTTTCTCCAGGGTACTGCGTGTCGGGTTTTGCGTGCGCGCATATTCGTAGCCTTTGTGATCGCCGGGCGCTGCTTGGGCATACGTGGAGGTTTGGAAAATAGGCGTCATGACCGCGCCGGTAGACGGATCGGGCTCAATGCCGGCATGAATAACTTTTGTGGCAAATTTCATAAGTGCTGGAACGTAGTTTGTGTGTGGTGGAAACAAAAATGGAGCCGATTTGGCAGTCCGCCGCGTTTTTTAGACTCCGTTCGTACGCCGAATGATAGAAACGACGAAAAGGTGGCAAAAAAAACCGTGCGACGGCGCAAAGTTTTGCAAAAAACCTCGAACCTTTGGTGCCTGTTTTCAAATTTGGCAAAACACGGTGTAATTTCCTGCGTTTATGGACCTTGCACCGCTTACTACCCACTGCGTATATGAACGAATCTTTGGATCGATACAATTACCTTGTCCACTTAGGGCGCTACCTGCTCATGATGAAACAGGCTTTTGGACGGCCTGAAAAATTTTCCATGTATTGGAAAGAAACCATGCGGCAAATGAATGATATCGGGGTAGGTTCCCTGATTATCGTTTGCCTCATTTCGGTATTTATTGGCGCGGTGGCGGCCATTCAGTTTGCCTATCAGCTGGACGGGCAATTGGTGCCGCGTTATTACATCGGTTACATTGTGCGCGACCTTGCTTTGATTGAATTATCGCCGACCATTACTTGCCTGGTTTTGGCGGGTAAAGTAGGTTCCAACATGGCTGCCGAAATCGGGGGCATGCGCCAAAAAGAGCATATTGATGCCATGGAAGTGATGGGCGTCAACACGGCTGCCTACCTGATTATGCCAAAAATCATTGCCGCAGTGGTGGTGATTCCGTTGCTGGTTACCTTTTCGGCATTTGTTGCGGTGATTGGTGGTTACTTAGCCAGCGTGCCAGCCGGATTGATTACCGATGCAGAATACATACAAGGAGTGCGGTCCTATTTTGCCCCGTACAATGTGTTCATGATGTATGTAAAATCATTTGTTTTTGCCTATATTTTGACCTCCGTATCTTGTTACCAGGGGTACAACGTAAAAGGTGGCAGCATCGAACTGGGGCAGGCAAGCACCCGCGCGGTGGTGTACAGCGATATTTTGATTTTGCTGGCCGATTACCTGATTGCGATTTTGCTGACGACTTAAAACTTAAGAAAAACGATTACCAACAACGATATGAGCAATTTACAAACCTTAATTGAAACCGCCTGGAACGACCGCGCGCTGCTGACCCATTGGGAAACAAAAAAGGCGATTCGGGAAGTGGTAGGATTGCTGGATGCCGGCGAATTGCGGGTAGCAGAGCCGCTGCCCGATGGCAGCTGGAAAACCCATGAATGGATTAAAAAAGCGGTGTTGTTGTATTTCCCCATCCAGGAAATGCACACCATTGAGGTAGGTCCGTACGAATACCACGATAAAATTCCGCTCAAAACAGGCTATGCCCAAAAAGGGGTGCGGGTTGTACCGCCTGCCGTGGCGCGGTATGGAGCATTTATTGAGCGGGGCGCGATCTTGATGCCCTCTTATGTCAATATTGGTGCCTGGGTAGGCAGTGGCACCATGGTGGATACCTGGGCTACGGTGGGTTCTTGCGCACAAATTGGCCGCAATGTACACCTGGCCGGTGGCGTAGGCATCGGTGGCGTATTGGAGCCGCCCCAGGCTAGTCCGACCATCATTGAAGACGAATGTTTTATCGGTTCCCGCTGTATTGTGGTCGAAGGCGTCCATGTAGAACGGGAGGCTGTTTTGGGCGCCAATGTGGTACTTACGCAAAGCACCCATATCATAGATGTGACCGGTTCGGAACCCAAAATCCTGAAAGGCCGTGTTCCGGCGCGTTCGGTGGTAATTCCGGGCAGTTATACCAGGGAATATACTGCTGGTTCGTATCAGGTCGCTTGTGCCTTAATTATTGGACAACGCCAGGAAAGTACCGATAAAAAAGTGTCGCTCAATGAGGCTTTGCGCGATTTTCAGGTAGCCGGTTAAAACAGGATGCAAAAAACAATTGACATCACCACCACACAAAATGTTACCATAGAATACGAGCTGGCCTCCCTGCGCGAGCGTTTGCTGGCGTGGGTATTGGATTTCCTGCTGGTATGCTTTGGCGCTTTTATCCTGATGCAATTGGTACAAGCATTGTTCGGTCAAATGGGCGAGGTGGCGCTGACCTTGATGATGATTGTTTTTACGGTTGGTTTTTTCCTGTATTTCATCTTTTTCGAAATATGGAATGCCGGGCAGACACCCGGTAAAAAGGTATTGGGCATCAAAGTAGTACGCTTAGACGGAAAAGAACCGGAGTGGGGCGATGTCGTGCTCCGTGCTATTTTGTACTTAATGGATGCTTTTTTGAGCTTGGGTGTGCTGGGTTCCGTATTGATCAAAACCAGCCCTAAAGCCCAGCGCATGGGCGATATGGCGGCCAACACCACCATTATCAAATTGCTCAGCACTCAATACCAATACCGCCTGGAGGATATTCTCAACATTTCCTCCCTGCAAAATTACACCCCCGTGTACCCACAGGTGCGGGTGCTTACGGAACAGGATTTGATTTTTATAAAAACCGTGCTGACACGGCATGGCCAATACCCCAACCAGGCTCATGAAGAAGTGATTATTGATTTAGTTACCCACCTGATGCCCTTGCTGGGACTGGACCGCCCGCCTTCCAACCGCCTGGATTTTTTAAAAACCGTACTGCGCGATTATGTGGTTTTGACGCGCTAAAACGGGTAAAAAGCATTTAATCTTATTTTTTATATTTTATAAAATATTGAAATATAGTAAATTAGTTAATTTGGGCTATATACTTAACCCAATCTTAATGTCTCCAAACGCTAGGATCAGTTACTTTTCGGCAAAATTGTACTGAAAATGATAAAATCCTCCGTTTTTATTGCCAGCCTGCTGCTATGTGTAAGCAGTATTCAATCCCAAACCGTTTCCAATACGGATATCAAGGACAGCACCCGACTTGCAGAAATCGTGGTTTCTGCCAGCCGCAAACCTGCCGATGCTTTTCGTATTTCGGAGGCCATCGGGGTATTAAAATCCGGCGATTGGGAACAGCAGCAGGATCGTTCCACCCCCGAAATTTTATTCGGAGCGCCCGGTATTTTTTTACAAAAAACAAATCATGGCGGCGGTTCGCCTTTTATGCGCGGACTTACGGGCAACCAAACCCTGCTGATGATAGACGGGGTGCGCCTGTCCAATGCCACCTTTCGGTATGGTCCGAACCAATATTTCAACACCATTGATCCATTTAGCCTCGATCGGGTAGAAAACTTGCGGGGGAGCGGTTCGGTGCAATACGGCTCCGATGCCCTGGGCGGGGTAATCCAGGCTTTTTCCAAAGATCCTGTTTTTTCCGACAAAACCAGCCTGCACGGACGGGTACTTGGCAGGGCCGCAACCCAGGGCATGGAAACCACCGGTCGCGCCGAATTGGCCTTTTCCGGAAAAAAATGGGCCATCCTGGCAGGCGCAACCGGCCGCGATTTTGGCGATTTGGTCGGCGGTAAAAATACCGGACGCCAAACCCCCAGCGGCTATGAAGAGGCGGCTTTTGACCTCAAAACAAAACTACAATTGCCCGGCGATATCCTGCTCACCGTGGCCCATCAGTACTTCCGCCAACGCAACGTGCCGGTGTACCATAAAGTGCAATTGGAAAATTTTGCCCTCAATGAAATGGATCCGCAAGAGCGCCAACTCACCTACGCGCGTGCCGAACGCAACATGTACGGCAAATATTTGCAGAAAATAAGCCTCTTGGTTTCTCGCCAAGCCACCGTGGAAGGCCGAAATTCCCAAAAAAATGGCTCTACCACCCTGCGTCATGAGGAAGATAAAGTAGCAAGTTATGGCCTGAACCTTCAATCAGATTGGCAATTGCTGCCGAAATGGAATATGAGTTTAGGTGCCGAAGCCTATTCCGATTTGGTCAACAGCATTCGGGAAGATAAAAACACCAGCACCGGCGCGGTTACGCCCAAGCGTGGATTGTATCCCGATGATGCCCGCTTTAGCTTTGTGGGCCTGTTTTTGTTGCAGGATTATACCTGGCGCAAATGGCAGGTAAATGCCGGATTGCGTTTTAACACCTATCAAATCAAGGTAAAAGACGAGGCGGTTGGTACGGCAGAAATTACGCCTTCCGCTTTGGTATGGAATATTGGCCTTTCGCGTTTTTTGAGCAAAACCGACCACCTGTTTATTGCTGCTAACAGCGGCTTCAGAGCGCCCAATGTGGATGACCTGGGTACCCTCGGCATCGTCGATTTTCGCTACGAACAGCCTAATTTTAATTTAAAACCAGAACATTCCCAGCAAATACAACTCGGCTGGAAACACCGCAGCAAGCGCTGGCAGTCTGAATTGTATGTGTTCCGCCTCGATTTGCGCGACCTGATTGCCCGCAACCGCGTAGGCAGCGATTCGATTCAGGGCTACCCGCTGTATCAAAAAGAAAATGTGGAAGTGACGTATGTGCAAGGCGTTGAAGCCAATTTTGCCTATACCATTACGCCAGCCTTGGAGGTAAGCGGACAAGTGACGTACGCGTACGGACAAAACGAGACCAAAAACGAGCCGATGCGCCGTATTCCGCCCGTCAATGGCCGTCTCGCGCTCCAATACACCCAGGCACACTGGAAATTTTCGGCAGAATGCCTGGCAGCGGGCAAACAAGACCGATTGGCCAAAGGCGACACCGAAGACAACCGCATTCCTAAAGGCGGCACACCGGGCTGGCAAGTGCTCAACCTGCACGGCAGCTGGAACGCAAAACGGGTTTCTTTCCGCGCCTCCCTGCTCAACCTCGGAAACGCCGATTACCGCACCCACGGCTCCGGCATCAACGGGGTGGGCCGTTCGGTTTGGTTCACCGCAGTCTTTCATTGGTAAAAAATTAACTTAGCGATATGCGTCTAATTGCCCTCCTTCTAATTGCCTTTTTGCCCCAATGCGTATTAATTGCGCAAAAAACGGTCTCCATTCAAACCGTTCCTGCGGGTGATGCCTATTGCCGCATCGCTCCCAAAACATACAGCGTATTGCCCAGCGGCCGCTTTGTGACGCCTGCTGGCCACACCACCCGCATCGCCCGCGGACCGTATGGCCTGGCCCTCGCGCCCGACGAACAACAGGTGCTGATTTTGCACCACAACGCCATCGTAACGGTGGTGGATCCGCGCAAACCAGACAATATCCTGTACGCCCCAAGTCAGGATGGTAAAATTCCTGCGGTCGGACCGGCTACCTTTCTCGGCGTGGTATACGCAAAAGACGGCAAAACGGCCTACCTCAGTGGTGGTGACAAAGGCACTATTTTGGTGATAGATCCCGCTACTTTGCTCAAAAAAAGCGAAATTTCCATCGATGGCGACTACATGGGCCGCAAATACGAAGATTCCTTTACCTCCGATATCGCCATCGACCACAACCGCAACGAACTGCTGGTGCTCGATCGGGGCAACAACCGCTTGGTGCGTTACAGCCTTACCGACAACAAAATCACCAGCAGCATTCCGGTGGGTCGCATTCCGTTTGGCGTATCCCTTTCGCCCGATGGCAAATACGCGTTTGTGGCCAATGTCGGCTTGTACGATTACCCCGTGTTGCCCGGCGTAACAGCCACCAACAAAGACACCATGATGCTTCAGTTTCCCGCGTATGGCGCGCTCACGAAAGAAGCCGAAATGGGCGTAACCTTGCCCGATGGTCGCGTGATTCCAGGCCTCGGCAACGCTTTGGCCGACGAAGCCATGTCGGTGTGGGTCGTGGATCTGGCTCAAAATCAAGTAGTTAACAAATTCAAAACCGGCTACCAGATCGGCGAAAAAATAGAAGATGCCGAAATTGTTGGCGGCGCCAGTCCGAATTCCGTCGCGGTAGGCAGCCAATTCGCCTATGTTTCCAATGCCACCAACGACCTGATCAGCATCATCGACTACAAAAAAGGCAAAATGGTGGGTGAAATCAAATTGTCTGATTTTGCGCAAAGTGCGGGCGTTCCGAAAGCCACCGCCCAACTGCTGCGCAAATACCGCGGCATGATGCCCTTCGGATTAACCCTTTCGCACGACGAAAAAACGCTGTATGTGGCCCTGTTGGGCTTCAATGCCGTGGCCGTGATTGATGTAGCACAGAAAAAAGTAAAAGCGCTCATTCCAACCGGCTGGGGAACCACCCGCGTGGCAGTTTCTAAAAACGACCAGCAGTTATTTATTCTCTCAGCCCGCGGATATGGCGCTGGCCCCAATGGCGGCAAAGGTTATGTAGCGCCCTATTATGGCACCTATATCGGTGATATTCAATTGGGTACGCTGCAAATCGTCGACAATGTACAATCAGCATCGTTGTTGAAAAACTGGACCTTACAAACCCTCAACAACACCTTCAAAACCGTCAATGTGACTGATGACGGCAAAAACCCTTGTCCGGCCAAACCCGGCATGCGCAAAAGCCCCATCCAGCACATCGTGTACATCACCAAGGAAAACCGGACTTACGACGAAATGTTTGCCCAAATCAAAACCGGCAAAGGCGACGTTTCCCTGGCGCGATTTGGCGTAGACGTACCGCTCATCGCCGGAAAAGACACCCTGCAAAAAGTAAGCATCAGCCAAAACCACCATAAAATTGGGCAAAAATGGGCGATGTCCGACAATTTTTACTGTGATTCCGATGCCAGCATCCACGGCCACCACTGGATGATGGGCACCATTCCGAACGAATATGTAGAGGCCAATTCCGCCAGCGCTGGTCGTTTTGCCCCCTTATCGAGCGCGCCCGGTCGGCGTTTCCCAAAATCCACCGGCGCCATCGACCCGGAAGATTACAATGAAATCGGCGGTATCTGGGAAAACCTCGAGCGCAACCACGTTTCTTTTTACAATTTTGGGGAAGTCAACGAGTTTTCCGGCGCGTATGAAGAATGGAACAACACCGAATTCGGCAGCGCGCACGCCGTGCCGTTTCCCTTGCCCAAAGCCGTGTACGCCCACACCAGCCGGGAATATGCCGGTTTCAACTGCAACATTCCCGACCAGTTTCGGGTAGATCAGTTTGAAAAAGCCTTCACCGAACTTTGGCTGACAGGTAAAGATAAAATGCCCGCGTTCATCGGTATTCAACTGCCCAACGACCACGCCGCTGACCCTCGTCCGGACGACGGCTACCCGTACGTGCATTCCTTTGTAGCCGACAACGACCTGGCCTTAGGCCGCATCTTGCAGTTTTTGTCCGGAACCCCGTACTGGAAAAACATGCTCGTGATCGTCACCGAAGACGACCCCCAAGGCGGCCAGGACCATATTGACGCCCACCGCAGCGTACTGATGATGGCCGGTCCTTATGTGAAAAAAGGGTATATGTCGCACCGCCATGCCAATTTTGGCTCCATTTTGCGCACCATGTACCACATCCTCGGCCTGCCGCCGGTGAACCAATACGATGCCACCGCGAGCCTGCTCACCGATTTCTTTACCGATAAGCCCGATTACAGTCCATACAAAGCCCTGCCGCACGACCCGCAGGTATTTCAGCCAGAGAAGTCGCTGAAACGTTATGGGAAAACGTTTGATTGGCGGAAGATTGAGATGAGTGGGAAAATGGATGATGAGGCGGAGATGCGGAAGGGGCATTAGGGGATTTTGATTTCCGATTTCCGATTTGTTCGATTTTTGATTTTTGATTGGATTTTTGATTTCCGATTTATGGGCTATGGCGGTAGGTTTTTTTGGGGAGCCTGCCGCTGTGGCTTATGGATTTGAATTTTGGAGGAAAGTTTGGTGATTTTTTGGACAATTGGGGGATTGGGGGTATTTTTGCTATTGGATTGCTGTGATTGGCCTTTTGATGGGGCTTGTTAATTAAGTGCTTGATTTATTGGAGTGATTATTGCATCGTTACTAAGTTAATCTTTGATGGAGTTGCAACAGTTTGGTAGTTTATGCCTGCAAAAAAACATATATAATGAAACATTTCAAAAATATTTTATCCTTAAACTTGAAAAATGAGTTTGAGCAGAATATCAATAGAGCAAATTCAAAAACACCAAGACAACATCAAGTTTTGGCGCATCAAGCCTTAACTAAATTCTTTTTTAAAGAGGAAAAAAAAAGAGGACTTTTGGTTTTGCCGACAGGAGGAGGGAAAACCTATGCAGCAGTTTATTGGTTGTTGAAAAATGTAATTGCTAGGAATAAAAAGGTTTTATGGTTGGCCGATCAAGGATTTCTACTTGAACAGGCGAGGGAAACTTTTAGGGAAAATATATTGGAAATAGACAGAGATAAAAGGGAAATTATAAATATTAGAGTTGTTTCAGGGAGTGACAGGCATAGTAACCCTAATCAAATTGATTTTTCAGACGATATTTTATTAATAACTTCACAAACTGCAATCAGTAATTGGGAAGATAATATAAATACAAAATTTAAGCAATTTATAGACCAGTATGGAAAAAACGAAGAACTTTTTATTGTATACGACGAGGCACATCATACACCAGCATTTGGTAGAAGAAACTTATTGATTGGTGGTTCAGATGGCAAAACAGGAATAATTGAAAAATTCCCTAATGTTTGCTTATTAGGTTTAACAGCAACGCCAACCTATACTAATAAAAATCAAAGGGGGTGGCTTTGGGAAATATTCTGCGATAAAATAATTTATGAAATTTCAAAAAAAGAACTTGAAGATGCAAAAGTTTTAGCGAATCCTGTTTTCATACAAGAAAAGACCAATTTTAAATTAGTATTATCGGATAGCGATGTAGAAAAAGTGGTCTTTAAACATCAAGAAATACCTACTCATATTATTGAAGAAATTGCAAAAAATGAAGAAAGAAATGACTTTATAGCACAATATTATTGTGATAATATAAAAAAATTTGGCAAAACAATTATTTTTCTAGATAGGTGGTATCAATGTAGAACAATAGAAAATTATATAAATAAAAAAGCAGGAAAAGTAATTGCTGCTTCTATATTTTCTTATGTAGATAACAATAAAAATATAAATTATATCAACAGTAGAACTTTAGATGAAAACGAAATTAATCTTGAAAAATTTAAAGAGAAAAATGGGGATTTGCAAGTTTTAATTAATGTTAAAATGCTTGCAGAAGGTGTTGATGTTCCAGATGTAAAAACAGTATTTTTGACAAGAGATACAAACTCCAACATTCTTTTTACTCAAATGATAGGTAGGGCATTAAGAGGGGAAAATGCAGGAGGCGATAAACAAACTGCAAATATTGTATTGTTTACGGATAATTGGAATAGGCATATTCACTTTGCAAGCAATAGGTTTTTGGGTGGTATAGAAACAGATGGAATAAAAGTGAGGGGATTTAGACCTTTTGAATTAATACGAATAGATTTATTAGACAGATTAGAACTTGAATATCAAAATCAAGAATATGGAACGAGTATTTATAATTTATTACCGATAGGTTGGTTTGTGGTTTGTTATACGGATAGTTTTTCTGATGAAATAGTGCCAAATGAAGGGCAAAAGTCAACAGAGAGCTTTATTGAAAACATCATTATTTTAGAACAAGAAGAATATGTTTTCAATAAATACATTTCTGAATATTTCTTTACTTATAAAAATATTATTTGGGAGCAAGAAGAATTAGATTTTGAAAAAGCAGAAGTATTAATCAGGTTTTTTTTGAAGGATAATGATTTCGAACAAGATAAAACAACAGTATCAAAATTAATTCAAATTTCAAGACATTTAGGGCAAAATAATATTGAACCAGAGTATTTTACTTTTGAGCAAAAAAACGATGTTAATATAAAAAATTATGTATTACATATTAGACAAGAAAATTACGGCAGAGATGAAACCGAAAATTATCTTGAAGGTATATATTTTAATTCATTAAATCCGTTCTTAAAAGTTCTTTTCCCTTCTTATGAGGATTTTTATCGAGCATATGAATATGAAGATAATGTTTATAGGAGAATGAAAAAGGGATTTGTAAGTATTTCAGAAGGAAGCCAAAAAATCAATGTAAAAAGATTAGCAACAGAAGAGGTCAGGAAAATGGTATTTTCGAGAGACGAGCATAAATGTGTATGCTGCGGTAAGACGAATAATTTACAGATAGACCATATTGTTTCATTTAAAGAAGATGAGCCAGATGATGACAATCCGGAATTATATCAATCCTTATGTGGGGTTTGCAACAGAGAAAAAAAATCAAATTCGCATAATTATAGGATAACGAACTATATTGAAGGTAAAATGTCCTTACAAAATGTTCAGACAACAGATAGGGAACATCCAGTATACTATTTTACTAGACTGATAAATTGCTATTATAAGACCAATGCAGTTCAAAAAGACACAGTAGAAGCCAAAGATCAAGGAAATTCTATTTGGAAGGCAAAGGTTAAAATGGGGACAAACCCAGATGATAATATTTTACTAGTAAAAAAAGAAATTATAAACATGATAAAATCCATCGGGTATAGATTAAAGGATATCAAAATTGAGATTTACTAAACAAAGCGTTACAAACAATTCATATCTCACCAAGCCCAAAAAAATCTAAAAATGAAAATCACCCTCTCTTTCTTCTTTGCACTCCTTCTTTGTTCAGCCTCGCAAGCGGATATAGGCGCAACAATTGTCTACAAGGCTAAATTCGTGCTCAAAAATGGATCAAGTTTTGTCGGGTATCTGCCGATATCGGGCTATGATGAAAATTTAGATGCCAACGGAAGGAACGAATATTGTTCGGATAAGGCATTTCAGATGATGTTGATCAATCAATTTTCTAAAAATGTCGAGCAACAGACCTTTCAAGTGTATGACCATATTTATCTCGTGCATTGTGGTCAAAAAGACCAAAAGTTCTTTATCGGTTGCGTTGATAAGGCGCGCATAAAGGTGTTACGGGTGCGCGATATCAAATATACGGTTTTTCTGGATGCCGCTTATGCTGCTTATGAATGGCAAGTTTATGGTATTCAAGCAGTTGACCCTTCCATTATTGAAGTCATTCGTCGCACGCCTCCGGTCAATTATGAGGAACTGCTGCTGAGTGAGATGGACGGCGAAGGGTTAGGGCATTTCGCCTGTTTCATCAACTTTAATCCGGACATTTCGTCCACGGAATTGTATCGACTAGTAGCAGAATTATCCCGCAAATTACAAATAGGCAAAGATGGGAGGAAATTCATTCCTCCTGCGCAGGTGGCATTGTTGAACGCAAAGCAGGTCTTTATTTTTTATGGGTATATTGGCCCTTGTTGACTTTGTTTGGGTGAAATATGGGTTTCATGGAATATTTGAAAAATCACCTGAATGATTGTAAGAACGACAACGCTTGCGCAAAATCTATAATCAGTTCTTATGATTTGAATGAATGTGCTGAAAAAGACGGTGATGCTGGGGTATTTGCGTTGTGATATGCGACCTCTAGCGAGGTCGTGCGGGTATTTGGGCGGTTCACGTTGCTACAAATGTTCGACCTCTAGCGAGGTCGTTGCGTTGCTACGGGCATTGGTTAACATGAATTATGCAGCATATCTTTTTTAAAATATCATGATTTGAAACAAATGTATGAAAGTGTATAGCCAACGCGAAGTGGTTTTGAATACCCTGTACCTATCCCCGGCTAAACCGAGAACAATTGAAAATTTGGTGCCATGAGGGTTTTGAGTTCATCTTTGTATTTTTCGATGTGCT
>JAIYAP010000073.1 GCA_027488935.1 Saprospiraceae bacterium | reverse complement strand
CTCCTCACTCCTCACTCCTCACTCCTCACTCCTCACTCCTCACTCCTCACTCCTCACTCCTCACTCCTCACTCCTCACTCCTCACTTATCACTACTCTCGAATCGCCTTAATACCCGGCAATTCCTTTCCTTCCAAATATTCCAGCATGGCACCACCGCCTGTGCTGACGAAGCTTACTTTTTTGGTGAGTTTTAACTGATTGACCGCCGCCACAGAGTCGCCGCCGCCGACCATCGAGTAGGCGCCTTTTTTGGTGGCACTGGCTACCGCTTTGGCTACGGTTTTAGTGCCTTCGGCAAATGCGGGCATTTCAAAAACACCCATCGGGCCATTCCAGATGATGGTTTGGCTTTTACGGATCACACCGGCGAATGTTTTTGCAGCAGATGGGCCAATGTCTAAGCCCATGTAACCATCAGGTATCAGGTTGCTGGGTGCAACGAGGGTGTTGGCATCTGCGGCAAATTTATCGGCACAAACAGAGTCTTTCGGTAAAAAAACTTTAACGCCTGCTGCTTTTGCTTTGGCTAAAAACTCTTTGGCCGCTTTCACACGATCCGGTTCTACCAGGGAATTGCCTACCTGGCCTTTTTTGGCCAACATAAAGGTGTAAGCCATCGCGCCACCGATAATAATATTGTCTGCAAAATCGAGGAAACGTTCGAGCAGCAACACTTTATCGCTTACTTTGGCGCCACCGGTTACACAGGTCACCGGTTTTACGGAGTTTTTGAGGACTTTATCCGCGTTTTCAATTTCGCGTTCCATCAGCATGCCGAAGCATTTGTGGTTCTGATCAAAATAGTGCGCCACGATGGTCGTGCTCGCATGCGCGCGATGGGCTGTTCCAAACGCATCATTCACATATACATCAGCCAGATTGGCCAATTTTTTGGCAAACGCTTCATCGCCTTTTTCCTCTTCCGAATAAAAACGGGTGTTTTCCAGCAATAAAACTTCTCCTGGTTTCAGCGCTTCGGCTTTTTTAACCGCCGATTTGCCCACACAATCATCGGCAAATTGCACTTTCACCTTCAGTTTTTTCTTCAGGTGTTTCACCAGGTGGTTGAGGGTGAATTTTTCCTTGTTGATGCTGCCGTCTGCATTCAATTTTTCGAGTGGGCGACCCAAATGCGACATCAGAATAACCGAGCCGCCTTCTTTCAGGATTTCCAAAATGGTGGGCACCGCTTCCCGAATGCGGGTGTCGTCGGTAATGTTATATTGTTTGTCCAAAGGCACATTGAAATCCACGCGAACCAATGCTTTTTTGCCGGCAAAGTTAATTTTCATGATATAGTGGTTGAATGATCGTTTCTAAAGGCAAATACCCAAATAAAAAAGGTTTATCAATCTGTTGAAAGACTGATAAACCCTTGGGAGCTCGATGTCAGGCGACGTTGCATGAATCGAAAATAAGACTAAACCATCGCTGCTAAGTCCGACAAACGGGCAGAGTAACCTGCTTCATTATCATACCAACCCACCACGCGTACCATGCTGCCATTGGCTTGTGTCAACGGTGCATCAAACACGCAAGAGTGTGTATTGCGTACGATATCGCTGCTCACGATTTCGTCGGTGTTATATTCTAGGATACCTTGCAAGTGGCTATCGGCTGCTGCTTTGAAGGCTGCATTTACTTCTTCCACGGTAGCTGCTGTTTTCAATGTAGCAACCACATCGGTTACAGAACCTGTTGCAACGGGTACGCGCAAAGAATGTGCAGCAATTTTACCTTTCAAGTGGGGAGCCACCATCGTTACTGCTTTTGCAGCGCCTGTGCTGGTTGGTACAATGTTTTGTGCAGCAGCGCGCGCGCGACGTAAATCGCGGTGTGGGCCGTCTTGCAGGTTTTGATCCGCAGTATAAGCGTGGATCGTATTCATAAAGAAGTTCTCAACGCCAAATGCTTTGTCGAGTACCAAAATCATTGGAACCAGGCAGTTGGTCGTACAAGATGCGTTGGAAAGAATAGTATCCGTGTCTTTAATTTCCAGGTGGTTGGCACCAATCACAAACGTAGGTACGTCATCTGCTTTGGGCGGTGCAGAAAGGATCACGCGACGCGCGCCTGCCTGTATGTGCAAACCTGCTTTTTCGCGATCGAGGAAAATACCGGTACATTCTAACACAACGTCTACTTGAAGGTCTTTCCAGGGCAAATCGGCCGGGTTTTTTACAGCGAGGGCTGCAATTTTGTGGCCATTTACCGTGATAGAAGTATCGTCGTGCGAAACAGTTCCGTCAAAACGACCGTGCATGGTGTCGTATTTGAGCAGGTGTGCAAGGGTGAGGTTATCCGTCAGATCGTTGATGGCTACTACCTCGACGTCGTCTCTTTTAACAAGGTTGCGAAATGTAAGGCGGCCAATCCGGCCAAAACCGTTGATTGCAATGCGTTTTTTTGCCATGATAAAGGTTGGTATATTTTTCTAATGAATGCCGGTGTTAGAGCCTATTAAAAATTATATTTTCGATTAATATGACAAGGTTTTTTTAGCCAGACTAGGCGCTTTTTGCAGACGTAATGGGACTAATTACGGCGAAAAAAAGGAACAACGTATGGCAAAAAAAGACTGTCATATTAGCGAAAAATATAAATTTTTATAGGCTCTTAGATTCGGTCGGACAGGTAAGAGCGCTGCAAAGGTAAAATTCATCTGGACAATCTTCCTAATACTGCTGCACTTTTCCAGCACGCAAGGCTTAGTTCTTTGCAGGTTTGGGCAGCACGGTGCCTGTTAGGGTAAATGCCACGGGGGTATTGGGATCAAAATTAGTGGTCACCGTGATAATTTTATAAAACGGGCCTTCCTTTTCTGCATCAAAGGTGGCCTGAATGGTTGTGCTTTCACCGGGCGCTATAGGCGCTTCCTTCCATTTGACGGTGGTACAATGGCATCCACTTTTTACAGTCTGCAACAAGAGGGTGTCTTGGCTGGTGTTTTTCAGGTGGTATTCCCGTACGACTGGAACGCCTTGTGGTATTTCCCCCAGGTCAATGCGGCGTTCAAGCCAGGAAACCTTGTTTGCATTAAGGGTTGGGTCAGCGGCAACCATACCTTGTGCGAAGGAGGCAGACTGGGCGATGCCGACTAAAACAATGGTGCAGATAACAGAAATAATACGCATATCAGTAGTTGTTGGTACATGGTTGGTGAAAAAGAAAGGGAATGCGCCGCAAAAATAATGTTAAATTAATGATAGAAAAGCGTTGAGAATTTAATTTTAAAATGCAGAAAATAAATGTGTTATGCGCTTTCAAGACACCTATTCTGTATTCAAAATTTAATTTGGGAAGTCGGTATAAGTAAAAAATATGAAAAAAGATTTGGTAGGAATAGCAGATGATTACATACCTTAGCCGCGCTGTAGCTTTACCACCACCACCTTAGCCGTATTTAACGCTATATGCCTCTTTCCAAATAAAATCCTGCCAATCTGATTTTTTACAAATCGTGCGGGAAAATATGATTTTCCGTAATCGGCAGTATTTAACGATTCACCCATTTGTGAACACACTTTTTCACTAACTTAATTCTGTTTCGTATGAAGTTTTTTAACACTTACTTAAAATGCGGATTCCTGTTGGTCTGCATGGTGCTTGCAGCCAACATCGCGTCGGCTCAACGTACTGTAACAGGTAAAATCACGGATGCTGAAACCAATGAACCACTCATTGGCGCTTCAGTTACGGTGGTTGGTACTACACGGGGCGCTGTAACAGACATCGACGGTAAATACCGCGTGGATGTTCCAGCAGGTTCAACGCAATTGCGTTTTGCTTACACAGGTTACAAAGAAACCGAAATCACGTTGGGCGCTTCTAACGAGGTGAACCAATCTTTGGCTCCAGGCAATGCCCTGAGCGAAGTAGTAGTAGTTGGTTACGGTTCTATCCGTAAAACAGACGCTACCGGTGCGGTTACCTCTGTAACGGAAGGCAGTTTCAACCGCGGCGTTATTTCTTCGCCTGAGCAGTTGATCCAAGGCCGTGCAGCCGGTGTGCAAATCACCAGCGCCAGCGGCGAGCCAGGTGCAGGTGTAAGCATTCGTATTCGCGGTACTTCTTCTGTACGTGGTGGTAATAACCCACTTTTCGTAGTAGATGGTGTGCCTTTGAGCGGTGATGAAACCAGCTCTGGCGGTATTGATGCCGGTTTCGGTAGCAGCTCTGCCCGTAACCCACTCAACTTCTTGAACCCGAACGACATCGCCAGCATCGACATCTTGAAAGATGCCTCTGCTACAGCGATCTATGGTTCACGCGGTGCAAATGGTGTGGTAATCATCACAACCAAAAAAGGCGGTACTGCAAAAGGAAGCATCAGCTACGATTACTCTTTGGCTGCGAGCAAAATCACCAAAAAGTACGACTTGTTGAATGCTGCCGATTTTTTGAAGGCTTATGGCGATATTAATGGTGCGCCTGCTGCTGCGTTGGTAAACGGTGGTACGGAGACAGATTGGCAAGACCAAATTTTCCGCACAGCAATGACCAATAACCACAACCTTTCTTACGGTGCATCTTCTGCCGGAAGCGATTACCGTTTTGGTTTGAGCTACCAGGATCAGCAAGGTATCGTACGCGAAAGCGGAATGAAGCGTTTGACTGCACGTTTTAGCGGCAACAAAAAATTCATCAACGATCGTTTGACGATTGGAACCAATGTTACCGTTTCTTCTATCCATGATGATAATGCTGCTATTGGCAACAATGCAGGTTTTGAAGGTGACTTGTTGGGTACTGCGTTAAAATCAAATCCAACAAACCCAGTTAAAATCAAACGTCAAGGCGGTACAATTGCAGATTCATTGTACCAATTCAGCCGTACAGAAGCAAATCCAGTGGCGATTTTGGAATTGTCGAAAGACTTTACCAAAACCATCCGCACCTTGGGTAACATCAGCGCTGAATACAAAATCATTGAAGGTTTGACCTTCAAAACGGTGGTGGGTTTCGATCAGTCGATGTCTTCGCGCAAAGCAGCATTTTCGCGCGACCTGAATACGAACACGGTAGCAGGCAAAGGCCGTTTGTACCTTGCTGATGTTGAAATGGACAACCGTCTGTGGGAAAACTATTTCACTTACACGAAGTCTTTTGGCAACACCAACCTGACTGCTTTGTTGGGTTACTCTTACCAAAGCTTCAGCCTGGCGTCGAAGTCTTTCGAAATGACGAACTTCCAGACATCTGATCTGGATATCATGATCAACAACTTCGCTTCTGCAAACCAGGCAAACGGTAGCAGCAGCATTGTTGGTAGAAACTCTTCAAACAGCACAGACGAATTACAGTCTTACTACGGTCGTGTTAACTTGGGCATCGCAGATAAATACCTCTTTACTGCAACGTTGCGCGCCGACGGTTCTACCCGTTTCGGTGGTAACAACAAATACGGTTACTTCCCATCTTTCGCTTTCAAATGGCGCTTGATCGAAGAAGCGTTTATACCAGAAGCATTCTCTGATTTGGGCTTGCGTTTGGGCTATGGCGTAACAGGCAACCAGGAGATTCCTCGGAATCGCTACCAACGTCGCCAGCGTTACAATGATTGGGATATTGATGCAGGTGGCAACATCAATGGTGGCGGTTTGGGCGATGTGGCCTTCCAAAACCCTGATTTGAAATGGGAAACTACTTCACAGTTGAACTTGGGTATTGACTTCGCCTTTGTAAAAGGTCGCATATCGGGCTCTTTGGATTTTTACAACAAAAATACCAGTGACTTGTTATTGCAGGTTAGAACGGCACAGCCTGCTTCAAACGATTTTAACTACGCCAACCTGGATGCAGATGTAATCAACCAAGGCGTTGAATTGTCTTTGAATCTTGCTGTTGTTGCTTCTAAAGACTTCAACTGGAGTGTATTGTTGAACGGCGCTTACAACAAAAACGAAGTGAAAAATTTCGGTGGTTTGATCAATACAGGTGAAATTAACGGACAAGGTTTGTCTGGTGCTTTTGCGCAACGTATCGCAGAAGGCCAATCATTGTATGCTTTCTTCATTCGTGAATTCGACGGATACGATGACAACGGTATTACAAAGTACACAGGTAAAGGTGACGTTCAAGTATTTACTGGCGCAAGCCCATTGCCAAAATGGAACACAGGTTTGACCAACAATTTCAGCTACAAGCACTTCGACTTTAGCTTCTTCTTTAACGGTCAGTTCGGTCAGTACGTGTACAACAACACCGCAAACGCTTACTTCACAAAAGGCGCATTGGCCAACGGTCGTAACGTTACTGCAGATGTAGCAACAAGCAAAGAGTCAAACCTGAACGCTCCAGACGTATCTACCCGCTTCTTGGAAAAAGCATCGTTCGTTCGTTTGCAAAACATTTCGCTCGGCTACCAGTTCCCTGTGAAAAGCAACTATATTTCTGCATTCCGCTTGTTTGCAACTGTGCAAAACCTCGCGGTATTCACCAACTATAGCGGCCAGGATCCAGAAGTAAATACCAGCAAATCAATTGACAATGTACCTTCTGCAGGTATCGACTACTCTGCCTACCCACGTGCAAAATCATTTGTGATCGGTGCGAGTGTTTCTTTCTAAATCATTAAAACTACTTTTAATATGATTCGCAATAAATTTTCTAAAATTTTTGCAACTGCATTGCTAGGTCTTTTCCTGGTTTCAGCTTGCACAGATCTGAAAGTTGACGAGGTTGACTCTGTCCTTTTGGATACAGGCGATGGCGCTTTCGTTGCTGGTGACGCAGCAGCATTGTTGCTTTCTGCATACAAAGACCTGAGCGCATTCACCGACCAGGCCAACATCTTCTCGCTGTACGACCATGTATCAGACGAAATGATTCCACCAACCCGCGGTGTGGATTGGGGTGATAACGGCGTTTGGCGTACCCTGCACCAGCACACTTGGGATCCAACCCATGCTTATGTGTTGGGCGCTTGGAACCAATTGAACTCGCGTTCTTACAAATGCAACCAGATTATTGCTTCTAACCCAACCGCTACTCAAGCGGCAGAAGCAAAATTCCTGCGCGCATTCTATCGCTTCCACGTAATGGACTTGTTCGGACAAGTGCCTGACCGCGGTGTAAACGACGGTGTGAAAGTAAATCCTAAAGTGTACACGCGTTCTGAAGCATTCGACTTGATCGTAAAAGACCTGGAAGAAGCATTGCCTGCTTTGCCAACGGTTGGTCCTTCTGCAACCAACGTAACTGCTTCTAAAGCAGCCGCAAACGCGCTTTTGGCACGTCTGTACCTCAACAAGGCTGTTTACAAAGCTGCGCGCCCTGAAGGTCCTTACACCTTCGATGCTGCGGACATGAACAAAGTAATCGGTTACTGCGATGCAGTAACTGCTGATGGATACTCGCTTGAAACAGAATACTTTACCAACTTCAGCACCAACGCTACAAAAGAAATCATCTTCACTTCTGTAGATGGCTCTCCACAGAACCGTTGGTTCATGACCCTGCACTACGACAACGACCCAAGCGGTTGGAATGGTTTTGCTACTTTGGCTGATTTCTATGACAAGTTCGAAGCAAATGACCAGCGTATCGGTAACTACCCACCACCAAATGGTTCTAAATTCTCTGGTATCGGTCGTGGTTTCTTGTTGGGCCAACAGCTCAAAGACGATGGCACACAAATCACCAATACCCGTAACCAAAAGCCTTTGGCGTTCACACGTGACGTGCCGCTCTCTGGTGCTGGTACGGAAAAAGGTATTCGTGTAATCAAATACCACCCATCTAATGCAGGTAAATACATCATGTTGCGCTACGCAGATGTATTCTTGATGAAAGCAGAAGCTACTTTCCGTGGCGGTTCTGCTTCCAAAACTGCTTTGGAGCAAGTAAACGAACTGCGCGCAATTCGCGGCGCTTCTACGCTTCCATCTTTGGATGCTGGCAAGTTGCTCGACGAACGCGGACGTGAATTGTACTGGGAAGGTATCCGTCGTATCGACCAAGTTCGTTTTGGTACGTTCGACGACACCTGGCAGGACAAAAGTGTTACAGAAGCATTCCGTGTGTTGTACCCAGTTCCACAACAAGCATTGGACTCAAATCCAAACTTGAAACAAAACGAAGGGTACTAATTTGAATTGAGTTCATCCAATTCAAATGTATATTTCAATAGGTCGCCTCACAAGGGCGACCTATTGTATTTATAGAGGCACAAATTGCTTTTTCAATGACTTAATCCAGTGCGACATCCGTACTTTTGGCATAAATTCTACCTACACACCATGCAATTACGTCCAAAATTTGCCATGCTCCTGCTGGCTGCAATGTGCCTGATACAATGCAAACAAGCGGATAAAAAATCGGATACACTCTTCGAGAAATTGGAGGCCAACCAAACCGGTATCCAATTTTTTAATAAGGTAGAAAATACCGAAGATTTTAATATATTTAGTTACCGTAACTTCTATAACGGGGGCGGCGTTTCAATCGGCGACCTAAACAACGACGGACTGCCAGAAGTGTTCCTCACCTCTAACATGGGGGATAACCAACTGTTCCTCAATAAAGGCAATTTTAAATTTGAAAATATTACGGCAAAAGCCGGTGTAGCCGGTAAAAAATTCTGGAGCACCGGGGTCGTCATGGTCGATATAAATGCCGACGGACTGCTCGATATTTTTGTCTGTAATGCGGGCTATAAACCCGACGAACTCCCAGAAAAAGAACTGTTTATCAACAAAGGCGTCGGCCCTGACGGTATCCCTGTTTTTGAAGAAAAAGCCGCCGAGTACGGGCTCAATGAAACGGGCTACACCACCCACGCTGCTTTTTTCGATTACGATGGTGATGGCGACCTCGACTGTTATATCCTCAACAACAGTTTTATGCCGGTTAATACCCTCAATTACAGCAATAACCGCGAATTATACGCTGAGGAATGGCCGGTAGCCGATTTCCTCAAAGGCGGCGGCGACAAACTTTTCCGCAACGACGGCCCCCCACAAGGAAATGGAAAAGGCGGTTTTGTAGATGTTACCCGCCAATCCGGAATTTATGGCAGTTTGATCGGTTTCGGCTTGGGCGTAACCGTGGGGGATGTCAATGGCGATTTTTGGCCCGACCTCTACATCTCCAACGACTTTTTTGAACGCGATTATCTCTATATCAACCAAAAAAACGGCACATTTAAAGAAGAAATTGAAAACTGGATGGAGCACATTAGCCATGCTTCCATGGGCTCCGATATGGCTGATATCAACAACGACGGCTTCCCCGAAATTTTCACCACCGAAATGTTGCCTTCCGACGAAACCAGGCTAAAAACGACGACGGTTTTTGAAAATTATAATATCTACGGCTTGAAACAAGAGCGCGGATTTTACTACCAATACATGCAAAACTGCCTGCAACTCAATAATAAAGACCAAACTTTTAGCGAAATCGCCCATTTTAGTGGGGTGGCGGCCTCTGATTGGAGCTGGGGTGCGCTGATGTTCGACGCGGACAACGACGGCTTGCGTGATATATATGTGTGCAACGGCATTTATAAAGATGTGATTAACCAGGATTTTATCGACTTTTTCGCCGATGAAGTGGTGCAAAAAATGGCACTCACCGGTAAAAAAGAACAAATTAATGAAATCCTGAATCGAATGCCCTCCACACCCATCCTCAACAAGGCTTTTCACAACAAGGGTGGACTGACGTTTGAAGATGCAGGCGAAAAATGGGGCTTTACCACCCCTTCTTTCTCGAATGGCGCGGCTTATGGCGACCTCGACAATGATGGCGACCTCGATATGGTGATCAATAATGTCAACCAGGAGGCCTTTGTTTACCGCAATAAAGCAGAAAATACAGACAATAAACCCCATTTCCTGAGTGTAAGCCTCCAAGGAAAGGATCAAAATACGTTTGCCATCGGCGCTATGACTTCGGTGTACCGGGGCGCCGAACAACTCAACTTTCAATTACACCCCTCGCGCGGTTTCCAATCTTCGGTGGATTATAAAATGGTGTTTGGCCTGGGAAAAACAGACCATGTGGATTCAGTCGTAGTCATTTGGCCCGATCGGCAAAAAACGACCGTGTATACCCCTGCAATTGATACGCTCCTGCAATTATCCTGGAAAGATGCCCACCCCACCACCTTCAAAAACCCATACCAATACGACAATACAGCAACGGCGCTGATGAAGCCGATCGCGAGTACTTATGTTGCCCACCGCGAAGATCCTTTTGTCGATTTTTATCAGGAAGGCCTCAGTTTCAGGATGTTATCCCGCGAAGGGCCATGTGCCGCTGTTGCCGATGTGAACGGCGATGGTCGCCAGGACGTGTTCATCGGAGGCGCGGCCGGACAATCCGGGCAATTATACCTGCAAACCGCCAATGGCACCTTCAATAGTTCTGACCGCGCAACTTTTGACCGCGATTCAATTTTTGAAGACACCTATATTTGCTTCTTTGATGCGGATAATGATAAAGACGCCGATTTGTTTGTGGGCTCGGGCGGCAATGAACAACCGCTAAACTCCCGCTTTATGCAAAGTCGGATGTATTTCAACGACGGAAAAGGCCATTTTACCCTCAATGAACGCGCCTTGCCCCTCAATGGATACAACACCGCCGTGGCAATTCCGTTCGATTATAATCAGGATGGCCACCTCGATCTGTTTGTAGGAAGCCGCAGCATTCCAGCGCAATACGGGGTGCCGCCCCGCCATTTCCTGTACCAAAATGACGGAAAAGGCAATTTTAAGGACATGGCCAAGTCACTTGCACCCGATTTCGGTAAACTAGGCATGGTCACCAGCGCCTGCCTTAGCAATGTTGTTGGCGATGCAACCCCCGAATTGGTTGTAGTAGGCGAGTGGGGGAGTCCTTCCATATTTGAAATCAAAAACGGCCTCTTGGAAAAAGTAAAAACCAACCTCGACCAATATGCGGGCTGGTGGTATGCCATTCAATCGGATGACGTCGACGGCGATGGTGATCAGGATTTGATCCTCGGCAACCGCGGCGAGAATTTTTATGTAAAAGGCGATGCCGAACATCCTTCCAAATTGTGGATCAACGACTTCGACAACAACGGAACCATCGAGAAAATCATGACCCGCCAAATCAACGGGAAAGACATGCCGATTCCGCTGAAAAAAGAACTTACCAGCCAATTGCCTTTGTTGAAAAAACAAAACCTCAAGCACGTCGATTATGCCCAAAAATCCATCCAGGAATTGCTCCCGGAAGATAAAATTAAGGCATCCCTCGTGCGTGAAGGCAATTACTTCAAGTCAGCCGTGGCCATCAACAACGGCAATGGTAATTTTACCCTGCAAGCCCTGCCCGCTGAAGTGCAATTGTCTTGCGTGAAGGCCATTTTTGTACAAGACCTCAACGGCGATGGCAAAAACGACCTGGTTTTGGCCGGAAATGATGCCGGTTTTATGCCCCAGTTTTCAAAATTGGATGCCAGTTTCGGGCATGTACTCCTCAACCAGGGCAACGGACAATACCTGCGTATAGAAAATCGCGACAGTGGCTTTTTTGTTCGAGGTGATGTTAAATCGCTCCTTTTACTGCCCGTAAATGGCAAGAAAAACCTACTGGTTACCATCAATAACAAGCAACCCCGCTTGTTTCAACTAAAATAAAAGCATTGATTAACAGTTTTTTATGTATTATAAAATAAATGTGCGTCGAATGGGTTTGCAACTCCTATGCTGGGTTGTTGTGGCTGTTTTTTTTACGGCTTGTCAAAAATCGAAAAGTGGTGATCCCGTTTTTCAATTGTTGCGCAAAGACGTAACAGGCCTCGATTTTGAAAATGTTTTGCGGCAAAGCGGTGCCTTTAACGTGTTTAACTACATGTATTTTTTTAACGGAGGCGGGGTTGCTGCGGGCGATTTTAACAACGATGGCCTGGTCGATTTGTATTTTACCAGCAACATGGGCCCGAATAAGATGTTCCTCAATGAAGGAAACCTCAAATTCAAAGATATTACCGAGCAAGCGGGCATGGCAGGCATGGATGGCTGGACCACCGGCGTAAGTGTTGTGGATATCAATAATGACGGTATGCTCGATCTGTACGTGGGACAACTTGGAGAATATCAAAATATTAAGGGCCAAAACCAGTTGTTTGTGTGCAAAAGCATCGACAACGGTGTTCCGGTGTATGCCGATGAGGCCATTTATTACAAATTGGATTTAGTCGGTTTTGCCACCCAAGCGGTGTTTTTTGATTACGACCTGGATGGCGACCTCGATTTGTTTCAACTCAACCATTCGGTACACCACAATGGCACGTTTGGTCCGCGTAAAACCTTTGCCGACGTAACGCACCCACTGGCGGGCGATAAATTGTTGCGCAACGACGGCCCCTTGGTACGGCAACCCGATGGCAGCGACAAGGGCGGTTTTGTGGATGTAACCCCCAACTCCGGCATTTTAAGCAACGTGATCGGCTACGGTTTGGGCGTTGTGGCGGGCGATGTCAACAACGATGGTTACCCGGATTTGTACATTGGCAACGATTTTCATGAAAACGACTACCTCTACATCAACCAGCGCAACGGAACTTTTAAGGAAATGAGCCGGGAGGCACTTATGCACACCAGCCAATTTACCATGGGCGTTGAAATTGCCGATGTAAACAACGATGGCTGGTCGGAAATTTTCTCGCTTGATATGTTGCCCGAAGATCCGTTTATCCTGAAAAGTTCACTGGGCGAGGATACGTACGACCTGTTTAACCATAAAATCAACATCGGATACGCATACCAATATACCCGCAACAACCTTCAACTGAACAATACGGACGGTACTTTTAGCGAAATTGGCTTGTTTTCCGGCATCGCCGCTACCGACTGGTCCTGGTCGGCCCTGATGCTCGATTTTGATGAAGACGGCTACAAAGACTTGTTCGTAAGCAACGGCATTCCCCGTCGCATGAATGATATCGATTATGTGAAATTTCAGGAAGACCGGGAGTTGAAGTTGAAAGACAATACCAACCACGTACAGGAGCAGGAACTGGATATTGTGGAGAAAATGCCGCGCATCAAAATTCCCAACAAGTTTTACCACAACGGCGGCAAACTACAGTTCAACGACCTGAAATTGCAGATTGAAGGCGATTTGCCCAGCTTTTCCAATGGAGCCATTTATGCCGATCTTGATAATGACGGCGACCTGGATATTATCGTCAATAATATTGAAAATGAGCCATTTATATATAAAAATTTAGTAACAGAAAATAAAAAAACGCAAGGTAATTTCCTATCGCTGGCTTTAAAAGGCTCCGAAAATAATATAAACGCCATTGGTGCCCGCGTACTGGTGTATAAAAAGGACCAATCTATTTTAAGCGCCGAATCCTATCCCGTGCGGGGCTTTTTGTCGAGTGCCCAAATTCCCCTACACATTGGCCTGGGTGATCCGACAAGCATCGATTCGGTGCTGGTCATTTGGCCAGACAACACGTACCAACGGCTGGAATCCTGGAATTCCAATAAAACGGTCAATTTGAGTTGGCAAAAGGGCCTTCCCAAATTAGACCTCGACCGCTGGCAAAAATACAATATTCCATACGTCCCCCTAAAAGATGTTACCGCTGATTTGGGCTTGGGACACCAACATGTTGAAAACAGTTTCGTCGAATTTAACCGCGAAAAACTCATTCCCTGGATGGTTTCCCGCGAAGGACCCGCCCTGGCAGTAGGCGACATCAACGGCGACGGCCTTGAAGATGTGTTTTTCGGAAGTGCCAAACGCGAACGCGCAGCCCTATACTTGCAAACAAAAGCCGGTAAATTTATCCTGAAAACACCCGAAGCCCTCCTTGCCGACAGTTTGTTTGAGGATGTAGATGCCGTTTTGATCGATGTAGAAAAAGATGGCGACCTGGATTTGGTGATCGCCTCGGGTGGCAACGAATTCCGGGACACTGATGAAGCCATGCAACAACGGCTTTACCGCAATGATGGAAAAGGCAATTTTACACGCGCCACCGATTTTCCAAACATTTACATGACCGCCTCCTGTGTTTTGCCCGCCGATTTTAATGGCGATGGCTTACCCGACCTGTTTTTTGGGGCCCGGGCCGAACCCTGGAAGTATGGCATCACCCCCAAATCCTGCCTGTTGCAAAACATGGGAAATGGAAAATTTGAAGAAGTGACCACCCTACGCGCACCGCAACTGCAGGAAGCCGGGCTGGTAAAAGGAGGCGCCTGGACGGATATTGACCAGGATGGCGATCAGGATTTGGTACTGGCCATCGAATGGGAACCGATCACTGTTTTCGTAAATAATGGGGGCAATTTTGAAAAAAAGGCACTCGCAACGGGCAGTGGTTGGTGGAATTTTGTGTTACCCGCCGACTTTGATGGCGATGGCGACATAGACCTGCTGGCCGGAAATTTGGGCAAAAACAGCCGTTTCCATGCCTCAGAAAAAGAACCAGTCCGCTTGTATGTGGCAGATTTTGATGAAAACGGCCAATCAGAATCCATTTTGAGTTATTACCTCGATGGACGTGAATTGCCGTTTGCCAACCACGACGAAATGATTAAAGCCTTGCCGGGCCTGAAAAAGAAAATATTATACGCCAAAGAATATGCAAAACTCAGTCTTTCAGATCTTTTTGGCAAAGAAAAACTGAGCAAATCGGTGCAACGCAGCGTCGATTGCCTCCATAGCCGCTACTTTGAAAATACCGGCAAAGGACTTGAATTTAAAGCCTACGATTTGCCAGCTGCCCTGCAATGGAGCGCACTAACTGCTGCACATTGGTCGGACATAGACGGTGACGGCAATAAAGAAGTACTCCTGGGGGGCAATTTTTACGAATCCAACATCGAAATGGGCCGTTACGATGCATTTTATGGGAAAATATTGCACATAGGCCCCCACGGCCAGCTGGAAGTGCAACCCATGGGCAAGGTACTGGTAAAAGGCCCAACTCGCCGGATTCGTCCCGTGCAGGTAGGCAAAAAAACGGCCTACATTTTTGCAAAAAATAATGAACCGGCGCAGGTAATCAAATAGTTTTTTAAAACACCGCGTACCTTTGTGCCATGAAATATCGTTTGCCCGCAGAATGGGAGCCGCAAAGCGCGGTTCAACTCACTTTTCCCCATGCCGATACCGATTGGGCGGCTGTTATGGATCAAGTGTTGCCTTGTTTTATCGAAATCGCCGAAACCATTGCGCGTTTTGAAAAAGTATTGGTCGTTTGTAAGGATGTAGCAGCCACCCGGAAATTGCTTTCCAACATTCCGGACGACCGGCTGATCCTGGTCGACTGTGATTCCAACGATACCTGGGCCCGCGACCACGGCGGTATTACCGTCGAAAATGAATCGAATGGCACACAGGTTGTCCTGGATTTTGTCTTTAATGGCTGGGGCTTAAAATTTCCAGCGAATAAGGATAATTTGATCACCAGTGCTTTACATAAAAAGGGTATATTTAATGCGATGCTGTTGCCGGGTGGCTTGGCACTCGAAGGCGGGGCCATCGAAAGCAACGGCGCGGGGGTGCTCATGTCCACTACCGAGTGTATGCTTTCTCCTAACCGCAACCCGCATCTTTCGCAAGGTGCCCTTGAGTCGCTGTTGAAAGTGCTGTTTGGCGTCGAACGGATCATTTGGTTGCACCACGGCTACCTCGCCGGCGATGATACTGATTCCCACATTGATACCCTTGCGCGGTTTTGCAACGCCAATACCATCGCATACGTCCGTTGCACCGACCCAAACGATGAACATTTCGACGCCCTGCAAAAAATGGAGGCCGAACTGAAAAAAGAGGCGGATATGCAACTCGTGCCCCTGCCCTGGCCAGATGCCTGTTATGACGAAGACGGCCACCGACTACCCGCGACCTATGCCAACTTCTTGATTATCAATGGCGCAGTATTGGTACCAACCTATAATGTGCCCCAAGATGAAGCCGCGTTGACTATTTTTAAAGACATTTTCCCGGCACATGAAATTATCGGCATCAATTGTAGTCCCTTGATTTTGCAACATGGTTCGCTCCACTGTGTTACCATGCAGTACCCAGTGGGTGTCGTTTAAATTCAATCCCGTTTTTAAAAGTAAAAATCCGTGCCCATGGCATCCAAGAAAATAAACGTCGGTCTTGTGCAGCAAACTTGCTCTACCGACAAACAGGCAAATATTGCTAAATCCATCGCAGGTATCGCTGAATGTGCCGCCAAAGGGGCCGAATTGGTCATTTTACAGGAATTACACTGCGGTATCTACTTTTGCCAGGCCGAAGAAACCGCCATGTTTGACCTTGCCGAACCTATTCCCGGACCCGATACGGACGTATTTAGTGCTGCGGCCAAAGAACACGGCGTCGTTTTGGTCAGTTCATTGTTCGAAAAACGCGCACCCGGTCTTTACCACAATACGGCCGTGGTGTTCGAAAAAGATGGCTCCATCGCGGGCAAGTACCGGAAAATGCATATTCCAGACGACCCCGCGTATTACGAAAAATTCTATTTCACGCCCGGCGATATGGGTTTTCAACCGATTCAGACGTCCGTGGGTAAATTGGGCGTGCTGGTTTGTTGGGATCAATGGTACCCTGAAGCAGCCCGTTTAATGGCCTTGGCCGGTGCCGAAATACTCATCTACCCGACGGCCATTGGCTGGGAAAGCACCGATACCCCGGCCGAAAAAGAACGCCAACATGGGGCCTGGTTTACCATCCAGCGCGGACATGCGGTGGCCAATGGGCTTCCAGTAATTGCGGTGAATCGGGTAGGAACCGAACCAGATTGGACGGGCGTTACCAATGGCATCGAATTCTGGGGACAAAGTTTTGTTGCCGGTCCGCAAGGTGAAGTGCTCCTCCAAACCAGCCCGCACCGCGAAGAAAATGTCGTGTTGGAAATCGACAAACAACGTACTGAAGATGTACGCCGCATCTGGCCTTTTTTCCGCGACCGCCGCATTGATTTTTACGACGGACTGACCAAGCGTTACATCGACTAAATGTTTATGCTGACGAAGATGACTCATCTATAAAAGGTATATATTAGTATATGAAGTTCATCTTTCCGGAATCAGAGCCAATTCAGGCGCGTCCTTGGCGGGGCAAAAATCTTCCTAATAAAATACTATTTATCCGCTTTCATGCTTTTGGAGACGCGCTGGTATCTTTCCCGGCTGCCGAAGCCTTGAAAGATTCGTTTCCTGAGGTTGAACTACACTTATTGATTTGTAGCGCATATTCCGAATTACCGCTGAATATGCCAGTTTTCAAGAAGGTTTATACCTTAAAACATGCACAAGGCGGTTGGCCAATGGCCTTCGATCTTTTAGCGGTTTATCCTGCATTGTTGAGGGAAGCTTATGATGCCGTAGTGGATTTGCAAAATAATATCCATTCCAGAACAGCACGGCTGGCGCTTTTTCCAGCAGCATGGACCCAATTCGACCGGTATTCAAAAATACATGTGCTGCAGCGCTATCAAAATACGGTTAATGCGCTTGGCCTGGCCCAAATTGAAGTCAGTCCTAAAATTACCTTGCGCGACGAACAGACCGGATTAGAAAAGCTCACTGAAAAAGGATGGAATGGCAGCGACCAATTGATTCTGCTCAATCCTTGTGGCGGATTTCCAACACGGCAATGGGGGGAGGAAAAATACCTGACATTCGCCCGTTTATGGCGCACACAAGTTGATGAAAATACCAAGTTTTTACTGTTGGGCTATTCTACACTTTTTCAAAAAACTCATTTTTTATCAAAAGAATTAGGTGCTAGTTGTATCAACTTAATTGGCCAAACTTCCACTAAAGAGGTGTTTAATATTATACGTCGGGTCAACCTCTCCGTATCGGATGATGGTGGATTATTACATGCCAGTTGGGTTAATCAGGTGCCAACAATAGGTTTTTTGGGCGCTTCTCCCAGCTATTGGGGCAGGCCGCTTGGAAAAAAATCCTATGTCTTTACTTCCGATGATCTTCAATGCGGAAACTGCCACAGCATAATTTGTATGTGGGGTGATAATCGTTGTCTTGCGAGGATCACACCCGAAATGGTGGTTGAACATGCCAGGGTTTTGCTGGGGGTTTAAATGTAAAAGCCTTGCAAAGAAATTAATTAAGTTTGCGCATAAAATAACCCTAACCATCGGCTGCGAGCGTGTGGATAGTAATCCAACAGATGATCAACGAATTAATAATATGACCGCCGACGAGAACTTCCTCTTTCATCCCCGAGCAACCGACATTTTTTCAATGATTCCAAATCTGATTCTAAATGAACAACGAGATTCTCCTCTTCAATCCCCGGGCAACCGACTACAAAGCCAGAATCCCGAACTCCATATTGCAGGTCGCCGCAAGTATTGAAGGGAAATATCCGTGGGTATTCGTGGATGGAAACCTGGAAGCCGATCCCACCCAAAAAATAAAGGATTACCTGCTGACAGGGGCTTTCAAATTTTTTGCCGCTACTGTCATGCCTGGGCCCCAATTGCGCCAGGCGATTTCAATCACCAAAATGATTCGCCGGGAATTTCCGGAAGTTGTAACCGTTTGGGGTGGATATTTTCCTTCTAATCACGCCGAGACTACCCTGGCGTCGGGCTATGTGGATTTTGTGGTCAACGGACCTGGCGACAAAGCCTTTCCCGACCTGATCGATGCTATTCTGGAAAACAAACCGATGGATGACATCCACAACCTTGTTTTTCTGCGTGCTGGCCAATTGATTAGAACACCTAAAGTCAATTTATACCCATACGACGAATTGCCTGACCTGCCTTATGAGCAACTGGGCCGCTTTTATCCGTTGCCTCGATACCTGGGAAAAAGCTTTATGGGCAAGCGAACCATTGCCTACCACAGCAGCTTTGGTTGCCCGTTTAAATGCTCTTTCTGTGCGGTAGTACCCATATATCAAGGTAAATGGAACGGAAAATCTGCCGAAAACATCTACAAAGACATTAAATACCTAAAAGAAACCTACGGTGGTGACGCCATCGAATTTCATGACAACAACTTTTTTGTTTCTGAAAAAAGAACCGTCGCTTTTGCGCAATTGATCAAAAACGAAGGTATATCCTGGTGGGGTGAAGCACGTATAGATACCGTGGACAAGTACTCCGATGAAAGCCTGGCCCTCATGCGGGATTCGGGTTGTAAAATGATCTTTTTTGGCGCAGAATCGGGCAGCGACCAATTGCTGGAATTCATGGACAAAGGTGGCAAGCAGTCTGGAGCCCAAATCCTGCATTTTGCCAAAAGGCTGAAACAATTCGGTATAATCCCCGAATACTCCTTCGTACTTGGATGGCCCGCCGCCAATGAACCCGCCTCGTTGAAACAAGTGGAATCAGAGATCAACTTTATCCGTCAGGTTAAAGAAATCAACCCCGACACCGAGATCATCATTTACATTTACAGCCCGGTTCCCACTGAAGGCTCCGAAATGTTTAAAAAAGTCAAGGAGCAAGGATTTGCTTTCCCCCAGAAACTGGAAGACTGGCTCGCACCTGCCTGGGAGCAGTTCGACTTGCGAAAGAACCCGCTTACACCCTGGCTGACACCGCGCATCGTGCGTAAAATCAAGGATTTTGAAACCGTCCTGAACGCCTACTACCCAACCGTTACAGATACCAAATTAAGCAATTTTCAGCGAAAAACGATCCGAAACGTGGCCTCATGGCGCTATCGAAATCAACTATACCAGCGCCCTTATGAGTTAAAACTGCTCCAGCGCTTCTGGTTGAAATATCGCCAACCAGAAAAAGAAGGATTCTGATGCGTCGCCTGTTTCGACTACTCCCGGAATTCAGATCCGTTCCGTACATTCGCACATGAACAATTGGGCTCGTATTCCGAAAAATATCGCCTATCGGTTAAAAATATGCACTAACGACGCTTTTTTTGCCTTAGGTTGGCGGAAAACACGAGATATTTTTTCGGTACCAGGGCAACGAATCTTAGTCTATCACGGTTTGGATCAAAGAGGGGAAAAAGCTTTAAACGGGCGTTTTCTATCAGTCACCCAGTTTGAATCTCAAGTTCGTTTTTTGTCGGAAAACGCGCAAATTATTGCTTTAGCTGATTACTTCGCCGGACGTTTTGATCCGCAACGATTCACGGTGGTCCTTACATTTGACGATGGTTATAGAAACAACTTGAAATACGCCCTGCCTGTTTTGGAAAAATACGCCGCGCCGGCCACGTTTTTCCTCACCTCAGCTACCGGACAAGGTGCTGAATGGCTTTGGATGGATTTTTTGGACGTGGCCACACAACTCGCGCCTTCAACTTTGACGGTTGGAAACCAGCGGTTTGTTAAAAAAAGATGGCAGCATACCCGGTATTTTGCAGATGAAAACGGACGCAAACTCGTGGATTGGGCGCGGTATGCGCCCTGGTCATTTATACAAGCCATGGAAACAGCCTTGCAGCGTGCAGGTGCATGGAATGGTGCAAGTGATTGGGCCACTTATTGGGAACTACTTTCGCCGTCTGAAATTCGAGCATTGGCATCATGTCCTTTGGCTACCATTGGCGCACACGGTCATACACACCAGGATTTGGCGCACCTTTCGCTCGAAGCGGCCAGTAATGAGTTGCGGCAATGCAAGAATACATTGGAAAAAATAACAGGCGCATCCTTGCAGGCCCTGGCTTACCCGTTTGGCGCTTACACCCGGGCCTTGTTGGATGCCGCCGAACAAATGGGATTTTCTCAGCAGCTTGCCGTTGATTTTTTATTTCCTGAAGACCATTCCGACAACCGCTTGCGCAGTCGCATGTGCATAAACCCTTTTGTCTCCAAGGAGAACCAATGGCTGGCAATTAAAAACGGTCGATTTTAACCTGTTGCAACAATGGAAGCATACCATTTCAAACGAATTGAGCCAGACAACTTGGCAGACCTTGTTTTTTTGGTAAGAAAAGTAGCTAAAAAGCGGCTCTCAACAGATTATTACCATAAAAAGTATAACACCCCCTGGGCAAGTGGGCAATACCACGGATGGTTGGCCTACGACGCACAAAACGGCCAGGTGGTGTCAGTTGCCGCAGCTTTGCCTCTGCGCGCCGAGCTGCCTGATGGACGACAGGTGCCATTAACCCAAATGATCGAAACCTTTACCCTTCCCGAACACCGGGGCAGGGGGCTCATGACGCAAATGGTAAATAAAATCCTCTCGGAACATAAAGAAAATGGGACCCCGCTCTTTTTTGGCCTCTTAAACCAAAATAATGTACACGGTTTTGTGAAAAAACTGGGTTTTACCCACACCGGTAAGATGGTGTATTTTCAACTGAAAATTAACACATTTCCTTTGGAGGCATTGTGCAGGCGGTGCCATGTACCGGGCCTTTTCCATTGGTGGGCCAATCGCGTATTGGCCCCGTTTTTTGCGCCATCCGATGCCCCGCCATTGGGCAATGCTGTGGTTCGGGAAGGCGGAATCGGCGTATTGCATGATGAACTGTTTTTTAAATATAAATCATTTACATTCAATAAATTATGCAGGTTTTCGGGAATAGACGCCTGGTTGAAGTTTGAATCAGGCTTGTTGGTGGGAGATGTAGGCTTGCCGTCCAATTGCACCGAGGCGCAATTGGACGAGTGGCTGGCCACCCTTCAGTTGATGGCGCGCAGAGCAGGATTGAAACAAATCTTATTTCAAACACACCCGCAATCCCAACTAGGACAAATGTTGTCGACGCGGTATGAGTCAAAGCCATCCTGGTCGGTTTGTTGTTTGTCAGATGACGAGGAAATGCGGCCTTTATTGGATAAAATGCGGTTTGGTTATGGTGATTTTGAGACCTTTTAATCAAAACAACCCATCCGGGTAAATCCACTGTGCTTGTGCGCGCACTTTTAAATACAACGCAGCCGCATCGACATAAACAGTCGGGTCAGAAAGCAATGATACAGAATACTTTGAATGCATTTTCGGATCATTTCAACAAAAATAGATGAATCACAGTTTACTGTACTAATTTTGCCACATCGCCCCAATTTCGTATCTTTTAAATGCAACGTCCAAACACATGTCAAAAATAGCGGATTTTTCTGCCGAAATAACTGCCGGGTACACCTTTTCTGGCCCTTCTATCGTACTGGGTGCTGCCATGCTCGATGCTACGGCCGTTTCCGGACTTCAGGTGAAAGCCCCTTTGCGCACCATGAACCGCCACGGACTTATTGCCGGCGCAACCGGTACCGGCAAAACGAAGTCCTTGCAAGCCCTTTCGGAACAGTTGGCTGCCAACGGCGTCCCCTGTTTGCTCATGGACATCAAAGGTGACCTTTCGGGTATTGCCATGCCTGGTACCGACAACCCGAAAATCACCGAACGCGCCGGACATATTGGCATCAGCTGGCGCCCAACCGGCAATACAGTTGAGTTTTTATCCCTTTCCGGCGAAAAAGGCGTGCGATTGCGCAGTACGGTGGTCGAATTCGGGCCTGTTTTGTTCAGCCGGATCCTGGGCCTCAATGACACCCAGGGTGGGGTAGTGGCCGTCGTTTTCAAATATTGTGAAGACCGCAGTTTGCCCCTGCTCGATTTGCGCGACTTTAAAAAAGTATTGCAGTTCCTCGGGAATGAAGGAAAAGAAGAAATGGAAGCCGAATATGGCCAATTCAGTGCTGCTACGGCTGCCACCATTTTGCGCAAAGTAGTTGAATTGGAGCAACAGGGGGCCGAACAGTTCTTTGGTGAATTATCGTTTGATGTGCAGGATCTTTGCCGCATGGACGAAAATGGCCGGGGCGTGATCAGCGTGGTGCGGTTGACCGATATTCAAGACCGGCCTAAGTTGTTCAGCACCTTTATGTTGCAAATGTTGGCCGAGATATATGCTTCATTCCCGGAAGAAGGGGATGTAGAGCAGCCCAAACTTTGTATTTTTATTGATGAGGCCCACCTGGTTTTTCAAGAAGCAACCGATGCGTTGATGCAGCAAATGGAGTCGATCATCAAATTAATTCGTTCAAAAGGGGTAGGGGTGTTTTTTATCACCCAAAATCCGGCGGATATTCCGGACAGCGTATTGGCGCAGTTGGGTTTGAAAATTCAACATGCTTTGCGTGCGTTTACGGCCAAAGACCGGAAAGCCATCAAAATGGCCGCCGAAAACTACCCGATCACCAAATGGTATGAAACGGAGGATTTATTGACCAATTTGGGTATTGGAGAAGCATTTGTCAGTGTTTTGAACGAAAAGGGCATTCCTTCGCCCCTCGCACACACGCTCATGCGCGCACCTGAAAGCCGAATGGACGTACTGACACCTACCGAAATTGACCATTTGATTGATCGCTCCGACCTCGCCCGCAAATACAACCAGGTCATCGACCGGGAAAGCGCTTATGAAATTTTGACCGAAAAGATTCAGGAAGTCCAGGGGGAGATTTCAGAAAATGAAAAGCCCAAAGCACGCGGAAAGGAGGAGAAATCAGTGATCGAATCGGTTATGGATAATCCGTTGGCCCGTCAAGTGGGGCGTACCGTTGCCCGCGAATTGACCCGTGGACTGCTAGGGGTACTTGGCTTGGGCGGTAGCAGCACACGTCGCCGCAAAACGGGTTGGTTTTAATATTTACAATAATTTCATTTTCAAATAATTACGATTAATGAGCGGAATGAAATACAAATTGATTTTTTTGTGGGTCTTTTTGAGTGCCACCTTGGCGCATGCCCAGTTGACGCCCCAACAATGGCAGGCCGATCTTGCCGTTTTGAAGCGGATTTTACCCGAACAAGCACCTTTTTTCTTCGATCGGATGTCAAAAAAGGAGTTTGAACAAGCGTACGATCAGTTGCTGGCAAAACTTCCATCCCTGAACAATTTCCAAACGGCGTTGTCGGTACAGGCCCTGCTTGCAAAAGCAAAAGACGCCAATACTTACGCCGATCTTACCAAATTCATGATGGCCGAAAACCCGATTCCGTTTGGATTGGGGTATTACGCCGACGCAGTATATGTAAGTGGCACTGTAAAGCGTTTTGAAAACGCAATGGCTAAAAAAGTGCTGAAAATCAACGGGTTGGATATCAAGGAGGTGGTCAATAGATTGAGCCCTTATGTTGCTGTTGAAAACGAATATAGTGTATATAAAGACGGATTCAATTATTTGCGGTTCCCGCGTGCTTTTCAACTTGCCGGTATTTCCCAAAATGATACCCTGGTATTAACCGTCGAAAATGCCCAAAAAGGAACGGAAACGGTGAAGGTACACCCCATTAACCTGAAAAATGGCAAAGACATGATGCCTTTGCAAACCCAGCAGGAAAAACGGGATATTCGATGGCAGCCACCTCAAAGTTATTACACCAACCATTGGCTGGCCGATGATAGCACCCTGTATGTGCAATACAACCGTTGTGTGAGTGCCGAAATGGCCCTGGCAGTTGGCGATTCGGTTTTAGCCAGTCAATTACCGAGTTTCCGCATTTTTACCGATTCGCTGCTGGCTTTTTTAGGCCGTACACCCAATATTAAAATCTTGTTCGATTTGCGGTTTAACATGGGCGGTAATCCGTCCGACGGTTTTCAACTCATAGAAAAATTGAAAGCCATGCCGGAGGTGAATAAGAAGGGCAAATTGTTTGTTGCAACCAACCTGTACACAGGGGGCGCAGCCATTCAATTGGCTGCCCAATTTGGTAAAGAAACGAAAGCACTCCTAATTGGAGAGGTTCCCGCCGGCCGTGTAAATCAATATGGTACTTCGAAGAGTTTCACCCTACCTAACAGCAAATTACCCATTTACTTTCCGTCCAAGTTAATGCAAGATGGAAAGGGCGGTCCTGACTTGTTGAAACTGGATGAAAAAATTCCATTGTCGTACGAAGATTACAGAACCGGAAAGGATCCGGTACTCGATTTTGTACGCAAACAACGTTAATTTTTTTCTGGCAAGTAAGGGGTAAATTCTACGCGTCTGTTTTCTGCTTTGCCCGTTGCGGTTTTATTATCCGCAATTGGTTTGCTGCTGCCAAATCCTTTCGATTGGATCCGGTTGGCTGCAACCCCCTTTTGTCCAATATAAGTGGCGCATATTTTTGCACGTTGCTCCGACAAGGCCTGGTTTTTTTCAACTTTGCCGACATTGTCGGTATGACCATCTATTTTGAGGGAATAATCGGGGTATTTGTTCAAAATAAGTGCAATTTCATTTAATACCTTATTAGATTCAGGCTTTAACACCGCTTTGCCCGTTTCGAACTTAACGGCTTTTACTGCAACTTTGAGTTTTTCAGCATCTTTTTGTTCGATCACAGGACAACCCTTGTTTTCTTTGGTTCCTGGCGTACCCGGGCATAAATCCAGGGCGTCTTCTACTTCGTCGTTATCTTTGTCAGGGCAACCGCCCAAGGCAGGCTTACCCGCTACAATCAGGCAGCGGTCGTAACGATCTTCCACCCCGTCGCCGTCGGTATCGCGCACCGGACAGCCATAATAATATTCCTCAATGCCTTTTTCTTTTGGACAGGCATCTTTTTTATCTTCAATCCCGTCCTCGTCGGTATCAGGACAGCCATGAAACTGCACCAAACCTGCTACCGTGATACAAGAGTCCTGACGGTCTTCAATTCCGTCGCTATCTGTATCAGGACAGCCTTTAAATTGAGGTAGCCCGGCCACTTTTTCACATTCGTCGTCTACATCCGGCACGCCATCCTGGTCAAAATCTTTAACAGGGCAGCCTGCTAGCCACAATACCCCAGCCACCCGCGGGCATTCATCTTCTTTATCTGAAATACCGTCATTGTCGGCATCGGGGCAACCTTTGGTGCGTCCCATCCCCGGCGTTTCCGGACATTTATCTTTTGAATCGGGAGTACCATCCCCGTCGCGGTCGCGTACCCCTAAGCGGTAACTCAGGTTAATCGAACCCGTTAAGAAGATATCGTACATTTTTGGATTGCCCGTAAGACTTACCCCATCAATATAATCATCAAAACTGGTATTCGCACCTACTTCGGCACCCAACAACCACCTTCGGCTCAAATCTAAGTTCAAACCTCCACCCAGCATAACCACTTTTTTAATTCTAACCTGGCTGCCAATGCGTTTGTCTTCCAACATTTCAGGCGTCTGAATACCATCATCCGGGTATTTAAAATTCGTATGCGCCTTCGATCGGATTACGCCGATCCCGACGAAACCATAAGGCAACAGGTTGTGGCGAAAAATATTGACCAACGCGTGTTGGGTATAATTGTCCATCACATACGTAAGGGTATCTACTCGGCGGTATCTGCGTTTGCCAAATACATCCCATTCCGCCTGTATAGAAAGTGCATTTACCCGGTTGGTAAAATTATAATTGCGCTCCGGATAGGGCTGGTCAATACTGGATAAGGTGCCTGTGGATAAATTGCCACGCAAAGCGATATTGGGCCATAAATGCCGGCGAACAAAAATACCCGCATTGATAAAGTTAACTTCCTGTAAACCAGTAAATTGGTCGTCCGATAAATCTCCAAAATAAAGCATACCCCCCATTAACACCCCGAGCTCTGTCACCCGTTCGAAATGCCGGACGGTGTCTGCAAAGTTTAATAGTTCTGTTTTTGGAGCGGGTGCTGTTAATTTTTGAGCGGTCAAATTGATTGTGCAACAAAAAAACAGCAAAGCCAAAGGCAGGTTGTTCGTCTTTATCATAAATGGTATTGTGATAAAAATGAGCGCTTATCAATCTGGATTAAATTCAATGCAAAAGTAAACGCGCAAAAATTAGAAAAAGCGTAAATGTGTCAATGTATAACCGGTTTTGTCACAGAAACGCCATATAGTAATTTGATTTAACGTGATTTGGCCGCAAATTTACGCCTACCTTTGCCGTATATTCTTGTTTTTTTGCAATAATCTGATTCCCATGGTATTAAAATCGATCCTCACTGGATACTTCAAATTAGATGGCGGCGCGATGTTTGGTGTCGTGCCGAAGCGCATGTGGGCCGGGTTAAATCCGCCCGATGCCCAAAATATGTGTACCTGGGCCATGCGTACCTTATTGGTACAAACCGGCAATCGAACCATTCTAATCGATACCGGTATCGGTAATAAACAGGATGAGAAATTTCGCAGCCATTTTGAACCCCATGGTTCCGAAACCCTGTTGAGCGCGCTGGCGGCTGAAGGCGTGCAACCTGCCGACGTAACCGATGTGTTTTTTACCCATCTGCATTTCGATCATTGCGGGGGCGCTATTTGGCGCAATGCTGCTGGCCAGGATGAAATTACCTTTCCAAACGCGGTTTACTGGACCAATCAACGGCATTTCGACTGGGCAATGCAGCCCAACGCACGGGAAAAAGCTTCGTTTTTAAAGGAAAACTTTCTTCCACTCAAAGAACAGGGCCGACTTGAATTTATCAAAGTAAAACAAAATCAACGTTTTATAAAAGATTTCAATATTCGCTTCCTGTACGGACATACAGAAGCGATGATGGCGCCGATGTTGCGCACAGAGAAAGGAACCGTGGTATATTGTGCCGACAGCCTGCCTTCCCAATGGCATATCGGAATGCCTTTTGTAATGGCTTACGATATACGCCCCCTCGTTACCTTGCAAGAAAAAGCGGATATGTTGGAAGCCGCTGTTGCGCAAAACCATATCCTGATGTTCGAACATGATCCGATTGCGGAATGCGGAACGGTTAAAAAAGACAGCGCAGGTCGAATTGTGTTGGACAAAGCCGGTAAACTCATCAATATGTAGTTTTACCCACCCGGCGGATCCGATGCAAACCAGCGCGCAGGACAATCCAGGCATGGGCAAGCAGGGCAGGGATCAATCCAAAATGGGTGCGCATGATCTTAAACCGATCCCGTAAGGATTGGCGATGCCGGGTTTTGGAAATGCCTCCCATGAGATAATCGCTTAAAATGATCCCGGTAGAAATATTTTTACGGCTCTTTTTCAATATTTTTATGCACCAGTCGTAATCTGCACACAAATTATCTTCAATGTATTCGGGGGCGATTTCCCGGCGCGGTACAAAGGATTGATGTACAACCAGCATACCACCTAAATAATCCCGCCACTGCAACTGTTTGGGCAGTGGCCGAGTACTCAGTGTACTCATTAGGCCAACGGGATTGCGGTTTTCTTGTACTAATTGTGTTTCTCCATACAACACATCTGTTTCAGGCTCGAGGCATTTGACCATCTTTTCGAGGGTATTGGGGGCATGTAAATGGTCGCCAGCGTTCAAAAACCATACAAAATCGCCAGTTGCCTTGCGCAAACCTTTATTCATAGCATCGTACAAGCCTTTGTCTTTTTCCGAAACACAAACCAGATTGGACATCTTTGCTGCATAGGCTTGTATGATATCCAGGGTGCCATCTTTCGATCCGCCATCTATAATCAGGTATTCCACAAGCGGATAAGTTTGGCGTTGAACACTTTCGATGGTGCCAGGAAGTAGTGCTTCGCCATTGTACACCACAGTAATTATGCTAAAAACAGTCGACATAGAATACAAATTTCAAAAATGCTGGTAATTTCCCGTCAAAAATAACGATGATCTTGCTTTTCGCTGGCGTGATTTTAAGTTTATTCGGTTCTTTACCACCTGGATTAATCAGTTTATCGGTGGCACAAACGGCTATTGCCCGGACCTTACCTGCGGCGCTTTTTCTGGCAATTGGAGCGGCTTTTGCCGAGTTTTTTCAGGCCTGGCTGGCCATTCTTTTATCCGATTGGTTTTTGAAAAATCCCTCCGCGACCAATTGGTTTACCTGGTTATCAGTACCTGTATTTTGGGGATTGGCTGTTTATTTTCTGTTTGCACCCGAAACCTCAAAAAACAAGGGTGATGTTGTGATGACTTATTCGGCGATCGGTCAAATGGGAAGGGGTATTTTACTCAGTATCTTTAATTTACTAGCCGTTCCATATTGGTTTGTGTATTGCGGCTGGCTTAAAATGGAAGGATGGTGGGGCGAAGAAAACCTGGCGCATACCCTCCTTTTTGCCACGGGCGTTAGTTTGGGTACTTTACTTGTACTAAGCCTATACGCATATTTGGCAACTGCAATTGTGCGTCGTTCTGATCGTTTGGCCGTTTATGCCAACCGCTTTGTGGCCTTGCTGTTTTTCTTATTGGGGGCCCAAACCGTGTTGCACTTATTTTAGTATAAAGTTAAAATGGAAAACTGAAACGCGGGGCGTTCCAATTTTCCATTTTTAACCTAATGTACCATGCTTAGGCAACCTGCCTAAAACACTGAAAAATTAGTTTTTAAAGTAAGCCGTCTCGTTTTTGCCACCTGCTTTCACCACATTCAAGCGCTTTTTGAATTCCAAAGAAAGTTCATCTTCTTTACGCGCAAAAATTTCGGTCAAGGCCACCAGGGTATTGGTATCGTTTGGATTCAGGCTTTCTGCTTTTTGGAAATAAGGCAATGCCTGGTCAAATAAGCCCATCACTTGGTTTTTCAGTGCATCCAGTTTTTTCAAGCCAGCGGCACTAAAATCTGTGATCGCATTCATTTCCTGGGTTAAAAAGGCTGCTTTGTTGTAGTATAACGCGCCGATAGAGTAGGTTGCGTCCACATTTTTCGGGTCACGAGCGAGTGCCTGTCCGTAATATTTGTTGGCTTCCGTAAAATATTCGGTTGCTTTCGCATCATTTTTTTCCTTTAACATGCTCTGGAACAAGTTATCATACACGTTGCCCAAAGTAACATACAAACCAATGTTGGTATCTTCCTTTTTAATGGCTTGTTTCAAGCGGTCGATCAATTCGTCCAATTTACCCGCTTTCAACAAGGCATTAATTTCAGTAAACAACAAAGACGGGTCATCCGGGAATTTTGTACGTCCTTCCACCAGGATTTTGTCGGCACCTGCTGCGTCGCCCATTTCTATTTTTGCATCGTACAGGCCCTGGTACACATCTGCATTATCGGTACCTTTTTTGTACAAACGTTCGTAATAAGGCACTGCCTCTTTGGTCATTTTTGCCAGGGAAGCCGATTTTCCTGTGAAATACATGATTTCATCCAGTTGTTTTGGGTCATCCAAGCTGCTTTTTTGTTCGTTTGCCTTCAAAATTTCGTTGGCTTCCAAGGCACCTTGGAACGAATAAAATGCTTTGTCGTAAGCCGCAGCGGTATATTTTTCAACTCCCACATTGATCAAATTGGATTCGATACCCACAATGCCTTTAACGGCGTCCGTTTTGTCGTATTTTTTAACAGCAATTTCGTACGCTTTTTTATAGGCAGCGAAGGCAACGAGGGCATCATTGTCGCCACTCAAAGGTGCTTTTGGGTCAATCATACGACGGGCCATATCCCCTTCAATCAGCGTGGTGTACACATCGCCTTTTGTAAGCCATGCAGATGGAAGTGCCTGTGCTTCAGGGGTTTGGAGTGCCTGATCGATTTTCATTTTTGCATCTTCCAATTTGGCTTTGTTGTTCGCGCGGTCCATATTGAACGTAGCAAGCGCTTTACCGGCACTTTTGGCCAATTTAGCGCCGTCTTCTTGTGCCGTTGCAACACTGCTGGCGATGCATAAAAAGCCAACGAGGGCTAAGAACGTCTTTTTCATGGTTGTTCTATTATTTTAACAGTTTTAGAATTTGGCAATGTGGACGTTGCACATCCGAAAAAGTATCAAAGTGGTTTATTCCTCCACCACGATCATTTCTTCTGGTTCGTCGGGCGCTGAAGCAACTACGGTCACATCTGCGATAGAGTCATGTTCTTCCAGGCGAATAATTTTCACGCCTTGGGTAGCGCGACCCATTACCCGCAGTTCTGAAGCGGCTGTACGAATCGTGATCCCCGAATTGGTCGTAATCATCAAATCATCTTGGTCCGTAACGGATTTAATGGCCACCAAATAACCGGTTTTTTCGGTCACTTGCATGGTTTTAACCCCTTTGCCACCACGTCCCTGCGTTGGGTAATCTTCCAGTGCCGAACGTTTGCCGAGGCCATTTTTAGAAAGCACCAGCACGCTCGCATTCGGGTCACTTGGATCTACACACACCATACCAACCACTGTTTCTTCACCATTATCTTCTACTTGAATACCACGCACCCCGGAAGCAGTACGCCCCATTGGCCGCACATCTTCTTCATTAAAACGAATCGCCCGGCCACTGCGCACCGCAAGAATAATTTCATTTTTGCCATTGGTCAGTTTTGCCTCAATCAAAGCATCGCCTTCATTGATCCCGAGGGCATTAATGCCGCCTTGTCGTGGTCTGGAGTATTCTTCCAACAGGGTTTTTTTGATTTGGCCCCGTTTCGTGCAAAATACGATATAATGGTTATTGATGAAATCGCTATCCTGCAAGTTTTTAACGATAATGAAGGCGCGAACGCGGTCTTCTTTCGGAATATTCAGCAAGTTTTGAATAACACGACCCGCGGTTGCTTTAGCACCTTCCGGAATTTCATACACTTTCAACCAAAAACAACGTCCACTTTCGGTAAACAACAACAAACTCTGGTGGGTCGTGGCGGTAAACATATGCTCCACGAAATCCTCGTCACGGGTGCGTACGCCTTGTGCACCACGTCCGCCACGTCCTTGAGCGCGGTATTCGGTGATCGGTGTGCGTTTGATGTAACCGGCATGGCTGATGGTAATGACCACTTCCTCGTTTTCAATCAGATCCTCCATGCTGATATCCGCTTCATCAATTTCAATTGAGGTACGACGTTCATCGCCAAAACGATCATTGATATCAGTGAGTTCTTGTTTGATGATGCTGCGTTGCAGCATTTCATCGGCTAAAATGGCCTTCAATTCGGCTATTTTCTTTTGTAATTCGTCGTATTCAGCACGAACTTTGTCGCGTTCCAGACCAGTCAACTGCTGTAAACGCATGGCCAGGATGGCCCTTGACTGTATTTCTGAAAGGCCAAAACGGGTCATCAAACCTTCGCGGGCTTCTTCTGCATCTTTGGAAGCACGAATCAAAGCGATTACTTCATCCAGGTGATCCAGTGCAATCAACAAGCCTTCGAGGATGTGGGCGCGTTCTTCTGCTTTCCGCAGGTCATATTTTGTACGGCGTACAATAACTTCCAAACGGAATTTTATGAATTCCAACACCAAATCCTGCAGGTTCAGTACCCGAGGCCGGCCATTTACCAGGGCAATATTATTAATGCCGTAGCTGGTTTGCAGCGGGGTCATTTTGAACAGTTGGCTCAAAATCACATTGGCGGCTGCATCGCGTTTGATTTCAATGACAATGCGTACACCTTCCCGGTTCGATTCATCGCGGATATCCGAAATGCCAATTACTTTTTTCTCATGTACCAGGGCGGCGATTTTTTCAATCAGTACCGCTTTGTTGATCTGGTATGGAATTTCATGTACGATGATGGTTTCCCGCCCTTTATCGTCTGTTTCAATTTCAGTTTTGGCGCGCACTACACAACGGCCTCTGCCTGTACGCAAACCTTCACGCACCCCGGTCATACCATAAATAATGCCTCCAGTTGGGAAATCGGGGGCTTTGACATGTTCCATCAGTTCATCAATGGTGATTTCTGGATTGTCAATTGCCGCAATAATGGCCGAACACACTTCGCGCAGGTTGTGTGGCATCATATTAGTTGCCATACCAACCGCAATACCAGAAGCGCCATTAATCAACAAATTGGGCAATTTGCTGGGCAAAACGGAAGGCTCTTGCAAAGAATCGTCGAAATTCAATTGAAAATCTACCGTTTCTTTCTCAATGTCGTTCAACATTTCGTCGGTAATGCGCCGCAAACGCGCTTCGGTATAACGCATGGCCGCCGGACTATCACCGTCCATAGAACCAAAGTTACCTTGACCGTCTACCAAAGGATAGCGCAAACTCCATTCCTGGGCCATCCGCACCATGGTATCGTACACCGAGGCATCCCCGTGTGGGTGGTATTTACCCAGCACTTCACCCACAATACGGGCCGATTTTTTATAAGTTTTGTTGTAACTCAGGCCCAAATCAAGCATGCCGTACAAAACACGGCGATGAACAGGTTTGAGACCGTCGCGCACATCAGGCAGTGCGCGGGATACGATGACCGACATCGAATAATCGATGTACGCCGTTTTTAATTCGTCCTCAATGTTAATAGGGACAATCCGCGATTCTTGCATACACAATAGCTATAAGACGGTAAACGATCGATGGCAGACAGGTATTAAAAAATTTTCGATGAAGGAAACGAAATGAAAATAAACTTACATTCAATCGTTTACCGTCCGCTGTCTGCCACGTTTGGCGCGCGAAGATACGAAAAAAACGGATTTCTAAGCCAATAAATTAGCAAAATGTGGAAAACTTTCAACAAGAAAAGCCGTCTCAACGAGACGGCTTTTGCAGGAGCATGTAGCGCTTAAGTGACTTTACGGATGGGAGACTTTGACCTAGGATAATTTTGCGACATCCCGTATCAGAATGCTATTTCGATTAAAATGAATGAGATTAGATTTTCTTAAATCATTAAAAACAGATGTTACGGTTTGACGACTGGTTCCGGTGATATTGGCAATATCTTGTTGTGTTAAATGATGTTTTACAAGTGTTTCAAACCCAACTTGACGCCCTTCTTTATCGGCTGTTTCTACCAAAAATTCTATAATGCGCTCACGGGCATCTTTCAAAACCAATTTGGCCAAGCGTTCCTCTACCCGTTGTAAGCGGTGCATAATATGTTGCAAACATGCAAACAACAATCGTTGGTTGGTCGACATGAGTTGCTGAAAATCCGCTACCTTTATGGCCAGAAATTCTGCTTCATCATATAATACTTGGGCATAATCACTTCGCATGTGCTCCCCAGCCAAAGCGAGGTCGCCAAAAACCGCTCCTGGATGGAGGATCTCTTTGATTACCTCCCTGCCATCCTGCGAAAAAGTGCCGGTTTTTATGCGGCCTTTGATCAAAATAAACATATAATCCGCAGGCTCGTCGGGCATAAAAACAAATTGAAATTTTGGGGATCGGCGATTGTAGGCAATGCTGGCAATTAGTTCAATTTCAGTAGCGCCCAGTGTCGCAAATACTGGAACAGTGGCCAAAAATGTTTTCTTTTGTTGAATGTCCATGGCGGTAAGGATTTTAAGCAGGTGCTGTTTAGGCGGTGGTTGGTGTTGTGTGCTTTCTTTCACAGTCCAAATGTACCAGCAAGTACCTGCCTAAAGAAATACATTGTGGCCGTTTTGTCGGCAAACAATTATTTTAAATTTAATACTAACATATTGATTTTCAGTTTTTTAAAATGCCATTTTTGTGCTGAATAATCAAATTTGCAGTGGGTAGCCAATCCGATAAAAAGAAATTTGGTACACATTTTTCTATTTTATTTTCGTTCCTGCTTTCGGAACGATCGTTTCTACCCAAACTGGAAAAGCCCCAAGTGATCCAATTTTCAATTTAATCTGACGAACCGACACTATATGCGCCAATTTTGCTTCAAATCCTGTTTTGTTTTAATTGTTTGCTGCTTGCACCTCCCGTTGTCTGCAATAGCGCAAATAAATTGTGATACCGTTGTCAATAAATTTTTGAGCAGTGGTTACTTTATCGAAAATACAACCTGCGGTGCTGTAAATGGCCGTATTATCCTGTTTACACCCATCGATCCTTCCAAATTTACGTTTGTTTGGACGCCCAATGTGAGCGATAACAATGTTGCGGAAAACCTTGGCGCAGGATTCTACCACATTAAAATAAGCCTGGATAGTATTCCATCCTGCGTTTTAGACACGTTTTTTTATGTCAATAACAGCGATGGCCCAGATTTTAATGTCAATATTTTACCCACCGACACCGCCAGTTGTAGCGCTAAAGATGGGACCCTTAGTTTGATTCCCGCCGACCCCAACGCCAATTTGACCTATGTCTGGATGAATGGGGTAACGGGAAATACCCTGAGCCAAATCCCGAGTGATACTTTTATCGTTACGATTACCAACCAGGTTACCGGCTGTTTTGGGATCGAACAAATCATTATGCCTAGTAAGAACCCTTTGGTGGTGAATACATTTGTGGAAAAGTATCCCAAATGTGGCAAGCCTATTGGACAGGTTGGTGTAAATGCAGCGGGTGGCTCAGGTGATTATTTGTACAACGGCAATACCACCCCAATTTACCAAGACCTAGCTGCGGGTAGTTATACCTTTACCGTTTTAGACCAATCTACCCAATGTACGCGTAGCGTTGGCATCAATTTGCCTGACCTGAATGTTTCAGGTACACTTGCTATTAATCCACACCCCGGAACTTGCCCTGGAAATGCTACAGGAGGCAATAACAATCCCGGTTTTGTCGAATTTCAGGTGACGCCTGGTGATAATTTTCGCATGCCTTTTACCTTTAATATTATTGATGGCAATGGAGGACAGTTTCAGCCTGATATCCTACCCGGGGGGCTGTATGAATTGCAAATCACCGATGCTGATGGTTGCAATTTGCCGGTAAAAACCTTTTTTGTGGGCCAGCCCGCCAATTTTGCATTGTCGCCACTTCCGGTAATTAAACCAGAAACAAACTTGGAGTTGGGCAGTATTTTGCTCAATATTACGGGTGGAACCGGCGCTTACCGCATTGATTGGGCTGACTTACCCGGTACAGATAATCCCAAAGATCGGGTTAATCTAAATGCTGGTTTGTATAAGGCAATCCTTTATGATGAATCAAATTGTGCCTTTCAGATTGGACCCTATACCATCGCAGCTTCAAACCCCAAAATTGACACCATCCACCTTTTTGTTGCAAAAGGAACTAGCCAGGCTTTTTGTCCGGTGCCGCCCACCGGTGTCAGCCTGAATGGTGCAAGTTATGCCTTAATCAATGGCCAATTGACGGGGTATTCTACCCAAGGCACCTGGACCCTGCAGGCGGGCAACGGCTGTTTAAATTACACGGCAAACGGTACTGCAGGAGGGGCACCAGACCTTGTATTTATCCGACAAACTGTGCCTTCTAACAATGCCTTAGATCTTACTTATTGTGTGCTGGTTACGATAACGAGTGTTCCTACAACTTTTGAAAATGTATATTTTGACCTTCCTGCAGCTAGTTCGGGTACTTTTTGTGGAAATAATATCCCTTCCGGTTTCACGAATTTTACGGTAGTGCCGGTGGCTGTCAATGGTTTAAATGGGCCACTCGGGCAGTATGGTAATTATCAGGTGGATCCGGCAACCGCCTGTCTGAATTTTCAATCTTCGGGCATTACTGGTTATAATGTCGATAAAATATGTGTTGGCGTATATGCCCCGGCACAAAATCGTTGTCACATCATTTGCTATTGGCCTTCCATTCAGCCTGCAAATGGGTGCCTGAATGATTTGATCCCAAGCGATACCATCCAACTTGTTACGGATTCCTGTACCGTACCTGCTACTTTTTGTCTTGATATCCCATACGATCAAATCAATGATTTTGCCATCCTCGACAATGGAGCGAATTATAGCGGCAGCTTCATTCCATGCGGTTTTGATTCTATTCGCCTTTATAAGGCAGAACAATGGCCGGTAATCGGGCCTTATGTGCTACAAAATTGGGAAATCGGGGGGCAACAGTTTTCAGGAACCTTTCAAAACCTGGAAGGATTGGTCCAACTAATGAATCAACTAGATATTGGCGGCAATTGGTCTTTAAATGCGAATCGGGATATTACGGGTGGAATTACTGGGAGTTCCTACGGCGGCATCGCCATTTCAAATACCCTCGGAACCCAGTATGCCTTGCAACCTGAAATAAAGGTTTTGGCACAAAAAACAACGCTTCAACTGATGAATGGCGTACATCGCTTGCGTTTTTACAACCTTGCAACAGCCTGTTCTGATTCCTTGAAAGTTACGGTAACCTGCACCGGGTGCCCGTCTTTTTTTAGTTATGTGCCAGATTCGACGGGACTTATCACGGTTTCAGCAGATGCCTGTGATGGCCAGTTCCCTTTCTGTACCACGATCCCATTTACTCAAATATTACAATATGAAATAAAAAAAGGCGCATTAGACTTTTCAGAATTCAGCACCTGTAGCAACTTGATTGCATTATCCATTGATACAGGTTTGCAGCAATTGTCGATTCGGGAGAAAGCAACCAATTGTACGCAACAAATCAAGGTAAAAGTAAACTGTACACCACCAGGCATCGGTGAATTGATTGCCAACCCGGATCATTATATCCGTCCATTGGCCATCGAAATTGCAATGCCCATTCTTGAAAATGACATTATTTTTGGGATTTTGGCGAATCAAGCCGGATTAAATACGGTTGAAATCATCCGTGCTCCAAAATTAGGAGGGGTTACCTTCTTTGCCAATGAAGGCATCTTCAAGTATTTCCCTGCGAGCGATTGTGGCATAGATACCTTCACCTATACCCTGCGTGACACCCTGGGGCGGGAATCCATCGCCCAGGTAATCCTTCGGATTTACTGTGACAAGCTATTCGTATTCAATGGAATATCTCCGAATGGAGACAACTTGAACGATAATTGGAAAATTATTGGAATTGAAGATTACCCCAACAATGAAGTTAGTGTGTACAACCGCTGGGGTGCCTTGGTATTCAAACAGCGCAACTATCAAAATACAAGTGCCTGGGATGCTCAATTAAATGGCAAATCCTTACCGGATGGTACCTATTTTTACTTGATCGATTTAGGAGATGGCGATCCGGTAATAAAAGGCACCCTGCAAATACTGCGTTAGAGGTGCCTAGTACTCGTCTTCATTGAAAAAGAAGTCATCGTGGCGTGGGTAATCTGGCCAGATATCTTCAATGCCTTCATACAGTTCTCCATCATCTTCCAATTCCTCCAGGTTGTCAATTACTTCTGGTGGCGAGCCTGAGCGGATGCCGTAATCAATTAGTTCGTCCTTGGTAGCAGGCCAGGGTGCTTCTTCGAGGTGGGAGGCTAGTTCGAGCGTCCAATACATATGATAAAGGTATGTTTTGTTAAAGGTTTTTGCAAAACTGCGGTTCAGTAAAGCGCCAGGTCGTTTGAAAACGCAATTTTTGGATAAACAGTTTAAGGTCTATCCAAAAATTACATTTTTTTTTAAAGAATCAACATAGCATCTCCGTAGCTGAAGAAGCGATATTTTTCTTTAATTGCCTCGTGGTAAGCATCCATAACCAGTTCAAAGCCGCCGAAAGCCGAAACCATAATCAGAAGGCTCGATTTGGGGAGGTGAAAATTGGTTACCATACTATTGGCAATACTAAAGTCGAATGGCGGATAAATGAATTTATTGGTCCATCCTTCCACAGGTTTGAGCATGTGTTCTGCGGAAACGCCGGTTTCGATCGCGCGCATCACCGTAGTGCCAACGGCGCATATTTTTTTGGCACCCTGGAGTCCTTTATTTACCGTTAGGGCCGCGTCTGGTCCAATACGGAAATATTCGGCTTCCATTTTATGTTTGGAAAGGTCTTCCACGTCAATGGTACGGAAAGTGCCTAAACCGATATGCAAGGTTAATTCTGCGAAGTTAATGCCTTTCAACTCAAGGCGTTTCATCAATTCGCGGCTGAAGTGCATACCCGCTGTTGGTGCCGCTACCGCCCCAATTTCTTTTGCAAAAATGGTTTGATAACGTTCGCGGTCGAGTTCTTCTGGTTCCCGTTCAATATAAGATGGAAGGGGTGTATTGCCAAGGCGTTGTAATTCGCGTTGGAAATCTTCTTCCTGTCCATCAAATAGGAATCGAATCGTCCGGCCACGGGAAGTAGTATTGTCTACAACTTCAGCAACCAGGGCATCGTTTCCATTTTCATCTTCGAAATAAAGTTTATTTCCAACGCGGATTTTACGTGCTGGATCGACCAAAACATCCCAAAGACGGGCGTCGTGGTTGAGTTCGCGCAACAGAAACACTTCAATTTTAGCGCCTGTCTTTTCTTTCTGACCGTAAAGCCTTGCCGGAAATACTTTCGTATTGTTGAAGATCATAACATCCCCGTCATCGAAATAGCTGAGGATTTCTTTAAAGATCTTGTGTTCGATCTTACCTGTTTTGCGATTAATCACCATCAATCGGCTATGATCCCTTTCGGTTGCCGGGTATTGGGCGATCAGCTCTTTAGGCAGATTAAAATTGAACTGTGAAAGTTTTGTACGCATATTCCGATTGGATGAATGAGTGTTAAGGGTTCGGCAAGACAGAACTGGACTTTTCCGGTTCGGCCGTTCAGGAGCGCACTCATGCAGTTTGTGATAAAAATGGTGGTATTGGGTAATACTTCAAAACAAAATATGGGTGTTTGATCAAAAAAACGCATTAATCAGCACCCAAATGCTGGTTTTTTCAAATTACACAAAAGTTTGTTGCACTCAAAATGGGTGCAAAAATAGAATTCTTTCTCAAACTATGTACAATAGAATAAAAAAACCACCAAATTGGTTTACACCATAGAGAATTCTTTTTGGTGTTTTTTGCGATCAAGCTCTTTAAGATAAATTTTCCGGAGACGGATATTCTTAGGTGTCACCTCTACCAACTCATCTTCCTGGATGTATTCAAGTGCTTCTTCCAGGGTGAAACGGCGTGGTGGCGGAAGCGATGTTTTATCATCGGAACCGGATGCACGCATATTGGTAAGTTTCTTTGCTTTTGTAACGTTGATCACCAAGTCGCCAGGACGGTTGTTTTCACCGATTACTTCTCCTTCATATACTTCATCGCCTGGTTCTACAAAGAACACACCGCGATCTTGCAGGTTATCGAGTGAATAGGCAATTGCTGCACCATTTTCCATTACAATCAGGGAGCCATTTTGACGACCCGGGATATCACCGCGCCATGGTTCGTAGCCCAACAAACGGTGGGTCATGATCGCTTCACCTTGGGTGGAAGTCAGGATATTGGAACGCAAACCGATGATACCGCGTGATGGGATTTCAAAGCGCAGCAAAAAACGGTCGTTTTTAGGCTCCATGCTTTTCATCACACCTTTACGGCGGGTCACCAATTCGATACATTTACCGCTGGTTTCTTCTGGAACGTCGATGGTGAGTTCCTCCATTGGTTCGTGCTTTACGCCGTCAACCAACTTTGTGATAACGCGGGGTTGACCAATTTGAATTTCGTAACCTTCACGACGCATGGTTTCGATCAATACTGCAAGGTGCAATACACCGCGACCAAATACCATAAACGAATCTGCGCTGTTGGTATCTTCCATTCGCATCGCCAGGTTCTTTTCCAACTCTTTTTCCAAACGTTCGCGTACGTGGCGGCTGGTTACAAATTTGCCTTCCTGTCCGAAGAAAGGAGAGTCATTGATCGTAAACAACATGCTCATTGTTGGCTCGTCGATTGAAATCGGATCGAGTCCTTCTGGATTTTCGTTATCCGCAACGGTATCGCCAATTTCAAAACCTTCAATACCCACTACTGCACAAATATCGCCAGCAACAACTTCAGCAACGTCTTTTTTGGCCAGGCCATCAAATACGAAGATTTGTTTGAGGCGGTGTTTCTGGATGCTACCATCTTTTTTCACCAAGGAAACCGCCATACCTGCTTTTAAAGTACCACGGCTCAAACGACCCACTGCAATACGACCAATATAGTTAGAGTAGTCGAGGGATGTAATCAACATTTGAGGGGTACCTTCAGAAACCTTTGGTTCTGGAATATACTTGATAATATCGTCGAGCAACACCGTGATGTCTTCTGTTGGTGTTTTCCAGTCGTGACCCATCCAGCCATTTTTAGCCGAACCAAATACAACAGGGAAGTCGAGTTGATCTTCTTGTGCATCAAGCGAACACATCAAGTCAAATACTTGTTCGTGCGCCCAATCGGGGTTACAGTTAGGTTTGTCCACTTTATTGATCACCACAACTGCTTTTTTACCCATTTCGAGGGCTTTTTGCAACACGAAACGTGTTTGTGGCATTGGGCCTTCAAATGCGTCAACGAGCAACAACACACCGTCGGCCATATTCAATACGCGTTCTACCTCACCACCGAAGTCTGCGTGGCCTGGTGTATCAATTACATTGATTTTAAAGCCTTTATAATTAACCGCAACGTTTTTGGCAAGGATGGTAATACCGCGTTCGCGCTCTAGGTCATTGCTGTCCATGATCAAATCACCCGTCAGTTCGTGCTCCTTGAACAACTTAGAAGTGTGAATGATTTTATCCACCAAGGTTGTCTTACCGTGATCGACGTGGGCAATAATGGCAACATTTCTGATATTGATCATAAAAGATTGTTTGGCGATTGAGTGAAAAGGCATGGTTAAATGAAATTTTAATTGCCTTTTCGCTTTAAACGCGAAATTAAATAAAAGTTCTTTGCTTGGGTTTCACAAGCTGCAAAGATAGGACTAATAATCGGGCTAAAAAAGCCTGATGCACCGTTAAAATTGTTAACAAAATATGAAGTTTGGATAAACATTCGGATTTGCACTGAAAAAATAAAGTAAAACAGAATTTTATTTTTCAAAAATTATGTTACTTTTGTGCTACCTGTATGAATTTTCCCGGCAGTCCGAGATTCAAGAAAACACCCAAATTCATTTACGGGGAGAACCAATTGAGAACGCGGGCAAAGGCCTGTCGGCTGCCGGGATTCATTCTTTTCTTTTTTCTCCTCCTTTTTTTCGTGGTATTACACGCCGCCCATCGTGGCGATCTCCGTTTCTATTCTGCCAATGAGTTCTTTATCGGCCGATTGAATGCGTTGGATCAACAGTGATACAAGTCTCCGCATTAATTCCGACTCATTTTTTCTGAATATTTGATATTCTGCTACTGTAAATTGGCCAATGATGATGCCTGCCATCAAATTGCGCAGGCGCTGGTCGGCCCGAATGCTATCAGCAATCCATTGTGGACGTTGCACAGATGGCAGTTTCAGAAAGGTGCTGAATCTTTTTTCAATTTGTGTTTGATAAACTGCCAGCAGCAGATCGTGTTGCAATTTTAGAATGGGCCTTAAGGTTTCATTTTGAAAATGTTCATCTTCGCCAGTTTGTTGGATGTCTAGGGCAAGCACAGGTCGAGCTTGCAACAATAAAGTTTCATTGCGCATTTATGCACAACAAGCAGAAAATGAAAAGGTTGGAAAATAATTCCTAGCCTCCCTGACGTTTGGGCTTTACGCGTGGACTAACAGACCCTTTCAGGTAGACAATATTCCGACCGTTTGGCGTAGAGTTATCATATATAATGACACCCGGCTGAGAAGTACCGGCTTTTCCATTACTGTCAAATTCTACGCGTAATGTGCTGGTTTCGCCTGGCATAATGGGGAATTCGGGGCGTTTTAGTACCGTACAATCACAACTGCTTTTCACCTCCCGGATAATATAAGGTGCGTTGCCGGTATTGGTAAATTGGAAGGTATCGATCACCACAATCCCTTCTTCAATATTTCCAAAATTAACGGTGTCGCGGTGATATTCTACCGTCGTGCGCGGAACATCTGCAGATGCACCAGCCTTTTGCATTTCGATGTACGCGAGGGCCCGATTTCGTTTTTCATTGCTTAATTGTTCGTAGGTATGCTGTACCTCCTTGTCGAGGTTGGTGCCCATGTGACGCATATACTCGAGCAACTTCAATTTCTCATTCACTGTAAGTGCTTTGAGTTGGGTGCGAATATCTGCTGGTGGGGTGGTGCCTGTTTGTGCCTGAATTTGGCTCAAACTCAATAAAAAAACGATTAGTAAAAAGCGTGTGTGCATGTTCCAATACAATTATGGTGTAATGAATGAGGGGTGAAAGTGAAATATCAAATGCAAATATCAGGCCTAAATTGCATATCATGCAAGATCGACCTTTGAAAGCACCTGAATTTGAATTACTTCCAGCAATCGAAGCGTGCTTTTCTACTTGCGCCGCTTCAAAAAGTAATGGTAAACAACGCTTCCACTAGAGTCGGCTAAAACTACTGGTTGGTATAAAAGGTCCCAGCCCCACTGCGTAAAATGATTCAAAGCATCGATCCCACTATTTAAGCGAACTTCTTTGCCATCAGGGGTCAACACCTGGCTGGAATCCAAATAATGCTTATTCCCCTGACCAAATTCAATAATTACAGCATGTTTTCTAAGGCCAATGGAATACAAGCGATCCCGTATTTCTACATACGTGATTTCTGGTTGTTCAGCCAGGTTGATACCATCTACGGTTTGGCTACGCAACATAAATGGGGTAAAAACCAATAAGATCAAAAGTTTGGTTGAGTTCATTTTGTACGTTTTTATAAATTAAATTATACAAAAATAGGGTATAAAGGAAGTGTACTAATCTTAGTAAGGTGTTAAAATAAAAAAACGCCGTGTTAAACAGTTTCTGTTTACACGGCGTTTAAAATTGTTGTGCGGGAAGCGAGACTCGAACTCGCACGTCCTTGCGGTCACTGGTGTTTGAGACCAGCGCGTCTACCATTCCGCCATTCCCGCGTTTAAATCTACCAGGTTTTTAAAACCTGATAGATTTAGGCTGCTTAAAAACCTGGTAGATTTAGGCTGCCAGATCGGTTTTAAAAACCTACCTGCTTTAAGCGGACGCAAATTTACGGAGGTTTTCTTTAATACGCAATAGGTAGCGCTTTTTTAAATAAAAATTTCTCACAAAAATTAAAGTTGCCTGCAAATCAGGGCCTTCCAAGGGGTTAGACAGGGAAGAAGCGATCGATTTTTCCAGTTCTTCCGCCAATGTATCTACTTGACTTACAGTTGCTTCGTATTTCGTCGCATCAAAATCGAACTCCAGTTCAATCAAGGCTTCATTGATATCCATCATGTCCATCAAAAAGGCCTGGGGCAAGGCCACCTGGTTTGTTTCATCGCCCAGTAAATCATGGATTTCCAAGATATACCGCATGCGCTTGTCCGGATCAGATAAGATTTTAAACGCTTCATTGTTTCGGGAAGCCATTTCTAAAACCTGTTCTTGTTCGGCCTCCGAAGCCAGCGTATGAAAATCGGGGTGGAATTTTTTACTGTTGGCGTAAAAAATCCGCTTCACTTCCGCTTCATCTGGGTGAAATGAAATGGGGATGCCGTAAAATTCGAAGTGGTGCACCGTTAAAAGAATCTAGAAATCAAATGCCGCCAAATATCCAGGCTGAAGGCAAAAATCATCAAAGCCAAGAGTAAGAAGAACCCGAAGGTGACTGCTTTTTCCATGAATTTATCGCTTACTTTACGACCGGTGACTACTTCCCAAATCAAAAAGAGCACATAACCGCCATCCAATGCCGGAATAGGCAGGAGGTTCATGAAAGCCAGGATAATGCTTAATGAAGCCGTAATGTTCCAAAATGCTTCCCAATCAAAGGAAGTAGGGTACATATTGCCGATACTGATGATGCTGCCCAGGTTGTCTTTGGCCGATATTTTACCTTTAAACATTTGTCCAAAGGCCTTGATCTGGTCTTGCAAAAAACTGATGCCTTTGTTGACACCGGCTGGCAAGGCCTCAAAAAAGCTATATTGCTGTCTTTCCAGTTTGAAAAAACGTTTCAACTCCCGTGCTACGCCGAGGGTGCCTTTTTCCATCAGGGTCAGGTTAATATCGAGGGAATCCGTTCCACGCAATACTTTGATGGTAACAGGTTGTCCTTTAAACTGATTGGCAAGTTGGGCATAATCTTCATAAAACCGAATAGGAGTGCCATTGAGGCCAACAATAACATCGCCTTTTTTGATCCCTGCGCGTTCTGCGGGCTTTCCTGCCTGCAAATCAGCTACTTCAAAGGGGACCCTTGGCAGCAACAGCATTTTTTTCTGTACTTCGCCACTCGTCAGTTTTGTGCCAAATTCGGCACTGATGGGCAGTACGAGGGATTGTCCATCGCGTACCACCGTAACGGAACGGGCATTATTGAGGGCAATTTCTTTTACAAATACCATGGGGTCGAGACGATCAAAATTGCGGTCACCCACTTTCGTGATCAAATCGCCGTTGCGTAACCCTTGGGTCATGAGCACGGAGTCGATCTGCATGCCATTGTTTAGGGAACTCGTTGGAATGTATTCTTCCCCATAAATAAAGAGCATCATCCCAAAAATCAGGAAGCCCAGGATGAAATTGACCGTTACGCCGCCTACCATAATAATAAGTCGTTGCCAGGCTGGTTTGGAACGAAATTCCCAAGGTTGGGGCGGCAATTTGAGTGCTTCCGTATCCATACTCTCATCGACCATACCCGATATTTTCACATAGCCGCCGAGGGGGAGCCAACCGATACCATATTCAGTTTCTCCGCGCTTAATTTTCCAAAGGGCGTTAAAGGGGGCAAAATCAAAAAACAAGTAAAACTTCTCCACGCGAATCTTGAACCATTTGGCCGGGAAAAAGTGGCCCATTTCATGCAACACAATCAGCAGGGACAGGCTCAGCAAAAAAAGGCTGATTTGAACGATCATTTGTAAGGATGGTTGATTATAAACTTGAATAACAAAAAAACGCTTCCGTAGTTCGTGCAAAGCTACGGAAGCGTTTTGGGTATTTTCTGTTTTTGTTCGAAATTAGCGTCAATTGAATAATAAAACGACCCTAGCCCCCAATTTCGCGATAACGGCCGCCATTGGCTGGATCTATTTTTGACATAATTTGAATCACGCGGTCCTTCTGCGCTTTTGTCCCGAGTTTCCACATTTCAACCAATTCATCGCGTTTTGCATTTGCGAACATCTGCACAATCATTGAATTGAAATAAGAAGCATTCACTTTTTCCACTTCCTCTAGGGCTGAAAAAATTGAATTTTTGGCTTGCTCCATGTTGATGGAAAACATATCGAGGCCTTTTCTATAGTAATTATACATCGCAGCCCGCATGGGTTTTACCCGAGGGTTGGTCAGGTTTTCAGAAATCCAATACCGGCTTCTGTTTTTGTCGCTGCCTGACGGACGCCAGCCTCCGGCATTGTTGGTGCTGGAGTTTTGAATATTGGTTACAATTTGTTGGGCAGTAGCCAGATATTGATCGCCCCCGAACAAAGAAAAGGAGTCATAATCCATGGCCAATATAATATAGGCGTAAAAAGCAACCATCGCAGAAAGATTCTGGTTGTCTGTTGCATCGGGCAAAAACTCAATAGGTTGGTTTTGCTCATATGTAAACACCACATCTTTATCGAGATGTGATAACAGCGGAGAGTCATAACCCGATCCGTAAATCTTGCGCGTTGATTGAACTGCGAGTTCTCCTTTAAAAGAGGTGCTGCTCAACTCTTCTGAGACGGTCAGAATGAAATTACAGTTAATCCGCTCGTCGGGTTCATAAATATCTTGGGTCCACTTGGTTGTATTCAGAAAGTCCCTCAGTGCGACTTCCAGTTGGTCGAACACCCTGCGGTCATTTCGTTGCAGCTGCGGGGTATTGATTTTAACGGTTGCATTCAGTTCGCCTTGCGCCAGCATACTGCTGAAGCCAAGTGCCAGGAGGCAAAATGTTAGGATAAAACGTTGGCGCATATCGACCATCATAATATAGGGATGAAAAATGAATTGTTTTGTTGGGGAGGAGTTTCTGTTCCCTTGATGCAAAAACGGGCAATTGGGTTGCCAGGCATTAATACAAACCTGCAATTTCGGACACAATTGCGGTTGCTACGGCTGTTTTGGCCATCAAAGGAAGGGGTTTTACAACGCCATTTCGAAAAAGCATGGTAATTTTATTGGTATCGTGCCCAAATCCAGCACCGGCATCCTGTAAAGAATTGAGTACGATAAAATCAAAATTTTTGCGCTGTAATTTTATTTGCGCGTGCTCCATTTCGTGGTCTGTTTCAAGTGCAAAGCCGATGAGGTATTGGTCGGGCCGTTTTTGAGCGCCTAAAGTTGCAGCGATGTCGATGGTTTTCTCTAATTCGATCGACATATCGGCGGCGGCTTTTTTAATTTTTACTTGCGCTACGCTTGCTGGGCGATAATCGGCTACAGCGGCGGCTAAAATGGTCACATCGGTTGTCGGAAAGGCCAGGGCACTTGCTTCGTACATTTGTTGGGCCGAAACCACTGGTACGACCGAAATATCGGCATGTTTTGGGCGCAAGTGGGTGGGGCCGAGTACAAGGGTTACCAGCGCACCCCTGGATGCGAGTTCATCGGCAAGCGCAATGCCCATTTTTCCGCTGGAATGGTTGCTGATAAAACGCACCGGATCAATATTTTCCTGGGTTGGTCCGGCGGTGATCAGCACTTTTTTTCCCAGTAAGTCTTGTTTTTGCTCGAAAAAGCGCATCAAATACTGCTGGATATCTTCGGGTTCTGCCATGCGGCCATCGCCTACAAGCCCACTGGCCAGTTCACCGTGTCCAACCGGGATGATATGAACCCCGTGTTTGATTAATTTTTGGATATTTTCCTGGGTAGCGGGGTGGTGCCACATATCAACATCCATGGCGGGAGCTACAAAAACTGGACAGCGCGCGGATAGGTACACGGCGCATAAAATATTGTCGCAGATGCCGTTGGCCAGTTTGGCTAAAGTGTTGGCGCTGGCAGGTGCGATGAGAAGCGCATGGGCCCAGAGTCCTAAGTCTACGTGGTTGTTCCAGCCTGCTTCCGAGCGCACTTCCGAATAAACGGGGTGTTTGGATAGGGTAGACAGGGTAAGCGGCGTAATAAAGGCGGTGGCCGATTCTGTCATCAAAACCTGCACATCATGGCCATTTTTAACAAACAAACGGGTCAATGTTGCCGATTTATAGGCAGCAATTGACCCGCTTATACCGAGAATGAGGTTCATTATTCCTTTTCTTCGTTGTAACGCCATTGAATTTCATTGTTCAGAAATTCGTTGGTAGCGATGATGGGTGTATTGGGCAGGCGCTCATAGAACTTAGAAATTTCTATCTGTTCTTTGTTTTCCTGTACTTCTTCAATGGTATCAGAGCTTACTGCAAACTCTTCCAGTTTGCGCTGGATTTCCCATTTCAGGTCACTGGAAATTTGGCGCGCGCGTTTGGCAACAATGGAAATACTTTCGTAGATATTTCCGGTTTTGTTCACCAGTTCAATTACGTCGCGCGGTTGAACATTGGCATCAAGGCCCTGGGCTTTACTTTTGATATCGCTCATAAAAGTGCGGAATAAAAAATTTGATGGAATGATGAGTTGAACAGACGGTCCATACACCTAGATTTTAGGTTGTATGGTTGCTGATCAGGTGGCTTTTAGGCGGTTTCTTATGGCAGTTGCGGCTTCTTCAGCCGATTTTTTCAAATCTTTGATGTCTTTGGTGTATTTACCATTCGGGTATTTGCGCAAAAACTCTTCACAACGTTTGGTCGTTTCACGGTAGCGTTCTTCTCTTTTTTCAACAATACTGTTTTCGCTCAGCAAGAAATCAGCACGGGCCACCAAAAAACGCACCCGTTCGGCATCTGGACTTTCAGGATAATCGCGCAGCAAATTATCAAACGTGATTACTGCTGACTGGTATTGGCGCAAGTTGTAGTACAATTGGCCTTCTGCCAGGGCTTTTTCTTCCAGTTTGCGGCGCATAATATCGATCAACTTATTGCATTCATCAATCCGGGTACTTTTTGGGTAAAGGTTGGTGAACAGTTGAAACTCTTCAATGGCCGTTTTGGTATTGCCCTGATCGAGGCGGTAAGTCGGAGAAAGTTTAAAATTGCAATAAGCCGACATGAAGGCAGATTCTTCGCGGAAGGGAGAATTTAAAAACGTGTTGGAGAACGTTTTAAAATAATAAGCACCCAAGAGGTATTGTTTGAGGTAATAGTGGGTGTAGGCGTAATAATAATAGGCTTTTTCCGCCCGATTGTCGCCGCGCAAACTGGTCAGTACGAGGTCAAACAAGGTTTGGGCGCGTTGGTAATCCTTCGCTTCGTACAGTTCGAACGCTTTATTAATAATTGTTTCCGCGTTTCCACTGGTGCGGACGCGTTCGAAATTACTTTTACAGGCGCTGCCCCATAAAATCATCCCGGAGAGCAGCAACAAGCCAATCATTTTTTTCATAAGCCGCAAAGATACAAGGTTTTTGAATAATGTAGGTAGAAACGTTTGGATTGTTAAAGTGTGGCGTATGTTGCATGCCTATTTCAATTTAGAATTTTTCAAGATTGTGAAAATAAGCAGGATTCCTGTCGGATATTTGTACCAGAAATGCTGGAAAACTTTCAATTTTGCATTTTGTTATACACCTGTCCCTGGCTACCAAATTGTCCTAACCATTTTAAATACCATTGATGATGCAAGTCAGTGAACCATTAAGTCCCTCTATTGCCGAATTAGAGGCCCGTTTTCAGGCAAAAGTTGATGCAGATCAGCGCATTGAGCCGAAAGACTGGATGCCGGAAACGTATCGCAAAACCTTGATCCGCCAGATCAGCCAGCATGCCCACAGCGAAATTGTAGGGATGTTGCCTGAAGGAAACTGGATTAGCCGTGCTCCTTCGCTTAAACGCAAACAAATTTTGTTGGCCAAGGTGCAGGATGAAGGTGGTCATGGCCTTTATTTATATGCTGCCGCAGAAACGCTCGGCATTGGCCGCGATCAATTGATTGAAGAACTGCACAGCGGAAAAGCCAAATATTCTTCTATTTTTAACTACCCGACCATCAGTTGGGCCGATATTGGCGCGATTGGCTGGTTGGTGGACGGTGCGGCCATTTTGAACCAGATTCCGATTTGCCGCTGTTCGTATGGTCCGTACGCACGCGCCATGGTGCGGGTGTGTAAAGAAGAAAGTTTTCACCAGCGCCAGGGATTTGAAATTTTGTTGACTTTGGCGCAGGGTTCTGAGGAGCAAAAGGCCATGGCACAGGATTCGATTAATCGTTGGTATTGGCCATCGGTGATGATGTTTGGCCCTTCGGACGGCGATTCGACGCACAGCGAACAAAGCATGCGTTGGAAAATCAAGCGTTTTTCGAACGATGAACTGCGTCAGCGTTTTGTGGATATGGTAGCCGAACAGGTGAAAGTACTGGGTTTAACCGTACCTGATCCGGATTTGAAATGGAATGCCGAACGTGGCCATTATGATTTTGGTCCGATCGACTGGACTGAATTTTGGAATGTGGTGAAAGGCAATGGTCCTTGCAACAAACAACGCTTGCGCACCCGCGTTAAGGCGTACGAGGATGGCGCCTGGGTACGGGAAGCCGCTACAGCCTATTCTGAAAAAAAGGCAGCCCGCCAAGCCACCGCTTAAATCACCACCACAACCTTACCCTATCTGTGAACCTGGAACTCGATCAAAACATAGACGCCTATAAATTAATGGTGTCGAACCTGAACCGCCGTTTAGAACAAATTTATGAAGGCGGGGGCAAAAAAAGGGTAGAAAAACTGCACAAAGAGGGCAAAATGACCGCTCGGGAGCGCATTGCATATTTACTCGATGAAGGCGCACCCCAAATTGAAATGGGCGCTTTTGCCGGGTATGAATTGTATGCCGAACATGGCGGTTGTCCTGCCGGCGGCGTGGTCGTGGTGATCGGGTATGTGCGGGGCCGGCAGTGTATTGTGGTGGCCAACGACGCTACGGTAAAAGCAGGGGCCTGGTTTCCAATCACAGGTAAAAAAAACCTGCGCGCCCAGGAAATAGCCCTGGAGAATCGTTTGCCGATTATTTACTTGGTCGATAGTGCGGGGGTGTATTTGCCCTTGCAGGATGAAATATTTGCCGATAAAGAACATTTTGGCCGTATTTTCCGCAACAACGCGCAATTGTCGAGTCAAGGTATTCCGCAAATTGCCGCTATTATGGGCAGTTGCGTGGCGGGTGGGGCCTATTTACCCATCATGTCGGATGAAGCCTTAATCGTGGAAGGAACAGGATCTGTTTTTTTGGCAGGGCCTTATTTGGTGAAAGCTGCCATTGGGGAAGATGCAGACAAAGAAACTCTAGGCGGTGCGGCAACCCATTCGGAAATTTCGGGCGTGACCGATTATAAAATGCCGAACGACCAGGTTTGTCTGGATACGATTAAAGATTTGGTGGATAAATTTGGGCATTTTGAAAAAGCCGGATTTGATCGGGTGGAGTCGAAGGCGCCATTGGGTACTTCCGATGATATTTTTAGTTTGTTTCCATTAAACGGGGCCAAACCTTACGATTCGACTGAGTTATTGCGCCGCATGGTGGATGAGGGCAAGTTGACGTTTTACAAAGAACATTATGGCAAAACCATCCTGTGTGCGTACGCGCGCATAGACGGTTGGGCGGTAGGCATTGTGGCCAATAACCGGCAGGTGGTGAAAAATGCTAAGGGAGAAATACAGTTTGGCGGCGTAATCTATTCAGATTCAGCCGATAAGGCGACGCGTTTTATTTTAAATTGCAACCAGAAGAAGATACCGCTGGTGTTTTTGCACGATGTTACCGGGTTTATGGTTGGTACGCGTTCAGAGCATGGCGGCATTATCAAGGACGGCGCCAAGATGGTGAATGCGGTTTCGAACTCCACGGTGCCGAAATTTACCGTTATTTTAGGCAATTCTTATGGTGCAGGCAACTATGCGATGTGCGGTAAAGCGTATGATCCGCGCCTGATTGTAGCCTGGCCGAGTGCCAAAATTGCCGTGATGGGTGGAGAGCAGGCGGCTAAAGTATTGACGCAGATACAAGTACAATCGTTGAAAGATAAAGGCGCTGCGCCAGATCCGGCCGGTGAACGTGCACTTTTTGAAAAGACCAAGGCGAATTACGAGACTCAAACGACACCTTATTATGCAGCCGCCCGTTTGTGGGTCGATGCGATTATTGATCCGCGCGACACCCGCCGCTGGATTTCGATGGGGATTGAGGCGGCCAACCATGCCCCCGTGGCCAAATTTAATGTGGGTGTGATGCAGGTATAGTCACATTTAGGTCAATTACGGGTAAAAAAGGGGGCTCCTGCAACGCAAGGTGTACCTTTGCGCCAGAAAATTGACCTAAATGTCTACAGAAACACAAACTCAGCATCTTTTTTTGCGTGCCGCCTTGAATCTGCCGGTTGAACGTCCGCCAGTATGGATTATGCGTCAGGCAGGCCGAATTTTACCGCAATACCGTGCTTTACGCGCGCATTTCCCTGATTTTAAAGCATTTGTAAAAACGCCAGAAGCGGCATCGGAAGCTACCTTGCAGCCGGTGGACGAATTGGGCGTAGATGCAGCCATCATTTTTTCGGATATTCTGGTGATTCCCGAGGCGATGGGCCTGGATTATGAAATGGTCGAAAGCAAGGGGCCGCGGTTTCCCAAAGTAATTGAACAGGCGTCTGATATATCCGCATTATCATCTGGCCAGCTTGCAGCGGATCGGCTGGAATACGTGTTTGAAGCCTTGCGGGTTACCAAAAAAGCTTTGAATGGCCGTGTGCCCTTGATTGGATTTGCGGGAGCGCCCTGGACCATTTTGGCGTATATGCTGGAAGGCGGCGGAAGCAAGACCTTTTCGAAAGCGCGTCGTTTTTTATATACCGAGCCCGTTTTAGCGCATATTTTGTTGCAAAAAATCACCGATACCACCATTGCGTATTTGAAAGGACAAGTGGCAGCCGGGGCAGATTTGTTGCAATTGTTTGATTCCTGGGCGGGCGAATTGCCCCCTGCGCAGTACCGGATGTTCGCAGTGCCTTATTTAGCGCAGATTTGTGCAGCAATTCCGGAGGTGCCCAAAACGGTTTTTGCTAAGGGCGCCTGGTTTGCCTTGGAAGATTTGGCGGAAGTGCCTTGTCAAATTATTGGTTTGGATTGGAACACGCCACCTGCGTTTGCGCGTGCGCGGGTAGGAAATGACAAGGTTTTACAAGGAAATTTGGATCCGTGTGCCTTGTATGCAGATAATTCGACGATTGAACTTGCAACCCTCGAAATGCTGCGTACATTTGGGCATCAACACATTGTGAACCTTGGCCATGGCGTTTACCCGGATACTCCCTTGGAGGGTGTGCGGACATTTGTAAATACCGTCAAGGCTTTTCGGTACGATTCCATCTAAAATCTTGTTTTTATGCGGCACCTTCCTTCTTTGCTGACCCTCCTTTTATGTTTTGCTTCCTTTAATGGCTTTAGTCAAAAAGCAAAACCGGCTGCAAAGGTAGCGCCGACCAAAGTACAGGTGTACACCACGGCGGATAGCACTGATTTGCGGATCACCTTGAATGCAACGCTGGAATTAGCGCCATTTGGTCAGCCGCTGGAAACACAACCTTGCGTTTTTGTGGATCCGGGTAAAACCTTCCAAACCTTTATCGGGATTGGTGGCGCGCTCACGGATGCCTCTGCCGAAACGTATGCAAAGTTGCCGAAGGAAAAACAGCAGGAAATTTTGAATCGCTATTTTGATCCGGTCAAAGGCATTGGATATACCTTGGGGCGAACCAATATCAACAGTTGCGATTTTTCGAGCGAGATGTACACCTATGTAAAAGAGGGAGACAAAGCGCTTAAGAGTTTTGACGTGGCGCCTGATCGCAAGTACAAAATTCCGTTGATCAAAGATGCGATTGCTGCGACCGGCGGGAAACTGATCTTGTTTGCCAGCCCTTGGAGTCCGCCAGGTTGGATGAAGGACAATCAGGAGATGTTGCATGGTGGCAAGTTGAAGCCTGAATTTTACCAGAGTTGGGCCAATTATTATGTGAAATTCATCCAGGCTTATAAAAAAGAGGGGATTCCGTTTTGGGGATTGAGTGTTCAGAACGAACCGATGGCCAAGCAAACCTGGGAATCTTGTATTTACACCGCAGAAGAAGAACGCGATTTTATCAAAAAATACTTAGGGCCAACCCTTTGGAAGGCCGGCATGCAGGACAAAAAACTGATTGCCTGGGATCACAACCGCGATTTGATTTACCAGCGTGCAATGACCATTTTGCGGGATCCTGCTGCGGCGAAATATGTGTGGGGAATTGGGTTCCACTGGTATGAAGACTGGACCGGCGGCGGTAAATTATTTGAAAATGTAAAAAGGGTAGGGGAGGCTTTCCCGAAAACCCATTTGATCTTTACGGAAGGTTGTGCGGAAAGTTATCGGCCCAACCAAATAAACGACTGGAAATGGGGCGAAACTTATGGGCGCTCCATGATTAATGACTTCAACAACGGCACGGTCGGTTGGACAGATTGGAATATCCTGCTGGACGAACGGGGCGGCCCGAACCATGTGGGCAATTTTTGCTTTGCGCCCGTACATGCGGATACACGCACAGGAGCGATCACTTACTTAAGTTCTTACTATTATATTGGTCATTTCTCCAAGTTCATTCGTCCGGGTGCCAAGCGCATAGCGAGCACATCGAGCCGGGGACAATTGCTTACGACTGCATTTTTGAACAAGGACGGTTCCATTGCCGTTATAGTAATGAACCAAACCAAGGAGAAAATTGAATACCGGGTATGGATAAACGGCAAGGCAGCGCCGGTGGTGGCACTGCCTCGTAGTATTCAAACAATCATCATTACCAAGTAAGTCTATTAACGAATCGGCAAACCTTCTTCTTCCCAGGCGTTCAAGCCGCCGTCTATTACTGCTACGTTTTCGTAGCCGTGCTCTTGCATAAAGCGGGCTGCTTCGTTGCCTTTCAGGCCAATACGGGAAAGAAAAACCACGGGTTTATTGCCCGGAATTTCATCAAAACGCTGGCTGAGTTCTTCGAAAGGAAGGTTCATGAAGCGTTTAACATCAATGGATTTGTGTGCAACGTCTTGCGGAGCGCGCACATCAACCAGGACGGTACCGAGCATATAAGCGGCATAAGCTTCGCGCGGACTGACTTTTTGTATGTGTTGCATAGTGTGGGAGCGTATGAGAAGAATAATTGTTGTTATTTTCGTTTGTAAAGATACATTTAATTCTGACATTACCAAGTATTTAAGTGGAAATATTTTGCCTTAAAACGAAAAACGATACTGAACAGAAGTGGCATGTGTTTTGGGGAAATTATTTAGGGTAAAAGCGGGTCTGACGAAACAAGATTTGGAATTTGGAATTGGAAAATGGCCTACCTTTGCAAGCAATCAGTCCAAACTAAATATACACCATGCAAGAAGTTTTTATTGTTTCCGCTGTTCGTACGCCGATTGGCAGTTTTGGCGGTGTTTTATCGGGTATTGGCGCTACCCATTTGGGGGCACATGCCATTAAAGCTGCGCTGGAGCAGGCAGGTATTGCACCGGATCAGGTTTCAGAAGTATTGATGGGCAATGTGGTGAGCGCCAATTTGGGGCAGGCACCTGCGCGTCAGGCCGCGTACTATGCTGGTTTGCCAAACAACATTCCGTGTACCGCCATCAATAAAGTATGCGCTTCGGGCATGAAAGCCATCACCATCGGTGCGCAGAGTATTATGTTGGGTATGAATGAAATTGTGGTAGCGGGTGGCATGGAAAGCATGTCGCAAATACCTTATTATATACCGAATGCGCGTTGGGGCTACAAGTTCGGCAATGGCGAAATGGTGGATGGTTTATCGCGCGACGGCTTGACGGATGTGTACAACCAGAAAGCGATGGGCACTTGCGGTGATGCAACGGCTACTAAATATGGTATCAGCCGGGAAGCGCAGGATGCTTTTGCGATTGATTCGTACAAGCGGGCGGCTGCGGCAACCGAGGCGGGTTATTTCAAATCGGAAATCGCTCCGGTGTCTATTCCGCAGAAAAAAGGCGATGCACTGGTGATTTCGGAAGATGAGGAGTATAAAAAAGTGTTTTTTGATAAAATTGCAGGCTTACGTCCGGCTTTCACTCCGGATGGAACGGTTACTGCTGCCAATGCGAGTACCTTAAATGATGGCGCTGCTGCCGTGATTCTGGCCAGCGGAGACGCCGTAAAGAAATACGGTTTAAAGGCGATTGCTAAAATTCGCGGATTTGCCGACGCCGAGCAGGAACCGGAATGGTTTACGACCACGCCTACCATTGCTTCACCCAAAGCGTTGAAAATGGCGGGTGTTGAAATTTCAGATATTGACTTTTTTGAAGTAAACGAGGCATTTTCCGTGGTTGTACTTGCTTTTGAGCAGGTATTGGGCGTAGATCATGCCAAAACGAATGTATTTGGCGGTGCGGTGTCTATTGGACATCCATTAGGTGCTTCGGGTGCGCGTATTGTGACCACTTTGAACAATGTGTTGCATCAGAAACAAGGCACTTTGGGTTTGGCGGCGATTTGTAATGGCGGTGGTGGTGCTACGGCGATTGTAATTGAGCGGGTGTAAATCTGGGGATTATATATTGGGCGGCCGTTTTAAAGGATAAACTTTTAAAACGGCTGTTTTTATTTGCCCTTGTTTTTCAATACAAATATGAGCTTTCATCAGTTTTAGAGTTTTTTTATACTTTATGTCTCGTAGTTTGCTTGGTGGACAACCTATAGGGAAAATAGTAAATTTATAAGGCCTTGTGAATAAGAATTGGCGATCCAGCGTTGTAGTATAGTTTCATGTTGTTTTTTAGATTATTCCTAGCGATTTATACGGTAAATACATATTTTACCCTTACTTTAGGCCAATAATTCGAACACAACATGAAACTACACTTTACTTTTATTTGCACCTTTCTGGGTTTGCAATTGTTTGGCCAAGCGCCGATTGATAAAATCTTTAGTTTGTCGCCCGTGTTTGATGCGGCCGGAAAAATACTGCCTGCTCCAGGTGGTAATTACCTGATTTTTGGCAAACAACGCGAAGAATCAGTCACTTACAATTATGATTTTTATTTACTCATGGTAGATGCTGCGGGCAATGAACTGTGGCGAAAAACCTATGGGACCGCTGGTTTGGATGAAGGTGGATCACAAGGGCTGGCACGTTGTGCAGGTGGCTGGGTGATGGTCGGTACCAGTGGACAAAATGGCTGGATGGTGCGTGTCAATGAACAAGGCACCGTACTATGGTCGAAAGTGATTGAAATTCCGAATGCTTCCAATGTGAAACTTACCGATGTTGCGCCGGTTCCCTCGGGTGGATTTATTGCCTCGGGGTACGAAGGCGGTTGCAGCGGGGTGGAAATGCTGGCGGTAAAAGTTTCGGATGCCGGTCAGGTAGATTGGATCGAAGAATACACCGATGGCGAGGCATATGGGTTGTACGTTACCGAAGGCGGCGGCGCATTTATGATGGTGGGGGAAAACAAAATTTTGAAAGCGCGTACATCTACCGGGCAACTTACGTGGATGCGCACCATCGATCAGACACCGTTTGGTGCGATCAGTGCAGGCGTGCGCCTTGATTTGACCGATGTGGTAAGTACGGGCGATCATGGATATGCGGTTTCGGGTACCCTGGTTTCGGATGGTACTGATTATAAATCGGCTTATTTTGTGGCTGCGGGTACGGAATATGGCTTGTTTCAATGGGATGCAGCGTACAATACCTCTGTGTTAAACAATACGAGTTCGGATATCACGGCGCAATCTTCCTTGCATTATATGCCCAATACGCAAGATTTGCTGATATCTGGTCTGGTCAATGGCCGTATTGTGGTAACGCGCACCGATTTGCAGGGAAAACAATTAGAAAATGTGAAGCTTGGTGGCGTTGGATTATATTATCAGCCTTTTGTGATCAAAGATGGCGGGCATTATGTGGTCGTGGGGGGTATTTCGGAAGGATTTGGCAATGTGAGTACCTGGTTGCACCGCAGTGGGGAAAATATATTGGCCATGCAACAAATTCAGAATGGTCAGCACCTAAATCATGCGATGGATGCTATGAAGGCATATCCGAATCCGGTGGCCGATGTTTTGCAGGTGCAATTGCCATCAGGTTCGGAGCAAACGGTAGTTTTGGAGCTGCGTGATTTGGCCGGACGTTTGTTGCGTCGGCAGTCTGTCGATTTATACAAAGGTGAAAATCAGCTTGATTTGGATGTTTTGGGCTTGCCTGCGGGCATGTTTTGGGTGTTTGTGGAGGGTTTTGCGCCGTTGCAGGTGGGGCGGTTATAAATTTGATCCCGTTTATTGACGGGGTGACAGAAAAAGTCGCCCCGTCAATAAACGGACCACCCACGTTAGGCAAACCCAAAAAATCTGGTGTAGCACAGATGCCCGTCTTTCTTATCCGAAAATCGTTACGCCTACTGACGGGGCGACTTTTTCAGTCACCCCGCCAGTAGGCGTAACAGGTAAAACGCGCACTTTTCTAGATAAATACAATAGATCTAAAGCATTCGAAAAGCATTAATTTCAGCAGTATATAAGTTTCAAACTATTTTTTAGTTATTTAACTAAAAAATAGTTGTACAACTAAAATTTAGTTGTACCTTTGGTTTATGAAACGACTCAATCTTAAAGAAGAAGAAATCATGACCATTTTGTGGCGGCTCGGGCAAGGTTTTGTAAACGATATTATTGCCGAGATGGAACCGCCCGCACCACCGTATAATACGGTGTCATCGATTGTGCGCAAATTGCAGGACAAGGGTTTAATTGGTTTTGAGGCATTTGGCAAAACCCACCGTTATTACCCGATCTTGAAAAAGGAAGAGTATCGGGTGGGGGCCTTTCGCAGGTTCATGGACAACTATTTCAGTGGTTCGCCGACGGATTTATTATCCTTTTTTATGAAAGAGGAGAAAATGGATCCGGCAGAGTTGGATGCCCTTTTAAAAAAAATCAAGGATCAGGAATAAACTCACCCGCGCATGGCCTACCTGCTTGAATCTGCCTTTTGCCTCAGTTGTTTTTACGCATTTTATTGGCTTTTTTTGCGAAAAACAACCTTTTTCCATTGGAATCGATGGTATTTATTGAGCACGCCGGTATTTTCTTTTCTGATTCCTGCTTTGCATATTCAGTTAGAAAAACCGCAACATCATTCAGCAGCGCCGCTGGATTTGCCTACTTTAATAGTACAATCGCAAGTGGCCCCGCAAATGTTGCACCAACAATTGCAGCAACCCTTGCCCCTCGAACATGGTATTACCCTTGGCGTGTTGATGGGGATCATATATAATATAGGTGTGGCCTTGCTGGCCTTGTTGTTATTGTACCGCTTGGTACGCCTGGTTCGGTTTATTCGGTCTTGTCGGATTACGCAAACGGATACCTATCAAGTGGCGCAATCAGCAGAGGGAGAAACGCCTGTTGCGTCCTTTTTTAGCCTGGTTTTTTGGAATAAGTCGGAAATAAACGAAAACGAACGCCTCATCATCGAGCATGAGCTGGTGCATGTCCGCCAATGGCACAGTTTGGATGTGTTGTTGATGGAGGGATTGGTGGTTTGGCAGTGGTTTAACCCTTTGATTTACTTGTACCGCCGCAGTTTGCAGGTTGTACACGAATATATTGCCGACGAATACGTGGTGCGGCAAACCCAACAACGCTATGCATACGCCAGTTTACTGGCACAACAATACCGGGATAGGGCCCATCCCGATTTAATGAACACCTTTCACGCACAATTAAAAAACCGTCTAATCATGCTTGCCAAAAATCCTTCTCCGCGCCTGCAAAAGGTATATTACGGGCTTTCGTTTCCGATTGCTCTCTGTTTAATGGTGTTGTTTTCTTTCCGGTTGATCGACAATCCCTTATCGAATGTGATTGATAAAGCGGATACTTATGTTCATGATCTGGCTGAAATTACCGTAAATGCCCATCTTTTGGACAAAATAACGGCCGATGTGCGCTCAACACCTTATATTTTCTACTGGGGCCTGGTTCAGACCAATATTGAATACGACAATGTAAACAACCAGTATTTTGGAACGATCCACACTTCTTATAACACCTTATCCGAATGTGTGCGCCGGGAGCCACGCTTGTGGAATGGTAGTACGCTAGAGCCTGAACTAAGTTTTCGTTTTTTGGAACAGGAAATGGGGAGCAGGGTAGGGGATCGCACTGCTTATGCGCCTGCACGCGCTATGCTCGACTCCCTCAATTATAATGAATATGAAAACCAGACCCTGAAAATTGAAAAAATCAGGTTTCCGGACGGGAAATACGGTACAGTTACCTTGATTTTGGATGAAGAGGACCCTAAATGGTTGTTGCGCAGCAGCTTGACGAATCCTGGAAACGTGGATCCATTTGCACGTCAGGGAGGGGCTTACATCCAGTGGGGGAATAAGCAATACACCCCAGCGTTTCGGCAATATTGCACAACTAAACAACTATTTGACCTGATTCAGAATAAGCCCCATTTTGTACTATCCGATGGTCAGGTACTGCAATCGGATGAGTTTGCCGTGCGTGCGGTAAGGAATAATTCCAGTTTTTTGGATTCAAGGGATGTGAAAACCAGTGGATGGCAGACCTACGCTGAGGTACTGACAAAACTGGATTGGGTACGTGGGTCTATGGTGAAAGGTACGGTGCTGTACATGTATGCAAATATAGGAAAAGGAGGTTCAGAAATCGCTGTTTTTACCTTGGTAGATGAAAATGACGACCGTTTAAACCCAAACGCGTCCGATCGCGCCGATTACTATTTAAATTGGGGTAATTCCGGTGTTTTCGGACGTTTTCCGCAGGGATATGCAACAGAGTATGTTGAACACTTTGGTGGAAAGGACACGGTGTATTACCTGAATGCAGGACAAAGATTTGGTATCGAAGGGTTTAAAAAAACACCCGATGACTTAATTTCCAATTTCAGTCAACCCATTGTTTTGAAAAAGAATGATAAAGTATTAACGGATTATCATTTTGACTTGAGTTACCAGGACAAGACCATGACGGTAAACAATGGCGAACTCACTGCAGCACAACAAGCCTGGTTGAAAGCAAATTTGAAACCCAAAACCATGCTAAAACTCCATCATTTTTCGGGTAAAAGTTTTGATTTGAACATGGTTTACCTGAATATAGATATCGTCAGCGAACAAGAAAAAGCGGAAACGCCGAAATCCGACCTGGAATCGGTTGTAAAGTCCTTAGAGCGCAAAATGGACCCTATTCCGACCCTTTGTGGATTCCGCTCTAGTATCTTGCTGCTCCAGGATATTGTTTCCTGTAATGGGCTGGAGTTACGCAAACCGGACGATCAGATATCCACAGGTTATGATATTACCAGTTACGAAGTGACGCTTTTGGCGAAAAACCAAGATCCGATTACGATGAATATGTATCAAGCGCAATTTACGTCTGAATTGAAAGCGCGTATTAAAGCGATCTTGTCAAATGGTGGCAGTTTGTTTTTTGATAATATTGTGGTGCGGAAGATTGGCGCTCCGGAAGTGCGGAATATTGGGGGGATTGCTTTTAAAATAAAATAATCCAATTCCATCTTGTAACCATGGGAGTGAGCCCATGGTTGCAGGATGGAATGGCGAAATGGGCGTTAGCCTATACCGGCAATGATGATATGTTTGTTGTAAGGATAAAACTATTCTTTCTTTTTACTTCTTATAGATATAATCTTCCCTTGCTTATCCTTTAATGTTACCCATCCTCCCGACCATTCAACGGAATCAGATTTTAAGCCATCCAATTGCTTCATTTCAATTTCAATCATTGCATTATTATTTGTAATGTTTACAGGATAGTTAGATAAATTAAAACATCCAACTGCAACAGCACTTACTTGATACAATCCAGTTTTTAAATTTTTGATATCTATATTCCCCTCTAAATCTGCTTTAAAATTAATGGTTGTGTCTGAAATGGATATTTTGATATTTGCTTCAGGCAAACCTGTTTTTTGTTCATCTACTATTTTTATTTTTAATCCCGTTACTCTGTTGGTGGTGAATAGGAAGATGTTGTCTTCAATGGCCACAAGCTTGATGTTGAACATTGGAAAGGGCGGCGTTAGAAAGGGTTCCCACTGCTGAGCGTTGGCAGGCTGCGAAAAAAAGACCGCGATGGGAATAAAAAAAGTAGCGATGTATATCATGATTTGCGGGTTATTTTGTAGTGATGTGGCAGCTGTGGTTTATTTTTTGGTTTTGGGGTGGTTTTAAGATCTGTAAAAAAAACTTCAGCAATATCGCTCAAAAATGTCCCCAAAAACTGAATGATGAATTTAAAATGTCAACCTAAAACAGGAATAAAGACGATGGGTGTATACTATTTTGGTATTATCAAAATCATCTAGTACAATCGTTCAGGGCTAAGGCATTTTACTGTTTAACAAAATTAGTTCATTCGCCCAAAACTGTCAAGTTTTTTTAGGAAGGGTCAGTCTAAACCCAACTGAACATTTTCTACTCCTGATCGAACATATTCTACGCCCAACTGAACATTTTCAACGCCTGCTCGAACATTTTCTAGGCCCAACTGAACATTTTCTAGGCCTGACCGAACATTTTCTACGCCCAACTGAACATTTTTTAGGCCCGATCGAACATTTTCTAAACCCAACTGAACATTTTCTAAGCCCGATCGAACATTTTCTAAACCCAACTGAACATTTTCTAAGCCCGTTCGAACATCTTCTAAACCCAACTGAACATTTTCTAAGCCCGATCGAACATTTTCTAAGCCCGTTCGAACATCTTCTACGCGCGATCGAACATATTCTACGTCCAACTGAACATTTTCTACGCCCGATCGAACATTTTCTACGCCCGATTGAACATTTTCTACGCCGAACTGAACATTTTCTACGCCGAACTGAACATTTTCTACGCCCGATCGGCGGATGGAGGCCAAGCGAATATCGGGAAATTAAACACCGAATATCGAACACCGAATTTCGAAATGGGAAACGTAGGGACAAGTCGTGACTTGTCCCTATTTGCGTGGATGCGGACAAGTCACGGTTTCGGGATTTACGATATCCGATTACAGGATATCGTAAATCCATTGACCCAAAAACTGGAGTACACAGATTTTACCAACAAGGCGGCAACCCTTGTCGTCCGAAAAGCTGCATCTTTGCACACTATGCTCGGAAAAGCACCCTTACAACTCAACGATGATTTTAAATACGCCCTCGATTTACTCGACAAAACAGGGCGCAGTGTTTTCATAACCGGGCGGGCCGGAACAGGCAAAAGCACGTTGTTGCAGTTGTTTCGCAATCTTTCGCGCAAAAAAATGGCTGTTCTGGCCCCAACTGGTGTTGCGGCGCTCAATGTGCAGGGTCAAACGATTCACTCTTTTTTCGGGTTTCCGCCGCGCATTATCACGCCGCAGGAAGCGAGCAGGCGGGTGACGCGCAAGGATTTGCTGCGTTTGTACAAAAACCTGGAAATCCTGGTAATCGACGAAATTTCGATGGTGCGCGCGGATATGCTGGACGGCATTGATCGTTTTTTGCGGGTAAACCGGGAAAATAATCAGCCGTTTGGCGGGGTGCAGGTGGTGCTTTTTGGCGATTTGTTTCAGTTGCCGCCTGTGGTTACCCGCGATCCTTTGGAGCAGGCTTATTTTCAGGAATATTACGACACGCCGTATTTTTTCTCGGCCAAAGTGCTCAAAGAAGAGGCCTTTGATCTGGAAATGTTGGAGTTGCGCAAGGTGTACCGCCAGGAATCGCGGCATTTTTTGCGGCTGCTGGAAGCCATTCGCATCAACGAAATGGATCGGGATGATATGGATGACCTGAATGAACGCTATGATCCGAATTTTGTCACAACGGAAGGTTTTGTAACGCTTTGTGCGCGCAATGCCACGGCCGACCGGATCAATAAAACGGAACTGGAACGCCTTACTACCCGCGAATATGTGTACACGGCTGAGGTAAAAGGGCAGTTTGACCCCGGTTTGTACCCGACGGAACCGATTTTGAAATTGCGCAAAGGCGCCCAGGTGATGTTTGTAAAAAACGATGTGACCGATAAACAATACGTCAACGGTACCATCGGCGTGGTGACTTATTTAGACGATTCTACGATTATGGTCCTTGCAGAAGGGGAACAAGGACAAAAGAAAAAGATCGAAGTGCCGCTGAATGAATGGGAAATAACCCGTTACAAAGCCAATGACAAAGGCGAAATTGATACCGAATCGATTGGTTCTTTTAAACAGTTTCCCCTAAAACTTGCCTGGGCGATCACGATTCACAAAAGTCAGGGCAAAACCTTTGATAAAGTGCTGCTGGATTTGGGCGGCGGCGCGTTTGAACACGGACAGTTGTATGTGGCCCTGAGCCGTTGCCGCACCCTGGAAGGCATTGTGCTGCGGCAGGCGATTCGGCAACAAGATATTATTACGGATGAACGGGTGGTGGATTTTTATGAGCGGGCGTTTCGGTGAAGATCTTATTCCGCCGAGCATCAATATCCTCCAAAATACGATGCGCCAACTGCAAGGCATTAAATCCATCCTGCAAACTCACAATCGGGACGGTATCGTCTACAATACTTTGATGAAAGGTTTCCAGTTCCATTTGAATGGCGTTCACGGGCGCTGATTCGGGCATTTGCATTTGCAGCCATTTTTTACCGGTCGCCGTTTCGAACTCCATTAATTCGTCTTGCGGGGGAAGATTGGTGGCATCCTGGTCGTAGAGGCGGACGATTTGCGCGTTTTTATCAAAAAAATCGAGGCTGATGTAGTGGTCTTGCTGGAACAAACGCATTTTACGCATTTGTTTGAGCGAAATGCGGCTGGCGGTTAAGTTGGCCACACAACCGTTTTCAAATTCTACGCGGGCGTTGGCGATGTCGACGGTATGGCTTAAGACGGCAACACCACTGGCACTGACATCCGCAACGGGTGATTGGTTGAGGTGCAGGATCAAATCGAGGTCGTGGATCATCAGGTCTAGAATTACCGAAACATCCGTGCCACGCGGTTGAAAGGCGGCTAAACGGTGGCTTTCGATAAACATCGGGCGAAGTTCCATGCCTTTCAAGGATGAAAATGCCGGATTGAAGCGCTCTACATGCCCAACCTGCACTTTTACCCCATATTGTGCAGCCAAAAGGAGCAATTGTCGACCTTCTTCAACGGTTTCCGTGACGGGTTTTTCAATAAAAACGTGTTTTCCGGCCTGGATGGCTTGCGCGGCCAAGGCAAAATGGCTGACGGTCGGTGTTACAATATCCACCGCGTCCACGGCAGCGAGTAGGGCTTCATAGGAATCGAAGCGCTGGAGTTGGTATTGGCTGATGACCTGCTGGGCATTTTTTTCATCGGGATCGTAAAATCCTTCGAGTTGCCAGCAGTCGGTTGCCAGGATGCATTTTAAGTGAATTTTGCCGAGATGTCCGGCGCCGAGTAGTCCTATTTTGCGTAATTGCACCTTTAAAAAACGTTAGGGCCGTTTATCCAATTTCCCGAAAATACATCAGGATGGCGCCAAACAGGGTAATGAGTACGATCAAAACGGTAGCCATTTTCATGGTGTACTGCATGTGCCGGATAAACGATTCGATTTCGTTGCGAAACTGCGGGTAACGCGGCAGGATTTCTGTTTCCAGCCGTTTGCGGTTGAAAATATGGTTGGCGCCGAATTCGACTTTATTGCGCACCAGCACGCCATACACTTTCAAAACCTTGGCACGAAAGTACAGATTTACAAACAACATGGCCACAAAAAGGCCAATAACAATCGAAATAAGCAGGTAGTACAAGGTTATTTTCGTTTCTTTTTCTTGTAATTATCCAACACGAACGAACCTAATCCTTGCAGCGAGGAATAGAACGCTTTGCCGCCGTTGGCTTCGGTAAATGCCTCTACAAATCGCACCAAATAGGGGTCGCGTGCAATCATAAAGGTGGTAATGGGGATATCCAGTTTTTTACAACGCATGGCCAGGTTCAGGCAACGGTTGACGATTTTGCGGTCGAGGCCAAAGGAATTTTTGTAGTAATTTTTGCCAATTTTGAGGCAAGTTGGCTTCCCGTCGGTGATCATAAAGATCTGTTTGTTGGGATTCCGGCGTTTTTTCAGGATATCGAGGGCCAGTTCGAGGCCAGCCACGGTATTGGTATGGTAAGGGCCTACTTGCAGGTAAGGCACTTCTTTTAGTTCGATGGGCCAGGCGTCGTCGCCAAACACGATAATATCCAGGGTGTCTTTCGGGAAACGGGTTTGGATAAATTCGGCCAGGGCCAGGGCTACTTTTTTGGCGGGCGTGATGCGGTCTTCGCCGTATAGGATCATGGAGTGCGAAATATCCACCATCAATACCGAAGACATTTGGCTTTGGTAATAGGTTTCGTGTACTTCCAGATCGGACTGCGTCATCTGGAACTCGTCGATGCCGTGGTTGATGTAGGCATTGCGCAAAGAATTTGTGACGGCCATTTGTTCCAAGCTGTCGCCAAATTCGTAAGGCTTCACATCGGCGGTGTATTCATCTCCACGACCGATTACGGAGGTGTTGTGGCGCCCTGTTTTGGCTTTTTTCAAATCGCCGAAAATATCATCGAGGCTTTTTTGGCGCAGGCTGATTTCCAATTTGGAGGTAGGTCCCATACCACCGTCGCCATCGCCGTCGCGGCGCACATAGCCTTTATCTTCGAGATCGCGAATAAAATCACCCATCCCATAATCAGGCGTGGTGAGTTTATATTCCTTATCGAGCTCGGTGAGCCAGGAAAGTGATTCCGACACATCGCCTGAGGTGTAGAGCATCAATTCCTGAAATATTTTAAACAACCGATCAAAGGTAGTTTGATTCGGGTTGGCCTTATAATCTGAAAATCGGAATCCGATCATATCGTTTTTTCTATGGTTTGCCAATCATAACAAAGATTGAGCAAATCAGTTTACTCTCGGACCACTTTTACCGATTCCTGGAAGCCTTTTCCTGCTTTTAGAATCATGGTTTGTTCGTTTACCCCGTCTTTAATCGAAATCGCGCTGGTATTTGGTTCTGCCAAACCGAAATCTTCGGCAAATACGGTTAAATACGCCTCTTTCGTATCCATTTTAATCAAAAACTCCTGGGGTTTTTTGGTCAAGCGAATGTTGCTGACTACTTTTTTATCATTCAGGTACAAAGAAATAATATCACCATCTTCTACCTGATTGTCCCACACTTTTACGTCCAGTTCAAAAGATTTCACTTTGATGGTATTGACCACCTTCACTTCCCGGTCGCCGATAATGGTGGGCGGAGGCGCTACTTTGGTGATGTTGGGTGCTGGTTTGTCAACAGGCGGTGTTTTTACTGTTTTTACCGGTTCTTTTACGGGCTTTTGTTCGTCGTCGCAAGGCAATTTGGCGCTTCCGGTAAAATTGATGTTAAAACCCGGGCCGCCACCAGATACATTACTAATCAACACAACATATTTTTCGCCTTTGGATACTTTGAGTGGTGCGAGCCAGGTATTGTCGTCGGGATCGCCACAACCCGCGTCTTCGCTGGTATCTTTTTCGCCATCCTTCAGGCCTGTTTTGCCCATGCAACGGCTGGTACCTGCTTCAGCTTCCTGGTCGCCGGCGGCCATGCAGCGCACAATTTGTTTTTGGTCGCAATCGCCACTGGAAGGCAGTTTAAACACCACAAAATCAAGATCATCGGTGGCGCGGTGGGGCGTAATCGTGAACGCCAGGGAGCCACCTTGTTTAATTTCAAATTTGATCCAGGTAGAATTTTCTTCTGCCTGACCAAAATTTTCGCCGTTCATAAAACAGGCCACAAAATCCGCTTCTTTGCGGTTGGCGCCTTCTCCTCCGGTTCGGTCTATGGAGTAGGATTGCTTTTTGCAAATATCCATTGCGGCATTGCAGTCGGCATTTTTTTGCGCCAGCAGGCCTGTTTGCAGCAGGGTGATGGACATCAAAATGGTTAATAATCTCATGAATTGATAGGTTTAACTGGTTTTATGGCTGTAATGCAAGGTGTCAATCGCCATTACAACGAAGGAATTGACAAATACAGTTTAAAGTGGCCTGAAAAATTCGATCAAGCCCTTCAAACAGCCGGTATTTGCTTATTTTTCTTTTAAAATAAACGCAATATCATTCAACAATTGCTTGCCAGCGGGTGAAAAACGGGCAGAAACTTTGGCGCCATTTTTTTCAACCATGATAAACGAAAAGTTATCGGCCAGCACTTCGTCGGGATGAATGATGTAACCGGTATTGTCGCGGATTTGTTTGAAAAAATCAGTAAGCGACTCCAGGTTTAGTACGCTCGAAAAGCCATCTTCTTTCACCAGCACTTTATACCGATTATTGGCAGTTGGCTCGATTTGAAACAGATTAAATTCCAGGTAGCCAAAAAATTCATTAATTCCGGCCTGATACCCGGATTTTTTGGCATAAATAATTGGAATTGCGCTGATTTTGCTGCCATCTTCCAGGGTTAAATCAATTTTCTGGGCAAAATCTACGCCATCGGGATTGTACAACACCCGTTCTGCGAGGGAGGCCGGCATATCAAGTTGTTCCAATCCGATGGTTTTGAAACCAATAAGTTGGTACAATTTGGCGCGTTTTTGCGGATTTAGTCGGGAGTACACATGAAAAAGTTCATGGTACATCGTGGTGGTAAATGGATTGGTTTTGGCGGCGGAGAGTTCGTTGGCCGGGATGATGATGCAATTTTCGCGGGTATAATATACGCCATCGCCGTAGTGGTTGCCCTTCGTTTTGATGATGATCAGGGTATCGGGGAAAATATCTTTTGAAATTTCATGGACCGTCTTGTACACTTTTTCCAAGGCGGTGGCGGTAAATTTTGATTCTGAAGCCGTAAAACTGGCCACATCACTTTTCAAAAATGCGGTGTAGGCAGGCAACAGGTCGGCGCGTGTTTGACCGGGTTGCAAGGCTTGTTTCATTTGAATAGACATTTCAACGGCCGTAATTCGGTCGAAATAGCGGTCTTTTTTATCAAAAGTGATGTATTTTGCTGCGCTGGTGCTGTCGAGGATTTTTATAATTTTGGTGCCGAGCCGCAGTTCGTGGATCGGTTCTTGTGCGGTGCAGGAAATTGTCCCGAAAATGGCCAGGAGTAAGACAGTTAAAGCTTTCATAATCAAAGCATGATTAAATTGGTGAAGAAAAGCGAGTGGCAGGTAATTGAATTTTGAACACCGTACCGTTTGCATTGGATTTAACAATCGTCAAGGTAATTTGGTGCAACCCAAAAATGCTTTGCACCAGCGAAAGACCGATGCCCGTGCCTCTGATTTGCAGGTGTTGGGGGCTGCGAAAAAACGGCTCAAAGATAAGCGCTTGTTCTTCAGGAGGAATACCTTGGCCCTGATCGGCCACAAATATTTGGTGGCCTCCATCGGGTTGGATAAATGCAGTAATGGTTGTCTTGTGGTCGGGGCTATACTTGCAGCCATTGTCCATCAGGTTTAAAAACGCTGTAATCAACAGTGCTTCATTGGCTTGAATATACAAAACGGCATCATTTTCGGGCATATTTTTAAAATCCAGTTGGACTTTATATTCTGGATGCCGTTTTTGCAACAAACTTTTGGACTGCCAAAGCAGTTCATCGATTCGAAAAGGTTGCAGGGTAATGGCATTCGGGTCGTTGTAAATGCGGGCGAGTTGGTGCAACCGTTCTTCGACACTGCTGATCGCGCGCACATCTTCGAGTACACTTTGGAGGGCCGCCTGGTACATTTCGGGTGATCGTTGGCGTTGAAGCACCACATCCAATTGGGTTTGAATGGCAGTAAGCGGGTTGCGCAGTTCGTGGGATACGTTGGAGAGAAACATGCGTTGCATCCGAAAGGCTTGTTCCGAGCGGTCGAGCATGCGGTTGAAGGTTTCGGCGAGGCGCCAGAGTTCGTCTTTGTTTTTTCCGGGCGCGATGCGTTTGCTCATATCCGTTGGGTAGAGTGCGTCGACTTCATTCATGATCTGCGAAACGGGGGCCAGGGCTTGTCCGGCAAAATACCAGCCAGAAACAGCCATTAAAAAAACGCCCAATAAAAAACTGATAATCAGTATTTTACGCAGTTTTAAACTTTCTGTCAGGTCGCAATAGCCTTCGGTTACCACCACAAAGGGCGCACCCGTGGGGCGTTGCAACAATTTTCCGAATGCATGCAGGTTGTAATGCCGGAATTGGGTAACGCCGAATGTAAAGGCGTCTTGCAAAGCCTTGGGTGAAACGGGTACTGATTCCGGATGGAGGGTAAAAACCCGCTGGTAATTGTCGTTGTACAGACTCAGGTTGTCTCGGTAAGGCAAGTCGCCCTGATCCGGTTCAATCCATTTAGCAGGTAAAACGCTCAGGTTTTCGGGGTGGGTGAAGGTGGATTTGATGGCAATTTCAGACCGCGCTTCCAGGTTTGAAAAAAATGCTGCTTCCGTACTTTTTTGGTAAACAAAAAAAACGATCAAAAGTACACTTGCCAGTATTGTGTTGGCAATGACTAAAAAAAGCAGGGTAAGCCGCGTCCGAATTTGCATTTTTAATCGAACAACTGGGTGTAATCGTTGGTATCGCGCAGGATTTCTTTGGGTGGTTCCTGAAGGTCGAGCGGTTTTTCACTTTGCTTTTTCGATTTATCGTGCTCGAGCAGCAGGGGACTTTCTTTTTCCCATTTTTCAAGTAAAATCAGGCCTTCGTCTTCAAATACCCCATTTTGCAGGTCGATGGAGTCCATCAAATTGCGGCTGGTATCCATAAAACGTTCCATTTCGCCCACTTTGCTGCTTACATCGTCGGCGAGCACTTCGAGGGCTTGGTCAAACATGGCCCGTTGGTCGGGATCGCCGCTTATGATGCTCATGGCCGAGTTGATGGCGCTGTGGCTGGCCTTAATTGCCAGGTACTCTTGTTCTTTGATTTGCACCTGGTCTTTGGTGTCTTCCAGTACAATTTCCGAGTTTTCGTACATTTTGGTAAGGATGCGGTACAGCACCTCCATTTTTTTGTACAAAACCTCGTATTTGGCGTTTACCTCTTGCAGTCTTCCGGCTTTTCTGGCCGAAAGGGTCATGTTTTTATCGTCATTTTGTTTTTGTGCCTTGTTGGCAATGACCATATTTTTCTCAATTTCGGCCACATTCCCGTCCATGGTGCCCTTGAGTTTGCGCATTTGTCCGCGCAAACTGCCAATTTGTTTGCTCAGGTTGCGCAGATTGTCTTCCAGGCTTTCAATATACGATTTCAGGATCGAAATTGGGTCGATTCTAACAAAAATACCGGTAATCCAGCGCATGATAGAGCGGTACATGTACCAAACCAGGTTGCGCAATTTGGGGTCGAGCACCACATAAATGATGGCGGCGAGGGCAGCCAGCATCCCAGCGAGGTACAGGGTATTTTCGGCCAAGCTTACGAGGGTTGGTAAAAAGCGGTTGAACAAGAAGATCCCTCCTGCCACGAGGGCTGCCATAAATAATCCGCCCGTAATTCCTTCCGGGCGTTGCCAAAAGGATTTTGATTGAAAATCAGCCATAAATTACAGATTCTTGTGCATGTTTTCGATATCGCGTTCAATTTGCAGCAATACCGATTGGTGGGTCGTGTGAAAGGCGGCTTTGGTTTTGGCTAACTTTTCGGTTTCTGTGCCTACCGCGGTGGTTGCCTGGTCAATTTGATTGAGATAGGCGCCCATTTCGTCCTGGAGTCGGGTGATTTCCAGTTTATGGCGTTCGATTTGGTCTTGCAGGCGTTTAATTTCTTCGTGGCGTGCGGTTATTTTGCTGGCATTTTGGCTTTCGAGGGCTTTATCAAACTGATCTTTTTCTTTCACGAGGATATCGCGGTAGTACCCTGCGGTTTCGATGAGTTTGTCTTTGGTCATCCCCACGGTGGCGGCCGTAGTGAAAGCACTTTTTTGTGCGGTGGGTTCGTCGAGTTTCATTTCCATGAGGGTAACGACGGCGCGTTTGAATTCAAAGTAGTCGAAGCCCGGCAGGTTGTTGCGTTCGATGGCGTTGGCTAAGAATTCCAGGCTGCGTTCGTCCTGTCCTTCGGCGGTAAAAAGTGCTTTCGTGGTGATCATATTTTACGAATTGTTATTTTAAAATTTAAAATTCAGCGCAAAAATGCCGGTAGTTTTGGATACTGCCAAAAAAAGCGACGAAAGTGCCAAATTAATCGCGCTACATTTGCTTCCAGAAACAAATTGGAATCATGGAGCCCGTTAAAGTGAACCTTTATATATCCTGTGCGCCGGCCGACAAGCCGGATATGGAAAAGCTGCTGGAGTGGCTTTACCCGATGCAGGATGAGGTAAATATCTGGTTTTATGAAGAGCCGCCTGGTCCGGAGCCACTGGCTTTGCCTTGGCAACTGTTGCTTTTTTGGTACCGGCCACCTGATCAGCGGGCTGATTATGCAAAGGTAATGCAGCAACGGTTGGAACGCGCGCATATTTACCTGTTTATTACCAGCCATAAGTCGATCCTGGATAGCAGTGTTGGGTACGAGATTACGCGTGCTGTTCAGCGGTATATTGAAATTGGGGATCGATTTTTGCGTATTTATCCGGTCATTTTCAGGCCTTCAAATTGGAAGGAAAAATCACGGTTGGCCCATTTCAAGCAGTTGGGTCCGGCGCGTCCTATTTTGTCGGTAAAACCTACCGAAGAGGCATTTGTTGCGTTATCGAATGAATTGCAAAAAGTGGTTGCGGAATTACAACGCAACTTAAATGAGCAGCGACAAGCGGTGGGTGCTGCGCTTCAATTGGCGGCGGGTGCAGGTGGGTATGGCAACGTGCCCGATTTGGGTGATGATTTGGAAGGAATTGAATTTGAATCAGTTGCACGGCCGCAACCACCCGAGTTTTTGGGTTGGTTGATTTTGGTGGCCTTGTTTATTTATGTATTGTATGCCTTGCGGCCAGAATTGCCTTCGCGTGCAACGCGCCGTTTGCGCAATATTGCCCCGTCAACGACCCAACCAATCGAGTTTAAACGCGAAAACCCGCTGATGCCCCCTGCAGAGGATGCAGTGTTCCCACCTGCGCGTGATACCCAGACGCCTGGGAAACCCAAGCCTTCCAATTCATTCAAACCACGCATATGAGATTGATTTTCACCCTTTTATTGGTCTTTTGTTGGCAACTTATGGGCGCCCAAATCACCAAGGATTCCCTTTTTATCGACGAAGCTAAGTCGTATAAACCCATGCTTTCTCAAGGTGCTTTTTTGGGTGAAATACCGGCTTTACGTGATTTGACACCGATTACTACGCCCATTCGTACCGGGAGCAAAACCTGGACAAAGCGCAATTATTTTCCGTCCATACCCCTCAACAATCCGCATCCATTGCCTGAAAATGGTGATCCTTTGTATCAGCCCAATGTGGCAGAGAAGTTGTTAACGCCTGAATTGAATTTTCAACTCAATTTTGATGGTATTGGCGATTTGAGCGGCGTCACACCACCCGATCCGGTGGGAGATATCGGCAAAAACCATTATGTACAGATGGTGAACTCGTCGGGCGGCGCCTGGTTCCAAATTTGGGATAAACAAGGGCAATCTGTATACGGACCAGCACTCAGCAGCACGATTTGGTCGCAAATTGGGTATGGTAGCATCGGTGACCCAATCATTCAATACGACCATGACGCCCAGCGCTGGCTCATGATGGAAATGCAGGAATTTAATGTCAATGCCCTGCTCATTGCCATTTCCAATACCAGTGATCCGACGGGTGGTTGGAAGGCCTATCGTTTTTCAACATTGGGTTTTCCGGATTATCCTAAATTATACGTCTGGCCGGATGCCTATTTTTTGACGGTCAATGAGATTGTGAATGGCAATACTTGTGCAGGATTTGCCTTGGAGCGCGACGCTATTTTAAATGGAGATTCTGTTTTTAAAGTGCAGCGTTTTCAAATGCCCAATTATTTAGGCATTCGGTATCAACCGGCAACGGGCGTAGATTGGGAAATCGGGCCACCGCCACCGCCTGGCACACCTGGTTACATCATGCGGGTGTACGATGATGCCTGGGATGGCAGTGTGGATCAGTTGCAAATGTGGGAAGTGCGCGTAAACTGGGATGATGAAGCCGCCAGTACTTTAACGGGGCCCAAGGCCTTATTTCCAGCACCTTTTGAAACAAAAGTATGTATTTCCGGCTTGTTTGATTGCATTGAACAGCCTGATCCGAACGCCGTGCGCATTACGGCCCTGGAAAATATTATTATGTATCGGGCGCCTTACCAAAATTTTGGCGATCATGAATCCATTGTGCTCAACCATGTGGTGGATGTATCCGGGCAAGTTGGGCCAGGCGGCGACGCACAAGTACGCTGGTACGAGTTGCGGCGCAGTGGCAGTGGTCCCTGGCAGATTCATCAGCAGGGTACCTATGGTCCGAATGCAAAAACCAACCGTTTTATGGGCACTTTGTCGATGGACACCCGTGGAAATATTGGATTGGGATATTCTGTGTGTAGTGAGGACGGTGTTTTTCCGGGCTTGCGCATCACAGGCAGGCGCTCGGGCGATCCGTTGGGCGAAATGACCATTGCAGAATACCCTTTTGCGCCCGGTGTTACGGTGCACCAGGATGTTCGTTGGGGCGATTACAGCAACATGGCCGTCGATCCGGAAGATGGTCGTACCTTTTGGTTTACAGGCGAATATCAACCGGCTTCAGGCAATTGGGCGACCCGTATAGGTTCGTTTCAAATTACCCGCGATACGTATGACCTGACGCCGACCACCTTGCTGGCCCCACAGCCGAGTATTTCGTTGGGCAGTAATGAACAGGTAAACGTACGCATCTTCAATGGCGGCCTTACCGTTGCTGAAAATGCCAGTGTTTCGCTGTTTTTTCAGGGAAGTTTGGTGGTAACGGATGGTTTGAGTGCGTCCATTGCCCCCGGAAATTCGGTAGACCATGTTTTTTCAAAAACCGTTTCCATGCCAGAAATCGGCAAATATTACGATTTTATGGTGGTTACGAATTGGAACCTGGATAAGTTTTCGCGCAATGACACCCTGCGTTTGAAAGTGCGCCACCTGACTTCCGATGATGTTCAGGCATTTGGACGGGCCAATTTTCCGGGCGTGGTTTGTGGTACCGATTATAATTTGGAGTTTTTATTAAAAAATACCGGCGCGTTACCCCTGCAAAGTGCCAATATTCATTACAAAATCAACACGCAGCCCTATCAAACCTACCCTTGGACGGGCTATTTGGCCCCCGGCGCGGTAGATACGGTGTTGCTGCCGATGAGTTCGCTGATAGATGGCACGAATTTCTTTTATGCCAACACGAGTTTGCCAAATGGTAAGCCAGATCAGGATGTACACAACGACTCGATCTTTTTCAAATTTTCGAGCAATGTGGATGGCGCTTATTTGGAAGCGCAGGCGAATACTGAATTTGGCGTGTTGAAATTAGAGTTGCGTCGGCAAAACAATGTGTTGATATCGGCGCGGGAGTTTCCGCCGCAAGGTCAGGTAACTTTCCCCTTGTGTACGGACGATGGCACCTGTTATAAATTGGTGTTAAAATCGGGTACCTTGGCTTGGAAGGGTAATTTCCAACTGTTAGACGTGTATGGCAATGTGCTGGCAGCCATCGACGAAGCATCCGCGACAGAGCAAGTTATTTCATTTTGTACCCCCACGCGCAAACCCAAAGATGTGGGGCCTTTAACGTTACTTACGCCGCAGAGTGGATCCAATTTAAGCGCTGCTGAAACCATAAAAATTGCTTTTCGTAATTTTGGACTTACCACACAAACGGCTATTCCAGTGTCCTATCGATTGGATGGTGGTGCCTGGGTAGATGCTGTTTTGCCCACACAACTCGCGCCGGGAGAAACGACCGTTTATACCTTTCCAGTGCCTGCCGATTTAAGTACGGTTAATAAAGACTACAGTTTTGATTTTAAAACCGCGCTAACCGGCGACGAAATACCCACCAACGATCAAAAAACGGTGGTTGTACGGCATCGTTACCAGCAGGATTTGGCCATTGTTGACCTGGATTTGCTGTATGGATGTGGTGATACCGCATATCAACAGGTTAAGGTTTTGTTGGAAAACAAGGGAATTGAACGGATCGATTCCATTCAACTGGCTTATCAATTGAATGGAAATCTGCAAGCGCCCGTTGTGCAGACCATCGGTTTATCGACCGGCGAAACAGCCGAAGTGTACCTGGATATCGATGGTTCCAAGTGGGGCGATAATTTTTTACAGGTTTATTTGAGCGGGGTGCAGGATCATCCGTCCGATCAGTTCCAGGGTAATGATAGTCTGACTGCGCCATATTTTATTGACACCAGTTTGGTCGGGGTGCAGGTGAATTTATTTACCGATATGCAGCCATCGGAAACCAGTTTGGAAATATTAGATGCTTTGGGCAATGTGGTATATAGCCAGGGCGGCTATTTATACCCCAATAATTATGTTAATACCACGGTTTGCCTTAAAAAAGCACAATGTTATGTGTTTCGTTTGAAAGATTCGGCGAGCAATGGCATGGCAGGCTTTGTGCAACTGGCGCTTAACGGGGCACTGCTAGGGGCCTATTATGGCGGTGATTTTGGTGCCGAAGTGGATATTCCATTTTGTACCGTGCCCCCCTGTGCGGGCTTTACCATAGACACTGAAGTAGAACCCGCTTCCGGGCAAAATACCGCCAATGGCAAAATTACCGTACAAGTAGCAGGTGGTGCATTGCCGTATGCCTATACCCTGGACGGTATTAATTTTCAAAACGATCCTGTTTTTGCGGGCTTATTGCCTGGAAGTTATACGGTTACCTGTTTGGATGCGAATCAATGTATTGCAACCATAACCATAGCGATTCAGGTGGTAGGTACCACTGGACCGGTCTTAATACCTCAGTTAACAGTATCGCCTAATCCTACGGCGGATTTGGTGTGGGTACAATTGCCCGCCCAGGCAGGCGTACGTACGGCTACCGGACAAGTGTTTGACCAACATGGTAAATTGATCCAGCTTTTTCCATTAGATCGTTGGGATGATCAGTTGCGGGGGCTTTTTTTCCTTGAAAAACAGCCTTTAGGCGTTTATACCATAAAAGTGCAGTGCCAAAAAAGCGGATATGGTGCCCAAATTGTCAAGAAGTAGACAAAACTAAATTCCGATTAACAAAAACACCTATGTATAACGTCAAAGTTGGCACGGTTTTTTAACCATATAACTATGAAAGGGCTAAAAAATTTGATTGGTTAATTGTTTTCATGGTTATGTTGCAAGCCGTCCTGTCGTAAAGATTGGACGGTTTTTTTATTTGGGTAAAAACATTTTTAACGGTTATTCTATTTATTTAGTAGGGTTTGAAAAAATGTATTTAAAATATGGTATATTTAAATAATGAAAATATTATATTTGCAGGGCCCGTCTGTTTCAGATATTAACTACTGAATTAGGCCAAATAGCCAGCGCCACCACTTACACTGCTGCAATTATCCATTATTTTTCATTTTTAAACAACACTTCATGCAGTACATTTCATCTCTCTCTCCGCTAGCTGCGCGTTTGGTGGCCCGGCACAAAAAATGGTATTTACCCATGTTGCTTTGTCTTTTTGCGCTGTTCGTGATCAACGGCACGGTACATGGGCAAGCAACCAAGGTAAAAAAGGTGGTATTTCAGGGCTTTTGGTGGGATTATCGCAATGATAATTTCCCGAACCGCTGGAGTAATTATCTTACCGAGTTGGCACCTCGCTTGAAATCGATGGGTATCGATGCGATTTGGGTACCACCCTCCTACAAAAATGGTTCTACAGGTTCGGTCGGTTACAGTCCGTTCGATGCGTACGACCTGGGCGATAAATATCAAAAAGGTGGTCCGGATTCGTTGAATGTGCGCACCCGAATGGGGTCCAAGGACGAATTATTGCGGATGATTGGAGTGATGCACGCCAATGGGGTAGAGGTGATACAGGACGTTGTGTTAAACCATGTGGATGGAGCAGGTCCGAATTCAGGCACAGGCGGCCAAGATCCGGAAGTGAACTACTCGATGGTCAATTCCAATGGGTATAAGAATTTCAGGTATGTATCGTATGCAACGCCGTTGATTGATGATTCGCAAAATGATTATTGGACGCGTAGTGGTCGTTGGCCGAAGAATTACCCCAATTTTTACCCAAATTTGAATAACAATTGCACGAGCGGCGACATTTGTACGGCTTATTTTGGTCCGGATATATCTTATGAAAGCAGTGCATATGGCCAAAGTTCCAATATTCCAACTTCGGGTACTGCTACCATAGGCGGCATCACCCGTGCGTATGTGAATCCGGCGCAAGGTTCCAACCACATGCGCGACAATGCCCGCAACTGGATTATGTGGTACAAAAAACAAAGCGGGGTGGATGGCTGGCGCTGGGATGCGGTGAAGCATTTCCCGATTTATGTGCAAGAAGATTTGATTTACAACACGAAATACGTGATTTCCCCTTTTGCACAAGGTGGGGAAGCGATGTTGAACATCGGGGAATGGATCGGTACTAAGACAGAATTAGACAATTATGTTACCAATGTGCGCAGTGGCACGGAAGAGCATACCGGTACTTTTGATTTTGCATTGCGCGGATACAGTCCGAGCGGCAGTTTGTACAGCATGGTATTGAGCACCGGCTCCTACAACATGCAAAGTTTGCCCGGCGAACAACAAAACAAACGTTTTTACAATTATGCAGCCCAACGGGTGCATCGTACCTGTCCGTTTGTAAACAGCCACGACACGTTCCGGCCATTTTTATCCACAAACGGCAATTATTCACAGCCCCTGGGCAATGCCAGCGGTTGGAATACCAGTCAGGAATTGGGCGGCAATGGGCAGCATATTGATCCGCGCGAACCGCGTTTGTACGCCGCATATGCCACTGCTTTTGCGGTGGATGGCAACCCAACCGTGTTTTTTGAAGATTTATTTGATGTGGGAACTACCGGAAAACGCTTTAGTCACCTGCCCACCAGCACAACCGATCTTCCGGTGCGCCCAGACATCGTAAATATCATTCAAGCGCATCAGAAATTGCAGTATAAAAACGGCGATTATGGCGTACCAACTTCTTTAACAGGCAGTTCGGCACCATATTATCAAAAAGGAGGCAGTGGTGACCACCTGGTTATCGAGCGCAATGGCCGGGCCTTAATTGGCATCACCGATTTTTACAATACCGCTGCCGACAACAGTCAGGATCAGGAAGTATGGGTAACAGTAGGAAATACTTCGTGGTATAATACGGATTTGTACGACTATTCGGGCGCGCATGGGGTGAGCGTTTCGCGCGTTTATGGCGATGGGAGGGTGCTGATTAAAACAGCGCCTGTTGGACATACGATATCAGGTGCACGTGGACATGGGTATTCCGTTTGGGCGCCCAAACCTGCGGGCGTTACTTTTACCACCGTGACGGATATTTACAATTATTTGGCAACCTATGCGCCTTCCCGCGGTACACAAACCATTCATGAATGGGAAATGGCCGACGATTTGGGCGATAGTCATGTGAAATCACTCCGACAAGGTGGAAAATTGCCGAATAACTCAACGGCTACCCGTACTGCAGGTCGGATATATACGGCCAGTGGACAAACCATTACGGTAAAAGTTTTTCCAGAAGTAGATGGGCGTACGCTGCATGTTGCCATTTATGATGCAAGCGGAACGACGATTTTGGCACAGGCAACGGGTGTTTCTACGGCAGCAGCCCCGCTTACCTTAACGCACAATCCGAGTGGCGCTAAATGGGTGACCATTAAAGTAAAAAATGCCAATACCACGCAAGCAGGGCAAAAAGTATGGGTAAATACCACTTATACGGCCCCTGCTTCCGTGGATACCCGTTCCGGTGCAGGCAGTTTGACCCCTACAGATGAGGGTTCCGATCTTCTGACAGAAACAGTAGAAACCGTGCAGGAGGCAGCAATCTTGACCGTTTATCCGAATCCGACCAACGGGGAGGTTTATTTCAGTTTGAGTGGTGTTTCGGATCAGGCAGAATTGCGGTTTAACCTGTATGATTTAAATGGTCGCCTGGTGTTAAATGCGCGCGGCACTTTGACGAATATTCAGGATCAATTTAATGATGCTTTCCGGCAAATTGCGCCCGGCATGTATGTTTTGCAGGCAGAAGGCAGTGGGTTGCGCAAGCAGGTGAAACTGGTAAAAATGTAGTTTTACTTGCCATTGCATTGATTTTAGTATAAATTTTGCACCGCAAATTGTCTGCATGCGCTCCAATTTTGAAGGTTTGGACCCGCTCAGGCCGTTTGCGGTGCTTTTTGTTTGGACGGTTGGCTTGGTTTTTCGTCGTATCTTGGCCGCATCAAACGTTTTTTCTTCCATATCGCCTACAATGGCATCAATTATCATGGCTGGCAGCGGCAGTTGGATGCTTTGGGCGTACAGGAAGTCATTGAAAATGTACTGGGTAAAATTGTGCATTCCAAGGTGGTCATCAACGGCTGCGGTCGCACGGACGGGCAGGTACACGCGAGCCAGTATTTTTTTCACGTTGATTTAGAAGATTCTTATGATTTTGATTTGTTGCAACGCTTAAATCAGGCCTTGCCTCCGGACATTGTAGTATTTGCCATATTGCCGGTTGCGGATCAGGCACATGCCCGATTCGATGCAACCCAACGCACTTACGATTATTTTTTGCACACCCGGAAAGACCCTTTTTTGCAAAACAGCAGCGCTTTTTATGCCGATCGGGTGCTGGATTTGCAAAGTATGCGGACTGCAGTTGCTTTGTTGCCGCAATACGATGATTATTATGGTTTTTGTAAATCGCCTGCCAGTTTTGCGCACACCATTTGCCGCGTAAGTTCAGCCCATTTATGGACCGACGCAAGTGGGGAACGGCTGCGTTTTCAGATCAGCGCCAATCGTTTTTTGACGGGTATGATCCGTATTTTAATGGGGCGTTTGCTGGAAATAGGGACGGGGCAAATGAGCCTGGCAACTTTTGAGGGGCATTTGCGCGATAAAAAAACGCCAAAACTGATCCGCCCGGCCTATCCACAGGGTTTGTATTTATCCAAAATTGTGTATCCTTACCTTGATTTGCCGCAACGGACTGATTTCGCTGCGGTTTTTCAATATGAGCGTTCGGGGTATTGGAAGGAAATATAAGGCTGCTTCATTTTTCTTCCCACCACCAAAAGTCTATTCATTGCGCAACGATTTGATCGGATTGGCGGTAGCGGCGCTTATTCCCTGGAAGCTGACTGTAAGGATTGCAATAAATATCGCTATTAATCCTGCTACTGCATACATCCACCAGGCCAATTCGATGCGATAATCGAAGCGCAAAAGCAGTTTGTTCATCGCCCAGGTAGCCAAAGGTGCAGCCAACAAGCAGGCTAATAATACCGGCTTGATAAAGTCTTGCGACAAGGAAATCCAAACCTGCGTAATAGAAGCGCCCAATACTTTTCGGATACCGATTTCCTTGGTGCGGCGTTCGGCAACAAATGCAGATAGGCCAAATAAGCCCAAACACGAAATCAGGATCGCTAATCCGCCAAAAACGTTCGACATTTGGCCCATTTGGCGAATTTCATCAAAGTTTTTCTGGTATTCTTCTTTGGTAAATTTGAAGGTAAACGGGTAGGCTGGATTGATTTTTTTATGAACGGCTTCCATTTCTTGAAGCAGTTTTTTCCAATTCCCATCATTTTTAATGCGCACAAAAAAAGAGTTCAGGTTGGTATGATCCAAACCAACGAACAGCGGTTCCACCACCCCAAAGGCATCGTTATACACAAAATCTTCCACCACACCCACAACCGTATATGCCGTGTCATTGGTTATTTTAGTGCCTACTACGGGATCCTTTAGGCCCATGCGGCGAACGGCAGTCTGATTTAAGATACAACTAAAGGTATCTGCGCCATATTCTGGACTAAAATCCCGGCCCTCCACGATTTTCACGCCCATTGTTTTAGTCCAATCGTAATCTACCCCGCTCATGGCCACCAAAAAATCCTGGTCTGGCGTCTTTCCAGGCCATTGAAGTCCAGCAGTGTTGCTGTCAAAGGATACCATATCATGCATTCCACCACTGACACTTTGTACGCCGGGCAATTGAAGGAGTTCATTTTTAAGGGCCTGGTAGTGGTTGATCATGGTTCCCCGGGCTACAATTTCGATCAAATTTTCTGCGTCATATCCGATCGGGCGTTTTTGTACATATTCCAATTGGCGGAATATCACGATGGTGCTTATGATCAAAAAGATGGCCACTCCAAACTGAAACGTAACCAATCCTTTGCGCAATAAACCCCCTTTGCGCCAACCGCGGCCCATTTGGTTGCCTTTTAAAACACGCGCGGGTTGGAAATTACTCAATACAAATGCCGGATAGGAGCCCGCTACCAATCCAGTTAAACCGCCTAAAATCAGGATGATGGTCCATAATTGCCAATTAGAAAAATCGAAGACAATTTCTTTATCATAAAATCGGTTGAACGCTGGTAATGCCAAGCGGGCCAATAGCAAGCCAAAGACCAATGCCACCGCTGTAAGTACCATTGCTTCACTCAAAAACTGGCCAATGATTGAACCGCGCGATGCACCAATTGCTTTTCGGATCCCCACTTCTCTGGCACGCCGCTCCGAGCGTGCGGTGGCTAAGTTCATAAAGTTTATGCAGGCGATCAACAAAATAAAGATTCCGATTACCCCCAACAAAATCACATTATCAATTCGACCGCCATTTTGTTTGCCATTTTCGAATTTGTTGTACAAACGCCAGCGTGCAATGGGGTAGGCAAAAATATGGGCCGAAGCATCCGGGTTTTTGCTCTGGATGTAGTTTTCTAATTTTTTATTGAGGGCTGCTACATCGGCATTGGGTTGTAGCTCCAGCCAGGTTGGCATGGCATTCGTGCCCCAGGAGTTGATCCAGCTGCTATTGTCTCGTTTGTATTGCACATAAGGCAATAGGACATCAAATTTAATGGAACTGTTTTTAGGAATATCTTTTAACACGGCGCCTACTTTCAGGTCTAAGGTGTTGTCATACCGCAGCGTTTGTCCGATGGCATTTTGGTTGCCAAACAAACGTTTTGCTGCTTGTTCGCACAATACCACCGAATTGGCGTCTTTTAAAGCAGCGACTGGATCACCACTGATCACCGGGAAATCAAAGATTTGGCAAAATTCAGGCTCTGCAAACACCCCTTCTTCATAAAAACTATTATTTGCTACCGTGAGCAGGTGCTTATCATTAAAGGTACAATGCGCTACCGTTTTAATTTCTGGAATTTCGGCCCGTAATGCCTCCGAAAGTGGTCCAGGTGTGCTGCGAAACGTATATGTGATGCCGCCTTGGGACTGGTTTTGCATCACTAAGTATAAATTGGGTAAATTCTTATAAAACTTGTTGTAACTCGTTTCATCCGATACCCAGAGCAGGATTAAAACGCCCGCTGCCAATCCGACTGCCAACCCGATGATATTGAGTGCAGTGTATAATTTGTTGTTGAGCAGGTTTCGAAGGGCAAGTTTGAAATAATTGCGCAGCATAGGAATTAGTTGAAAGGTCAAGTATAATAGTTTCTGGCTTTGTATGCATTATAGGAGGAGGTTCAAGTCGTGTGCCATTTTATTAAGTGCTTGAATGTTAGGGTGTTGTGTGTTGTATTGGGGATTTGGTTTGTTCGGTGGCGTACATTGGTGTACGGAAGTGGACAGTTCGTGGCCTATGTTCGGGTTGTGGGGCCTCGCACGCATCCTGCACGTACCCGGCACGCCCCCCGCACTTACCCCGCACGCCCCCCGCACTGAAGTGCGGGGTTACAAGATGCTAGATGTGGTCTCGTGGTGCTCCACACTCAGTTCGCGGTACCCAGGCACGCAGGTCGTGGCCCCCGCACTGAAGTGCGGGGTTACAAGATGTTAGATGTGGTCTCGTGGTGCTCCACACTCAGTTCGCGGTACCCAGGCACTCAGGTCGTGGCCCCCGCACTGAAGTGCG
>JAIYAP010000080.1 GCA_027488935.1 Saprospiraceae bacterium | reverse complement strand
TAGTCATCATGTTGGCCTAATGGACAGCTGCGCGTTTCAGCCTTTTCGATGGTATATGTTTCGGTGGCCAATGCCTGCTGCAAGGAAGTGCAGCTACTGCCGACCGAACACAGCCCGACTGCCAGAAACATTAAATGGATAAAATTGTGGCGGATTTTATGCTTCGTACGGTTCAAGCCGGAGCAGGACTTTACTACATAGAAGATAAAAAATATGCCTGCCAAAACAATGACGCCAGCCAGCGTAAAAAGTGCAATTTGTTCCATATTGTCCACCGTGGCGGTCAGTTCAGAATGTTCTATTCGTGTAGTGGCGATCTGTGCAGGTGCTTGAGCGGAAAGCGCAGTGATGCTGGCAACACTCAACAAGGCTGTGAAAAAAAGATTGTTTAACATGGTGTTCGATTTGGCTTTGAAAAATTGTTTGTTTGAATGATACAAAGGTCAGGACAATCGGAAGGCCCATCAACCACATGAGCATGGGGGGGCATGTGGTGCTCGCATGGAAAACCCTGAAATCTGCTTGGCGGATCTCAGGAAGCGCATTATGGGCTTTCGCTAATGCAGACTTTTTATTGGTGCTTTTACGCCTTAAGAAAATGGAAACGAGGCGAGTTGTTGAGCCTCCTGTTATGGTGCGCAGGTGCGCGTCTTATCTACAGGTCTAGACAAATAAATTATTTTAACTATATATAATATATTAATTTACATTATTTTAATTTCTTTTTAAATAACTAGAAGTTAAACGTTGTTTGCCCGCCTGCTATTATCCTACCCGCAACACCACACAATACCACTCCGCTTCCCGGCCAATTTCCAGCGTACCGCCAATCTTTTTGGCCCGCATTTGCATATTCGACGTGCCGGAACCGGTGGTTTTGTAGTTTTTTTCGGCGTTGGTACCGTTGTCGCAAATGCGCAGCGCGAGGCCACCGGTGGGTGTTTTTTTCAGAAGGACGCGCACCATGTCGCCGTTGGAGTGTTTGGCAGCGTTAGTGATCGCTTCTTTATAAATCAGGTATAGGTTTTGGCGAAGTTCTACAGGGATATTATGTTGGAGGGTAATGTTTTCCACCGTAAGATCGAAGCGCATATCCCGGGGTACGAGGGTTTCCTCAGCGTGTTCGCGCATCCGGTCGAGCAGGTTTTCCCATTTGTCTTTGCGGGCATCGATGGCCCAAACGGTATCGCGCATGTGGGCCATGGCGTTGCGGCTGATTTCGCTGATGCGCTGAAGTTTACCCTTGTCCTTTTCGGGAGCGGTAATGGCCAAGGCCTCCGATTGCATGGCAAGGCCCGCCAGCAGGGTACCCACATCGTCGTGCAGGTCGCTCGATATTTTCACACGCAGGCGCTCGAGGCGCAGGGCCTGTTGCAGGCGAAACCAAAACCCGCCATAAATCAGCCCACCCGCCGTGATGATGCAAATCAGATAAAACCACCAACTCTGCCACCAGGGCGTCAGTACGCGGATGTGCAATTCTGTGGGGGTATCGTTCCATACACCATCGGAATTGGCGGCTTTTACCTTAAAAGTGTAATTCCCGGGCGGCAGGTTGGCATAGCGCGCAAATCCGTTTGCTCCGGCATCTACCCAGCCTTTGTCGTAATTTTCTAATTGGTAGCGAAAGGTATTGGCACCCGGGTCGCTGAATTCCAGGGCTACAAAATCGAAAGAAAAGGTGTTTTCGCGGTACTTGAGCGTCAGTTCGCGCAGTTCGCCCACCTGCACCGGCGTTTCAAACGGTTCGTCGTTGACCAACAGGCGGGTGAGTTGCACTTTGGGCAAGTTAGACAGTGCCTGTATGTGGTCGGGATCAAATACATTCATGCCCTGATTGCCGCCCATCCAGATGCGTCCGTTGGATTGAAGCAGGAAAGCATTGGTATTGAACTCGTTGTCCTGCAGGCCGTCGGCAAGTGTATAGCGGTGAAACGTCTTTTTTTCGGGATGGTAACGGATGATGCCCCGGTTACAACTCAGCCAAAAATAGCCTTGCCGGTCGGGCACGATGCTGTAATAGTTTTCCGAGGGCGCGCCGTGTTCCGCCTCATTGAGTTTTTCGAAATGAAGGTCGTCGGTATTGATTTTCAAAATGCCCGTGCTGGTCGCTACCCATAAGGTATTGCCTTGTTCGCAAAAAGCACGGGCATAACCGATGTCTTCCAGGACGCCCACTTGTTCGTAATGCACCTGTTTTTTTTCCAAAATGGCGATACGGCTGGCATCCAGGGCCAAATAAATGCGTTTTTGCCGATCTTCGAACAAAGCCGTCGCGGCTTCGGACTGGTATTGACCCAAAAAATCGGCTTTTTCAAAAAACAGGCCTTTGTCGTCGCGTCGGACCGTATAAATGCCACTATACGTGGAAAACAACAACGGGCCACTTGGCAAGTGAAACACCTGCAATACATAATCCGGCAGCGGGCCGAAGTATTGGAAAACGCGTCTTGAGGGGTTCCAGCGGAACAAAAATTGCTGATGGCAAGCCCATAAATCGCCCCGGGAATCCTCAAAAAAATACTCGACTCTACCGGGCAGTACCTCAGATTTTGGGTATTCCAGGGCCAAACGTTCCGATTGCAAGCCGTCGGGTGAAAAGCGGAACACCGTGTCTGCCGGGCCATTGCACCACACTGCGCCGTCTTTTGTTTGAAAAACGGAGGTCATGGGCATACCTTGTAGTACTTCCTTTTTTTCAAACTTTTGTTTGCGCAACTGCGTAAAATTTACGCCATTGCGCGGACTGGAAACCCAAAGATTCTCCTGTTTGTCTACATAAAAAGCGCTGATGTTGCGCAGGCCCAAGCCTGGCTTTCGATCGGGTGCAGCCGGTATTTGCCGGATAAACCGCTGTTGGCTTTTATCAAAGAGTAAAAAGCCTTTTAGGGACGTTGATACCAATAAAATGGAATCGCGCAGGGGCGCAACCGCCCAAACCTCTCCAACTGGGTGATTATCATACTTTTCGTAGCAAACGGCTTTGCCATTTTGCGGGTAAAAGGCTGTCAGGCCCGTTGTCATGGCCACCCACCAACGTTCGGCACTTTCGCAATATGCGCCAAAAGACCGCCCCGCGAGGTTTGTCAAAAAAGAAGTAGCCTGGCCTTGGTTGGCCATATCAAGTACCAGGATACCAGGCTGTGTGGGCGGAATGTTAGCAGACACTACTTTGGTTACAACACCCTGAGTATCACAAATCACATATTGCCTGCGCCCGCTGAGGGGGCAGATCAACCTGCCTTGCCGTGTCAGGATATCAAACAAATACAGGTACCCGCTTGCCCGAACCCACAACTGTTGCTGCTGATCCAAATAAAAGACAAAATACTCCTGTTCGATCGTTTTCCCTTGCGCGTCCAAGAGTTGAAAATGTTCAAAACGATCTTTTTCCCGCACATAACAATGAATCCCCTCGTGGGTAGCAAACCACAAGTTGGCCGAGGCATCTTCAAAAAAATTGCCCGTGATGATGTTGCCTGACAGTCCGTTTTGCCCATCGGCTTTATAGGTTTTCACCGATTTACCATCGAAGCGGTTCAATCCATCAATAGAACTGAGCCACACAAAACCCCTCGAATCCTGAAAAACAAAGGCATTGGTGCCTTGTGATAAACCTTCGTTGGGCGACAACCGATGAAAAAACTGAAACGACTGGCCGTGGCAGATGCCGTGGAGCATTGCCAGGAACCCAAGCATGGTCCAGCATCGGAAAAAGGATGTTTTGCGCAGGTTCACGGTTCAAAAAAAGTGTACATGCTCTTAGCTATTTCTGGAGAGATTATTAATATAACCGCCACCGGCACAATGAGGCGGGCAGGGCAAGGTGCTGATCAGGGCCTCTCCACTTTCATTGCCCGAACCATCTACCCCCACTGCTGCCAAAGTACTAACAGATTGGCTGCCATCGTTCAGAATAATTCTGGTGGAGTAAAAAAGAATGCCTTGAGCGCCCGAATTCAAGATACCGTTGATGTCGGAGCTTTTGAAATTCGCCTTCGCATACGAGGTGCCCTCGGCACCCGCTGCAGCAAACAACGGCATCGAATTACCCCGACCTTCCTGTGCAGCCTGTGCCATCACCCTGTTTAATTCGCTCAACATACCGCTTGCTTGCTGCCCCGTCATGTGATTGGCCCTTCCCTGTCCTTCTGCCACATAACAATTGGAAGCCATGTCGCCTTGACTGCCGTCCGTGGCGATTGCCAACAGCGAAAACTGTCCGGTACTGTCAAACGCCGGGTATATGCGCAGACCCATACTACCTGGCTGCCCCAGCAAATTGGCTAAGTAATCGCGCCCAAAAAAGGCCGATAACAGCGCGGTTGACTTAATTTGTTGAACGTGTTGACCGCCTACATGGACAGCACGTCCAAATGAGCCTTCGCCCGAACCAAGCGTGTATGAAATTTCTGACATATAATAAAAGGTTTGTTGTTGAATCAAATTTTCCCATCGAGCGACAATCGGATTACTTCTACTTTGCTGTTGACCTCCAAGGCCCTGTAAATGTGCTTGATGTGGTCGCGCACCGTGTCAATGGAAATACTCAGTTTGTCGGCGATCATTTTATAACTCAGGCCATCCACCAAGCCTTGCACAATCTGCTGTTGGCGGGGCGAGAGCACATCGTCCGCTTTAGGTGCTTTGGGCATAAAATGCTGCACCACCTTGCGCGCAATAGACGGCGACATATACGACCCTCCTCGATGGATGGTAAAAACGGCCTCCTGAATGGTGTTGAGGGGGGTGCGTTTGGTGATGTAAGAACAAGCCCCGGAACACAAGGCCTTGAATATTTTGTCGTCGTCTTCAAAGGTGGTCAGCATCACGATGTCCATATCGGGGCATTTTTGCCGAATATGGCGAATACCCTCTAAGCCCGTCATGCCGGGAAGGCCAATGTCGAGCAAGAGCAGATCGGCTTGCAGGGGTCGGGATGCTGGTTGCACTTGTTCCAAAAATTGCTCTACACTGTCGGCCACCACGCTGATTTCAATGGCCGGGTGGGCGCCTAAGTAAGTGGTTAAACTTTCTCGAATGACGGGATCGTCCTCGATAAGGGCTATGTGAATAAATTCCATGTGGGCAAATATAGTGATTCATTTCAATGTTGGTTGTAAAGGTAGGTGGCTTGGCAAGAACAAACAACCGCATGATGATGTGGTTTGGTTTTTTTACTGGGATTCTTGTTACCTTTACCAATAGACTTGTTGGGTAAGAGAAAGGCGTCACTTTATATTTCAAAATTCTTTCAACTGCATGCAACACAAAATCACGGTAATTCTTATTACAATATCCCTCTGTTCCAAAATATCAGCACAGCAAATCGGGCATACAACCGTTACGTTTGTGGATTCAACGCGCAACAACCGCGCTATTGCAACAGAGATTTATTATCCGGCGATATCTGCAGGAGATAACACACCCATCGCGCCCGGCGTTTTTCCGTTGATCACTTTTGGTCATGGGTTTGTGATGGTCTGGAGTGCTTACCAAAATTTTTGGGAGGCGCTGGTGCCCGAAGGCTATATCCTGGCTTTTCCAAAGACGGAAGGCTCTATTTTACCAAACCATGCCGACTTTGGGAAAGATCTCAAATTGCTCATTTCCAAAATACAGGGTAATGGCGCCGGAACCACGATTCCGAAAACGAGTATTGGCACCACATCGGCCATCATGGGGCACTCGATGGGGGGCGGAAGTGCTTTTTTAGCGGCTCAAAATAATACAGCAATTACCACGATGGTTTCGTTTGCCGGCGCCAATACAAATCCGTCGTCGATTACTGCGGCAAACCAGGTTTCAGTTCCAACCTTATTGTTCAGTGGCGTCAATGACTGCGTTGCGCCGCCTGCACAGCATCAGGACATTATGTATGATTCCACGGCAGCGGCTTACAAAACGCAAGTGTTCATCACAGGCGGCGGACATTGCTATTTCGCAAATTCAAATTTTGCCTGCAATTTTGGAGAAAGCACCTGCACGCCCAAACCAACCATTGCTCTATCTGCACAACAGGCAGTTACCCATGATTTTTTGAAGATTTGGCTGGCCTATTATCTCAAAAATGATTGTCAAAAGGCAAAGGAATTTCAGGATTCATTATCGGTGAGCACACGGATCGGTTATCGGCAAAACCAGTCCATCGCCTGTGTTTCAGGCACAACAGACGTGTATTTTTCCCCGGATGCAGTCAAAGTTTATCCAAATCCTTTTTCGGGTGAACTCACCTTAGAAATGCAACCGGGGCAAATACAGCGTTTGGAACTTTACAATGGTATGATGCAACTTGTAGAGACCTATTTGTTTGATGCGGTAGACCGTAGTGTAACGTTGGATTGTTCCGCACTTTCCAATGGCATTTATTTTATAAAAATCAATAACAAATACTGGAAAAAGGTTCTGAAAAGCGGTATTGGCTTATAAACTCGCCATATCAATCACAAACCGATATTTCACATCACTTTTCAGCATTCGTTCATAGGCTTCATTGATATCCTGGATCTTAATTACTTCAATGTCAGAAACGATGTTGTGTTTTCCACAAAAATCAAGCATTTCTTGCGTTTCAGCAATGCCACCAATTACAGAACCTGCCACCGATTTTCTTCCTAAAATCATGGGCACCGTATTTAAAACGGGATCCAATCCGCCTAGGTAACCCACGATCACCAAGGTGCCGCTGATGGATAATGTTGCTACATACGGATTGATATCATGTATAGAAGGAACGGTATCAATAATCAAATCAAACTTTCCTTGTACCGCTTTCATTTGGTCAGCATCGGTAGAGATCACAACCTCATCGGCGCCAAGGTCTATCGCGTCCTGTATTTTTCCGGGTGTTCTGGAAAACAACGTAACCGATGCGCCCAAGCCTTTGGCAAGTTTGATCGCCATGTGGCCCAAACCGCCCAAACCAACTACTGCAACTTTGCTGCCTGCTTTTACATTCCAATGTTTCAAGGGCGACCAGGTCGTAACACCTGCACATAATAAAGGTGCTGCTGCCGCTGCATCTAAATTTTCTGGAATATGCAAGACAAACTCCTGTCGAACGATTACTTTTTCCGAATACCCGCCAAACGTTTGTCCGCCCAAATGTTTGTCATTGCCGTTGTAGGTGCCTGTAAATCCATTCAAACAATATTGCTCCAAATCTTGCTTGCAGCTGTTACAAGTTTGACAAGAATCAACCAAACAGCCCACTCCTACCAAATCGCCTACCTTAAATTTGGTGATCTCATTCCCGATTTTCGTAACCCTGCCAATAATTTCATGGCCGGGAACAGCAGGATAAATCGTTCCACCCCAATCGTTTCGGGCAGTATGTAAGTCGGAATGACATACGCCGCAATACAAGATGTCTATTTCAACATCATTGGGCGTTACATTTCTGCGGGCAATGTTCATTGGTTTTAAGTCGGCATCTTTTGCCGGGGTACCAAACGCTTTTACGTTAACAGTATTCATATTTTATTTTTTTAGTTTTCTGCCGCAAAGGTCAGCGCAATAAATGAACAAGTTGTTATATAAATTACTGGATTTCCTACCAATTTTACAGAAACAGAAGATAATATTAGCCTCATCGAAGTAAAAAACTACTTATTTTAGCTTCGAAACTCGCCCAAGCGCCTGCTTTCAACGATAAACGACCGCTTAAGATGGTGCCAAAAGATATCCTGCAAGCAATAAAACAAATGACGGGCTTTACTGACCTTGAAATAGGTATTGTATTACAATATTTTGAGCCCAAAAATTTTAAAAAGAAAACTACACTCCTAGAGGCAGGGTCAACGGCAAAGGAGGTGTATTTTATCTTGAACGGCTGCATCCGGCTTTTTTACGAAAAAGATGGGGTTGATGTTTCCGCGTACTTTTTTACAGAAAAAATGTTTGCTGGCGCGTACGACAGTTTTATTACCCAAAAAACCAGCAGACATGCCATTGAAACGATAGAAGACTGCCAGGTCCTTGCGATTTCGTACAAAGCGTTGCAGGCATTATTTATAGAGTTCCCAAAAATGAATGAGTTTGTGCGGAAAGTATTGGAAGAACGGTTTGTTTCCCTGCATGAATTATTTACCGCCCAAATTTTGGATAGTCCGGAAGAACGGTACTTGAATTTATTAAAAGAAAGGCCGGAATTACTCCATCGAGTTCCGCAGCATCAAATCGCCACGTATTTAGGGATTACACCGGTTTCCTTGAGCCGCATCCGAAATCGGGTTGCAAAAAAGTAACCTCTTTCACTTCTTATCTTTTGTTATCGTTTCGGTCTGTAAGGCCACCATACTTTTGTTCCATCATTCAACAATTAAACAATGGAACGAAGAAAATTTCTTACAGACGCCGCCAAATTCACAGCATTAACCATCGCTGGAACCAGTTTGCTCAACAATCAACTGCTGGCAACCCCTTCTACCCTTTCAAACCCATCCATCTTACCTTTTCAAAAAAGCAACAACATGAAATCGATTCCAAGCTACCAAAACGTTACCACTACCGTAAAATTAAAGGGTAATGATGTGAAAATCCACGCTTTATGTACCGGAACGGTTGCAGTAAAAACAAATTTTAGAACGAAAAAAGGCTTTGGAGAATTAGCCAAATTAAATATCCTTTTAGACCAGCATTACACCGATTACTTACCCATTTGGGTTTGGGTGATAGAACATCCAGAAGGCTTATTGGTCATAGACACGGGCGAAAATGCCGGGATAAAAGACTTGGATACCTATCTTGCTAAAGAAAGCGGATTTATAAGATTTCAGTTTAAACATGCTTGTAAATTTGATATCGCACCTCAAGATGAATTGAACTATCAGTTTGATAAGGTAAACTTGAAACTCGAAGACGTCAAATTAGTCGCATTAACCCACCTGCACCTCGATCACACCGACGGGTTAAAGTTTTTCCCCAAACAGGAAATCATTGTGGGTGATTATGAATTCAATCATCCGAACAACAATATGCCAAGCACTTTTCCCAGCTGGTTTAAGCCCAATAAAGTTAAATATAAATCCAACAGAATCAATGTTTTCGATGAGGCGTATCCGATTACTGCATCCGAGGATTTGTTGTACATTCCTACGCCGGGGCATACACACGGACATAGTTCCATTTTGTTTAAAACAGACGATTTTGATATCATTTTTGCGGGCGACAGTTCTTACAACCAGGAACAAGTTATAAAAAGCGAATTGGCTGGCGTAAATGCGGACTATCAAAAAACGCGGCAGACCTATAAAAATCTGTTGGAATATGCTGGCCAGCGGAAGACAATTTACCTGCCTACCCACGATGAACATGCTGGGCAACGGCTGGCGCAACGGGTGTTTTTGGCTTAAGGACTAGACTTGAAAAGTAGCACCTGTTCTTTTTGAGATGTAAGGCGTTTAGTTTTAATCTCCAATGTGCATTTATCATAATTTGTAGGTTTGAATAGCGTGAATTATGTAACTATTTTGTGCAATTGTGTAATATCGAAAATCCTTGTGAACGGTACTTTTGTAAGTGTACAAGGCTTACTGCATTGTGCACGAACCTGATGTAACCTACTGGTGGTCAGATGCACTAATGTCCTGTAAATAAACACTTTAACAACAAGAATAATGGACAATCAAAAAACGATTGATGTGCTTAACACGCTCATTCAGATTAACAACGACAGATTGGAAGGGTACCAGACCGCTTCAAACGAAACAGACGAAAACGATTTAAAAAATTTTTTCAACGAACTGGCCAAAACAAGCCAGCATTGCAACAAGGAGTTGTGGGCAGAAGTAATTGAACTGGGTGGCACGCCTACAGAGAGTACCAAACTAACGGGCAAATTTTTCCGGGTTTGGATGGATGTAAAAACCACCTTTATGGGAAAAGACCGCAAGACAATTTTAGACTCTTGCGAATATGGGGAGGATGTAGCAAAGGCAACCTATGAAAATGCCCTTGACAAAGATTCAGAATACTTGAACCCAACTCAAATTGCGATGCTTAGCGCGCAGCACAAATTGTTGAAGGCCGACCATGATAAGGTAAAATCTTTGCTGGATTCGATTCCGGTGGCATAAGGACTATGCTGATTTTGCCGTTATCTGAATGATTTTAGGAAATTTCAAATGCGATTTCAACAAGTAATACTTTGGGGTTACCTCTTTCAATGAGGTGGCCTCTTTTATTTTACATTGCGGTAGCGCTTAATGTTAGCAAATATTTTGTTGATTTTCTCATCTTTGCAAAGATAAATAAGGCGAAAAATCAATAAAAATGACAACCGAACACAAAACGGAACTAGCACCGGCCGAACGGGAAGCCCTGCTCAAAATCTTACAGGACCGTTTTCATAAAAACAAACAACGCCATATAGGGCTTGTATGGGCCGATGTACAAGCCAAATTGGATGCAAACGCTGCAAAACTGTGGTCGCTCCAAGCCATGGAAAACACGGGCGGTGAACCGGATGTAGTTGGCTATGATCCGGAAAAGGACGCTTTCGTTTTTTATGATTGTGCTGCCGAAAGTCCGAAAGGCCGCAGAAGCCTTTGTTTCGACCGGGAAGCGCATGAAGCCAGGAAAGAATTCAAGCCGGAAAATACGGTGATTGACATGGCCGCGGAAATGGGCATTGAACTTTTAACCGAGGTGCAATACCGAGCCTTGCAGGAATTGGGCAATTTTGACACAAAAACGTCGAGTTGGGTACAAACGCCGGCGGCAATCCGAAAACTGGACGGTGCGCTGTTTTGCGACCGGCGGTATAATCATGTGTTTGTTTACCATAATGGTGCATCGAGTTATTACGCAGCACGGGGGTTTCGGGGCGCGTTATGGGTTTGATACTGCTGTTTGGATTTGCAGGGTGGATATATACTTCGCGCTGTATTGTTTTGTGCATGGCCTTCGGCCTAAATCATTGACAATCAGCGCTCAGCATGACAATGAATGCAGCCTTTCAGGCGGCGTTTAGTATAATTGTATCATGCTGTAAAAGGAAAGACGTAGTTTTGCCGCAATAACTAGAGATTCAATTGGGAGGGATTGAAAGTAAAACGCCCATTTTTCGAATTGAAAGGCATTTTCTAGGCATTTAAGCAAAACAATTATTCTTTGAAGTCACTAAAAATGAATAGAAGACATTTTATAAAGAAAACAACTTTGCCAGTAATTGGGGGCCTATTTCTACCTTCTTGGTTTGTTTATGCGTGCAAAAAAGAAGTTTTATTTGAAAATTTAAATTTCAAAGGAAATGTACTAATTATTGGCGCAGGTGCAGCAGGACTTTATGCGGCTTATGTCCTAAAATCAAAAGGGATTGACTTTCAAATTTTAGAAGCATCACCTAGATATGGGGGAAGACTGGAAGCAGTAAACGATTTTGCAAATTTCCCGATTGATCTGGGAGCCCAATGGCTGCATGGACAAAATAATATTCTTGGCGATTTAATTAAAAGGACTAAAACGGCAATTACACTAGACGATAGTAAGCAAAAATATTGGTTCAATAATCAACTAGTTGAAACATTACCCAAAAGTGTTGATATTTTTGAAAAAGATAACTTGCCGGATGTTTCTTATCAAGAATATGCTATGCAAAAAGGGCTTGACAGTTCATACAAATATATTGTGGAGAATATTGCTGGCGATCAAGGGGCTGCAGCCGCACACCTTTCTGTTTATCATAATAACTTGGAATCAGAAAACTGGAATTCCGGTGATGATGATTTTAAATTCCAAGTCACCTATTTTGACCTGATTGACCAACAAATTGCCGTCAAAGTAAAAGATAAAATACAACTCAATACCATTGTTACTAAAATTGATTATGTACAGTCTTCTGTTGTGGTGACAGATACTAAAAATAATATTTATCAGGCAGATAAGGTAATTATAACAGTGCCAATTACGATCCTTAAATCTGGCGAAATTACTTTTTTGCCAAAACTCAGTGCAGAAAAAACAGGTGCATTTTCAAAAATAGGAATGGATCCTGGGATGAAGGTCTTTCTGAAATTTAGTACTAAGTTTTTTGATGAAAACATTATTGGGGGTAGCATTTGCGCTGCTTACGCAGATGAAAGCGTAGGTAAAGTGGGTAAAGACAATATTTTACTAGCTTTTATTATGGGCGACCAGGCCGCAGCGCTAAGTGCCCTCGGAAGTGATGCGGCGATTACAGCCGCCTTGTTGAAGGAATTGGACTCAATGTATGATGGAAAAGCCACCACTTCATTTGTCGCTTCATTTGTTCAAAACTGGACCACTAACCCTTTTATCAGAGGTGCTTATTCTTATAGTACCGTTGGGATGGGTAATGCCCGGACAACTGCTGCTCAATCTATTGATAACAAACTGTTTTTCGCCGGAGAGGCAATGAATCTTAATGGGCACCATCAAACTGTACATGGCGCAATTGAAACTGGTTATAAAGCAGTTATTGATATTTTAAAAGGCGCCCAATAATGAAGTATTTAATTTGCATTATATTCGTTCTTTGTTTTTATAAACACGGTATAGCCCAAGCCTGGCAAGTAAATCTTTCCGGAGATTACTTAAATGTCACTCAATGGGATAGAGCGATCAAGACTTATAATTTTAGTCGACCATTTGTTAATCAAAAGCAGCCATTAATAAAGTTTGGTATAAAAGCATCTTTAAATTATTTTTTCAGACCAACCAAACATTTTAACCAAGGACTGCAGTTAACCTATGGCTTTTATCAAAGCTCCGTCGGACCCGACCCAATTCAAAGTACCTTAAATCTTCATTTTATAAATTTTGGATACATTATTCATTTCAATTATGCTGCAATTTTAAAAGGATTGTATACCGATCTGACCGTTTCTGCAAGTTCCTGTACATTGTTTAAAAGAATAAATTTTGAACCATTTGAATATGACAATGCAAGATCTAAAGCATATGGAATTGGTGGTAATATTGATGTAAAATTAGGCTACAGCCTCAGATTAAATAACAAATATTCCATAGCGCCCTTTTTGGGAATTGGATATACGCCTTATTTATATGCACCCAATGTTGAGGCCGTCATCAATCAAACAAAAGGTCTTCTAAACACTAGCCGGGTCCAAGTGCTGAATACTCAAGTTGGATTAGCGTTTTTTTTCATACGATAATCTTTGTTTGTGGCTGGATAGCACCTATCAATCAATAGATAATATCTATCAAAATTTGATTTTCAAAGACGATATTTATCTTAATTTTGCACTTGTAAGTACACAATATCGAAAAAATCATTCAAATCATGGATCATAACAAAAACGAAAGCGCACCTGCAGCCAAATGCCCATTCTCAGGCGGCGCCTTGAAACAAAGTGCCGGAAATGGCACTTCCAACCGCGACTGGTGGCCCAACCAGTTGAAATTGAACATCTTACGCCAACGTTCTACTTTATCAAACCCGATGGAGAAAACGTTTAACTATGCCGAGGAGTTCAAAAGTCTCGATCTGAACGCCGTAAAACAAGATCTGTTTGCGCTGATGACCGATTCTCAGGAATGGTGGCCAGCCGATTACGGTCATTACGGTCCGTTCTTCATTCGCATGGCCTGGCACAGCGCAGGTACTTACCGTATTGCCGATGGCCGCGGCGGTGCTGGAAACGGTAGCCAACGCTTTGCGCCATTGAACAGCTGGCCGGATAATACCAACCTCGACAAAGCGCGTTTGCTGCTTTGGCCAATCAAGCAAAAATACGGCAGCAAAATTTCATGGGCAGATTTGATGATCCTCGCGGGCAACTGCGCCCTCGAATCGATGGGACTCAAGCCCTTTGGTTTTGCAGGTGGCCGGGAAGACATCTGGGAGCCAGAACAAGACATTTACTGGGGACCAGAAACAGAATGGCTGGGCGACAAGCGCTACACAGGCGACCGCGAACTCGAAAATCCTCTGGGTGCCGTGCAAATGGGCTTGATTTATGTAAATCCAGAAGGCCCTAATGGCAACCCTGACCCAATTGCTTCTGCACGGGATATTCGGGAAACATTCGGTCGTATGGCCATGAATGATGAAGAAACGGTTGCGTTGATCGCAGGCGGTCATACGTTCGGTAAAACACACGGTGCTGCCGATCCAAATAAATACGTTGGACGCGAACCTGCTGCTGCTGGCATCGCAGAACAAAGTCTCGGCTGGAATAATACTTTTGGAACTGGCAACGGTGGCGACACCATTACCAGCGGTCTGGAAGGCGCGTGGACGACCACCCCAACGCAATGGAGCAACAACTACTTCGAAAATCTGTTCGGATTTGAATGGGAATTGTCGAAAAGTCCGGCTGGCGCACACCAGTGGGCACCTAAAAACGGGGCGGGATTAGGCACCGTGCCGGACGCACATGACCCATCCAAACGTCATGCACCATTTATGCTGACTACCGACATTGCCTTGCGTGAGGATCCGATTTATGCGCCGATTTCAAAATATTTCCACGAAAATCCGGACAAGTTTGCAGACGCGTTTGCACGTGCCTGGTTTAAATTGACCCACCGCGATATGGGCCCTATTGCCCGTTACCTTGGTTCGGACGTACCTGCAGAAACCCTTATTTGGCAAGACCCAATTCCGGCAGTTAACCATGAAGTGATCAGCGACAGCGACATTGCCACCTTGAAAGCACAAATCTTGGCTTCCGGGTTGACCATTTCCCAATTGGTTACGACTGCTTGGGCTTCAGCGTCTACGTTCCGCAATTCTGACAAACGCGGTGGCGCGAATGGTGCACGTATTCGTCTTGCGCCCCAAAAATATTGGGCGGTAAATAACCCAACCCAACTTGCAAGCGTATTAAACACTTTGGAAGGCATTCAAACGGCCTTCAACCAGGCACAAACAGGCGGCAAACAGGTTTCTTTAGCTGATTTGATCGTATTGGGTGGTTGTGCAGCGATTGAGTTGGCTGCAAAAAATGCCGGTCATGCCGTACAAGTGCCATTTACGCCTGGCCGTGCGGATGCAACGCAGGAACAAACCGATGTGACTTCCTTTGCCGTGCTGGAACCAGCAGCCGATGGATTCCGCAACTATTTGAAAGCCCAACACGTGGCTTCCGCAGAAGAGTTGTTGATCGACAAAGCACAATTAATGACCCTGACTGCGCCACAATTGACGGTGTTGATCGGCGGCTTGCGGGTATTGAATACCAATTTCGATCATTCCCAGCATGGTGTGTTCACGCAACGTGCTGAAACACTTACCAACGACTTTTTTGTAAACCTGCTTGATTTTGGCACTACCTGGAAAGCCACCTCTTCGGCAGATGAAGTGTTTGAAGGTCGGGATCGCAAAACAGGCGCTGTAAAATGGACTGGCACCCGGGTTGATCTGATTTTCGGTTCTAACTCAGAGTTGCGCGCGCTCGCGGAAGTGTACGCGTGTGCGGACGGACAGGAACGTTTTGTGCATGATTTTGTGGCTGCCTGGAACAAAGTGATGAACCTGGATCGTTTTGATTTGGTGTAGTTTTAGGAGATTTTTTGAAATTTTCGTTATAAATTATGGGTGGTCCGGTTTCGGGCCACCTTTTTTTATTAAATTGGTCTTAAATATGTGGGACATAGGCTATTGCCTTTTATTTAAGATAGAATCCCTTATTTTTGGGCTTTCAGTCACATCTTTATGAGTTAAAATAATTTAGTATGAGCACCAAAGCATCGATCCTCTCAATTTTATTTTTAATCGTAACGAATCCAATATTTACCCAACTACCTTTTAATCTTGTCGATGCAAGAGCAGAAAAACCCGCTAAAATTCTTAATGTATTAATTTCAAATAAGCCAATTGAGGTATTATTTGGGATAGATATTGAGGATGATGGTAGTGTCTATTTTTCAATGAATAACAAATTATGGTTCGAAAAAATATTTAAAGACAATTCCTATGGCGTTGCCGTTGATTTGGTTTCTAAAGACAAGTATACGTGCAATATTACATCCCGAAAAAGTAATAGCAGTGCGCTGCCAAAAGGGAAAGTTATCCGTCCAACCTATCTGAAAGATTTAATTAAAAACAATGATGAGTTAGCCGATGGGGAAGTAAAGATAAAAATTGGGCAAGTGCCATCTGATTTAAAGAGAAAACAATTGGAAGGTAATTTGATCATTGTTATCGGGAATGATATATGTTATTATACTAATTTTGTAAACATAGATAGAAATGTGTGGGAATTACTACCCATGGGTTTGTTTGCTGATACGGTAATTTTGAATAATAAAATATCCTCCGATAGTATTCAAGATTTTTTCATCTATTCAAAAAAGATCAAATTTGAAATTGCTTTTGAAAAAGGGAGCGTGCGTTTTGACAAAGCATATCTTGCCAAATTTTTTGATGCGATGGACATTCAAAAATATTCGATCAAAGAGGTTGAAATCCGAGCTTATTCATCAGTGGATGGCTCAGAAAAGGTAAATAAGGGTTTAATGGACAAGCGCGCAAGTATGGTGCTGGATGCATTGAAAAAGGATCAACCCAAGCTGCCACGTGTTAAAATCATTACGGCTGAAAACTGGCTTGATTTTTTTAAAGATATAGAAGATACAGGTTTTTCCAACTTTAAAGAACTATCAAAACTGGAAATTAAGCAAAAATTGACCGATAAGTCTATTTTAAACACCCTGGAACCTATTTTATCCAAAGAAAGAAAGGCAATTGTTGAAATGTACATTGAAACGAAGTCACCCGTTGCTTCAAAAAGTGACAATCAATTACTCGCAGATTTTAAAACTGCGGTTTCCAACAAAAAAACAACGAAGGCCGCAGAAATTCAGAAGGAAATTTTATCCCGAATTATGGATAATAAATTGCCAATCAACTATTTAGACAAAACAGAAGTGCCCAAAACGAAAGCCTTTTCTACTTTATTAAGCGATCGGGAAGTTTATAAGTATTTTTTAAAGTCTACTACGGAATATGAAGCCTTAGTGCATTTTTTAGAGATCCAAAAACTCGATCCTCAGAACGGAAAAATAAATTATAATATTTGTGCATTACGGTTTTTTATGTGGAAAAATGGCGAAGATTCAACCATTCAGGAAATATTACTGAAAGAAATATTAGAACTTCCTGGTCAAAATATTGATAATGCGCTGGTTAAGAGATTGCTCATAAACTACAATATTTTAAAGTGCGAAGAAGACATGGCGCAATTTAATTATGAAGATAAGGATACCTCCTTGTACTATATCCGGACACTTTATTATGAAATAGCGCTAAACGATGAGGATATATTTTCCCTGGCCAAGTACTTTACCTACTATTCACATGCTGATTGGGCGGAAGAGATAGTACAACCAAGAATTGGTCAAATTGATGTGAACGAAGATCTGGTTTTTTATTATGTTAATTTACAGTTCTACCACCCGGACAACTATAAGTCTAAAAATTTTAAAAGTTCCATTTTAAATGCAATTAATCTGAATCCAAAAAGATTTTGTAATTTCTTTTTGCCCAATGATAAAGGTGGTGCTGGGATGCAACTGCTAGATTATCCCGAGTTAAAGGAAAAATATTGTGAGACTTGTACTCCGTATTAGAATCTAATGGGTCAATCCCTTCCCAGTCTCCAACCGATACCCAACTCCATGCACCGCCACAATCCCAACAGTAACATCGGCGGCAAGTTTTTTGCGCAAGCGCGATACAAAAACGTCGACGCTGCGGCCTACCAAAACGCCCTCGTCGGCCCAAACTTCCTGCAAAATAAAATCGCGTTCTAGTAATTGGTCAGGGCGTGCCGCAAAAAGCCGCAACAATTTGGTTTCCCGAAATGTGAGCGTCGCGCGTGTACCCGCACACAGGAGTACCTGACCGGCCACATCCAATTTGGATTGACCAAATTCCAGCCAGTCGGTAGTAGCATTGGCGATTGAGGCGGCAGGTTTTGGCTTTTTTTGCAACCAGAAAAAACCAAAACCTGCCAAAATGCCCAATAATAACCACATAATCCAGGCTTTATTGGCCCAAAAGGATGGGGTAGGGGGCGTTGTGCCCAAAAAAGTAATTTCTAAATAATGGCAACCTTCCGGCATGATGCGCCCGCCACAAGGCACGCTTTTTTGTTCCAAATAATCCGATTGGTGGTAGCCCAGTTCGAGGGTGGCGTCGAAGCAATTGCGCACCGCCACTTCATAGGGCGTTTGGATGTTGTATACATTCAGGGAGGCCTGTAAAAGCGCCGGCAGCGAATCATACTGAAAAGGATGTTCCAGCATCACTTGCCAAACCTCCGGATCCACCTGCTTAACCGCCGGAATGCGGCTTTTGCCATCGCCCGAGGCACGCAAAAGTCCATCGGCTGTGCGGCGCAACGCGAGATTCACTTTTTCAGGCGATAAATCATCTTGCGCCACATTGGGCGTCGCGGGCAAAAACCAGGCAACCAAAAACAGGGCTAAAAGTGGCCAAAAACGCATATTTTTTAAAAAACGGACGGTACGCATGCCTCAAAAATAGCACTTTTTTAACAGCCACCGCTCGGTATGGCATAAATTACGTTACCTGAAACATACATTCGGAAAGACATTCCTTTGGCGTTGAAGACCAATTGCCAGGTTTTGCCCTGGTCGGCTGTGCGGTAAATGCCAGTATCAAAACTGCAAAACAAATACTTACCCACTTGCGCCATATCAAAAAGATCCTTGGTACCGGCCAAACTTTCGTCCATATCGTACTGATCCTGAATCGGGAAGAGGCTGTTTTCCAGGCGTTGCCAATTTTTTCCGCCGTCTTTTGACACGCGCAAACGGTTGGTAATGCCACCCGGATTGGGTTTTTCAATATCCTCGGTGCCCTGGATGGTGAACAACTGATCGTCTAAACGTCCCGTGTTTTTGGACATAATATTTTCGTACAAAGAGGTAACCCAGGTTTCGCCGCCATCCGTAGAGCGCAAAACACCCTTTTCCCCGCCTGCAATCAAGGCACCATCGATCTCCACAAAATTGAAGATCATACCGCCTTCATACACTGCTTTCCAGCTATTGCCCTCATTTACTGATTTAAAAATGCCGTGATCGGTACCCACTAACAAGGTATTTTCCGCGGTGAACATCGCTGTGCGGATCGCTTTGTCTTTCAAGTTGTTGCTGAGTACTTTCCAAATATCGGTACCACTCAGGTTTTGAAAAATACCCGAATTATACGCGCATGCAAGAATACCTTTTGGATTTGAAACCAATTCATAAACAGGACCGTATAAGAAAAGTTCTTTTTCCCAAGTTGGTTTGGAAACATTGGTGCGCATGTGGTACAAGCCTTTTTCGGTCGATACGAAGAGGGTGTTGTTTTGGAAAGTTAGGCCGTCAACGAAAATACTATTGGGCAATCCGGCGCTGATATCCTGCCAGGTTTCCCCTGTATCCGCCGATTTAAAAATAACATTCAAGGTGGCTGCGGGGTCGGGTTCGTCATCGTCCTCCATGTTTTTATCGGCGCTTTGTCCGAGATTCGCCGTCAGGGATTGGACCGATAAGGGGTCTTGCTGACAGGAATAGAATGAAGGGAGACATATTAACAAGGCAATCAAATGGATTTGCATGACTTTGTAGTGGTTGGTGAAACAATGGAACAAATGTAGGAGCCGTCATGATTCCGGGCGTTTTTTGGGTGTAAAACGATGTAAAGGAATTGTAAAAGGGCGGTTTTTTAAATTAAAAACGCCGTTGATGCCTCAAAATGGCAACAACGGCGTGAAATTTCGGGTCTGTTTTATAGTTCCTGCGGTTTCACAATCTGGAAAATCCGCGAAAGGTTGAATCCGAATCGAATTTGACCTTTAAACCAGTTGCCATTTGCATCGGTAATAAAGGCGCGTTCATTCATACCGGTTGCATTGGAAAAGTGCAGTTGGAACACGTGACCACCGGTTTCGATATCCACTCCAATCGAAAGCGGGTTGTAATTGACATTAGCGGGGAACCGGTTGAGCAGGTAACTATAATCCCAGGTGATCGCCATGCGCTTGGTCACTTTTACCCGGCCGCCAAAACCGATTGCGAATAAATCATTGGGTGTCAGGTTATTTTCTACGATATTATTATGTACAAGGGTCGGCGCAAATTGTACGGTAACCCATTCATTGAATTTACGGCCAAGGATGATACTGTGGTAATAACCCAGGCGTCGTGAAAAAGTGGTTGGGATCGTTTCCACCCCGGTCACATCTTTCAGGCCATTGATGGTAATACCACTCACCCACACCAACGAAACGGGCATGGTTCTTTTACCGGTTGATTGCCACAAAAAACGGTATTTGACAAAACCGTCTACTTCTTTTTTGGAGGTGCTTCGGCCCACACCAATCATAAAGTTCGGGCTGATGCCATAATCGAGGCCAAGCCGCATACTGGCTTGATCGAGCCCGAAAAGTTGGTAAGCGCCGCCAGAAACAGGACCAAATCGGTGTAAAATGCGAAAATCCATCGTCCCTTTGTGCAGCATTTCCATGCTGTGGGAATTGATCACCCTTGGACTTTTGAAGGCATATTGGACGTGTTCCGTGGTTTGATCTTCGCCCAGGAGGCTGAGTAGATCTTCGTTGGGGTCTTTTTTCTGTGCCTGGGCTTGTCCGGCAAGACAAAGCAGCAGCAGGATGTATATTGAAATTCTCATTTTGTCTAAGTTTTAGGGTCAGTTATTGGGCGCGCCGGCATCGATCCAGCCTTTGATGATGGAAATATTGCAATCGGACAGTTTATTGCCGTTTTGAGGCATGGGTGAAATGCCGCCGGTATGTTCAATCGATTGCAGGAGGGTGCCATCCGAAACCGTGGCTTTTACCCCGCTGAAAGTGGCATAACTGATGTTGCCTGAGCCTGAAGCCGTTCCGTGGCAGCCATTACAATAGGTATCGAGGATGGGTTTTACGGCCGTGCTATATTTAGTATCCGTAGTGTTGCAAGTCATCGTATCCACGCAAGTGGTATTTAAGGCGCCGTCGTTAATCCATTGAGCCACATTGGTCAATTGCGCATCGCTGAGCCGGTTGTAGGGAGCGGGTGGCATGCGACCTGCCACTGCGACCATCACCCGGTACACGTCGCTTTTACGGTAATCGCCAGGTTGGATGCCGTTTTTTACAATACTTTCATAGGTCGTAAAGTCATAACCGGCTTCTCTGTCCTGGCTATTGTGACAACCACTTTGGGTGCAATTAGACTGAAAAACGGGGAGCACTTTGCTTTCGAAGCAAACCCCGCTTAGGTCCTGGATGTGTTCGCGGGTACAAAAAGGGGTAGTTATTACGGCCAAAAGCAGTAAAAGGCCCAAAAAAAGCGGTAGTTTCATCGTTTATGGTGTTGGTAGGTAATCGGATGCAACAAGCTAAACGCGTAATATCGCAGTAGGGTTGCGTGGCGAAAGTGTATTGTTATTTGAATGGAGGGTAGTTTTTATCATTGGTAGTGTGGTGAAATAGGGATTTGTGGTATGGGTCTTCAGGTGTTTAAAACCCAAGATACAAATGCTTGGTGGTTTTGCCTGTGAGAATTATCTTTGTTGATGAGGGGATTACTTCTTCGTATATTTACACACAAGCAGTGATTTTACACAACTCCTAAAGCACCTCAATCCTTGATTTTTAAAAACCGACCAATGAAAAACAAAATACTAACAACCCTAGCTGTCTTAATCTTATTTATACTTCCATTTTTGACAGGGACTTTAATAGGCAAATATTCGCCCTATATGGAAAGTAACAGTTTTCAGACTTATGTTATAATCCTGACTGTTGTTTCAATTGTTATTACCTCCACGGTATTACTAATTTCCAAATATTTTCTCCCACCTTTTGAAAGCATAGGAATACTACTTTTTTTACTAATATGCCCAATTATAGGTATTATTGGCTTAGTTGCACCGCCTGATCTCAGTCTTAAAATGCTTGAACACCCTGAGCGGGAACATTTAAGGTACATTTTGCTCTTCATCGCAGCGATACTGTTTGGCGTTTTTATTTTATTGCTATTTAGGAGTGATTCCTTAAAAATTAAAAACTCAATAAAAGGGATCGTAGCCCTTGTTTTTATCCTTGCCTTTGCAGAATTATTTTGGGAGTTCACACACCATTATTTATATCCGGAAGGGCTGAGAGCATGGATAGACCAGGGTAAAAGTGTGGAAGAATTTGGCAAAAATTATGACAATTTTAGTATCATTAGAATTGGCGTAATTGGGCGGTATATTCAATTCATATCCATCATTTGGCTTTCATTGCATCTCTATAAATTGCGACAAATCAAAATATGGAGCCCCATTTTAGTCATTATATTTAGTTTATTAGGTATTACTTCAGCAACCGTTATTTATATTACTGAAATGAACATTCCGAAAGGCTTTGAGCTGTTATTTCTATTCTTTATTCCAGGGATACCATTTTTACTATTGTATTGGTTAGGGATAGCGTTATTGACAAACTTCAAGAAACGTGAATTTGCAACCTAGGAACTGAGTCATTGCAACACGACGCACAATCATATTCACGAAATCAGAAATTGAGAAAATGATTAAGAAGTATTCCGTTTTAATAGCAATGACCTTTTCATTGATTTTGCTGCTCATAGCGATTTCAATTTATCCAGGAGGCACCTATCAAGACAAAAATGCGGTTGGTTTTGACTGGTCAAAAAATTATATCAGTAACTTGTTTGAAGCAAAAGCGTTGAATGGCTCCCCAAACACCTCCAGAATTTGGGCCTATTTAGGCATGTTTGTCTATTCCATAAGCTGTGCTATTTTTTTTGTTAACATGTCAAAGAAAATACCCGAAAAGAATTTTAAAAATATTATCAAGTATTCTGGCATACTCATTATGCCTTTTACATTCTTAATCGTAACACCTTTACATGATTTAATGCTCAATATTTCAAATTTTTTATTTTGGAACTGTATCGTTGCTATCACGGTCTTTATTTTTATGACAAAACTTCATTTTTTTAAAATATACAATACTATTTGCCTACTTATTTTCTTTTATGCTGTTTACATACACACCTCAAGTAATTGGAATTTATTGCCAATTGTTGCAAAAGTAAATGCTATTAGTGCGATCTTTTTAATTTTAGGTCTTGAGTATTTTACGGATGTGGAAGATTTTGCGCATATTAAACTGAAGAGTTAACCTTGAATATGGAAGTAAATTTTGACATAATCGACAATCACGCATTAAGTATGGAAGGACGATTCATCGACCTTCATAACAATTTTGATTTTGCAGGTTTTGACTATAATGTGGCAGAAAGAGAGATTAAACTATATTGGACCAAATTAAGCGGTGACTGGGTTGACAAAAACGAGGTTTCAAGTCTGGTTTTAACACATAAAAGCGTGACTTTCCTGAGCGTAATTGGCCAAGACGAAAAAAGCACATTTGAAGACAGTCGTTGTTTAGGAGAAATTACATTTTTCCCTTCGACTGAAAGAGGAATAAATGATAGCATTATCCCACAATCAAAACCAAATGATGGAGATGACATTCTTTACTTTTTTGAAAATGGACGACTAATAAGAATTCATTGCGAACAGATAGAACTCGGAATAAAGAGCAATTGAAGGTAAGAGAAGTGTTACGCCAGCATCTAGCAGAATAATTTGGCATTAGAGTGAATTCGAATCAACATCTATGGCGCCAGATGCCACCTTTGTAAAGCCTAAAACCGTTAACATCCATTCACATGACAACACAACAACACATAAAACTAGGACAGCAAACAGCCCTAATTTCTTGCTTGCTTGGGACTGTCATTTTCGGCTCTTACGTCCTAACTCCCTCAATCGAATTACTTTTAATTGGTTATGCCTATATAGCATTGGCCGGGCTTATAAATATGGGCATTTTAACCTCAATCGTATTAAAAGCTAATAAAGACAAAGACAACCGAAAAAAACTATTTGCTACTTGCGGTTTAATGTTGCTCAATATTCCAGTTATGTTGTTTTATTGTTGGATTACAATGAGGCTATTAGACACCATGTGCGTAACATTTACAAACGCAACACCAGCAACTTTAACGGACATAAATATATTGGGTTGTGGCGCTGGACACATTGACAAATTAGAAGCCGGTGAAAGTCAAACTGTTTGGGTTGGCATCACGGGAGACTGCTCCATAAAAATTGACTACTTATCTAATGGTCAAAAGATGGAAGAAGGTGTCACCAGTTATGTAACACGAGGTATGGGACAAAAACTGAAACATCATATAGGCGGGCAAAACAACGCACACTTTTGACCCCTATTTTATCCCAAACTTCACATAAGCAGTAACGTAAATTCGTATTTTCTGAAACTGGATTTCATCTTCCCCATCTGCATGCACTCGAACGCCGTCGATGTAATAATTCGTCACCTTATCGCGACTACCTTTTATATTTATTTCGTTGCCCTTTGAATAGGGTACATCATTGATCACATTGACGATCAATGGCTTACCCGTTTGTTCCCCAATGGCGTTGAGCAGGTAATCCGCTTTTTCTTTAGCATCCTGGATTGCTTTGATACGAACGGTCTTTTGCAAACTGTCTCTTTTTGAGTGACTTACATCATTTACAAAGGCATCGGCAACTTTCAGGTTATCCAATGCATCGAGTACCTTTCCTAAGGTTTCAGCGTCAGGCAAAAGCAATTCATAATCTTTGCGTGTAAGTACCGCTTTTTGGTTTCTGCGCATTTTTACAAAATTGGCATGGGCGTCTGCCAGGGAAAGTTTGTCGGTGGGAATTCCGAGGGTTGAAAGGGCCGTTTTGAGTTCGGTTTCCTGCGCATCTACGGTGATCTTTGTTTTATTTTGGTATCTTTCTTGCAAACTAATGCGCAGGTAAATTTGATCTGGGACAACCATAAGTTCAGCGGTGCCAGTCGATTCGATATAGGGTACAAATTCAGGTATTTCGGATTTCGTTTGGGCGTTTAAGCTCAGATTGGCGATCAGAAGTGCGATCAAAAGTGCTTGGATATGCATGGTGCCGGTGATTTGTGGTGTTGCAATATTGCGCTTTATTGGAAACGCTGTTGGGGGCTTTGTTGGTTCATTCTGGTGTAGGAAATTTTGCCACGGATTACGTAAATTTTAACATATTTAAAAAAAATAAGTTTGATCCTCGTGCAAAACACCCGCCACGATGGTCATCCTAAGGTTGCTAATCTGTTGTAAGACAAAATGCGAAAATACCATCAATACAATTTGTTTAATACGAATGATTTAAAACAATAATGAACAATCATTTGGATCTTTGCCGTGGTTGATTTACTTTTGTTTGAGTGTCGTTGCATGTGGATATGTTTACACATCAGACAATATGCTAACATGACTGATTCCCCTAAAGTATAGCAAAAAATAAACGGAAATAATTTGTAAGTTTGTACTATGAACGACAAAAAACTTTACATAATTGCAGGTTGCAACGGAGCTGGTAAAACGACTGCCTCATTTACGATTTTGCCTGAGATTTTGGATTGTAAAGAATTTGTCAATGCCGATGAAATCGCAAAAGGGCTATCTCCTTTTCAGCCCGAAAAAGTATCGTTTGAAGCGGGAAGAATAATGCTTAATAGAATAGATAATTTACTTGCTGAAAACCAAAACTTTGCATTTGAAACCACATTATCAACGAAAAGTTATAAAGGCAAGATTATTGATGCGAAAGATAAAGGCTATCGAGTAACCTTGTTATTCTTTTGGCTTCAAAACATTGAATTAGCTAAAGAACGCGTAAAAACAAGAGTTTTAGAAGGCGGACACAATATAGAACCAGAGATTATTGAGCGAAGATACATCAGAGGAATTGAAAACTTATTTGAAGTTTATCTTCCAATTGTACACGGAGCTTTAATTTTTGACAATTCAGAAGGGAAACACGAATTATTGGCGGACAAACAAATTGACGGTTTGTTGAACATTGTGAATCAAGAGAAATTTAACCTTTTAAAAAAATATAATGACAATATTTGAAATTCAAATAGAAGAGAAAAATAAAATTCTAAAAGGGCTTGAAAAAGTGTATGAAAAGCTCTTAGAATTTAAGAAAGCCCAAAACAGTGAACTGGTTGTTTTGCGTGATAATAAAATTGTTAAAATTAAACCTGAATAAATTGTGCGAAACGCTACAAATAACGCTAACCATAAAATTATTCATTGAGTAGTGCTTAAAAAACATAATGCTATTTTCGCATACTTTCGATTATCTTAACAAGAAAATATACACCACAGATTACACAGATTAACACAGATTTTTTAAAAAACACAAACTATAAATCTGTGTCAATCCGTGTAATCCGTGGTGTAAAATGAGCACTCAAAACCGCATCCAGGGCTTCCCCGCCAGCGCCTGCAAAAACGTAAACGTAGTATAAGCCCCATACAATATACCCACGACCACGGTCATCGTAACATTGCGCAACAGATAATAGGCCAACAAAGGCAAAATTTGCAAAGCGTGCATACCCAGGAAATGCGCTACCCGCAAATCACCATATTTTCTGCTCCAATTGAGGATCGGAATGCCTTCCGTGAACATGCCTTCCGGCGCACCCACATTGTGCGAAAGTCGGCCGCCCATCGCAAGTCCTTGCAAGGCAAAAAGCGCAAACAACAGGATGCCCATGCGGATACCCCATAAATAAGCGATCGGCAAATCGGGAAAAGTACCCGTGAAAAACCGCACACCAATCACGACCGTCCACAAGGCAATGCCCACTGCGGCCAAGGCCATCAGGTTGAACATTGCCGCATAAAAAGGACTGCTTACATTAAAATGTGATAATTCCCCGCGCCCGGCCTGTACCACGATATACCCGTTTTCAAAAGCCAAGAACAGGATCATGCCCCAGGCATACACGTTTAGGTCGGTTCCTTGCGGCAAATATCCCAGGTACCAGGACATCGTCCAAACAAAAATGGTCGATGACATTAAAAATTTAAACGGTTTATACCAGGCATTTGTGCCCAACACCTGCGTGGGTTGTACGCGCGCGAGCAGGAGACAAATAACGGCACCAATTAAACAAAGCAGTCCAAAATAGAACAAGGCTTCGTTGCGGGTTTTCAGGGTTTCAAAAAAGTAGGTCATAAAAAAGGATGGAAAATGTTCAGAAAGAAGGGATTATGAAGCCTGGGTGGCCAAATTCTTGTTGATTTTGAGGGTCAGCCAACGGGGAGAAAAGCGCGGGGTGCTGGTTAAAATCCAGTTCATCACGCCGGGTACTTTTACCCCGCTTCCTTGCAGCAAATGTTGCACCGCTTTTCGGGCCACCCATTTCGGATCGGCGGGCGGATTGGCTTTGTAGCCATTGGTTTTCAACATTTCTGCCGTGTTGAAAGGCGTATCAATGGGACCTGGGCAAAATGCGCTGATTTGAACCTTGGTGCCCTCCATTTCGGCGCGCAAGGTTTCGGTAAATGATAAGACAAAGGCTTTGGTGGCCGAATAAACGGAGTAATACGGAAATGGCAAAAAGGCCAGAATGGAGCTGATGTTCATGATTTTACCATAATTGCGCGCTTTCATATCTTGTAAAAAAAGCTTGCTGAGCGTTACCACTGAAGCGATATTAAGTTGAATCATCGCCAATTCCTGATTGAGATCCGTGCTGTCAAAATGCCCGTACAGACCGCTGCCGGCATTGTTGACCAACATGGTGACTTGTAAATTGCGGTCTTTAATATCCTGATAAAGGGCAATGACGTTGGCTGTTTGCGATAAATCTGTTGCAAAAACATGCACTGTGATGCCATGTTGGGTTTGCAATTCGGAACGCAGCGCTTCCAGTTTTTCCTGGTTGCGGGCTACCAAGACTAGGTTCATTTTTTCGGCCGCAAGCAAACGGGCCATTTCAGCGCCTAAACCGGTGGAGGCGCCTGTGAGCAGGATAAGTTCTTGCATGATATAATTACTTGATTTTGATGTTATTGGACACGCGTCCAGATTTCAGTTCGACCAAAAAGAGAGATGCCGATGTAACCTCGGATGTTCAGGTTATTGGCATCTTTCAGGCGCATGGTGCAATTGTAAGTGCTGCCCGAGCGCGGATCATAAATGGTGCCTTTTTCCCAGGTGTATTGGCCATCAAATTGAAATCCGTTAAGGATAACCGTCCCGATTAATTCCCGGCTGCGCAGGGCTGGGTCAGGATTTTTGATGTCTTTGGGATCACTGCCGGTGCCCCAGGTAATTTTACCGGAATACGTGTTGCCTTGTTTGTAAATCAATACGCGACTGTCTTTGTTGGGCCCCAGCCATTCACCCAGAATATCATCGGGTTTGTTTTGCGAAAAAGCGCATGTGTTCCCGGCAACCAAGAATAGTACCAAGAAAGCAAGTCGTTTAAAGACGGGTAATTGTAACATAAGCGAAGAATTGGTTTTGTTTTTTTGAACAACATTTTATTTTTGAACAATGTTCATTTTAAGGGCAAAAAAAATCACAAAATTTCCATGATTTGCAAAAAAGCCGCATAGCCCTGTTCTACAATGGAATCGGGATTTTCAAGGTGTACGCCTTTGCTGCGTTGGCTGTTGTGCAAACTACACATGCCATGCACAAGGCTCCAGATCATAAAACTCAGGGGTTCGAGTTGGTGGTTTTTAAAATGTCCGGCGTTGATACAATCCTGGACAGTTGTTTTCAGGGCAGAAAATGTAGACTTTCCTTCGTTCCAATCGGCGTTTTTTTCATCTTCCAGGTAATCCATCGGCGCTTTCAAGGTGAACATCAAATCATACATATCGGGGTTTTCGAGCGCAAAATGGATGTAAATTCGGCCCATTGCCCGTAATCTTTCCATCGGATCGGCCACGGCAAACAATACTTTAAACTGGTTTCCTAATTCAGTAAAGCCCTCCGAATGTAGCGCGTGCAGGATATCCGTTTTATCCTTAAAATACACATACACGGTTCCGACGCTGTAATCCACCGCATCGGCGATGTTGCGTATGGTGGTTTGTTCAATACCTTTAGCGACAAACAGTCGGCGGGCTGCTTGCAGGATAAGGTCGCGCAGGGCTTCCTTTTCTTTTATTTTTCGATCGGATATGCTCATGGTGGTGTGGTGGCGCAAAGGTAATGAACATTGTTCAATAAATGTTTGATTGCGATAAAAAATTCCAATAGGCCCCACGCCATCACATCTAACATCTTGTAACACCGTAGCATCTGTAAGGGGCAGCATCACACCACGCCATCACATCTAACATCTTGTAACCCCTGACTTCAGTCAGGGGACATGGCACCCACCCCATCACATCTCCCATCTTGGCAAGGTAATACACTGCATCCAACGTATCTGATGGGAAGTATGATGCAGTCCTCCCTCTGACCGAAGTGAGGGGTAGTATGTTGGGAAGCGCTCCTCCATCTGGCTGAAGTCGGGGGTTACAGGATGTTGTGTGTGGTACCTCTCCTTCCCCAGACTGAAGTCTGGGGTTACAAGATGTTATGTGATGGCTTACACAGACGCAATTTTTGCTAAAAAGTCAAAACTGCGTTCCCTCCGGTTAATTCCTCGTAACGGACGCTTGGTTGCGGTATTAATTTGCCATTCAAAGCCGGTTGTCCGCCTTTTTGTTCGATCCGCAAGGCTTTTCCTTTCCCCACATGCACCACCGCGTTTTTCACCTGCGCTGCACCCAGCACAAAAGCGCCATCAAAAGGATTCACCGGATAAAAACCGAGGGTGGTGAAAATGTACCAGGCACTCATTTGCCCGCAATCGTCGTTGCCAATCATGCCTTGTGGGGTGTCGTCGTAAAATTCCTGATAAATACGGTGCAACAAGGCGCGGCCTTTTTCAGGATGATCCGTAAAGGCATACAAATAAGCGATATGATGGCTGGGTTCGTTGCCGTGCGCATATTGGCCAATCATGGCTTCCTGCCCGAGGTGTTTGTTTGGATGAAGGGCTTTGATTGTAAAAAAACTATCCAATTGCTCGGCAAACCCCTTTTTACCCCCTAATAATTGCACCATACCAGGTACATCGTGCAGGGCGGGCGTCCAGAAATATTGCCAGGCATTTGCTTCGGTATAGTCGCCCGGATTGTTCATGGGCGAGGTGGCCATCAGCGGATTAAACGGACTGCGCCAATGCCCCTTGCTGTCTTTTCCGCGCATTTGGCGGGTAGTTGGGTCGTATAGGTTTTGGTAATAGGCCGCGCGTTTTTGAAATTGCTCGGCTATTTCTTTTTTGCCCATGTTTTCAGCCATTTGTGCAATGGCGGCGTCATCCACCCCATGTTCGAGGGTGCGCGACACGGCTTCATTATCCAAACTGTCGAAGGGATAATAGCCATATTGGTTGAGCAAAGTCCAGTTGCTGTTGAAGTGGTTTTGGGTGCTGGATTTGACCATTTCCTGCAAAGCCTGCTCGGCATCAAACCCTTTAAATCCCTTTCGATAAGCATCGGCCATCACCGGGATGGCGTGGTTGCCAATCATGCAATAGTTATCCTGACCCCAGGCGGTCCAAATAGGCAAAAAACCTGCTGTTTGCGCGTGTGCGACCATGCTGCGCACAAATCCATCCACGCGTTCGGGTGCAATCAGGGTGTACAAGGGATGCGCGGCACGGTGGGTGTCCCACAAGGAAAGGGTCGAATAGTATTCCCCATTTACCGCCAGGTGTATTTTATCATCGGGGCCGCGATAAAGGCTGTCTACATCGGCGATATTGGAGGGTTGGAGGAAAAGTCGGTATAAGCAACTGTAAAAGATGGTCTTCTGCTTTTTATCGGCTTCTATTTCAATACGGCTTAAATAGGTGTTCCAAACCTGTTTGGCATGCGCAACCGTGGCCTTAAAATCCCAGCCCGGCAATTCGACTTCCATGTTTTTTTTAGCACCCTCTACATTTACGCTGGATAATGATACTTTGATGTTCAATATTTTATCCGGCAAATCAAATTTCAAGATGTAACGCGGCGCGTTTTCCTTAGGTTTTCTGGCCAATTGAATGTGTGAAGCAAACGGCTGGTTGAAATTTAGAACAAAATAATACTTTTTGTCTACCCAGTTTTTGGTGTGACAATATCCGGAAATCGTGCGCGTGTTTTCAATTTGAACCGCACTTTCCAAAACCAGTGAATCGGTGAGAAAACGCAGACCATGCTGTAAATCCACCAGTAAATTTGCATTCCGGTTGGGATACGTGTATTGATGAAAAGCAACCCTTTCTGTAGCCGTCAGTTCCACTTTTACCTTGTTTTTCAGGCTCACCCGATAGTATCCGGGCGTGGCCGTTTCGCTCGATTTTAAGTAAGATTCTTCAAAATGGTCTTTTTTATTGACCGTAAATGGCTGCAACAATACATCGCCAAACTCACTGATGCCGGTACCATTGGCGCGTGTTTGTGAAAAACCCATGATTATGCTATCCTGATATTGATACCCACTGGTGTAATCCCAGCCTTCATCGCGGTTGTCGGGCCCGGGTTGCACCATACCAAAGGGCATGCAAGGACCAGGGAAAGTGTGCCCAGTGCCATCGGTGCCAATAAAAGGGTTGACAAATTGCGTATAATCGGGTGACGGATTGTGTGTATTTTCAAGGGAATTTTCCTTGAAAAAGCACATAAAAGCAATTAAAGCCAGGCTGTAATAGCGCATATTTTACTTTTTTAGCAAAAATAACATCGGAACATCCAATCGTTTGTTCCAGGCCCTTTCGCTGTGATCTTCCCCGGGAAAGTATTGGGTCATCCAGTTTTTTGCCGTAAAGCCTTTCACGCGCATCAGGGCGTCCACTTGTTTCTGAATCGCTGGGTACATCGCATCCAGCGTTTGATCGCCGCAATCAAAATAGATGCTGTGGGTTTTCGGATTGGGCAAATAAAGGCGCAAATAATCCTGATAAGCAGCCGGAAAGGGGTTGTTTTCGAGGGTAAAAATGCCCGGCCAATGGGTACTCAGGCAGGCCGCCCCGCCAAAAACTTCGGGATATTCGCAGATCGCATACAGCGAAATCAAGCCACCCATGCTGCTACCGGCGACAAAGGTGTTTTTGCGGTCGGGCAGGGTAGGGTAGGTTTTATCGATAAAAGGCTTCAGTTCGGTGACGATAAATTTCAGGTAATCGTCCGAGTGAATTTCATAATGGTTAAAAACGGATGCGCCGCCTGCCCGGGCCGCCGCGTACATCATTTCTTTTTTCTCAGCAGACAAGCTTTCAAAGGGCTTTTGCGGGAAATAATCGGCATGTCGGGTTTTTCCGCCGTTCCAAATGCCCACCACGATTACGTCTTTCACTTTTTGTGCCCGTGATAAATCGGTCAATACATCATCTACATTCCAGCTGTTTTTGTTCCAGGATATATTGGGGTCGAAAAGCATTTGTCCATCGTGCATGTACAAAACCGGGTATTTTTTTGCCGGGTCGTAATTTTCGGGCAACCACACATCCACGTTGCGTTCGGTCACGTATTTCGACTGAAAATCAGCATAATGATCAAGTTTTCCGAACGCAACCTGCTGCAACGGCGGCTTTCCCAACAAATATTGAACAGGAATAGACAAACGCGCGGCCCAGTCTTTTTCATTGTGCCCGGTGCCGGGATAGACCGCACTTTTGAAGTTTCCAGGGCCAAAACCTTTGTTTTGCATCAAAATATCCACAAAGTCCTGGTAAACGCCGTACATCGTATCCATTTCGGTGGTACCGTGGTCCATGTATATTTTATGTCCAAATGGCGAAGGCGTCTTTTTTTGTAAATAATTGAAAGCCGCCAAAGGCAGTTCGAAGTTTTTCTGCGTCTTTGCCACCCAGGCAATCGACAAGCAAGCCGCCCCGCCGAATACTTCCGGGTATTCCGAAATGGCGTACATGGAAATCAGTCCACCCATACTCGAACCCATGATAAAAGTTGCGTCTTTATCGGGGTAAGTAGCAAAATTCCGATCGATATACGGCTTTAATTCTTCCACAATAAACTTCAAATAAGCATCCGATTGGGGCTTATTTTGCAGTTCCTTTGCTGTAAATGCATCTTTAAAGGCCGGCGAAATTGTATTTAAAAACGCCTGCGGAAAATATTCGGAATGGCGGTATTGGCCGTTGCTCCAAATACCGACCACGATGCAGCGCTCTATTTTTTTGGCCTGCATTAATTGGGTAAACGTCTCATCTACGTTCCATTCCTGCTGATTCCAGGTTTTCGAAGCATCAAACAACATTTGCCCATCGTGCATATACACCACATTGTATTTTTTGCCGGGGGCATAATCGGCGGGCATCCAGACATCAATATTGCGGGCATCCACGTATTTGGAAGCGAAATTTTCGATGCGCTGAATGCTGCCTGCGGAAACTTGCGGCAGGTCTTGTGCACGTGCGGTAACGCTAAAAAGGAGGAAGCAAAGGGCTAAATGTTCGAATTTCATGTAGTTGGATTGTAAATACCCTGCCAAGTTAATTTAATCAATTTCAAAAACCATCGCAGATTTAGGAAAAATTGGAATGGGATCTTGTAAACGCACCGAAATGCGGGTGGCGATTTCGGTTGCTTTGGTTTTTCCTTGCAAAATTTCAGCAAAAGCCTTGGTTTCCACATTTACGGGATCGGCATTTTTATTCATGATAACCATGACCGTTTTGGTCGCATTATACCGGAAATAAACATACACGCCTTTTACCGGGGCAAAATGCAGGGTGGCGCCATTGGAAATTACAGGGTTGTTTTTGCGCCAGTTCAGCAGTTTTTTAAGGTAATCCTGGTATTGTTGCTGTACCTGTAACAATCCTTGCCCTGTAAAGGCATTTACCGCATCGCCCTTCCAGCCGCCTGGAAAATCGGAGCGGATGATCCCGTGGTTGCCCGGATACCCCGTGTTGTCCATGTAAATTTCAGCGCCATAATATAGTTGTGGAATACCGCGAATGGTCAATAAATACGTGAGGGCCATGCGCGCCAGACCATAATCCTGGTCAAGTTGGGTAAAAATGCGGTCCATATCGTGGTTATCACCAAATACTAGCAAGGCATTCGGGTTGGCATACACAATATCATTGGCCAGTGCCTCATACAAATTGCACATACCTTTGGAAAAATTAGGGTCTTCCGGCTCCTTCAACGCTTTTACCAAGGACGATTGCAAAGGAAAATCCATTGTGCTTTTCAAACAGCCAGTATAACCGTCGCTGTTCTTTTTGCCTTGCTGCCAATAGGATGCGATCAAAGGATTGAGGGTCCATTCTTCCCCTACGATGCTGAAATTGGGATATTCCTGCATGATGCTACAGCTCCAATTTTGCAAAAATGTTTTGTCCGAATAACAATACGTATCCTGTCGAATACCGCCTAAATGCAGGGTTTCGATCCACCAAATGGAGTTTTGGATCAAATACGTGGCCAAAAACGGGTTTTGCGCGTTCAAATCGGGCATGGTAGGGGCAAACCAGCCTTTGGCCATGCTGTTTTTATCGGCCTTGGAGGCATACGGATCTTCATTAACGGTGCGGCGGTGGTTCGTATAGCCAAATGTATCCAGGCTGTTGATCCAGTTTTTAAAGGGCAAATCCTGCATCCACCAGTAATTCAAGCCTATATGATTGATAACACCGTCGAATATAAGTTTCAGACCTTTTGCGCGTGCCTTGGTGGCCAGTGCTTTATAATCATCCAAAGTGCCAAACCGTGGATCAACTTTATAATGGTTGGTAATGGAATAACCGTGGTAGGAATAAGCCTCCATGTCATTTTCGAGCAGCGGATTAGGCCAAATGGCCGTAAAACCCATGTCGGAAATATAATCTAAGTGATCGATCATACCCTGGATGTCGCCGCCATGTCGACCGCCAGGCGCCTTGCGATCTACGTTGATTTCCCGCATGCCGGTTACCACGTCGTTTTCAGGATTGCCATTTGCAAACCGGTCGGGCGTAATCATGTACACCACGTCGGAAGCGTCAAATCCGCGGATTTGATCGGCAGGCATTGCTCGAGCGGCTAAGGTGTAGGGATAAGATGCCTGCGTTTTTCCGTCTTTTTTAAATTCTAGGGGAAACGTGCCTGGTTTTGTGTTTTTATCAATTAAAAGATCAATAAACAGGTAGTTTTTGCTGTCAGCACGATGCACTTTGACGATTTTCACGCCCGGATATTGAACTTGTGGGTTTGTTGCGCCAATTCCGGCACCATGCACCAAAATTTGCAAGGCCGGATTGCGCATGCCAACCCACCAATTGCCGGGCTCAACATGGTTCAAGGTGATTTGTGCATAAAGGTTTGCCTGACAAAGAAATATACCGAGCAGGAAAAAACGGGCAATAAAGTTGATTTTGGACATGGTGTAGTTGAATTTAAAAAACCAATACGCCTTTTGCATTTTTCCCAGCATGCATATCGGCAAATGCATGGGCTAAATCTTCGAGCGGGCACAATTCGCAGTTTAAAGATCAGATTCCATCGGTACCGAAAAAACCACTAAATCGGGTTCCCGGTCCTTCCCTCGCGCAATTATTACGCCTTTTTTGTTGCAGGCCACACTTTGGCCACCGTATATCTGACCTTGCCAGGGACCATTGGTAAGCGTTCCCACCAAATCGGCCCCTACTACAGAACAGCCGACCACTTGGGCAGCGTGTTGTACCACTTTTTGCAACGCCAATCCGTGGTCAGGCCAGGCTGCTTCCGGGGCTGCCCAACCGTAAGGGATGAGCAACAAATCGGGTTGCAAATGCTGCATTGCCACCAGATTTTCTTCCTGAAAAGAATCCGCGCAAACCAGCAAGCCAATAGTGCCCAAACGGGTTTGCATGCTGGTAACCGTATTTCCAGGGGAATAAGGCGGCGTCATTAATTCGGGCAACACATTGATTTTGCGGTGTTTAGCCAATAATTTACCCTGATCGTCGATCAGGATTGCACTGCCAAACAGTTGATCGCCGTCTTTTTCATCTATACCAATACAAAGGTGTATTTGATAGGTTTTTGCCATTTGGCACAACAAATCGCTGTCGGGGCCGGGAATAGGGCTGGCTTTTTCATGGGCTTCCGGGTTCAGCCAGCCATACAACACCGATTCAGGGAACAGCACCAGCGTTGCGCCCTGGGCTTTGGCCGATTGCATGGCTTGTTCGATGCGTTGTACGTTGCCGGCATGATCACCGTCCTGACAAAAAATTTGGGCGATGGCGATCAACATTTTCGCAGTATTAATTTTTTTTGGTCATTGCTGAGGGTATAAGCAGCATCGAGCGCTGGCAAAGTGGTGGTGGTCATGATCAAAGCAATGATGAATGAATAAGGCAGATTGATAGGACAAAAAAACGGCGATTTTGAAGCATGTACTACCATAAAATTTGCAAATAATGGTGTAATTTTATCTTTTAAAACTTAAAATACAATTTTTAAAGGTAAAATAGCGGCAAATGCGGGCTATATTCGAACAAATTTCAGCCTCAGACGAACGTTCCATACGCTATCGTCAATTCAGCAATACGCGTTTTGATGCGCCCTTTCATTTTCATCCGGCCCTCGAATTGACGTACATTGAGCAGGGGCAAGGACGGCGTTTGGTAGGCAGGCAAGTGGCCAATTTTGAATCCGGGGATTTGGTGCTGTTGGGCCCCAATTTGCCTCATACCTGGCTTACGGAGCCTTCCGAAGTTGAAGGTCCGCAAGTGCATGCCTGGGTAATCCAGTTTCAGCATGATTTTACCGGACCCAAATTTTGGGAAATGCCAGAAATGGGTGCCATTCGAAGCTTATTTCAAAAAGCGGGTGCGGGTATTTGGGTAAAAGGCAACGCACGACAAGCAGTGGCAGAAAAAATGAAAAATGGGTTGAATGCCAGCCCTTTACAGCAGTTTTTGCTTTTAATCGAAATATTACAAATGATTGCGCTTTCCGACACGGTGGAACAAATTGATCCGCAGTTTTTGCATTTCGTGCCTTCTGCGGCCGAAACCGAGCGTTTTCAGCGGGTATACGCCTATTTAATTGCCCATTATCGGGAGGATATTAGCTTGGAGCAAATGGCAGCCGTGGCCAATCTGACGCCCAGTTCCTTTTGCCGCTATTTCAAAAAAATAACCCGTAAAACGTTGGTCGATGTGCTGACCGAATTTCGGGTGAAACACGCCTGTCAATTGCTGACCACCACCGACAAACCGGTCGCGGATATTTGTTTTGAGAGTGGCTTTGGCAATGTTTCGTATTTTAACCAGGAATTTAAAAAGGCAATGGGCTGCAATCCATTGGCTTATAAGAAGTTTTTTGGGGTTTAAAAAGGCATTTACACTCCAAACTGCAACAAATGATGGTCCAAATGCTTGTAAAACATGTTATTCCACTCCTGGGTTTTCAGGCTGCCAAATGAATGTGATTCCTTGTTGGCAAAATAAGCGCCACCCAATTGCTGGGTACGTTGCATAAAATCAATCAAACGCGCTTTTTCGGCCTCAAAATCACGGGTTCCCTGGATAAGAAACGCAGGGGCTGTTCGAGACAGTTTTTTATACGGTTTTTCATTTACAACCGTCGACTTTACCAGCAAACGCAAGATGAGTTTCATAAAAGCCCCTGGTTTGGGGTGCTTGTCTTCATACAACATTTCGTAGGTCACGCAGCAGTGCGCCAGCATTTGATCTACGGTCATGGTGCCCCAAAGCGCTTTGGTTTCAGGGGTTAAATGGTTGATCCGATCGATAATTTCGTCGGTCACAGCGGCTTCAAAGATGTTTTTCATGTTCAGATGTTAGGTAAGATATTAGGTACCGCAAAGGTCTGTTACAGTAACCTTAAAGTCAAAAAAGATGCCGACAAAAACCCCACAACCCAAAGTTCCGCTACAAACCCTTACTTTTGCGCCCGAACCAAGCACGATCTATATCGCACTTCCATGAAAAAACACAATTTCTCGGCAGGTCCTGCCATTTTACCAGCACCCGTACTCAAAGAAGCGGCAAAAGCAGTTGCCAATTACCAGGGCATCGACCTTAGTTTACTGGAACTTTCGCACCGCGGACCAGAATTTACGGCGGTGATTGAAGAGGCCAATGCATTGATGACCGAAATTCTGAGTTTGCCACCCGAATATAAGGTGCTTTGGCTCACTGGCGGCGCCAGCACCCAGTTTTTTATGGCACCCATGAATCTGCTCAATGAAGATGAAACGGCGGTATACACTGACACTGGTACCTGGGCCAACAAAGCCATCAAAGAAGCAAAAGGTTTTGGCAAGGTAGAAGTATTGGCTTCTTCAAAAGACCAAAATTACACCTTTATTCCAAAGGGTTATAAAATACCAAAAGAGGCTAAATACCTGCATCTGACCAGCAATAACACCATTTTTGGAACTCAATTGCACAAATTTCCAAAATCTCCGGTGCCGATTGTGTGTGACATGTCTTCCGATTTTTTAAGCCGTCCGGTGGATGTTTCCCCATTCGGTTTGATCTATGCGGGGGCGCAAAAAAACCTGGGTCCGGCCGGCACGACCGTGGTGATTGTGCGCGAAGACATGCTGGGCACGGTAAAACGCTATATGCCTGCTATGTTGGATTACCGCACGTTTATCAAAGAAAACTCGCTGTACAACACACCGCCGGTTTTCCCGATTTATGTTTCCATGCTGACCCTACGTTGGTTGAAAAAACAAGGTGGACTACCAGCGATTCAGCGGAAAAACAAAACGAAAGCAGCGCTGTTATATACTGAAATTGACGCAAATCCACTGTTCAAAGGCACCGTTGCGAAGGAAGACCGCTCCTTGATGAATATTTGTTATGTGATGGAGGAGAAATATGCGGCCCTCGAAAAAGAGTTTTTGGCAGAAACAGAAGCCAACGGCATGGTCGGCCTGCAAGGGCATCGGTCGGTGGGTGGTTTCCGCGCGAGCACGTACAATGCGATGCAAAAATCAAGTGTACAAGCTTTGGTGGATTTGATGCAGGATTTTGCACGTCGCAAAGGATAAAATGCTTCATAAAAAGAGAACAATCAAACGATTAATACATATTGACGGCACGGCGCTTCCAGTAACGATCGCGTTGGATTTGTTGCGTGGGCATCGTTACAGTTTGAGTTCGCGTTCCATCCGGATGCGCCTGCCCGTCAATGCTACCGAAAGCACCATTCAGGAGCATTTGGATGCCTGCCGGGATTGGGTCAAGGGCGCATTGGCGCAAAAGCCCGAATTACGCGCGGCTTTTTTTGGGAAAATTCATCAGCACGGCGAAATTCTGAACGTAGGCAACCGAAAATATGTGCTGGATATTGCCTTCAAAGACCGGGCGACCAACACTGCGAAAATGATTGGCGATACCATTAGTTTGGAAATTAACCCCAAATTGAATGACTGGCAACGTTCGCGGGTGACCAAAACCTTGCTCAGCCGCATTGTGGCACGCGATTTTCAGGCCGAAATTACGCACCGGGTGCTGGAATGGAACGACCGCACTTTTAAGCAGCCAGTTCAGAGTGTCAACCTTAAATACAACCATTCCAATTGGGGTAGTTGTTCCTCCAAAGGCAATGTCAATTTATCTACCCGCCTGCTTTTTGCCCCCAAAGAAGTCCAGGACTATGTGATTTTGCACGAATTGGCGCATTTAGTGGAACTCAACCATTCGGATCGGTTTTGGGCTTTGGTTGAAAAGCATATGCCCGATTATCAGGAGAAGGAGAAATGGTTGAAAAAGCATAGAAATGCGTGTGATTTTTGATTGGAATTGGTCTTGTGAATAGGCCAATGCAGCATTGAAATAAAAGATTAGTCCATGAAGCGCAAGCATTTTCTCAAAACCCTGGCAATTTTGCCAGTAGCCGGAGCAGCCATGAAATTGAACAGTTTAAACAAAATGGCCGAATCCTTTCGCGATACCGAGCAAATGCCGGTGTTGTTTATGGGGCACGGTAGTCCCATGAATGCCATTGATGAAAATGAATTTGTACGCGGTTTTCGAAAAATGGGGGAGGGTATTCCAACGCCCAATGCAATTGTTTGTGTATCAGCGCATTGGGAAACCAAGGGCACGTTTGTCACCGCGATGGAAAAACCGCCCACCATCCACGACTTTGGCGGATTTCCACAGGCCTTGTTTGATGTAGAATATCCAGCGCCCGGCAGCCCCGCATTGGCCAAAGAAATGCAAAACCTGGTTACGAAAACCGCCTTGGGATTGGACGAACAATGGGGCCTCGATCACGGCGCATGGTCGGTCATCAAGCATTTGTACCCCAAGGCCGATGTCCCGGTGATTCAATTAAGCCTCGATTATACACAGCCAGCGCAGTACCATTACGATCTGGCGCGCCAATTATCGGCCTTGCGCAAAAAAGGGGTACTCATTATTGGCAGTGGCAATATGGTGCATAACCTCGGTAAAGTAGCCTGGAATCGCCTCAATGAAACCGGTTTTGGCTTCGATTGGGCGATAGAAGCCAATGATAAAATGAAGGCGCGTATCCTTTCCGGCGATCATACCGATTTGATTAATTTCAAGGCGCAGGGTAAAGCGTTTGATTTGGCGATTCCTACCCCGGAGCATTATTTGCCCCTGTTGTATGTACTGGCTTTACAGGATAAGGACGAAAAACCGACTTTTTTCAACGACTCGGCCGTGGGCGGCGCTTTGACCATGACTTCTGTGAAGATTGAAAAAGCTTAATTGCTGATTTGCCAAAAAGCAGCAAAAGGACATTGGGCAGTATCATTGGATTGATTTATCTTTGGCACATAACTCAATCCATAATACGATGAAAAACCTGCTTCTCTTACCTTTGCTGTTTACCACCCACCTGTTGTTTTCCCAGTGTTTTCCTGCTGAAAGTTGTGAAACTGCCAATATTTGCCTGTTTGATAAAGACGCATTGGAAAGCAAAACCTGGAATAATACGTTTGCTACTTTTGATTCTTCTAATTTAGTTGTTTGCGGCCAAATTGCCCTCCACAATGACCAATGGTTCGGATTTATAGCATCTGGTGATCCGCTTGATGTGACCGTAATCGCTTCTAATTGTGCGAACGGGGATGGCGTTCAAATTGCTTTAATGGAATCTTGCACAGCGGATGCGTTTACTTGCAACCCGGGTGGTGCAGGCAGCGCTTCCATTCCTCTGCAATTGTCACATCCCGGTCTGGTAGCGGGAAAGCAGTATTTTTTGATCATAGACGGATGGGTTTCAGATGCCTGTGATTATAATTTTATTGTTACTTCCGGCATTGGAGACGCTACCTCCGGCGGAAAGATAACTGGCACGGTCCGAATCGATCAAAATGATGATTGCCTCTCCGATTCCACTGATTTGCCCGCACCCAATGTGTCGATTGTAAAAACAGGAAATTATGGGTTTGTGATACCCACCCAGGCAGATGGATCTTTTAATTTTTACCAACAGGATACCAGTGATGTGGTAATTTCGGTTTTGCCCATACCCGGTGGCGCCTGGGAAGTATGTACGGACTCGGTGCTTGTGTCGGTCGATTCCCTTCAGCAAACCGATACCGTCAATTTTGTCCTAAAGCCCTTGGTACAATGCCCTATCGCCAGTGTTGAACTGGGCACTGCGCCTTTTTTACGCGCCTGCCTTACCAGCAAATTAGTGGTGAAATACGGCAATTACGGCACGATTCCGGCCGAAAACATGCGGGTGGCGGTCGTGATTCCCAATGAACTTGAAATTTTAGAAAAGCCTGAAAATTATCCCTTTACGCAACAAGGCGATACGTTGATTTTTGAAGTGGGCAATTTGAGCCCCTTAGAATTCAATAATTTAACTTTTTTAGTGCGGCCTCCATGTAACAACGGCCTGTTTGGACGTACCCTTTGTTTCGAGTCTTATGTAAAAATAAGCAATCCTTGCCCGGAGATAGCCATTTCCCACCCTAAAATAAGGCTACAAGCCGAATGTGTCGGCGACTCCACGGTGCAATTTACCCTGACCAACAAAGGCGGTGCGCCTACCCTAACTCCCTTTAAATACCAGGTGTATAAAAACGATCAACTCGTTGCTACCCAAACCTATACCCTCGACAATGGGGCATCTTTCACCCTTTCCTATCCTGCTGCGGGCGAAACCTGGCGCCTGGAATCGGACCGCGATGATACCGGTGCACGCACAACGGTATTTATAGAAGGTTGCAGCGGCTTGACGCCCGGACAAGCCAATATGTACTGGTTGGATGATCCCGACCTGGACCATGATAAAAAATGCCGGGACGTGGTGGGCTCCTATGATCCGAATGGCAAGTTTGCCTTCCCAACTGGCGTGGGACCAGACCATATTTTGCCTGCCAATGCCCCTTTAGAATACGTTATTCATTTCCAAAATACCGGCAACGATACCGCATTCAGGGTGTTGTTGCGCGATGTATTGCCGCCTACCCTGAATCCATTGCATTTCCGTCCGGGCGCAGCGTCTCATCCGTACACCTGGCAATTGCTAAATCAAACCTTAGAGGTTGTTTTTGATCCGATCATTTTGCCGGATACCTTCACCAATAAGGCGGCCTCCAGTGGCTGGTTTCAGTTTTTTATCGATCAGGCAGCCGATTTGCCCGATGGTACATTGATTCAAAATGCAGCGGCCATTTATTTTGATTTTAATGCACCCATCATTACCGATACCGTATGGCATAACATTGGTCGGTTGTCGGTACAGGTCAGTCAGCCTAAAACAGCCCTTACTCGGTGGAATGTGCTTGGAAATCCCGCCGCAGACCGTTGCGTTTTTCAGCGCAATACACCCACGGCTGTGGTGACCCGCCTGGAATTATACCATCTTGATGGAAAATTGGCGCATGTTTTGGAAATCGCACCCGGCGCCAACGGTGTTTTGGAGCGCTCCAATTTACCTGCGGGTATGTATCTTTTCCGCATGGTGGAAGCAGGCGCGGTAACGGGTTCGGGAAAAATATTGTTTAATTGATAGTTGATAGTTGATAGTTGTTAGTTGTTAGTTTGGGCATGCCCAAATATGGTTGACAAAAAGGAGTTGAATATCAACGCACAAATCAACTAAATTTGGGCATGCCAATTGATACAAATGCATGACTTCTCCGAAGTCAGAAGGAATTGGTTGGTTGTTGTTTTCTACAAATGCATGACTTCTCCGAAGTCAGAAGGCATCGGTTGTTTGTTGTTTTCTACAAATGCGCGACTTCTCCGAAGTCGGTAGGATTTTATAATCATGTCAGCCCTTCAGGCTTTTATATAAATGCGTTATTTCTCCGAAGTCTAGTTTTATTAATTATTTTGTTCTTTGTATTTTTTTGATTATTAATTAATTAAACACGGATTTATCACTTATCACTCCTCACTTATCACTCCTCACTTATCACTTATCACTCCTCACTCCTCACTCCTCACTCCTCACTTATCACTAAATATCAAAACTAAACCCTTCCGCAACGAATTCCTCGTATTTGTCCTGATCAAACTGGTATAGTTTGGCTGGTCGATGTGCCACGCCTGCTTGCGACTCGGTGAGTTCTACCAGCAAGTTCATGGACAGGATCTTTTTTCGGAAATTGCGTTTATCCAGCCCATTGACGGGGTTCAGGACGGATTCGTAAAGGTGTTGCAATTCGGTGAGGGTGAATTTAGGCGGGAGCAATTCAAAGCCTACAGGCGACATCCGTACCTTGCGTTTGAGGCGTTTGAGGCAACTATCCAGGATTTCGTTGTGGTCGAATGCGAGCTCGGAAACTTTGGAAACGGAATGCCATTTGGCTGATTGCGCAAAAGAGGCAGGCGTGACCGCATAATCAGAAATTTTAATCAAAGAATAATAAGCGATCGTAATGACGCGGCCAAGCGGGTGGCGGTCTACGGCTCCGAATGTCTTTACCTGTTCGAGGTAAACGTTGCGCAACCCGGTTAACTGCTCCAATACCCTCGCTGCAGCGGTATCAAGATCTTCGTTCGGATACACCAGATCGCCCGGAAGCGCCCATTTACCTTTGTAAGGCGCCGCTCCCCGTTGAATCAAAAGCACCTTGAGATCTCCTTCGTCGAACCCAAATATGACATTGTCAACCGAAAAAGCCGATTTAAAGAAGCTTTCGACTTCGCTCATTTTAATTTGTTGTCTGTAGTAGGGGGCAAAATTACATACTAATTTAAGAAAGGCCTACTTTTGCATCGATTTTGGCAGCAAAATTGCAATACGTTTTAATTCGTTCATTTTAATCGTCCGTACCAAGACAGTTTTGCTTTTCGGGGTTGCTTTTTTAACCTGTACCTTTCCCCACATTTGATTTTTGTATTATGCAAATTGATATTCCTGCACATATAGAAAAACTGTTGTTTCTCCATGACACCCTCCATATTCCGGATTTTGGTGGTTTCACCGCCGTGAAGTCTACCGCTAACGTCGATTATGTAGGTGGCGTGGTTAATCCACCGCATAAATCCCTCACTTTTAGCGAAAACCTGACCCTCGATGATGGTATTTTAGTGGAAGATATTGCCAGCACGCATGGCATCCCAGACGAAGATGCACGGCGCGCCTTGGCCGATTTTGTGGAAAAAATGCGCGATTTATTGAATCAACGCGAAATCGTAACGTTACCCGGGGTGGGCCGTTTGTATAAAAATTATGTACAAAAAATCCAGTTTTTGCCCGATGCTACCAATTATAGCACCGAGTCTTTTGGACTTCCACCCTTGCAGTTTTCGCCAATAGCCCGTTCGCGGGAGGTTTCCGAAAAAGCGCCCGATTTGATTCCAATGGCTACGGCGGTCAATGCAAGTAAGCCTGTGGCAGCCCCCGATTTGCCCGTGTACAAGACATCACCTGCCAAACCCGCTGGCCGTATTTCGCTGTGGGGTGCAATAGGGTCGTTGTTGCTTTTATTGGGCATTATTGCAGGCGTTTGGTGGTTGCGGGAACATAAACCTGTTAAATCGCCTGTCGCCAAACTGGAAAAAGAAAAAACGGAGAAAAGTAGTGCTGTTACACCCGAGCCTGCAAAAGCAAGCAAAACCAATGTGGCGCCTGCTCTGAAAGAACCTTCTACCCCCAAAGGCGAAGACTTAGACCAACAAGTGAAGGAGTCGGTGGCCCAAAAAGTAGAAGATGCGCGCCGTGAAACACTGAAGGACACTAAAAAAGGCCGCCTCTGTGTTTTGATCATTGCCACCTTGCAGGAAAAAGCCAATGCCGATCGCACGATCCAAACCCTGAAAAAGGCCGGGTATGACGTGTATCTTTCCCAGAAAAAAGGGTATCAAGTAGGTGTACAGTTTCATTATCAAAATATGCAAGATATTCAGCAAAAAATGATTGCTTTGCAGGACCTTACCGGTGCAAAAGAAATCTGGATCAAGCAAAAATGAAACAAATAGACCATATCGGCATTGCCGTACGCAACATGGAAGAAAGCAATGCGCTTTTTCATAAATTGTTGGGCATTCCGCATTTTAAAGTAGAAACGGTGGCCTCTGAAAAAGTGGCTACTTCTTTTTTTCAAATCGGTCAAAGCAAAATTGAATTGCTGGAAGCTTCCGACCCGGAAAGCCCGATTGCCAAATTTATTGAAAAACGCGGCGAAGGCATCCACCACATTGCTTTTGAAGTAGACGATATCCACGCCGAAGTAGAACGCCTTGAAAAAGAAGGGTTTACGCCCCTCAATAAGGAGCCAAAGCGCGGCGCCGACAACAAATGGGTGGTGTTTTTACACCCCAAAACGACGAACGGCGTACTCGTCGAACTCTGCCAGTCCATCGATCCGGCAATGTAATGGAAACGCCCCTCCAGCAATACAATGCAGCGTTTCTGGATGCGCTGAAGCAACTCAATCCAGCACAAAAAAAGGCCGTCGACCAAACGGAAGGCCCTGTTTTGGTAATTGCAGGTCCCGGAACCGGCAAAACCCACGTACTCGCCACCCGGATCGGCAAAATTTTGCTCGATACCGATGCCCGGGCACAAAATATTCTTTGCCTTACTTTTACCGATGCCGGTGCGCGGGCCATGCGCGAACGCCTTTTGAGCATCATTGGCCCGGAAGCCCACCGCGTTCCTGTTTTTACCTTCCACGCTTTTTGCAACCGCGTCATTCAGGAAAACATCGAACTATTTGGGCGGGGTGATCTGGAACCCCTCAGCGACCTGGAAAGGGTGGAGGTGATTCGGCAATTGCTGGAAAATCTACCTGCCGACCACCTGTTGCGTGAGGGTAAAAAACAGGCCTTCTTCTATGAAAAACAACTGAAAGAATTGTTTTCAGTAATGAAAAAAGAAGGCTGGACACCCGGATTTGTGCTCCGAAAAGTGGACGAGTTTCTGACGGGCCTGCCCGAACATCCCGATTATATTTACCAAATAAATAGCCGTTTCGGTAAAAAAGGCGCACCCAAGACCGCAAAAGTCAAGGATATTACCGAAAAAATGACCCGCTTGAAGGCTGCTGCCGATCTTTATCCGCGTTACCAGCAAGCCCTCCAACGCACCGGGCGCTATGAGTACGAGGATATGATGCTTTGGGTGCTGAAGGCTTTCGAAACCAATGAGGCCCTGTTGCGCAATTATCAGGAGCGGTATCAATATTTTTTGGTAGATGAGTACCAGGATACCAATGGGGCGCAAAATCAATTGTTGCACCACTTGCTCGATTTTTGGGAATCACCCAATGTGTTTATTGTGGGCGATGACGATCAGAGTATCTACGAGTTTCAAGGTGCCCGATTGGCCAATTTGCTGGAATTTTACCATAAATTTAAGCCCGCGCTGCAATCGGTTGTCCTGGAAATCAACTACCGCTCTACCCAGGAAATCCTCGATGCGGCCTCTATGGTCATCGAAAACAATACTTTACGCGCCGTACGGGCATTAGGCGCAACGTTTGAGCAAAAAAAATTACAGGCCTTTACCAAGGCAAAAAACGGTGCGACCATTCAGGTTTATGAAAATCGCCTGCATGAAACGGCGGCGGTAGTGGACCAAATTGCAACACTGCTTCAACAGGGTGTCGATCCAAAGGAAATTGCGGTGCTGTATGCGCGCCACAAAGAAGCCGTGCGTTTGATGCAATTGTTGGATAAAAAAGGCATTGCATACACCACCAAACGGCCTGTTAATTTGCTGGATTTGCCTGTTATGCAGCAGTTTCGAGAACTGTTGCGGTATTTGAGCGACGAATCCAATGTGCCTTTCAGTGGTGACCATCGGTTGTTCCGATTATTGCATGCCCCCTGGTGGGGACTTGATCCCTTAGAACTGGCACAGTTGGCCATCCAATTGCGCGCGCCCGAAGCATCCGCCGAATCGGTTCAAAAAGGCGCTTTTTTTAGAAATTTTAGCAAAAATGCAGCGCCCACGCCACTTTATGCGCCTTTTTCGGATGCTTATTCCGTTTTGCGTACCTTGAACCAGTGGGTGGCCGATTGTCTGAATATGGCATTACCTGCTTTGATCGAACAATTGTACCGCCAAAGCGGATTGTTACAATGGGCGCTCGACCAACCTGACAAAGTTTGGTGGTTACAAGTACTGCATAGTTTCCTCGATTTTGTGGGCAATGAAATTGCGCGCAACCCGCGTTTTACCTTGGAGCGGCTTTTGCGGTTGCTGGACAGTATGGATGATAACAAGTTGGCCCTCCAGTTGCAACAAAACGTAGGCGCTGGAACAGGTATTCAATTGCTTACGGCCCATGCTGCAAAGGGACTTGAGTTTGAACATGTTTTCTTAATCAATTGTACCACAGAGGATTGGGAGCCCAGTGCGCGCCAGGGCAGCAACCGGTTTGCGTTGCCCGAAACCCTCACGTTGTCGGGTGAAGAAGATGCCACGGAAGCGCGTCGTCGCTTGTTTTATGTGGCCATGACCCGCGCGAAGCGGCATTTATCCATGTCGTTTAGTTTGGCCGATTGGAATGGGAAAGCGCTCTCGCAGGTAGGTTTTATCGATGAAACGGGCCTGCCGAAACAAATAATCGCCGCAGATGCGGGTATTTTGGTGGATGCGCAGCGCAGTTTACTCCTGGAGCCAATAAAACCGGTGATTGCCTTGCCGGAGGAAGCCGTTTTGAACGAACTATTAAAGGATTATACCCTGAGTATCACAGCCCTCAATCGGTATTTGCGCTGCCCGATTGCTTTTTATTATGCCGATTTATTGCGCATTCCTGAAACCATGCGCGAGGCGGCGGCTTACGGACAGGCGATCCATGAAGCGTTGCGGCATTATTTTTTGCGCATGAAAGCCGATCCCAAGCAGGAATTTCCGGGTGCAGGGATTTTGCAAAATATTTTTGAACAACAAATGGAGCGCATGCGCGGCTATTTCGGCCAGCAAGGATTTGTACAGCGCCTCAACCTAGGTAAGCAACATCTGAACCGCTATGCGCTCGAACAGGTGCCTTACTGGCGCAAACGGGCCGTGGTGGAGCGCCGAATAGACCGGGTAGAACTTGCGGGCGTGCCGCTAACCGGTGTTTTAGATAAAATTGAATGGCAGGACAATCATTTGCGCGTGGTCGATTATAAAACCGGCGTGCCGGACGCTAAAAAAGTAGCGCCCCCCAATGAAGTTGAAGTCCTGGGTGGTGAATACTGGCGGCAATTGGCTTTTTATAAAATTTTGTTGGAGGAAGCGCGTATTTACCCGGAGCAAGTGGGCAGCAGCGTGATTGCCTGGTTGGAGCCCGATAAAAAGGGTGATTTTGTGCATTCGGAAGTGGTCATTACGGGTGAACAGGTATTCTGGATGCAGCAATTGATCAAGGAAACTTATCAGAAAATACAAGCCCATGCGTTTCGGGAGGGCTGCGGAAAGGAAGATTGCGTTTGGTGTAAAATGCACCGGGACCTAGAAATACAACGATCGCCACTGGGGGAAGAAGACGGGTTGGATGATGGATAATCCCCCCCCACGTCGGAAGGGTCCCCCCACGTCGGAAGGGTCCCCCCACGTCGGAAGCGTTTCGAACGCTTCCGACGTGGGGGGACCCTTCCGACGTGGGGGGGGGACGCTTCCGACGTAGGAGTTTAAAACTCCAACACAAACCGCGCCCCACGCCCAATATCGGTATGCACCCGGATATCGCCACCATGCAACTGCATAATTTGTTTCGAAATACTCAGCCCAACCCCCGATCCGGTAAGCTTGGTGGTGAAAAACGGAATAAAAATCTCTTCCAACAGGCCAGGTTCAATACCCGGGCCATTGTCCTCCACCATGATGTAAGCCCGTCCTTTGTTGTTGGCACCCGCCCGCAAGGTGATAGCGTTTTCGGGCGTTACCGATTTAAACGCCTCCCGTGCATTTTTAATCAGGTTCAGCAACACCATTTCCAACTGGCCCGGATCGGCCGAAAGCATCAAATCGGGTGGCTCTACGGTAAGCAAAAGTTGTACGGGATTTTCTTTTTTGTCGGCCAAGGCCAGTGCCGCCACATTGTCTAACAGCCGTTGCGCCGAAATCACTTGCGTCCGTGGCATCGGAATGGCCGTAAAACTGCGATAGGCCTCTACAAAATCGACCAAACTGCGGCTGCGTGTGGCTACCACTTCCAGCGCCTCTTCCAGGTCATCGGTCGCGCCCGCCGGACTAAAAGGTTTCAAATCCGAACGCAACATATCCTGCATGGTCTCCACCAGCGAAACAATCGGGGTGACCGAATTCATGATTTCATGCCGCAATACCCGCGTCAGGTCGCGCCAGGCTTCTAATTCTTTTTTCTGTAACTCCGGATGAATGTTTTGCAACGTAAGCAAGCGCACCACCCGGCCCTGTAAATTTAAAATAACACCTTGTACCGCAATTTGCCGACCAGATTCTGGCTGGTACAACAACTTGCCTTTGGCCTGCAAGTTTTGCACAAACTCCAGCAACGCATGGTGGCTGGCAGGCAAATCATGCAAATGGTGCAGCCGGTAAATACCCAGCAGTTGAAAAGCCGCACTATTGGACAATAATACCCCGTTTTGAACATCAAAAGCCAAAATGCCAGTCCCCAAATGCTGCACAATGGTGTTCATGAACAGCAAATTGGTCTCTTTTTCTGCCCGCGTTTGCCGAAAAGCCTCTAAAACCTCATTAAACTGGCGGTTTACGGCTTCAAAAGACGCACCTTTTTCTTTTCCTGCCGAAAATCGGATCGCAAAATCAGTATACCGTACACTTTCAAAAAAACGCGCCAAACGCCGATTGGTATCATTGACATAGTAAAACAAATTGTGGGCAATAAAAAGGGCCAAACCCGCAAAAGGCAAACTCCAAATAACCGGAAAATCGCCGCAAAAAAGCGCAACGGATCCGCCAACCGAGGCAGCCAACAAGCCAATACGCACACTCAATGCCAACGTAAAAGATCGAAAATTGAACATCCGGTTTAAATAATTTCATGAATGTGTACCTCAATGTTCCGCGCGATTTTTCCCAGCGGCAAATCATTGTCGTCCCCCCCGAATGGTTCCTCAATTTCTACGGCAATCAATTCAAGACTGGCCAACACATAAAAAACAAACGCAACCACCGGAATCACCAAATAACCCAGGATAAAAACCAGGCTGAATGGCAAAGTGGCGACATAAATCAGGATGAATTTTTTGATAAAAACACTGTAAGAATAGGGAATTGGCGTGTTTTTGATCCGTTCACATGCCCCGCATACATCGGTGAAGGCTTGGAGTTCATTGTTAAGGGAAAGGAATTGAAACCCCGTTATTTGCTCTTCAGTGACCAATTGATTGGTCAATTGTAACATGGCCAGGGCCAACTGATTGGGGACGTGTTTTTCGAGGTCGAGGCTTTCCTGTACGTGCGTAGGTAAGTCTTCAAACAACTCAATCCGTGTTTTTTCGGCCCGCAAATGATCTTTTAAGGCCATCGCATAAGCCGGTATCAATTTCTGGAAATAATTGCGATTGGGATCTCCTTCTGGCAACATACTCGCCAATTTCATGGCAAGATTCCGGCTGCTGTTGACCAGATTACCCCACAGTTTTCGACCTTCCCACCAGCGTTCGTAGGCCGTATTGGTGCGAAAAACCAATAAAAAGGAGATCACAAACCCCAATAAGGTATGCATAATGGTGAGGTTGCGTACCTGGCTTTGTTCGCTCAGTTTCCAATAGGAAAGTTCCAGCCAGGCGATGCCGCCGGAATAAGCGCAAACCAGCAAAATCCAGGGAAATAACTTCCGAATGGTGTCAGAACGGTCGAAATGTGTAGGCGCTAGCACCCATTTTTGCGGATCATGTGCAATCATGTCGTGGTCAGAAAAGGCTTGATGTTTTTATAAATTGTATTTTTCCAAACGGCGGTAAAGCGATGCGCGGGTAAGTCCAAGTTCTTGCGCTGCTTCGGTAATATTGCCGTAATGTTTGCTCAATGCTTTGATAATCAATTGTTTTTCCATCTCATCCAGGTTCATGCTCATGTAGTCAAGCGTATCAGCATGTTCGTTTTTTTCGCGAAAAAAGAAATCCTCTGGTTGCAGTTGCTCCTGTTTCGCCATGATCACAGCGCGCTCTACAGCATGTTGCAATTCGCGAATATTGCCCGGCCAGGTGTACCGATACATTTCTTTGAGCAGTGCCTGACTGAAAGCATGCACATTTCGACCGTATTTTTGTGAAAATAACTGCAAAAAATGGAGTGCCAGCGGCTCAATATCATCGGGCCGGTCGCGCAAAGCAGGCAGTTGTATCTCAATGGTATTGATCCTGTAAAGCAAATCCTGGCGGAAACTGCGCTGTTTCACGGCTTCAAACAGGTTTTGGTTGGTGGCCACAATCACCCGAACATCAATCGGTTTTACTTTGTTGGAGCCAACCCGCGTCACAGTGCGATTTTGTAAAACCGTGAGCATTTTTGCCTGCAAACCCAGGGGCAAATTGCCAATTTCATCCAAAAAAATAGTGCCGCCATCGGCTGCCTCAAACCGGCCGGGGCGATCTTCCCGCGCATCGGTAAACGCGCCTTTGATATGCCCAAACAACTCGCTTTCAAACAGGGTTTCTGTAATGGCACCCAGGTCTACTTTGACAAAATTCTCTGTCGCCCGCTTCGATTGTGCGTGAATGGCCTGCGCTACCAGGTCTTTCCCGGTGCCATTTTCGCCTAACAGCAGCACATTGGCATCCGTTCCTGCTACCTGTTCGATGGTGTCCAATACCGACTGCATGGCCTTGCTGCGAAAAATAATCGGAGGTAAATCGCGCACTTCTGCCAGATTTCGGCCTACTTGCCGCGATTTTAACTGGGTATTTTCGTCTTTGCTGTTTTTCAAGCGCAAGGCCGACGTAAGCGTTGCCAACAGTTTTTCATTGTCCCAGGGCTTGAGCACAAAATCGGTCGCGCCTTTTTTGATGGCCCGCACCGCAAGGTCTACATCGCCATAAGCCGTGATAAGTACCACCACCGCCGTCGGATCAATGTCCAAAATCCGGTCCAGCCACAGCAAGCCTTCCTGACCCGTATTTTTGTTGCGGTTAAAATTCATGTCCAACAAAATCACATCATAGCGCTGATCTTGCAATATTTGCGGAATCGCTTCAGGATCTTTTGCCGTTTCAACGACCGCAAAATGCCGTTTTAAAAATAACTTTCCGGCGCTTAATACCCCCGGATTGTCATCAACAATTAAAATATGTGCTTCGGTCATGGATGTTTTAACTTGGTTGGTTGATTAGATTTGTTACGCTACACCGCAACAAGTCTGTTGTATACCGGCAAAGACAATGCCTGTGCGTAACTCGATGCAAATCAATCAAAAAAAGAATATTCACTGTTCATTTTCGGACACTTGTGTTCGCAGGTGGACAAATTTGAACAACGGTTTTGCGCTAAATCATTGATTTACATGCAGTAGAAAAAATGGCACGACCTTCCCTTTACAATACAAACATACAACCTGAACGGGATCAATTTTAAAGACTTTTCATGGACAAAATTATCAAGAAAAAACGATGGACCTGGCAACGCATCCTGGGGGGCGCGGGAATCCTGGCATTTACGGCTTTTGCTGTTTACAGTTTCTGGTTTTCAAACAACAAAAGCACACTGAATGTCGACCGGGAAAAACTCACCATTTCCGTTGCCCAACGGGGGGTATTTGATGAGTTTATTGTGGTGACCGGCGTGGTACAACCGCTCAAAACCTATCAATTGGATGCCATTGAAGGCGGTTATGTAGCCCAAAAATACCTCGATGGCGGCGCTTCGGTTAAAGAAGGCGATCTCATCCTGAAACTCGAAAACCAGCGCCTCACCCTCGATTATGTCAACCGCGAAACGGAAATGTACGACCTCATCAACAACCTGGAAAATACGCGTTTGCAATTGCGACAAAACAAATTTACCCTCAAACGCACCCTTTCCGACTTGGAATACCAAATTCGACAGGCAAAAGATGAATACGAGCGCAACGCAAAATTATTTGCCGACCGTATTATTCCCGAGCAGGATTTGATTAAAACAAAAAATACGCTCGACCGATTGCAGCAGCAAAAGGCCATTGAAATTGAAAATCAACAGTTTCAGGAAGAAAACAGCGTCACGCAAATCAAACAACTGGAAGGCACCCTCGACCGCACCAAAGTGAACCTGAGCCTGATGAAAAATAATTTGTCCAGCCTGAATGTCAAAGCCCAGGTTTCGGGCCTGCTTTCCCGGGTAGATGTGGAGGTAGGACAAAGTATCGCTACCGGCCAAAACCTGGGTCAAATTGACGACCTGAGCGGCTTTAAAATGAAGGTGGAAATTGACGAACACTACATTTCCCGCATTTTCCCCGGACTGGAAGGCTATTTCGATTTTAATGGAAAAGCCGTGCGCCTGAGTGTTTCCAAGGTTTACCCGGAAGTCCGCAACGGCCGATTTGAGGTGGATATGCGTTTTGTGGAGCCTGTCCCGGAAGGTATCCGGCGTGGTTTGTCGGTACCGGTGCGCCTTCAATTGGGCAAACCCACCGATGCCCTGCTCTTGCCAACCGGTGGGTTTTTCAGTAAAACAGGCGGCAGTTGGGTGTATGTACTGAACGCTTCGGGCAACCGTGCCGAAAAACGCAGCATTACCCTCGGCCGAAAAAATCCACAGTTTTACGAAATCCTGGACGGTTTGCAGGTTGGCGAACAAGTCATCACATCGTCCTATGATAATTTCGGAGACAAAGATGTTCTAATGTTTTAATAATCAGCCATTTCGAGTCAATCAAAAAATCTAAATAACATGATCCGTACCACTAATTTGCATAAAATCTTCTCTACGGACGAAGTAGAAACGACCGCCCTGAACGGCATCAACGTCGAAATACAACCCGGTGAATTCGTGGCCATTATGGGCCCTTCCGGTTGTGGTAAATCCACCTTGCTCAATATTTTGGGTCTGCTCGACAGCCCTTCCGAAGGCGAATACGCGTTCTTTGGCGCCGAAGTAGCCAAGATGAGCGAACGCAACCGCGCCAACCACCGCAAAGGCAACATCGGTTTTGTATTCCAGTCGTTTAACCTGATTGATGAATTGACGGTGTTTGAAAATGTAGAATTACCGCTTCTGTACATGAAAGTACCCGCTTCCGACCGCAAAAAAAAGGTAGAAGCTGTGCTCGAACGCATGAACATCATGCACCGCCGCAACCACTTCCCCCAGCAATTGTCGGGCGGACAACAACAACGCGTGGCCATCGCGCGGGCAGTCGTGGCCAATCCCAAGGTAATTCTGGCGGATGAACCGACGGGTAACCTCGACTCTGCCAATGGCCTGGAAGTGATGAACCTGCTCACCCAACTCAACCAGGCGGGAACCACCATCATTATGGTAACGCACTCGCCCCACGATGCGGGTTTTGCCCACCGGATCATCAATTTGTTTGACGGCCGGGTGGTAACCGAAAATTTCCATGTTTAAAGCTTTTGGCCGTCACGTGCGCAGTCTGTTTTTCCGAACCTACTGATTTCCAGCCGTTTTTCCACCTCGACTGGCGTATGCTGGCGGCCATTTATACCAAGATTTTAATGGATTTGAAGGATGGATGGATAAAAAACTTGATTTTCAAAGGATTAGAAGCCAACTGTTTTCATAACCATTTTGCGTTGACTATATCATCCCATTTCCCATGATCAGATTACAAGATATCGAGCGATACCACCAAAATGGCGCAACTAAAAGTTATGTACTGCGCTATGTAAATGCCCATATTGCCGAGGGCGAATTTGTAAGTATTATGGGCCCCTCCGGCGCCGGGAAAAGTACGCTGCTGAATATTATCGGCATGCTGGAAGCATCCACTGCAGGAGAATATTGGTTTTTGGATGAAGCGGTACATAAATTCAATGAACGCCGACGCTCCGAATTGTACCAGCAATACATCGGTTTTGTGTTTCAGGCCTATCACCTCCTTGATGATTTGACGGTGTACGAAAACCTGGAAACGCCTTTATTATACAAAAAAGTACCCTCCGCCGAACGCAAAAGCCGTATTGCTGATTTGCTGGACCGTTTTAATATGGTGGCCAAAAAAGATTTGTTCCCCAATCAGTTATCGGGTGGACAACAACAATTGGTGGGTATTGCACGCGCACTGATTGGTCGACCGAAATTGATTCTGGCCGACGAGCCCACGGGTAATTTGCAAAGTGCCCAGGCTAAAGAAATCATGGAATTGTTCAAAAAATTGAACCACGAAGAGGGCGTTACCATTATTCAGGTGACCCATTCAGAAGAGAATGCCAAATACGGCAATCGGGTGTTGCGTCTTTTAGATGGAAGGCTTTAATGCGCCCGCACCAGCGCATCATAAAGTTCAAAAAATTGGGGCACACTCTGGCTGCAAAGCGCACTGGAACCATTAAACAGGACACAAATACCCACATTTTCTTTGCGGTTGAAGGCAATTTCGCCGCGATAGCCATTGACGTAACCACCGTGGTACAGGTAAGTATCGGGGCCGCGTTGCAATACCCGCCAGCCCATCGCGTACGAAGCATCATCTCGACCAATCCAGTGTGGAAAAATGCGGCGTTCTTTGCTGGTTTTGATCACCGGCGCAAATACCTCATCGAGGGTGGTATTGTCAACAAACTCCGGGAACCCGCCCAACAGCATTTGCAGCCATTTGCCCATGTCCGTAGCGCTGGCATTTACCCCGCCTGCCGCAGCAAAGTCGTAATAGTGGGGCGAAACTGGTTCCGTACGCCAGCCGTAACCCGTCGAAAAATGCGGTAAGGCTTTATTGGTACAAGCCGCCATGCTGGCATAATCGCAAGAGGCCGTTTCCATGCCACACGCATTAAAAATATGTTGTTGCAATAAGGTCGGATAAGGCAACTGAGTAGCGCCGCGCAAAACCTCCTCAATCACACAAAAAGCTGCATTCTGATAACTGTAAAATGCTCCTTCCTTGGCACTTAGGCGTGCTTTGGGGAAATACTGCTGTACAATGGTAGATAAAGAATAGCCCTGTTCGATCAGGTTGGTAAAAGCGTGGTAAGGCAAGCCCGTTGTTTGCGACAAAATATGTCGGACGGCCACCCGCTTTGCCTGTTTAGGGTCAGCAAGGGTAAATTCGGGGTAAAATTGCTGTACCGGATCATCCCAATGCAACTTTCCGCTGTGCGTGATCATGCCCGTGAGCACCCCGGCAAAACCCTTCGACAAAGAGCCGATGCGAAAAACCGTGTGGGCATCCACCGAATCCGGTTTGCCCGTCTCCCGCAGGCCATATCCTTTGGTAAAAATGATTTCACCGTCTTTGACCAGCACGACCGCAGCGCCCGGTGTGCCCGTTTGCGTCATGCCCTCCTGGAAAAAACGATCGTAAGACTGGATCAATTGCGCGATTTCCGGCGATGGTGTTCGTGCCGGTTGGTCGGTCCATTTCTGATACGGCTCCGAGGCTGGCGCATAGGCGCAATCAGGGAGCATGCATAAACACAGGACAATAATGGCTGGGGGTATCAGGCGGATGGATGATCTGTATTGCATTGGGGGTAAAGGTAAAACAATATTTTACTTTCTTCCCACCTCCAAGGCTGCCCCTGTTGCGCTAACAGCTATCGTTGGTTGGAAGGGTCATATTGAGACTAGATTTTTGTGTGTACAATGTTCGATATGAATTTATTGTGAAATTTTTAAGTAATACTATTGTTATGAACGAGGAGCCTTGCAGTTATGGTTTGTAGGATATAATTTTGAATCATTATTATGCGCACGATTATTTATTGTTCATAATTTAATTTCTACAAAAACTTTTAAACCATGAAAGATTACACCTTCCCAAACACCCATTTCCGCAGTAGGCTTAACCATATAGAGCGTATATACTAACACGGAAGTCCTCTTCAAGCGTTTGTTCGATCAGGGGCTAAAATCTTTACCTCATGAGACACATTTTTACAATTACACTGTTTTTAGGATTATCCTTGATGCTTTACGCACAAGAATGGCAACAAGTTGGTAACTTCAACCGCCCTCCGACTTGCCTTTTTAATGATACCATTGACAATATTTTATATGTCGGCGGGGATTTTAAATTTAATGGAACGGATACTCTCAACGGTATTTCATTTTACGATGGCATAACGTTTTATCCTATGCTACAAGGGAGAACTGATGTATGTGGAAATGTTAATTGCGGTAATTTATCTTACAT
>JAIYAP010000067.1 GCA_027488935.1 Saprospiraceae bacterium | reverse complement strand
TGATGAATGATGAATGATGAATGATGAATGATGAATGATGAATGATGAATGATGAATGATGAATGATGAATGATGAATGATGAATGATGAATGATGAATTTAGCTGACTTCGGAGAAGTCATACATTTGTAGAAAAAAATAATTGATAACCAAGCACTTATGACTTCGGAGAAGTCATGCATTTGTTTAGGGATTGAAGCCCGAGGTGTCACCTCCGAAGGGTACCAACCGAGGTGACACCTCCGAAGAAAAACCATTGATAATCAACTACTTACGACTTCGGGGAAGTCACACATTTGTTTAGGGAGTGAAGCCCGAGGTGTCACATCCGAAGGGTACCGCCCGAGGTGACACCTCCAAAGGAAAACCATTGATAACCAATCACCTATGACTTCGGAGAAGTCATGCATTTGTAGAAAAATGGTTGTTTTTTCATAATTTGATCAATTTAAAGGTAGTGGCATTCACCTCGTTTGCGATCCGTAACCAATAAAATCCGGTAGACAAGCCAGAAAAATCCTGTTCTTGAATGTTTTTTCCGGAAAAAACGAATTGACCTTTGGCATTCACCAAATAATAAACATCCTCATTGGTACTGTTTTCCACCCAAATGTGGTTTGCAAAAGGATTTGGAAAAACTTGCCATGCTGTATTGTCCGAAATTCCCAATACCTGCGTTGTACCGTTATTTTTAAAATCTCCTTTATAGATCCATGCCTGCCGAGTCATCGGAATGCTGTTGCAATCCATACCGCCTGCGTACAAAACCTTGTTGCTATCGACAAGAAAAGGCGAAACACAAAGGGTGCGGGTGGCAATCAAACTGTCTTTTACAACCGGCGCATTGTTTAATATATACTTCCGAACATACCAAATTGCACTTCCTTTCTGATGTCGTTCGAAGTACTGTCCGTCGGTTGCCCAGCCTTGCCAATTAGGCCGCGGGTCGTTTAAGTTGTTGTATTTTAGTTCAAAACCAATCAAACGAATATCTTCATTCAATTGATTCGAATTAAAAACAGGAATGTTATCATTGTAAGCAGCCAATACATATTTTACATTGGTATTCAATTGCTTCGAAAGACTGTCCGTGTAAACATATTCGATGGTTTCTGCATAGTTATTATTCGGATGGACGCGCGAAGCCTTGTTGTTCCAACTATACCAGAGCACTTCCCCTGTTCCATTTGGGTTCGGGACGGCGCTCAAACCGCGCATATCCTCGGCTTGCGCACCGCCGCTGGTAGTTTTCACTAATGTCCAAATTGGGGTTGTGCCGTCGGTTCTTTTATAAATATGTCCAATCCCCCCATCGCTGGTTGCAGCATAGAATACATTGTTGCACACGGTAAAACCCATTACCCGCTCATTGGGGGGTGTAACAAATTCAGGCGTTTGTTTCCATTGAATTTTTCCGGGGGATGCCGGATTGTAGCGTCCACTAAAAATGCCATAATCCTGCAAGCCAGCAAACACATAACAAATCTGGTTCGTCGCATCTTTGTGAAAACCAATGGCCCGACAATTAATATCACTTGATAAATTAGCCAAAGAAGTGCCCGTCCAGCTGCCATTCACATCATTGCGCACATAATAAGCCAAATTGCCGGTATTGTCATTGGGGACCGTGATTAACAAGGTATCCGGCTGAATCGTTTGCCCTAAGTAATTAGTCGTAAATGTGAAAGATTTCATGGCACCGATGCGCAAATTGGCGGTAGTAAATGCCTTATCCACCTGCCAATTCGAGTTCGGACCATCCAACCGTACGATTTCGCAGGAACGCTCATTTTGGGCGGTGTCTTTTTCCTGCCAGTAACTATTCCCGGCATATAATTTTCCTTTATGGGCCACGATCTGCATTATTTCATTGCCCGCCATAAATTGACCTTGAGCATCTTTGGTACCCGGGTTATAGTTTTTTGTCCAATTTTGAGCATTTAAATTCAAAATTGGGCATAAAAACAAGAGCAAAAAGTAATTTTTCATAGTTTGATTAATTGAATGGTTTGGATATACGCCCCTTTTTCATCGAAAATTTGTAGCACGTAAAATCCTTTGCTAAACGCGGAAAAATCTTGTAACTCAATATTTTTGCCCATAAAAACGGTTCTTCCAAGGGCGTCATGTAATACAACATATTCCGTTTTCAAAGGAGGTAGCAAAGAAATATGATCGGTAAATGGATTTGGAACTACCGTATACTGGAATGAAATTGAATTAACAACAGCGGCATCAGTTGTCACAGGCTTGGCAAACAAATCAAAAAATTGCAGGATATAATGCACCTGATCACTGTGAAATTTATGCTCCGTATAACAGATAATCACTTGATCTTCAGTATCATTCAGCACGGAATTATAGGTAGGTTGCATGACCGATTTCCAGCCGGTTTGCGCATCCGGATTGAAGTTGACAAAGTCCCGATCGTTCAAATAACCATTTATTTTCAACCGATTATAAATATCGATAGAACTTAAACTATCAATGCCCGGAATACGCCAAAATCGGTTGGGTGTAACCGGAAATGGCGCATGAATGTGCAATTTAGCAGGAATTCCTCTTGAAACCAGGGTATTGTAATTGGATATACACTTGTTCAAACGTTGCGGATCAGCATTTTCATCCTGCCGGGAAGCCATCCAATAAGTTGGTGAAAGCGTCTGGGCAATCACTGCGTTAATACCAGGCGTCGCGCCCAAACTATTGGCACTGAAATTTTTCAAAGCCGCAATAATGGAACAAAAGCCACTGCCTTGCGAAAAACCGACGCCAAACAATCGCGTATCCGTATTGATCCAACCCCTTGTTTTAAATGTATCCAGGATATGATTAATGTTTAAAATATCCGGATTACTGTTGATGGTCACAGCATTATTCCATTGCCAGGGCTGGGAACCCCCCGTAATGCGATCTACACTTTCAGTTGCCATTACCGCATACCCATGTTCAACAGCGGTATTGAGAAAGTTTCGGTTCTCCACTTTATTAAACCAACTCACTCCATTTCCATTGGAACCATGAAAAAACAAAATCAAGCCCCGCAACTGACCAGGCTCAGCCGGAAAATACGAATACACTTTACTCCCATTAATCGCTTCATTAGTGAAATTCCACACAGGCGCCGGGACAAAAACAGGACTCAGAACCGCATCCGTATTTAATGCTTTTACCTTGGTTGCCACACAAAATGTGTCTGATAAGGCGGTATTTGTCGACCATTGGGAAAAAACAAAACCTGCCTTTGCCGGATTGGCCAAAACAAAAACGCTATCGCCTGTGGTGTAATTGCCACCTCCAAAACCAGCGTTTACAATCAAGTTGTTATTTTGTGCCGCGCAAAATCCTGTTCCGAGAAAAGAAAAGAATACAATCCAACGATAAATCATGGTTTTACCAATTTTAAGGTGACAATTTGCGCGTCCGATGTAGCAATGCGCAAAAAGTAAATCCCGGAACCAATACCTGAAAAATCCTGGGTGCTGATTTGATTCCCAGCATACAAAATTTGTCCTGTGGAATTTGTCAATAAGTAATTTTCATTACCTGTAACAGGCTGTACTTGAATACGATCGAAAAATGGATTGGGATAAACGGAAAATGAATTTTCATATTGAATTGATGCAGTACCCAAAACCGGGCAACCTGCCTGCACCAACATATATTCCCAGGCTTCCTCAAAATAAGGTCGGTTACAAAGCGTAGCCGCCGCAACATCTACAGCAACAATATTATGCGCCGAACTACCCGACAAACCTGGAAGATTCGAAATAAGGACATGGCTATTGTTATAATTGCCATTAGAGGCTTCAAAAAAGGTCAAACCACTGGCAAACGTATCAATGCCAAGTCGTTTGAAAATCAATAACTGTTGAGCAGGCGTACAACCCAAATTATCAGCCTGATGTACCAAAGCAAAATATTTGCAAGCAGGTGTAGTGGTAGGACGGTTAATCCAAGCGGCGGGTTTATTGAGCGGGGCTGTAAAATAATCTTTGGGAGAAGCCCATAACAACACCCGATCCACCAATTTTTGTTTTGCGATAAAAGCCGCGTGACCACCACCTTGGGAATGGCCACCGACCGCAGTTTTGCCCCAAAGCACTGCATTCCCATCTAAATATTGCCCCCAATTTTCAGCAGGATACTTGCTGGACAAATATTGAAGCGCCTTCAACACACGATTGTAAATGGAATTGGCCACATTTACATCCACCAAATTGGTACGGTCAATGCCATCAATTACCTCTCCACGTACCTTATCAAAGCACAAACTATCCGATTTTCCGGCACACAAAGGACTTATGGTTTCATTACTGTAACTGATGCCCAACACGTGATACCCAGCATTTGCTGCCTGTTTTTGAATCGCATCATAGCCTATAGGGGATGAATTGGACCCTGGAAAGTATAAAAACAAGCGATTGAGCGGCGCAACTGCCGTATTTACATACGTCTGATGAAACCCAAAGGCATTATCGATAGCAGCATCTGTAATCGATGGAATAATGGTTCGGTGTTTCAAACCGGGTGCAAGAACAGGATTGGCCGGGGGATTAAAAAACGCAGCCTTATTGGCCCGCAATACATAAGCAGTGTTATGGGAAATGTTATTATCCGCATCATAGCCTCCGATATATACAAAATTACCATCATTCGGAAATGGAGAAGATACAATGGCACGCGTAGAATTTAAAATGGTTAACGGCGCAAAAACCATATTTTCTATTCTGCGCAAAGCATACGTTATGACACCACCTACTTGCCGGCGCAACAAATAAAAGGCATCATCCCGAATATTGGCGGGATGGTGTTGTATGGTTATGGTCAGAATAGAATCACCCGTACCAGGTTGTGTCACCCAAGTCATTTCACTATTGGCTACCACATAATAATTACCCGGATAACCAAAGGCACTGCTCATCAAGGTATCTATATCTAGTTCCACGGTGGCCGTATAAGGTAAGGTCCCACTTGGCGTTAAGCGATACATCCTGCTAACCTGTCCTTCCAAGGCCGCTAAAAGGGATTCTCCTGGCCCATTCGGATTTTTGATCGTGCTCAATCCGCGCAAACCACTGCTACCACCCGGCGTAACATTAAAAGGATACATAAAAACGCTGGTCCAACTCGGCGTGGGGCCATCATTGCGACGGTATATCTTGGGCGCAATCGCACAAAACAAATCACCGTTGCACACAGTAAAAGCCATTGGCCGACCTATAAATCCAGTCAATTCCGGCACAAGGGTATCCCATAATATTTTGCCGGGAAGATTTGCGTCATATGCGCCAGAAATAATGCCATTGGGCAACGAACCCGCAAAAATTCGGTCCACCCCTGTTATTTTATCCCGATACAAAATAAAACTCCGAATCGTACCATCATTATCCGTGCTGCCTACGGTATCCAAAGCCACCGATCCGATCTGTTTTTCAGTCCAACTCACATTTCCGCTATCATTCCGAGTATACACGGAAAGTACGCCGGTAAAATCGCGTGCAGCCGCAATCAAAATGGTATCCGGACGCAACAAAGCAACCCCATTTTTATCCGTTTTAAAAATAACGGATTCCAAGGCCGTAACACCTTCATTGCGTTTCCGTTCCCTTCCGCTTAATTCAGGGAAAAAAGTGTCAAAATGCTTGTCCAATTTCCAGGCGCCTGAAGGGCTTTCCAACCTTACAATTTGTGCTCCAATAAAAGGATCGCAAGTTCCGGTGGTATCATCCTTCCAGGTCTCAACTCCCCCAAACAACAATCCTTTATGCTTGGCCAACACCCGCATTTCGGTGCCCCCCATGAAATTCCCATTTGAGTCTGTGGTGCCTGCCGTGAAGGATTTTGTAAATTGGGCGTATGATATACACCCCATGCTTAAAAAGCAAAGTGTAATTAGAACTTGTTTCATGTTGAATTGATTAAATTTTAAATTTGTTGAGTTTTTGATTTTCAAGATTGTACATATACAATTAATCGTTCTGTACAATAGCCCTATAACTTAAAAAACCGCACGATAAATGGCCCGCGGTCGGTTTCCCCACGCACCAAATAAATACCTGACTTTAAAGCACTTACATCAATACTTTTACCTGTATTTCGGCTTTCATACACCAATTGTCCATCCATGGAACCAACTTGAATAAAGTGGATAGTGGCATCTGTTTGGATCTGTAAAAAATCGGTTACCGGATTTGGAAAAACAACTACACTCGAATCCATTACTTGCGCAATGGTACTGGTCGACCCAATTTTCAAGGGCGTTTCACAGCGGTGTAAATTGAAAAAACCATTCCCGATGGGCTTTCCATAGTAAAAAATCCACACCTTCTTGGTGCCTACAACATATTCGGGATCAACCGCCACATCCCCTTCAAATTGACTTAATCGCACATGCAACGACTCCCCCAAAATCCCTTTCAGCCAAATCTCGCCAGCAATATTGCCCGGAATCCCCCCACCGCTATATACCTGATATGCGCCGTAGGTTCGGTTGGAATTGATGGTAAAAGGCTCAAAAGAAGTAAGTGTAGCAGGTGTGATCGCGCTTAAAGGCGTATACTGTTCACTTTGTGTAAAAAATGTCCCGTTTTTCTTATAAATCGCCAATTTTGTGGCTCCACGGCTGCTAAACATAAAGGTATCATTGGGAAATTGCGGCACTCGAAACGGCAGATCATCGACATGGTGGTTCAAAATTCCATTGGGAATATCATTGGTTACCTGCCCGGACTCCATGGTTGCACCCTTCCAAAACTTTATATCAAAATATGGTTGCGCCGGAAAAGGACGAAATGGATAAGCCAACACATCAGAATAGGCCATCCAACGCGGAAAAGTGAGTTCATAAGCCGAACCACTCTGATTCTTCCGCTCGGCATTGATAAAAATCCGAATACCTAACTGGTCAGAACGAAGGGCAAATAAACTGTCTTTACCTTGCGCATTGGTGTTTAACACTACATAATTGATCCAAAAATAAGGTTTGGTCGTATCACTCGATACATTAATTAGTGATTTGATATCGTTATTTGCAGTACCTAAAGCATTAGATTGAAGGGTATTAATACCCAAGCGACGGATATATTTCAACACGCCATATTGGTTTTTAATCAGGAAAAAAATGCCTGTTTGATCCGCCCCCCAATATGGCCAGCCTTGCCCCTGAATCGTATCAATCAGTTTTTTGGCCGCTAAATCTGGCAAACCTGTCTCTAAATCAACATCCGTATAAAATACTTTTGCCCTTCCCCCTGGTAGCGGAATTTGCTCGCACCACACCATGCTGCGCATATCTGGCGAAAATTCAACCTGAAAAAAATTAGAACCAAGCACCGTATCCTTGGGCATAAATGATTGTGCATGAATATTTTGCACAAAAACGAACAAGACTATAAAACTGTAAAGTTTAAGCATGGGTGGGGAGTTGAGTTCGTATCTTCGACTACCCACGCCCTGAAAGGTTTACTTTAATTTACAAATTTTCTTTTTAAGACCCTACCACAGGCATCGGAAAATGGACAGAAGCCGAGTTTATAGATGCCGTGAAATACGGAAAAAGACCAAACGGATCCGCTTTACGATATCCTATCTTACCACATAAGACCATGATAAGCAATGAGTTACAAGGTATTTATGCTTATCTTAAAACAATTCCGCCAATCCAAAACCAGGTAAAAGGATCGTCCTTATAATATATCAAAAATTCACTCAAATGGCCTCGACTTCGGAGAAGTCGCGCATTTGTAGAAAATACCAATTGAGAACCAACCACTTATGACTTCGGAGAAGTCATGCATTTATTTAGGGATTGTAGTCCTAGGTGTCACCTCCAAAGGTTACCAACCGAGGTGTCACCTCCAAAGGCTACCACTTGAGGTGACACCTCCGAAAGTTACCAACCGAGGTGTCACCTCCAAAGGTTATAAAAAACTAATATTCAAACACTTACAACATCTTAAAGGTCACTCATTTATAGAAAAACGCCCCAAACTATCAACTCACAACTATCAACTAACAACTATATTAATAATCCGCCCAGGCACCACAATAAACTTCTTAATCGTAAGCCCTTCCAAATTGCGCTGCACAAATACCTGCTCCAACACCAAAGCCTGAATCGCTTCATTCGATAAATCCGCGCCAATTTCAAGCGTACCCCGCATTTTACCATTTATTTGAACTGGATATTGAATCGTATCGGTTTTCAAATGTTGCTCATCCAACAATGGGAACGATGCATCACAAACCGTCGTTTCATGCCCCAACAAACGCCACAATTCTTCAGCGATGTGCGGACCAAAAGGCGCCACCAATACCACAAAAGGCTCCAAAATGGCGCGTTTACTGCAATTGAGTTTGCGTAACTCATTGGTGCAGATCATAAAATGACTTACGCAAGTATTCATCGAAAACCGCTCAATATCCTCGGTCACCTTTTTAATACAGGTGTGCAAAGCAAACAATTCTTCACGCGTAGGCGCATCATCCATGAGGAGTACCTCACCTTGTGCATTGAAAAACAGCCCCCAAAACTTGCGTAAAAAACCATATACACCCGTAATACCCTTCGTATCCCAGGGTTTACTCACCTCAATCGGACCCAAAAACATCTCGTACATCCGGAAACAATCGGCCCCATATTGCGCCACCATATCATCCGGATTCACCACATTATATTTGGATTTCGACATTTTTTCGACCTCCGAACTACAAGTAATATTGCCTTCCGGACACAATTTGAAATTTGCTTTTTCAAATTGCATCGTTTTAGACGCTTTTTCGACGTTTAAAATATCATCCTCCACCAAACTGATGTCTACATGCAATTTCGTAAAACAGTTGGGGTCGTATTTATACGTCAGGTTGTACGAAACATACAATTGTTCGCTGACAGGTTGTTCCTTAGTAATAATTAAGGGTTCCCGACTATCCAACGCCGCGCGGATTTTGGCCGCAATTTGATCTGGCGCATTTACGGCATCCATAATTTCTTCCGAATATAGCACCAGCAAACGCTTGTTGTCGGCCGTGGCTGCCCGCAGGATATGCTCTATTTTATCCGTTTGCTTGCGCGACGTCACTTCAATGACCAAATCGCTGGTCTGAAAGGCAAAATCATACGTGTAAGCCTCTTCATAATCCTGCTCCGGAATGCGGAAAGCGCCTTCTTCTGCAAAAAACGGTTTTAACACCTTGATCCACAAGTATTCTTCAAAAAACTGCTCTTTTGCACGGTACACAAAACTGGAGCGTCCCTGAATCATCCCCTGGTTGATCAGTTTTTTGGCAAACTCGCGCTCCGGCACAACACCCAGGTCGTACAAAAAGTGATTCCAGAAACGGCTGTACAACAAGTGCCCCACCGCATGTTCCGAACCGCCGATGTACATATCGACCGAATTCCAATAGTTAACCGCTTCTTTACTAACAAACTCCGTCGAATTATGCGGATCCATGTACCGGTAAAAATACCAGGAGGAACCCGCCCAGCCCGGCATGGTACTCAATTCATATTCATAACTGCCGCCATCAGGTGCTTTATAGCGCCAGTTTTCGGCCCGTCCCAAGGGTGGTTCACCCGTTTCGGTCGGCAAATATTTATCCACCACCGGCAACACCAGCGGCAGGTCTTTTTCTTCCATCAAATACGGAACCTCGTCCTTGAAATAAACCGGAACCGGTTCACCCCAGTAACGCTGCCGACTAAACACCGCATTCCGCAATTTATATTGGGTTTTCCCTTTGCCAATCCCTTGTTGCTCAAGCCATTCGATCAATTTGGGCACCGCTTCCGCATAAGTCAAACCATCAATCATGCCCGAATTAATATAGCGCCCGTCTTTGCTGGCATCGGCGGTTTCTCCCAAATTTTGCTGTGCATCCGAAATGGCCACAATCGGCAATTTGAAATGGGTGGCAAAATTCCAGTCGCGCTGATCGCCAGAAGGTACCGCCATGACCGCACCCGTTCCGTATCCTGCCAGCACATAATCGGCAATATACACCGGAATACGCGCCGAATTAAACGGATTGATGGCATAAGCGCCGGTAAATGCGCCGGTCACTTTTTTGGTTTCGGCCATACGCTCGATATCCGAGCGGGAACCTGCCCAATTCATATAATGCTCCACGTCCGACTTGCAAGCGGCAGTGGTCAGCATCGGAACCAACTCATGTTCAGGCGCCAAAACCATAAAAGTAGCCCCGTAAATGGTATCCACCCGCGTCGTAAACACCTCGATTTGAACCCCATCGTGACCTTCCACGGCAAATTTCACCGAAGCGCCCACCGAGCGTCCAATCCAGTTGCGTTGTTGCTCCTTGATCGCATCCGACCAATCGATGGTCTCCAATCCTTCCAGCAAGCGATCGCAATAAGCCGTAATACGCATGGCCCACTGTTTCATCCGTTTGCGTTCCACCGGATAGCCTCCGCGCTCACTCACACCGTCCTTGATTTCATCGTTGGAAAGCACCGTACCGAGGGCCGGACACCAGTTTACAAACGATTCTTCGGGAAACGTCAGCCGGTATTTGAGCAACATCAATTGTTGTTCTTTTTCAGTCCAGGCGTTCCATTCGTCAGCAGTAAAAGCCGGGGTTTCGTCATCGCATACGGCCAGCACCCCTTTGTTGCCCTGTTCGGCAAAATGGGCAACTAAAGCGCTGATCGGCATTGCTTTATCCGACTTTTTATCGTAATAATGCGCAAACAATTGCATAAAAATCCATTGCGTCCAGCGGTAGTAATCCGGATTGCTGGTGCGCACTTCCCGGCTCCAATCGAAAGAAAAGCCGATGTTATCCAGCTGTTCGCGGTAGCGGCTGATGTTTTGCACCGTGGCTACTTCCGGGTGATTCCCGGTTTGAATGGCATATTGTTCTGCCGGCAAACCAAACGAATCATAACCCATCGGGTGCAGTACATTGAACCCTTTGAGGCGTTTGTAGCGCGCCATGATATCGCTGGCGATATAGCCTAAAGGGTGCCCTACGTGCAATCCTGCGCCCGAGGGGTAAGGAAACATATCCAGGATATAAAATTTTGGCTTTTCGTTGTGGTTTGAAACTTTGTAAGTTTCCTGGGCCTTCCACCAGGATTGCCATTTTTTTTCAAGATCGCGCGGGTTGTATTCCATGTCTTGTCTGAGCCTCAGTACTAAATTTTCCGTTTTAAGTTTTGTGCGGCGGCAAAACTAATGGTTATCGGCGAATTTTATGGGGGAAATGTAATTCTACCCCAACCTTTCTGCTTTTCAATTCCGTTATCTATGCAAAAATCGAAAACATGCTATTCAGAAAATTGATTTATGTTGGACTGTTACTGGCTACGTTTTTTCTATTTGGTCGGTTAAAATGTATCGGCCCATGCGAGGAGTCCTATCCGGTTGAATACTATAATTTTAATTATACGATTTTTGCTTTAAACAATCAAGGACCTGCACCTTTAGTTGCTATAGATAACACGGCACCTATGCAAGCGTTTGGCTTGCGCATCCAATCTAATACGTATGCGGCAGATTCACTTTCCTTTTACTTCGATCCTGAGTGCAACACACCGACACCGGATAGCGCCATTACCCAAGTTTGGGTTTCCTGCCTGCAACAGTTTGATGCCACCCACGCAGCTGGCGATGTATTAAACGATTATTTTCGGGTGCGTCTGGACAAGGCATCTTGGGATTTGCCTGCCTACCGAACACTCGATCTTGGAGTAGCCTCTTTCAACACCTTTGCTGAAACAAGCCGTGCAGATTTATTATTGACTACCCCACCCGCGCAAACGGGCGTGTATCAATTTAAAGTAGCCCTGGTACGCATTAGTTTAGACACGATTTTCCTGGTAACTGAGCCGATCACTTTATCTAACTAAACGATGAATATTAAATATTTATACATAATAATACTGTTCACCCAAACAACGTCTTTGAAAAGCCAAACTGATGCATGGCCCATCGGTGGCTACTGGACCATAGGGGTCAATACGCAGTTTTATGTAGGCCGCAGGCATTTGTCGGACGCCCTGATTGCGCTGCCCAGACAAGGCAGCTATTTTGAGTGGGGTGCCGATTTGTATCGCAACCGGCATTGGGGCTTGTATATCAGAATGCGCAATGGGCGCGCAGCGGATGATGACCAGCCAGTATTTGACCAATTTGCGCAGGAAAAATACCCCAATAACTTTTACCTCGAAACATCCCCCCAGCAGGAACCCATGCCCATCATGCGGCAATACTTGTTGGGTGCGCGCTGGAAAACCGGGAAGGGCAGGTTACAATTTCATCCGGCGCTTGCCTTGGGCGTCACTAAATTTAAATCCTACCAACAACATGTAGCTGCCAAGGAAATTAACACCAATGCCTTATATATTACAGCCCTTTATTGGCAGGATGTACCCCTGAACGCTTACAAAGGGCATTTAACCATAGAAGCCAACACGGCTTTTTTTTGGCATTTGCGCCGGCGTTGGTGGCTGACGGGTTCTGCCGGACTCATGCTGGTAAAATTGGCCAGCAATCGGCTTAATCTTCGCACGACCGACGAAGTAACCGGGATCGACCGCACCGAAACCCTTAAAAATCCGTTGTTCCGAGTGGGGGCAAGTATTACCGTAGGATTGGTGTATCGGGTGGGCGCTATATTTTGAAGGATCGCATGACGATAAGCGTTTATTTCACGGGATAGGCAATCCACCTGACAATAAATCCCTGAAGTACATGTCCATGCTGTATAGAAATATGGTTACTTTTGTAAAAAGCAAAACCCATGCCTACCAAAATTACCTTTTTACCCGCCTTAATGATGGCCTTTTTGGCAATTTTTACTACTAGCAGTTGTCAAGAACCATGTGATTTTAGTCCATATCAGATAGATCAGTATAAATGGAGAATATTTGAGCTAGAAAATAGTGGTGCCGAACCAATAATTGAGTATAATTCAATTATATCAAAAGAGCATTTCGGATTACGTATTCAATATGAAATGCCCATAGCTGGCCAACTTAAAACATGTCCGGATAATTATTACGAATTTTATGATCCTGTAATTGATGTAATGGTATATGCAATGCAAGATTTTGATGATACACATCCAGCGGGTGTTTCGCTAAATGATTATTTTATTGCCCGCAACTTATCTGACCGAACAAATCTCCCATATTATCAACCAATTTCCGAGTCACTCAGCGCATTTATAAAATATTCCTACAATTCTGTGGGTACGGTTGACTTAATTTTAATTCAGCCACCCGGACATCAAGGACCATTTCAGTTTAAGGTAAAATTGAAATTCAGTTACCAAGATCCCATCATAATATCCTCCAGAACAATCACCTTTTATTGATTTTACAATGAAAACCAAAATCATCCTACTACTCTGGATAACCACTTACCTCCAGTTATCCGCGCAATCAGAACCCTGGCCGATTGGAAACTTTTGTACCTTAGGTGCTTCCACCCAGGTATATTTGGATAAAAACACCCCTTCGGATGCCCTTATTGGACTACCTCGATCAGGGATCTTTTATGAATTCAGTGCAGATTTCTTTCAGCACAAGCGTTGGGGACTGTTTGGTGTTTTCCGTTGGGGTCGGGCCGCAGATAGAGACGAGACGGCAATGCAGCATTTTCTCGAAAATAGATATGCCGATTATTTTGTCACCGCACCCAGGCAGAATGCGGATCCCGCCAAAATGCGGCAATTCCTTGGAGGAATCAGGTATAAAATGGGGAATAAACGACTTCAATTCCAACCTGGATTGGCCGTGGGTGTTACTACGGCTAAATTTTACCCATTTGAGGCAGCCATTAAAGCGCCAAATTCAAATACCCTGTTGCGCACCACCGCAACATTTTACGGCGTTGATTACAGCAGGAAAAGACACTTTACCATGCAGCTCAGCGAAGATATGTTCTACCGAATATCGAAAAAAGACGTTTGGCTGCAACTTACGGGTGCCTTGCTCATGGTTAACCTTCCTTATAACACCATTCAATTCAATACCCAAAATCAATTGACCCAAGAAAGTAGCAGTGAGACCATAAAAGCATCCAAATTTAGGTTCAGCGCATCTTTCTCCTTGGGGCTAGTTTTTCAAATTTGGGATTAAAAGCATTTGTAAATCAATTACTTACCCGCCAATTTTCCACCCAAATACCCCATCGGAAGATACGCCCCGACTAAATCCAACACGGTGTACCAAACAGGAGAAGGCAACATATAAACACTCGTGATGCCGCCAATCAGGAAAAATACCCCAATCGCCAAAGCAAAGCGCATATGGTTGTTCGCCGCAAAACGCGCAGCAAGCAATGCCCCTACCAGCGTCCCCAGCGCATGCGATAAAAATGGAAAAATAAAATGCTTGGGCTCAAATAAATGCATGGTCGCCTTTAAGCCTTCCATGGTGGTGACATCCGCACCGTTGGGCGGAGGAATAATGGAACCACTGATCATAATAATGCCCATATTCACCAGACTGCCGATGAATATGCCCGCAATAACGGCCAAAATGTTTCGAAGGATTGGTTGCATGATAGTTTTGTTTTAGGTGAAGCTTGATTTCTAATGCCCAGGAAGCATTTAAAGACAAAAGTATGACAGTGTGTTTTAAATTGCAAGAAAAAAATACAAATAGTTTTAAGATTAAAGTTTAAAAATTCTCACCTGCTGAATCAGCACCTATTTATCCCAATAGGCAATCCAACCGACAATAATTCCACGGAGTACATATCCATGTCCTGCATATTTATGGTTACTTTTGTAAAAACGAAAGCCATGCCCATAAAAGTGACCTTTTTACACGCCTTTACATGGGCAATTTTGGCGATGATTACTTTTAGCCATTGCGGACCACCATGTGATTATCCACCACGACAACTTGAACAATACAATTGGAATTTAATTGAAATCAATAACAGTGGCGTTGAACCTGAAATTGAATACGGCAACAGTGGTTCAAAAGAGAGTTTTGGATTGCGTTTACAATTTGAAATGGACGCTTATAATAGTCCGGAATGCCCTGACAATTATTACGAATTATTAAATCCTGTAATTGAATTTAGTATATACGCAGCACAAGATTTTGATCAAACACACCCCGCTGGAGCACTGCTGAATGATTATTTTGTAGTTCGCCGTGTAAATACTCAATCTAAACTTCCGGAATATTTACCAATTTCAGCATCTTTGGATGCGTTTTACAAAGTTAGTAGTAATTATATCGAAGTTGATTATATCCTGGTTCACCCCCCTGAGTATCTTGGCGCTTACCAATTTAACGTAAAATTGAGATTTAGCAACTCAGAATCGACCACAGTATCTTCCCGCCTGTTCACCCTAAAATAATAACTTTGTGAGAATCAAAATCTTATTACTAATTTGGGTATTCAGCACTTGTAGCTTATTTGCACAAGTTACGCCTAGACCAGTAGGTAACTTTATTGCTTTTGGCGCTTGTAGCCAAACATATTTTCAAAAAAACACCATTTCGGATGCCCTTCTTGGCTTACCTCGGTCTGGAATTTTTTATGAAATAAGTGCCGATTTCTTTCAGCAAAAGCATTGGGGATTTTTCGGGGTTTTTCGTTGGGGACGAGCAGATGATAAAGATGAAGCCCCGATCCAGCAATTTTTCGAAAAAAAATACACTGGCTATTTGGTTTCTGCACCAAGACGAAATGCTGACCCAGCCAAAATGCGACAATACCTTTTGGGTGCACGATATAAATTTGGAACTAAAAGACTCCAGTTTCAACCTGGATTAGCGCTGGGGTTTACAGCGTGTAAACTTTACGCGTACTATGCGGCCATCAAGACACCGAATTCATATGAACTATTAACCTCAGTGGCAGCATTTAATAGCATCGTTTACAACAAAAAAAACCTATTCACGCTACAGCTCAGCGAAGATTTGTTATTTCGCTTATCCAAAAAACGTATTTGGCTACAAGCTACTGGTGCGATGCTTTTTGCTAAATTACCCTACAACACGATTGAATTTAAAACAACCAATGAACTGACCCAAAAAACTACCATTGAGTCCATAAATTCATCCAAATATAGGTTTAGCCGGTCTTTTTCACTAGGGTTGGTTTACAAGAATTGGGATTAACGGCCAATGAATATATTTGTGTGCGTATTTCCCAATCAGTTCATTTCTCCCCTATTTCCAATGCACCTCCACTTCCCAATCCGACACCTTCTGTTCATACAAACGCCAAAACTCATCCGCAATCAAGGCCGGATCAAAATGCGTACCGGGCTTTACCGTGCCGGAAATCGTGATGGTCGCCACGTGTATACCCGCAGGCGCGCACTCCTCCGCGAGCGAAAACGCCAAATTGCGCAAACCCGCCTTGCCAATGCCCAAGGATGCCAACGATGCTGGCGCTTTGAGGGCCGAACCACCGCCCGTTAGCAAAATACAACCGTGCTTACGGGTTTCCATCTGCGGAAAAACGGCCTGCACCGTAACCACAGCGCCCACTACACTGGTTTTAAAGTCGCTGATCATCACTGGAATCGACATTTTACTCGGCGTCGCCGGATTATACGCGCTGGCGTTGTAATGCAACACCTCAATATCCTGATGTTTTGCCACGATTTCGGATAAAACAGCCGCAAAAGCGACCTCGTCCGCAATATCTGCTGCAAAACCCTGGGCTTTAATGCCTTCTGCGGCAAGTTCGGTCTGGTATTGTTCAAGTTTAGCCTGGTTGCGGGCCACCATCAAAATTTCAAAACCTGCTTTGCCAAATTTTCGTGCCACTGCCAAACCATTGCCCGGACCAGTACCAATTTGAAGTAATTTCATGAATAAGAAGTATTTATATTTGTAACAAGTTATTGCTTAATCCGGTTGTACGTTCCGCCATAAATCAACTCGCGTACATTGTCCGTTTCCAAAAATGTATTTGGAAAACCTAAGTCAATCGCACTGATCGCATCCAGGATCTTCATTTCCTCCGCATCCAATTGAAAATCAAGGCATCCGAGGGTACTTTCCAGTTGTTCGGCCGTGCGTGCACCAATCAAAGGAATCACGTTCAAGCCCACATTTTGCTGGCGCGTCCAGTTGATGGCCACCTGCGCCGCAGGAACCCCGCGTTTATCCGCAATATCGACCACTTTTTGCGCAATTTCATTGGCCCGATCGCTGCGCCGTACGCTGTGTGCTACCAATCGACCACTTTCGCCTTTCAAATATTTGCCCGTCAAAGCCCCGCCGCCCAAAGCACCCCAAGGTGTCACTGCCATACCAAAATGTTGGGCCATCGGAAACAATTCGCGCTCCACCGTCCGCTGAATCAACGAATATTCCACCTGCAAACCCGCAAAAGCCGTCCAGCCCCGCAATTCCGCCAGCACAATCGACTTGCTCACCATCCACGCCGGCGTATCCGACACACCTACGTACAACACTTTGCCACTGCGCACCAAATCATCCAGGCCACGCAACACTTCCTCCGCAGGTGTCAAATGATCCCAGGCATGCACCCAAAACACATCAATAAAATCCGTATCCAGCCGCTGCAAACTTGCCTCCACCGAGCGCATCATATTTTTCCGGTGGCTGCCCGCAAAGTTCGGGTCGCCCGTCTGATCCCGCAACGTATATTTTGTCGCCAACACAAAATGATGCCGGTTACTTTTAATGAATTCACCCAACCACCGCTCACTCGTCCCCTCGGTATACCGATTGGCCGTATCTACAAAATTGCCCCCTTTTTCCGCAAAAGCATCAAATATTCGCTGACTTTCGCCATAATCAGCTCCCCAACCCCATTCCGTACCGAAGGTCATGGTGCCTAAGCAAAGCTCTGAAACGCGCAGGCCTGTTCGGCCGAAAAGTTTGTAATCCATGGTTTTAGTGATGAGTGATGAGTGATAAGTGAGGAGTGATAAGTGAGGAGTGAGGAGTGAGGAGTGATAAGTGAGGAGTGATAAGTGAGGAACAACCCTTGGTATCCTAAGAAGGCCCGAAGGATTAAATCTATTATAAAAAAATGATTTTCAAGCATTTAAGACTTCGGAGAAGTCATGCATTTGTAGAAAAAACGATCCATTCAACCCAATTACGACTTCGGAGAAGTCATGCATTTGTAGAAAAAACGACCCATTCAACACAATTACGACTTCGGAGAAGTCATGCATTTGTGTTGAAAAAACGACCCATTCAACACAATTATGACTTCGAAGAAGTCATGCATTTGTAGAAAAAACGACCCATCCTAAACCATGTACGACTTCGGAGAAGTCAAGCATTTGTAGAAAAAACGACCCATTCAACACAATTACGACTTCGGAGAAGTCATGCATTTGTAGAAAAAACGCCACCTGAAAGGCAACATTCATTACAGAACTGTACACTGATTTTCAACAACTTAAACCAAAGACCAGCCACAGAACTAAACAGCACACGGAATAAGCATAGCACCGATTAAAAAATTTTAAAAAATAATTCCAATTTAAGTTAACTAATTAAAAATCAAACAATTAACTTAAATTATCCTCACTCCTCACTCCTCACTCCTCACTATTAATACCCCCGCGTCCGCATCCAAGCCCGAAACTTACCCACATTCACATTATGCCCCGCCAAAGTAGCGGCAAAGGCGTGGGTGCCGGAATCATCGGGTTTGGCACAGAAATACAGGTAATTATGCTTTTCATAATTCAATACTGCGTCCAAACTGGGGATAGAGGCCATGCTAATCGGACCCGGCGGCAATCCCGTGTGAAGATAGGTATTATAAGGCGACTCGAACATTAAATGATATTCCGTTACGCGGTGGGTGGCAAAATCGCGGCTGGCAAATACACAAGTCGGATCGGCCTGCAATTTCATGTTGATTTTCAAGCGATTGAGATAAACGCCGGCCACTGTAGGCTTTTCAGGAATGTAATTCGTTTCCCGTTCTACAATGGAGGCTACCGTGTACACTTGCTCCGGACTCAAATTGAGGGCCTTGGCTTTGGACTTGCGGTCGTTTTTGGCCCAAAATGCATCGTGTTCTTTTTGCATTTTTTTCACAAAAGCCTTTGGATCGGTATTCCAGTACATTTCGTAAGTATTGGGAATAAAAATCGACATCAGACTTTCGGGCGTGTAGCCAATTTCAGACAAAAACGCCGGATCGCGCAATACTTGCAGGATAGTCAAAGAGTCGGGCTCAATAAAACGTGCGGCTTTACCTGCCACATCTTCCAACAGGCGTTCGTTGTTGAAAATCACTTTTACGGGTGCTTGCTCGCCATTGCGCAACTGTTGAATCAATTCGCGGTTGGTCCAGCCGGGCTGAATTTCGAAACGGCCCGCCCGCATTTTATCTTTTTTGTAGTTCATTTGGCCTGCCAGCCAGCGAAAACCTGCTTCATCTTTGATAAATCTGCCATTTTTTAAAATCTGCACCACCTCCTCAAAATTAGAGCCGGTTGGAATACACACATATCGATCGGCAATATCGTTGGGTACCCCTGAAAAATAAATAGCCTGAATGGGTTTCCAAAAATATGCGCCCGCAGCGATGGCTAAAACAAGCAACACCAAAGCGATGTTGCGCAAGGTGGAAGTCATTTTTCCCTTGGTCATGTGGTAAATAAATCGTTCGTTTTTGTGTAAAAAGTTGTCCTTTGGGACGTAAACTAACATAAGCATCCGCATTGAATAGGGTTTGCCGTTGAGGGCGCAAAGGTAAATCAGGTTTTTCAGGTTTTGCCCCTTGCCTTGTACTTAACAAAGATCATTTTCCGTTGTTCTGATTGATATAGCTGCATTTCGACGAAAAACCTCAACTTTGCGGCCCGATTAAAACAATTTTGCTTTCTCAACCATATAACGATGCAATTTTTATTTCCGGCATTTTTGTTCGCGCTTGCTACTTTAGCAATTCCGATTATCGTGCATTTATTCTATTTCCGGCGCTTCAAAAAGGTGTATTTCACAAATGTCCGTTTTTTAAAGGAAGTGAAGGAGGAAACCAGCAACCGCCAACGCCTGCGCAACCTCCTGGTGCTGCTCATGCGCTGCCTGGCTATTATATTTTTGGTGCTCGCCTTCGCACAACCGTTTATCCCCTTGTCCGGCTCGGTAAAAAAAGGTGAAAAATCGGTGAGTCTTTACATCGACAATTCATTCAGTATGAATGCATTGTCGAAAGCATCGCCCTTGGTGGAATTGGCCAAACAACGTGCACGCGAGATCGTAAGCGCCTACGCACCCGACGACCGTTTCCAAATCCTGACCAACGACTTTGAAGGCCGCGATCAACGACTGATTGGCAAAGAAGATGCTTTGTTGCGGATTGATGAAATTCGCAGCGGACCAGCCTCCCGCGATCTGTCCAAGGTGCTGTTGCGCCAACAACAATGCCTGCAAACCGGTAAAGCGGAAAATAAAATCGCTTTCGTCATCAGTGATTTTCAAAACAACATCGCCGATCTCGAACGCTTTAAGGATACCTTGATGCAGGTGAACCTGGTGCCCATGCATGCCGTTCAGGAAAATAATATTTCCATCGACTCGGTTTGGTTCGACAGTCCGGTGCAAATTCTCAACCAACCTGCCAATTTATTGGTAAAAATAACCAACCACGGTACCGAAACCGCCGAGGAAGTGCGCCTCACCCTGCGCCACGATGGCCAAACCAAACCGGTGGGTGCCCTCAAAATTCCGGCGGGTGGCAACAAATTGGATACCGTAAACTTTAACATCCTGCACCCGGGCTGGCACGAGGCCCGCTTGTCTATTACCGATTACCCGGTGCAATTCGACGACGATTATTACCTGTCGTTTTATGTGGCCGAAAAAATAAACGTGCTGGCGGTCAATGGTGGCACTACCAATAAATACCTGAGCAACGCATTTACAGGCGCCCGCTATTTTAAATTGGATAACTCCGACGCCCGCGCGCTCGACTATTCCAAATTTGCGGACTACCAACTGATTGTCCTCAACGACTTGAACAGTGTTTCCACCGGTTTGGCCTCCGAACTCAAAACATTTGCCCAAAATGGCGGCAATGTGCTCGTGTTCCCGGCCCAAAATGCCGATCTGAGTGGCTATAACGGATTCCTGCAAAACTTTAATGCCGGCGATTTAGGCGCATTTGAAAATGTGAAACGGCAAGGCGCACAAGTCAACCTCGACGAATTTGTTTTCCGCGATGTATTTTTGAATAAAAGTGCCAATTTGCGCCTGCCAGCCACCACCGGTAATTTCAAAATTGCCCCCAACCGCGGCGAACAAGTGCTTACCTACCGCGATGGCACAGCCCTCATGAGCAAATACCAGCAAGGAGAAGGCGCCTTGTATTTATATGCCGCACCTTTGGATGAAAAAGTGAGCGACCTGATCCGCAATGGGGAGATTTTTGTGCCCATGCTCTTCAAAATGGCCATTGCAGGCTCCAAAAGCCGTCAAATTGCCTACAGGATCGGCAAAGACGAGGTGCTCGAAGCCAAACACCAGGTATCCGCTTCCGGTGAGTCGATTTATAAACTGAAAATGGTGGCCGATGAACAAGCCGATACCGAAAGCCCTACGCCCACCAATGGACAGGAATTTATACCCGAGCAACGCATTTTAGGCTCCAAAGTAATGATTACGCCCGGGGCCGCAATCCGCCTGGCAGGTTGGTACCGCCTCGGCCTCCGCGCCGATACCAGCCTCGCCGAATACGCCTTCAACTTCGACCGGAAAGAAAGCGACCTCTCCTACCGCCCGAATGAATTGCTGCTCAACGGCTTATCCCCCAACATCAAGGTTTTGGATGAAAACGCCGAAGCCAATTTCGGCCAGGTGGTCGGAGAACAAAATCAAGGCATCATTTTTTGGCGTTGGTGCGTCATTTTTGCCCTGCTGTTTTTGGCGCTGGAGGTACTGTTTTTGAGGCTGTGGAAATAGTGAGGAGTGATGAGTGAGGAGCGATGAGTGAGGAGTGAGGAGCGATGAGTGAGGAGTGAGGAGCGATGAGCGATGAGTGAGGAGTGATGAGTGATGAGTGATGAGTGATGAGTATGTACTATTAATTGATAATCAAATACATTCGAAACAAATTAAATCACATGTTCATCCTGACTTCGGAGAAGTCATGCATTTGTAGAAAACGAACAAACACCACCACCCTCCTGACTTCGGAGAAGTCATGCATTTGTAGACGCATTTGTAGACGCATTTGTAGACGCATTTGTAGAAAAATAACGATACCCAATACCCTCCTGACTTCGGAGAAGTAATGCATT
>JAIYAP010000063.1 GCA_027488935.1 Saprospiraceae bacterium | reverse complement strand
TGGGTGATCATAAGAGCCCGCCTTCGCTTAGGCTACGGCGGGCGCGGGGGATTAGCTCAGCTGGTAGAGCACCTGCCTTGCACGCAGGGGGTCAACGGTTCGAATCCGTTATCCTCCACAAAAAAGCCTGATGGTCTTGTACCATCAGGCTTTTTTTATTTGCCTTTACCCTTTCCTCCCGAATTTGTAATTTTGTATCCGGTGTAGCGTTACTCCTCGTAAAAGTTCTATGAACATGCCCTCCGTGATTCGTTTTTTATGCTTTTTTGCCTTGCTTTCGCCCTTAAAGGCCCAGCAATTAGATCATTTTGACCTGATCCTGCTGTCTGCCTCTATTGGATCAGATAGTGTTTGGAAGCCGGGCGCTCCCCGCTTTTTGAGCCAGTTTAACCCACAAGGATATAATAATCAGCCCAGTTTTGTAAGCGCATCCGAACTATACCTGACCGTACAAACACCGGAAGATACTACCCAAACAGATATTTGGGCCCTAAACCTGGGCACACAAACCCGCCTGCGCATCACCGCGACCGAACAAACAGCCGAATATTCTCCCGTATTGATGCCTGGTGGCAAACGATTCTCGGCAGTGCGGGTAGAGGAAGACGGTGTGCAGCACCTCTGGTCTTTTCCTTTAGATCGGAGTGATAACGGGCGGGTCGAATTTCCTAAAATTGCAGATGTAGGCTACCACTGCTGGGTGAATGACACGCTGGCTGCCCTTTTTATTGTGGGAAAATCGCCGCAACCGCATCAATTATTTACAGCGGGTATCAAAAGCCAACAATTGTCGAGGGTGGCATCCAATGTTGGTCGGAGCTTGGTGGCCTTGCCCAACAATCGATTTGCGTTTGTGGCTAAATCTACGGAGCAGACCTGGTTTTTGAAAATATGGGACGTGCGCAAACAAAGTGCTCAAATTGTCGTTAAAATGCCGGTTGGTACCGAAGATTTTAGCGTTTTACCGGATGGCACATTCCTCGCAGGCAACAACGCCAAACTCTTTCAATACAAACCAGGCCGAAATGCGGATTGGGTTGAAATTGCCGACCTCTCCAAATACGGGGTAAAGCAGATCACCCGGATTGCCACCAACAAAGCAGGAAAAATCGTCGTAGTGGTGCAATAATGCAGTGAAATGCACGGATTGGCGCTTGCGATGCGCGGCGAAACCTGTAAATTTGCGCTATATACTGGTCGTTGGCTGGCCCTAATTTATGCAGTACACAATCTCAATTTCCATCCTATGCGTCGTTTAGTGATTATGTTTGCCCTGTTTGCCTGCTGTGCATCGCAGCTGCGCGCCTCTTATATCCTGCTTCCCATGGACGAAGTTACCCAAAAAAACCATCTAAAGGCTTATGGTATTACCTATTGGGTAATTAACCAGGGCATAGAGGCTTGGTGGTTGCTGAATTACCGAGGTGGCAGTTTTGTATTTCCGTTTACGCCTACCTTTGAAAAAGAATGCAAAACGCGGGATGTGAGCTTCGAAATCATTGCAGATGCCCAATTTGCGGCGATTCAAAACGAGATTTTGAATCCAGAGGTTAATATGGATGTGATTAAATTGGAAAAAGCACCCAAAATTGCGGTGTACACCCCCGATAAAAATGAAAAAGGCGAGGTCGTGCAACCTTGGGATGATGCGGTGACGATGGTACTCACGTACGCTGAAATTCCATATGATGTACTGTACGACACGGAAGTTTTGCAAGGTAAATTGGCAGAATACGACTGGCTCCACTTGCACCATGAAGATTTTACCGGCATGTTTGGCAAGTTTTATAGCTCCTATAGCGGCCAACCCTGGTACATAGAGCATGTAAAACTGATGGAATCGCTAGCACGCCAAAATGGGTTCGATAAAGTGAGTCAGCTCAAACTGGCCGTGGCTAAAAAGATTTCCGGGTATGTAGCGGGTGGAGGATTTATGTTTGCAATGTGCTCTGCTACAGATACTTATGACATTGCCTTGGCGGCGGAAGGCACCGATATTTGCGCTTCGGTGTTTGATGGCGACCCCATCGATCCGGGCTATCAAAGCAAATTAGATTACAGTAAAACCTTTGCTTTTCAGCAATTTTCGATCATTACCGACCCAGGTATTTACGAGCACTCGTCGATTGATAACAACTTGTCGCGGAATGTAATACCGGAGCAGGATTATTTTACCCTTTTTGATTTTTCGGCCAAATGGGATCCGGTGCCGACCATGCTTACGCAGTGCCAAACCCGCACGGTAAAGGGTTTTATGGGGCAGAGTACGGCATTTTTGAAAAAATACATCAAGCCCAATGTGCTGATTATGGGCGATAACAAACCTGCTGCTGAAGCCCGGTATATTCATGGTACGTTTGGCAATGGCTTTTGGACTTTCTATGGTGGACACGATCCGGAAGATTACCGGCATTTTGTGGGCGACCCTCCGACTGACCTGGCGCTGCATCCCAATTCACCGGGCTATCGGTTGATCCTGAATAATATTTTGTTTCCTGCGGCAAAAAAGAAACATCAGAAAACATAATGGCCTTGAATCGGTACAGCATATTGTTTTAACATTTGCCTGCCATTTTAACCTTGGAATTGAAAACTTTTTACGTTTTTTGCCATGTATAAGCGCAAAAGCGTAAATCGCCCTTTCAACATTCTAATCTTTTGGTAAAATGAGCAGACACTTATCTTTTCTTTGTATTGCATCCTATTTTAAAGGGAATGATTTTCTGCGTGGCATGAAATCTACCGGTGCCACGGTGTACCTGGTTACTTCGAAGAAACTCGAACACGAACCCTGGGCACGGGAGGCAGTGGATGATATTTTTTATGTAGAGCAAGACGCTAACAATGAATGGGTAATGGATGATGTGGCAGCAGGGCTTGCCTGGCTCATGCGGACGCACAAAATAGACCGGATTGTATCGCTCGATGATTTTGATGTAGAAAAAGGCGCTTTTTTGCGCGAATATTTCCGAATTCCGGGCATGGGTGTAACAACTGCGCATCATTTCCGCGATAAATTGGCCATGCGCATTGCCGCCAGGGATGCGGACATTCCTGTTCCCGGCTTTACTTCCCTGTTTAACAACGACGTTATCAACGATTTTATCCGGGATAACCCGGGTCCATGGATCGTGAAACCCCGCGGCCAGGCTTCGGCAACGGGCATGAAAAAAGTGTACAGCGCCGATGAATTATGGGCACACCTGGATTCTTTGGGAGGCGATCGGCATCGTTTTTTGGTCGAGCAATTCAAGCCCGGCGATGTGTACCATGTAGATGCTTTGTCGGAACACGGCAAAATTGTCTTTGAGCGGGCCTCTGTGTATCTTTCTACGCCGTTTGAGGTAGCCCATGGCGGGGGTATTTTCCGCAGTGCCATTGTGCCCTTTGGTTCGGCCGACGAAAAGCAATTGTTGGCGCTCAATACCAAGGTGATGAATGCATTTGGCATGCAAACCAGTGCCAGTCACACGGAATACATCAAAAACAAAGAAACCGGCGAATTTTACTTCCTGGAAACGGCTTCACGGGTAGGTGGAGCGCACCTGGCGGACATGGTGGATGCTTCATCGGGCATTAACTTGTGGTACGAATGGGCGCGTTTGGAAGCGGCTGTGGCTGCCGGTGAAAAATACCAGTTGCCGAAACCACGCAAAGATTATGCGGGCATCATTGTATCGCTCACGCGGCAGGAATCACCGGATACCCAACAATTTCAGGATCCGGAAATTTGCTGGCGTATGGAGGGCAAAACCCACCATATTGGCCTGATTGTACGCGCACCCAAACGGGAAAGGGTGTTGGAATTACTGGATAATTATGCCAACCTGGTTCAGAAAGACTTTCATGCGAGTGCGCCACCGCCTGCCCGTCCACACAGCTAAAGCACGCTTTTGCTACAAGAAAGCAATTCAACAGGCTTAGGTATTGCGGGAATTTGCTCAACTTTGCGTCAAATTGCGCGCGATTCGACATGTTGAAAAAGATTTTACAATTTATAGTGTTTCTGGGTTTAGGCCTGGGGATTATGGCTTTGGTGTTTCGGAGCCAAAATGCGGCGTTTCAGGAACAATGCAATTTAGATGGCATCGCCCCGGAGCAATGCAGTTTAATGGATAAACTTTGGAATGACTTTTCTTCCATTAACCTCGTTTGGATGTTGTTGGTGGTACTGGCGTTTACGGTGAGTAATATATGCCGTGCTTTGCGTTGGCAGATGTTGTTGGCACCGATGGGGCATAGAGTGCACTTTTTCAATAGTTTTTTGCCGATATTGGTGGGTTATTTTGCCAATTTGGGGTTTCCGCGCATTGGCGAAGTGGTGCGGGCGGGCACCCTGGCGCGGTATGAAAATGTGCCGATGGAAAAAGTGATGGGTACTTTGGTGGTCGATCGATTGGTAGACTTTTTGTGTTTGGGTCTGGTCGTTGGGCTGGCCTTTATTTTTGAGGGTCAAACACTGCTCGATTTTATTAGCCAAAACAAAAGCGGCACCAACAAAAGCATTTTACAAAATCCTTTCTTGTGGGCATTTTTGGGGGTAGCAGCGGTTGGCTGCCTGCTTGTTTATTTGTTTTGGGCAAAAATTCAGCAAATTCCGATCGTTCAAAAGATTGCGGGTTTGTTGATTGGTTTTTGGGAGGGATTGCGCAGCGTGTTTAAGCTAAAAAATCCGGGTTTGTTCATTGCCTATTCGCTGGGTATTTGGCTGATGTTTTATTTGCAGTGCTATTTCAATTTGCAGGCTTTTCCGCCCACCCGACATTTGGGGGTGAGTGCGGCGCTGATGGTTTTTGTATTTAGCACCCTGGGTTTTGTTATTCCTTCGCCGGGCGGAATGGGTTCGTTTCATGCGCTGGCCATTGCAGGATTGGCGATTTATGGCATTGCCGGAAGTGATGGTTTCTCTTATGCCAATATTGCCTTTTTTACCATCCAGATATTGTACAACCTGGTTGCAGGGGTGCTTTCCCTGATTTTATTGCCCTTACTGAATCGAAAATAATTTCACGCAAATATATCCACTGTGGCCGCATTCGAATTGATTGAGCATAAAATACAGGATTTCGAACAAATACAGCACACGTTGGCGCAGTGGCGTGCGCAAGGCGATGTGGTGGTTTTTACCAATGGTTGTTTTGATATTTTGCATTACGGGCATTTGCATTATTTGGCACAGGCCCGCGATTTGGGCCAACGTTTGGTGGTGGGGCTCAACAGCGCTGCATCCGTACGCCGTTTGAAGGGGCCTTCCCGCCCGATCAACGATGAAGAAACCCGCACCCATTTATTGGCCGCCCTGGAAGTGGTCGATGCGGTGGTGGTATTTGAAGACGATACCCCGCTTGAATTGATTCGGATTGCTGCGCCCGATATTTTGGTTAAAGGCGGCGATTGGAAGCCCGAACAGATTGTGGGCGCCGATTTGGTGTTGGCGCGGGGCGGAAAAGTGCAGAGTTTGCCGTTTGTGGCGGGGTATTCTACTACGAATATTGAGCAGAAGATTATTCAGGGGGCGCAAGCTGGGTTTACCCAATAACCGAACGATCCTTCGCATAATGCAGCGCATACAGCATAGACGCCCCGGCCAGGCTGAGATCTTTCAATAAATTGCTCATTGCAGTAGGGGCAGCGGCATCCCCCATCATGGCGCCTGGCGCTTGTACCACCAGGACCATCAGGAGTAAAAATATAGCCAATAAAGTGGCCGCTAACTTATCATATTTCCCGATTAACATACTAATACCCGCCGCAAGGAGGGCAATACCAGAAATATAAGCCCACGCAAGTTTGAAAGGCATAAAAGCAGGCACCGCATGGTCGGCAAGCATTTGCGCGTTCATAAAGTGCAGTAGTCCAAACAGGATAAAAGGGATTGGGAAGAGCCAACGACCTAAGGATAAAAATGTATGCATATTGTTAAAGAGTTCTGATCAAAAAAGGATGCAACGCCCATGACGGGATTGAAAGCAAATATATTGATTTTCTAATGTTTTACATCAATATAATCCTTGGCTTCCGGGTCGTCCGCGACTTTGATGGCCCGTACGCGGGCGCGGGCAGCAGCACTTTTCGGTTTTACCAGCAGCGCGGCGCCGTTTTTCCGTTGTCCGTAATGTTCAAACAGGTTGGGGTCTTTTTTGCGCAAATCGCTGGGGTAATTCACCACGCCCGTGGGACTGGCACCTCGGACAAACATGGTGAGGGAGCCGCCCCCATCCATATTGATGGCATCAGTAGCGTTTAATTGCATCAATAGATCGGTTAGTTCTTCGGCATTGATGCCTTGGGCGCGGGCCGAGCGTCCGTCTACCGCAATGAGCAGGAGGTGGTTTTGCCTGGTTTTGGCAAACGCCATGCGCGGGCCGTTGCCTGCCTGGTGCCGATCGGGGTGCTCGCCCTCTAATTTGCTTTTATCGCCTGTTTTTTGGGCCACAAAATACTTGCCGACCGGGATGCCGTCCGCAATGAGCAATGGGGCGGAACTGATGATGTTGTCGTAAGGCAGGCTGTCGTAGAGGCGTTGGTTGCCCTGGATGAAGGCGAATGATTGGTCGCCGGTTTGCACAAAGGCGGCCTGGTGTTTCCAGAAACGGGTATGATTTTCGGGCAATTCCATGTATTGATCGACGTGGCCTTTGCTTTTATGGAAGGAGACATAACCGCCATCGTCGAGTTTTTCAAAATATGCGCTGTTGACGGCTATTAGGGCGCCTGCGGTGTCGGCTACAGCGCTGAGTGTCGCGCGGTTGTTGTTGAACCAGGCAAAATCGAAGGTAACATCCGCTTTTTTGAGGTCAATATCGATCAAATTGATGCTCATATTGCGTTTCAACCGTTTGTCCTGGCCCAACCAGGCATACCAGTAAATGCCTTTATCCACTTTATGGGCCTGGCCTTTGGTGTCGAAGCGTTGGTTGACGGTTTGGAGGGTTTGTTTGGTTGCCGAACAACTCAACAGCAACAAGGTGAGGGCAGCAATCGGTATGAAACGCAACATGATTTTTATATTTATTTGATTTACAATAGTTTTTATTCTTTACAGTTGCTGTTAACCGGGTTGCAGCGCGCTATTTTGCCATTCGGCATTTTTACGATATAATCGGTGCCATAGGTGTTGCCGGGGCGGAAAAAATCGGTAGAGATCACCTGGGCGCCACTTTGGAAGGCGGCTTTGGCTCGGGTGTAGTCGTTCACTTTGGCCTCATAGGTTTCAATATCCGAGCGGGTGCGCACGATATAGCCTTGTTTTACCCGTTGCTGAATTTCCTCCTGGCGCACGATGGCATTGTCTAACAACAAAAAGGCCGAACGCGGGGTGCCAGGGGTAGAGCGCACAAACATCATGCGGCCTTCGAGGGAGGGTCGGCCCGACCAGTACATTTTTGCCATCGACTCATCAATGGCGGGCAACATCAAAAAGATAAATTTTCCGCGTGCTGCTTCTAAAGTGGGGTAGTGCTGGGCCAATACGGCTTGTTCGAGGGTACTGTAACTACCGCGTACATCGTCGGGGGTGATGAGTTTGTTGCGGCCCATTACCCGTACGATTTCGGCATCTAAAGCATCCATGGCGAGCGAATCGAAAGGCAATACGGGGGTAGGATTGGGGAAAATCGGCAATCCTTGTTGTTTGATTTCCAATAAAATAAACACCGGAACGTGGTCTGGATGCGCAGCCGACCAGGTTTTTAATTCCGTAAGGCAGCCTTCGAGGGTTGGGCAGTGGCTACGGAAATCGAAATCGGCAATGTGCAGCACTTTAAAACCAGGTTTGCCCAATCCAATCGTATCAAATGGCGCGAGCTCGGTGACGCCTTGTTTACGCATTACTTCATACGCAGCCGGATTTTTAAAACGGTTGCCGGTTGGATCGTAAAACACATCAATTTCGAGGCTACGCAGGCCTGCTTCCAACTGCGTTGTCAGATCGGGGTGGTTGTACGCCAACGCCTCGTTCATGGGCACCTTGTTGGGGTGGTATTCCATGTATTCGGCTTTGCGCTCGGGCGACATGTTATCGAACATTTTTTCCATCATGGGCTGCAACGCTTTGGTCACGTAAGCCATGACGTTTTTATCGACTGGTTGTTCGTAGCTGTTGTGCGTGCCGAGCACCTGGATTTGATTGATTTTCAAATTATTTGGCGCATCTGCGAATTCCTTGGCGGGTTGAATTGCCGACTGTTTGAGTTTTTGGGTGCAATTGTAAAAAAGGCTCGTGCAGGCCAGCAGGCAAAAAACGAGGCAGGTATGTTGCGTTTTCATGTTTTGCTATATATAGGTGTGAGGTGGTTTTAAGGATCTAAAGGATCCAATGGATCGGCGTGCAGGGAGGTAATGATGGGTTTGAATTCGATATCATTTCTGGAAATGCGTTCAAAAAACTGATAAGGCAGGTAGCCCAATTCCTTTCTATTGCGTTCGTCGAACTGCCATTTGGGATCGGTGCAATAAATAACATGGTCGAAAGCGGTGGTACAGAGCGACAATTTATCGGTTGGAATGCCGTATCGGAACATGATACGGGCGGCATTTCTAAAATTGGTGGTCGTGTGGCGCGCATGTGGATCGATGATGATGGCGCGTTCTGGCACGCCGTACAATTCGATCAGCACCTTTTTCATTTCAGTGGCTTCGCAAAAAGGCGTTTGGTAGGGGTGTACATACCCGCCGGAAAGGATGATGAGCGGCGCCAGGCCATTGTGGTAATTGCGGGCGGCAACTTTGATGCGCATTTTGCCGGAAGCGCTCAGGGGGATGTTTTCTTTATCGGGGCCAGCGCCCAAAACCAGGATGGTCGCGTATTTGTAGCGATCCCATTTGATTTCGGAGATATAATCAAAGGCCTTTTTATTGTCTAATTGCTCCATAGGTTCGTGGCGCGCGGCCTCATCCCGGTTGTTGATGTCCATTAAGGTAAGCGCCAGATCGAGCATAGGCTGAAAAAACAGGTCCATGTTGGGGGCATCGTCTTGCACACTTTGCGCTACCGAAAGCACCACCCGTTTGTAGTCATCGCTTTTTACGTTGTAGTTGACCGAGTCGATGTTTGGGTAGCGGCCTCTTTTACCTTTTGCATAAGTATCGATGATGTGCTCCATGCCATTGCAGGCTTCGTTCCAGATAGAGACCAGCATTTCATCGTCTTTTTGCGCAGCATATTTGATAAACACCCCGGATGGCCGGATATGGTTGGCGACCAATTGCTGGATCGCCGGATTTTTTTGAGCCAGGCTTTTTAGGCGAATGCCCACTTGTTCTTTTTCGGAGGCTGTAAAATAGAAGGGCTGCAAAGTGCAATCCATTTCGAATGGGAACGGACAGGCATTTACGGTGCTGACGATCCGTGTTTTGATATTTTTGAGCAGGGCAGATAACTCGGCATCTTGTGCCACGGCCAATTTTGTAGCAGGGACTTCTTCCAGCAGGGTAAAGCAATAAAAGTTTTTGTCCTGAACAAAAGATCCGCTTTTTAATAGATGGTAGCCAGGGTCAAATCCTTGTTGGGCAGTGGTCGACAATGCCATGAGCACGAAGGCGAGCAGTAAAATTTGAAATTTTTTCATCCTATATTATTAAGGTGTGCAGCAAAAATGGCGGGCAAGAAAACATGTATATTATTCCTTACAAGAAAATGTACGCAAACCTACGTTGTGGCCGTCATACCAGAGGCGTTGCATGTTATAACTTAATGGAGAATTAATACCTTGTTTGGTGTAGAATTTACATAAAATTAATCCAAATAGTTGTGTTGTGCTAAAGATTAATATATGATTTTAAATAATTATTAAACAATTGTAAATCTTTATTTTATGCTAAAATATCCGTTTTTGACAATTCATATTTAGTTAACCTAGATAATCCGTAGTTATAACATTGGCTTAGGATTTTTGCGGGTCAAATATTAAAAACCCATTAGGATTTCAATTTCGAGTTTGTTGTGTGCAAATTTTGTTTTAAGCATAACGAAATTTCAGTTGTATGTACCGCATACAGCCTAAATTTTAATGCCTTTTGAAATAAAATTTGCCAACCGTGATCGATTTTTGGAGCCTAAACAGGGAGATTCTCTTGCATTTAACAACTTTCTAATTCTTTCGTCCATGAATCAACTTTCTTTCAACGAAAACCTGCTCTTAAAAGGAGGAAAAGCATTGTTGCTTTTGGTTTTATCCCTGTTTATGTCCTATTCAGCGGTTGCACAGAACCTGACAGGTCGTGTAATTTCTGAAACTGGCGAATCGCTCATTGGTGCCAACGTAAAAGTAAAAGACAGCGACAAAGGCGCTGTTACAGATGCGAATGGCACTTTCAGCCTTACTTTGGTAGAAGGCCAAACCAGCACACTCGTATTCAACTATGTTGGTTACGAAACGCAAGAAGTTGCCGCACGTGCAGGCGACAAATCGTTGGTGGTAGCCCTGAAAACGGCGGCCAGCAACCTGAATACCGTAATCGTAGTAGGTTATGGTACCAAAAGCAAGCGTGAATTGACCGGTTCGGTTGCTTCTGTGAGCGCAAAAGACATCAAAGAACAATCGGTTACCTCATTCGACCAGGCTTTGGTTGGTAAAATGGCGGGTGTACAGGTGTTGCAATCAAGTGGCGCGCCAGGTGGCAACGTTTCCATCCGTATTCGCGGTATCAGTTCGATCAGCGCGGGCAACAACCCGTTGTTTGTAATTGACGGTGTACCTGTAACGAACGACACACGCGGCGCTTCTTCCGGTGTAAACGGCTACGAGCAACCGTTCAACCCATTGGCGACCATCAATCCAAGCGATATTGAGTCTATTGACGTATTGAAAGATGCTGCTTCGGCTGCGATTTACGGTTCACGCGGTTCTACCGGTGTAATCCTGATCACGACCAAGCGCGGTAAATCGGGCAAAATCAATGTGAGTTACGATGCAAGTGTTGGTTTACAGGAAGTTGCGGATTACGTTGACGTATTGGATGCTTATGAATACGCCCAAATGACGTATGATGGTCATAACAACGCCTATTTTGATGTAAATCCGAATGGTAAAGCAACGGACCCAAACTCCGTGCGCGGCAACAACCCGGCTACGTACATTCCACCACAGATCCTGCCTTACCTGGCTGGTAAAGAAGGTTTGACCAATACCGACTGGCAAAAAGAAATTTTCAGATCGGCGCCGATGCAAAACCATTCTATCAGCATCAGTGGTGGCAATGAAAATGTAACGTTTTTGTTTTCTGGTAACTATTTCAACCAGGACGGTATCATTATCAACAACAACCTGAAGCGTTACAGCAGCCGCTTTCGCGTGGATGCGAAATACAACAAGTTCCGTTTTGGCGCCAACATGAACCCAACGTTCACCAACAATCAGGTGGTAAACTCAGAAGGTCCGTGGTTTTCTCCAAACTCCGGTATTATTGCAATGGCCCTGGGGTATTCTCCTATTTTCCCGGTTTACAATCCGGACGGAACGTATGCCGACTCCGTAAACGTGTGGGGTTACGGCCAAACCAACCAAATCAACCCGGTTGCCGTAGCGAATTTGGTAAAAGACAAAATTCAGAACTTCCGCCTGTTGGCCAGTACCTATGCGGAATATGAAATTTTCGAAGGTTTGTCTTATCGCCTAACCCTTGCGACCGACATCAATACTTTCCGCCGCGATTACTTCCGCCCTTCCAATTTGCCAACCCCTGGTGCGGCTTTACCATCGGTGTCTTCTGGTTTTTCAAACACCAATCAATATTTGAACTGGTTGACTGAAAATACCCTTAACTACACCAAGCGTTTTGGCGAGCACAAAATAGACGTTGTTGCCGGTTACACGGCGCAAAAAGAAAGACAAGACCGCAATACCTTGACTTCGATCAACTTCCCGACCGATGCGGTATCCACTTTGAACGCGGGCCAGATTTCTTCTGGTAACTCCAACTTGCAAGAATGGAGTTTGCTTTCATACCTGGCACGTGCACAGTACAACTACGGTGGCAAATACTTTTTGTCTGCTTCTGCACGCCGCGACGGTTCTTCTCGCTTTGGTAAAAACAACAAATGGGCCGTTTTCCCTGCTGTTTCTGCTGCCTGGGCGATTTCGAACGAAAAATTCTTCGAAAAAATCCGTGTAATCAGCAACTTGAAAATCCGCGCAAGCTACGGTTTGACGGGTAACTTCCAGATTCCGAACTACGGTTCTTTGGCCCAGTTGAGCAATGCGAGCAGCAACTACATTTTTGGCAACCAGACGCTTAACAACGGTATTTCGATTACAACCCCTGCGAATCCAGACCTTTCCTGGGAAAATACAGCCAGCGCAGATGCCGGTATCGAAATTGGCTTCTTCCAGAATGCATTGAACCTGACCGTCGACCTGTACAATTCTAACACAAGCAAATTGTTGTTGAACCTTCCGGTAGCGAGCGCATCTGGTTTTAACACCTACTTGCAAAACATCGGTGAAATGAACAACAAAGGGGTAGAAGTAACTTTGGGTTACAACAAAAGATGGGGCAAATGGGGCGTTGATGGCAATATCAACTACACGACCAACAAAAACAAAGTAACCAAACTGGGACCATCCGGCGCACCGATTATTCAAACAGGTGGTACGGGTAACACCTATTACATCACCAAAATCGGTGAAGAGATTGCTTCTTATTTCGTGTACAACCAAATCGGCATCTACAAAGACCAGGCAGATTTGGACGCTTCTCCTAAAACCACCAATAAAACCAAGGTGGGTGACTTCAAGTTCGAAGACGTAAACGGCGACGGCAAAATTGACGCAAACGACCGCAAAGTATTGGGTAGTATTCAGCCAAAGTACACGTTTGGATTTAGCAACACCTTGCGTTACGGCAATTTCGATTTGAACTTTGCCATCCAGGGTAGCCAGGGCTTTGAAGTAATGGCCTTATTGAAGCGCTACATTGCCAACAACGAAGGCAACTTTAATAACCTAAAATCTACTTCTAATTACTATGTGTCGGCTGAAAACCCGGGTGACGGCAGAACAAATCGCGCCAATCGTTTGGCTACCGGCGGTAACGGTATTACCTCTAGCTGGCATATTGAAGACGGTTCTTATGTGCGTATCCGCAACTTAGGCTTGGGTTATAGCTTCCCAAATGCCTTGCTTTCGCGCGCTCGTATCAACGCAGCACGGGTGTATGTGAGCATTCAAAACCTGCACACGTTCACGAAGTATCCCTTCTTCAACCCGGAAGTAAACGCACGCCCGGACAACTCCCTGGCAGCAGGTGAAGACTATGGTTCTTACCCACTTCCACGTACGTACACCGTTGGTTTGAACTTTAACTTCTAAAAAACGCCTTCCATTTTAAAATCATTGACATGAAAAAGATATTCTCAATTTTAAGCATTTGTGCCTTGTTGTGCACTTCTTGCGGCAAAGATTTCCTGGAGCTGGAGCCACAATCGACGATTGCACCGGAAACGTTTTTCAAAACTTCTTCGGATGCCGTAACTGCGGTAAACGGCTGTTACCAGTCGCTTGCAGTAGGCAGCCAATATGGCGGTACTTTCCAAATTTTGATGGAAAGCCGCGGCGATAACTTCCTCGACCAGGATCCATCTTCTGGTGCTGGCCAAAATTACCAGATCAACCGTTTTTCCGACTCTCCAGGCAACACCAACCTGTATAACTCTTGGGTTTCTTTGTATTCCAGCGTTTTCCGTTGCAATACAGTATTGGAATCGGTTGATCCAATCAACATGGACAATACTCTGAAAAATCGCATTAAAGGCGAGGCTTCTTTTATCCGCGCGTTGGCTTACTTCAACTTGGTGCGTCTTTGGGGTGGTGTTCCGGTTGTAAGCAGCACGGTATCACCTTCAGAAGCGGGCAATTTGACCAGAAATTCGGTTGCGGATGTGTACGCACTGATTGAAAGCGACTTGAAATTTGCGGCAGCCAATTTGCCATTGTCGTATGGCACCACCGATCTTGGTCGCGTAACGAAAGGCGCTGCACAAGGCATGTTGGGTAAAGTGTACATGTACGAGCGCAAATTCAATGACGCTAAAACGATTTTGGAAGAAGTTGTTGCTTCTCAAAAATTCTCCTTGTTGCCAAACGTTGCGGATGCATTCAGCCCGACCGTGAAGTACCATGTGGAAATTTTGTACGCAGTGCGGTATGCAAAAGGCATTGCTGGACAGGACCACGGCTTCTGGTATGCGAATACCCAGGTGGTTGGTCTGGATTCTACCCTGTACAAAGCGTATGATGCGGTTGATACCCGCAGAACCTTGATTGAGTTTGCGAAACCAAGCGGAAATAACAACATCATGCCCCGCAAATTCTTTGATACACCGGTGAACAACGCGGCAGGCAATGACTTCCCGATTTTGCGTTATGCGGATGTTTTATTGTTGCATGCAGAAGCAATCAATGAATTGGGCTACAACAATAGTGCGTTTACCTCTTTAAACCTGGTACGTAAACGTGCAGGTTTGGCTGAATTGACCAGCGCTGAATTGCCAGACCAGGCGAGCTTCCGCAACGAAATTTACAAGCAGCGCCGTCTGGAACTTGCTTTCGAATGCGATCGTTGGTTTGACCTTGTGCGTACCAATACTGCAATTGCTGCGATTGAAGCCTGCGGCAAAAAACAGACCATTGCTGCGTTCCGTTTCCTGTATCCAATTCCACAACAGGAAATTGACATCATGAACAACCCGAGCGGTTTCCCACAAAATCCAGGTTACTAATCGCCTGATTTTACCGCTTACCATCGCAGACGGATCGTACAACAACAGTTTTGTACGGTCCGTTTGCATTTTTATGGATATTTTAAACACCACATCATGATTCGATTTACCTCTTTTTTAACCATGTTTTGCCTGAAATTCATTGCGATTTGTTGTTTTATCGGCTTTTCAGGCTTTACGCTTGGGGCGCAAACACCTGTTGCGACTGCGCCTGAAAAACTAAAGACCTGGAGCGAAGGCTACCTTGATATTCATTTTATCAATACCGGCCGGGGCGATTTGAGTTTTTTAATCCTGCCCGATGGCACTACGGCCTTAATTGATGCCGGGAACCTCCAAAAAGCGGAATTTGAAGCCAAGTATGCGCCCTTGAAGGCTACTAGTCCGGTACCGAATGACTCTTTTTCTGCGGCTAAATACGCGGCGCATTATATTCGGAATGTATTGCCATCAAAGACACCACTTGCGATCGATTATGCGATTGTTACACATTTTCACGACGACCATTATGGTAGCTTGGTCGACTTGAGCAAATTAGTTCCGATCAAAAATTTAATAGACCGCAATTTTCCTGATTATACGTATCCCTTTGATTTAAAGCAGTTTTTATCTAAAAATGCAATTTTTCAGTCTTATTTATCCTTTGCAAACAGTGATACGGTACATACGGAAGCGGCTAAAGTGGGCAGTGCAAGCCAAATCAAGTTATTGCATGCCCCGCAGCGCTATCCGCAGTTTCAAATCAGGAATGTAAAAGCGAATGCCGATATTTGGACAGGTGCGGGCGAGCAAGTTTTAACGCATTTTAAGGCAGACGATATGGTACAGTATTATGAAGGCAAATACAATGAAAATCCGTTGAGCCTGGCTTTCAAAATTTCGTATGGCGATTTTGATTATTTTACGGGCGGTGATAACACGGGTTTGCAGGGATTTGGTTTGCCTGCCTGGTTTGATGTAGAAACGCCGATGGCCAAAGCGGTGGGCAGGGTAGAGGTGACCACGCTCAACCACCATGGCAACCGCGACGCGACCAATGATTTTTTTGTTAAAACCCTCGATCCCAAAGTGGTGGTGCAGCAATTGTGGTGCTCCGATCATCCCGGACAGGAAGTGTACCAGCGCCTTATTTACAAAGAAAAAAATGCGGAAGGGCGGGTTATTTTATCCACCAATATGCATCCGGAAACGCTGGTCACATATGGTCCGTGGTTTAAGGACAATTATCAGAGCACCCAAGGCCATATTGTGGTGCGCGTATCGCCAGGAGGGAAGGAATACACGGTGTATGTTTTGGACGATCGCAACCAGGATGGGGTTGTTAAGCGGGTATTTGGTCCGTTTGTTTCGAAATAGGGTTGTTTGCACTGTAAAAATCGTGGTGCAGAAATTTATTTTAAAATAAATAACATACAGACTTGTCTGTTCAATAAAAGATACTTATCTTTGCATCGAACTTAAAAAGTATCACCAAAAAAATACAGACTTGTCTGTTCAAAATCATTTCAATCAACAACCTTTAACATGAAAAAAAGTACCATTTTGATCGCCCTGCTCCTGCTTGGAGCCACCATTTTTGAATCCTTTACTGGTAATGACCACTACACGTTACCGGTACATTTTAAAACGGTAAAAGTGGATGGGCTCGATATTTTTTACCGCGAGGCCGGTGATCCGTCGAAGCCAACCCTTTTACTTTTGCATGGCTTTCCTTCCTCTTCGCACATGTACCGGGACTTGATTGACGATTTATCTGCAAACTATCACTTAGTTGCCCCGGATTATCCAGGTTTTGGACAAAGCAGCATGCCTGGAACGGAAGCATACGATTATACCTTTGACAACCTGGCGCGCACGGTTTATCATTTTACAGAAGCATTGGGTTTGAAAAAATTCAGTTTATACCTGCAGGATTATGGCGGTCCGGTTGGTTTCCGGATTGCCACGCAACATCCGGAGCAAATTCAGGCTTTAATTGTGCAAAATGCTAATGCCTATAACGAAGGCCTGGGAGATGCACTTAAGCCCTTGGTTGCTTATATTCAAGATCCGAATGAAGCCACCGTTCAACCCGTTAAAAACTTCATGACCCTTGCTGGCACCCAATGGCAATACACGGTAGGCGCTGAAGATGTATCGAACATAAACCCGGACAGTTACATCACCGATCAATATTATCTTGATCGTCCGGGAAACTTAGACATCCAACTGGCGTTGGTGCGCAATTATGGCAGTAATTTGCCATTGTATAGCGTTTGGCAGGACTATTTTAGAAAATTTCAACCGGCGACTTTGGTGATATCGGGTAAAAACGACCCCTTGTTTACAGCGCCAGGTGCGGAAGCGTTTAAAAAAGATATTAAAAATGCCCAAATCAGTCTGCTCAACGGTGGTCATTTTGTATTGGAAGAAAAACACCGGGAAGCGGCCGGATTGATTGAAACATTTTTGGCTGGGAAAGGAATACGGTAATCTAGACCTAAATAGCGTTAGTTGAAATTTTTCACCCCTTCCCGATTGGCTTTTCAACCACTTTTATCACAAATCAGGATGAAAGCGGTTGAAAAACCAAGCCAGAAGGGGTGAAACGTTTTAGTTACTACCAGAAAATGGTATATAACGCAGCAATAATGCCCAAAACAAGCACCATGCCCACCGTAAATGCAGGGGTTGTGCGGAACATAGAAGTTTCCACCTCGATGCCGTGTACTTTTTCCTGACCTTTTTTATCGATCAGACTAACGATCACCATCAAACCAACAAGCGCAAGGAACACCCAGCCCATGCGGTGCAGGAATGGCATGGTTACAAACAATTCCTGCAACAGCAATCCGGTTGGGATGGTCGCAATCGCTGCTGCCAATGCTGCACTGGCTGTTGCCCGTTTCCAGAAGAAACCCAACAAGAAAATGGCAACTACGCCCGGTGAAATTAGGCCGGTAAAGTCCTGGATAAACTGGAATGCTTGTCCGAAGTTCGACAAAACCGGTGCAACAATCGCGCCGATGACCATGGCCACCACGATGGTGATGCGGCCAACGCGAACCTGGGTAGCCTGGCTGGCGTTTTTGTTGAAGAATTTATTGTATAAATCGAGGGTAAAGATCGTAGAGATACTATTGGCTTTACCCGCAAGGGAGGCCACGATGGCGGCGGTTAATGCGGCAAAAGACAAGCCTTTCAAACCCGTTGGCAGCAAATTGAGCAGCACCGGATAAGCGCGGTCGGGCCGAACAGCGGTGCCATCCAGCATTTCTGTGTTAAATACCCCTTCGCGGTACAGCAAATACGCAGCGATGCCGGGAATTACCACGATAATCGGCATTAAGAGTTTCAGGAAAGCCGCGAATAGCAAACCAGCACGGGCAGTGGGCAAATCAGCGCCTAAAGCACGTTGCGTAATGTATTGGTTGAAACCCCAGTAGTTGAGGTTGGCAATCCACATAGCACCCACAATTACGGCGAGGCCCGGAAGTTTATCATAGGCGTCTTCGGTGCCCCCTTTACCATCGGGCATCATCATTTGGCCCTTGTTGAGGATCATGTGGAAGTGGTCGCCTGCTTTTTCATACAAATTGCTCAAACCCGCGAAAGCGCCATGTCCGCCAAAATGTTGTGCTACCAGGTCTAACGCCAAATAAGTAGTAGCCAAACCACCCATAATAAGGACCAATACCTGGATTACGTCGGTATATCCAATCACTTTCATGCCGCCGAGGGTGATAACCACCGCAAAAATGGACAAGCCGATCGAGCAAGTGGTGAAGTCAAGGCCCGAAATGGTACTCACTGCCAACGCGCCGAGGTACAAAATGGAAGTTAGGTTAACAAACACATACACCAACAACCAGAACACCGCCATGATCGTGGCCACCAGGGGGCTGTAGCGTTGTGCCAGAAACTGTGGCATGGTGTAAATTTTGTTTTTCAGGTAGATGGGCAGGAAAAAGACCGCCACCACCAAAAGTGTGACCGCTGCCATCCATTCATACGATGCAATGGCTAAGCCCATGGCAAAGCCAGAGCCAGACATGCCAATAAATTGTTCGGCGCTGATGTTAGAAGCGATCAAGGATGCGCCAATGGCCCACCAAGTCAGCGACCCTTCGGCCAAAAAGAAGTCTGTCGTGCTGACTTCTTGGCTTTTTTTCTGCCGGTAAATCCAATAGCCATAACCCGCCACGATGCAGAAATAGACCAGAAAAACAATGTAATCGAGAAACTGTAGTCCTTTACCCATATTTTTTGGTAAAAAGTTGAGTGAATAGAGAGAGATGCCAAATAAAAAGTGGCATTGGTTTAGGCGCCCAAATATATGTAAGGGATTTAAGATTGCAGGTTTTATCTTTTTAAAAAAAACTTATCCCCAAACCTTGCGCGGTATTGATAAAAACCCTTTTCTTTGCAGCCGCTTAAAAACATAATGGTCTCGTAGCCGAGTGGTTAGGCACAGGTCTGCAAAACCTGCTACAGCGGTTCGAGTCCGCTCGAGACCTCAACAAATAAGTAAAAGCCGTTTCAACGATGAAGTTGTAACGGCTTTTTTAGTTTGCGCTAGTTTTGGTTAAATTTTACAATTTTGGCTACATATTTTAACAGATTTTTAAAATGTTTTTTATAAAATTTAATCAACTTAAAAGATTGAAAATGAGTAATGTAGTTCATTAAATATAAGTAGCTGTTCGTTTTTTTATGGGGTTTAAATCTTGATTTTTGGACTGTTATAAAAGGAGGTTTTAGGATACTTTTGTACAAATTTAGAAAGTTAGACTTGGTTGCTTGGGCTAAGAAGCGCGCCAATCTGGCTTAAAGGTTCCATTTTTATTCTTTTTTTAATCAAACGCGCTCATGAAAGATTTCAGGCAGCAACCGCCAGGTTGTAGGTCGTTCGGTATTTTTTTAAAACCGGTATTTGTTGGGGCTGACTTACTCAGCATCCCTGTTTTCAACGTAAGATTAAATTCATTTTCCATTTTTTTGCGATCCACTGCTTTTAAAAGGCAGTTTGGGTTAAGCATACCCATGTTATTTCAGAAATCGAACAGGTTCATTTCATTATAAAAACGAATCAATCCTTCACCATTTATAATTTCAAAACATGAAAAAAGTATACTTTAATCAAAAAAGGCAAGTCTTAACACGATGGGCCTTTGCAAAACTAATGGTCGTTTTGCTGCTGTTCGGCAGTTGGTACGGCAAGGTTTTGGGCCAAACCTACAATGAAACCATTCATGTTGCGGCTGGGACTTCGGACTATACCACTGCTTATCCGCAGTTGGGTAATCCGGTAAACATGCTAAAAACCGGTGCTGGTACGGTGAACATGGTATACGTTCCTAATGGTTTTTTAAACCCTGTAACGCCAGGCGTTACTACGGTAATGCAAGGAAAGGTAGTGTTAAACAGGGTTGCCGGTGGCGGTAATGGAAACCGATCCTTACCCAATCAGGACATTCAGATGAAGCCTGGTACTACCCTTGAAGTTTCGGTTGCCAATCAAATTGGTGATGCAACATCTATGACCTTAGACAATGCCACTTTCACTGTAAATAATGGTGAATATTTGTCTACAGTTACGATGAAAAATGGCTCGACCATTAATGGAGCTTCAAGATTTGTCTTAAATGGCACCACGAACGCACATTTAAGGGCTACTGGAGGCGCAACAGAAACCTTGTCTGCCAGTTTTGCGCTTGCTTCTGTATTTTCTGATGGCACAACTACGAATAATCCAAGAACGGGTAATGGTACTACGCAGGTTTTTGTCGATTCAAGTACCATTTTGAATGTAACAAATGAAATAGTTGATTTTCATGAGGGAGCAACCATTGGAAGTTTGCGGAAAACGGGAATAGGAACCCTTTCCATCGCTTCAGGCGCGTTTACAAACTATCGTGGAACTACTGCGGTAGAAGCGGGCACGTTGGAGGTAAATGGAACGATGCGTTCTTTCTTTTGGAATGGCGCTGCGATGGAAGAAGGGCTTGCTGGTCAGGTTACCATTAATGCAGGTGCAACCCTGAAAGGAACGGGCACGATTAAATCGACGGAAACTTCGATTAGCGGCACCCATGCTCCAGGAAACTCGCCGGGCATTCAAACGTTTGCGTCAAATTTGACCTATAATGCAGGTGCAAGCATACTTTGGGAATCCATTGGTAATACGAATGCTGGTCGCGGTACTAACTTTGATGGGATCAATGTTGGGGGCAACTTGTCCTTTAATGGTGCTACATCGATCAATCTTTTGTTTAATGGAAATGGGAGTACCGTAAACTGGAGTGATCCATTTTGGGGTGTTTCGCATGCCGGTACAAATGGATGGCTAGTTTTTGATGTGGCCGGAAGCTTATCTGGTGCAAATAACTTGTCTGTTTTTGCGGGACCTTACTTGGATGCAAATGGCAATTCACTTTCAATTGTGCGTGGCCCGACTTACGGATTTAACCTTTATATCGACCCAGAAACCAATGATGTGTATCTGAGTTATAGCACAGACTTTTGTCCACTTCCTGTAGCAACAGCATCTCCAAATCCAATTTGTGCGGGTGCTTCTACGAGCTTATCGGTAGTGAATCCAACCAATGGTGCTACTTTTTCCTGGTTTGATCAAGCCGTGGGCGGAAATCCAATAGGTACGGGAGCCGTTCTGCCAGTAGGACCTTTGTCGGGCAATAAGACCTATTATGTAGCGCAAACGCTTGCGACCCAGGCCAGTAGTGTTTTTTCGTATACAGGGTCGGTACAAACGTTCACGGTTCCTGCAAATGTAACTTCGATTTCGATTGAAGTATTAGGCGCACAGGGCGCTTCAGGCACGGGCTCGAATGCTGGTGCTGGGGCAAAAGGTGGAAAAGCAACCGGTGTTTTGGCAGTTACGCCTGGGCAAGTGCTGAACTTATATGTAGGTGGAATTGCCAATGGCAAAATTGGCGGATTTAATGGAGGTGCCGATGGCGGTGGTGAAAATGGTGGAAATAACAAGCCTGGTGCCGATGGCGGTGGCGATACGGGTATAAATACAAACATAGATGCCGTAGCGGGTAAAGGAGCGGCATCTTTTGCTGCTACGGGTAATGGCGGCGGCGGCGGCGGCGCTTCTGATATTCGCGTGGGCGGAACAAGCTTGTCGAATCGCGTAATTGTTGCTGGCGGCGGCGGCGGCGGCGGCGCTACAGGTTGTGAAACCAATGCCATGGGTGGTAATGGTGGTGCTGGTGGCGGTTTGAGTGGCGCAAACGGCAATGATTCACCTACTTCCGGTGGTGTTGCTGGTGGTGGTTTTGGTGGCAGTTTGGGAACGGGCGGTGCAGCGGGTATTGGTTGTGGCGGCTTTTTAGGTGCGCCAGGTTCATCGAATGGAACGGGTGGAAATGGTCAAGGTTGCTGTTGCTTTTCGTTTCCTGCAATTCCTGCGGGCGGCGGCGGCGGCGGCGGTTATATCAATGGCGGTGGCGGCGGCGGCGGTTCTGCAGGTACGACTGGTTGCTCTGGCAATGATAAAGGTGCTGGTGGCGGCGGTGCTGGTGGCTCTTCTTATATTGGTGGTGTGAACACGGGCGCAACGACGAACGATGTTAACACGGGCAATGGACAAATTACGTTGACCTATGCTTCATCTTGTGTTTCTGATCGTGTACCGGTCACAGTGACCGTTAACCCACTTCCTACACCTAGTATCAGTGTTGTAGAAACTTCTGGGGCTACTTCGAATGACGGTATTATTTGTGCAGGCGCATCGGCTACTTTAACCGCAACAGGCGGTGTAAGTTACGCATGGAGCACCGGTGCAACAACTGCAGGCGTTACCGTTTCTCCTGCATCAACAACTACATATACAGTAACCGCAACCAGTGCTGCTGGATGTACGGCTACTGCTACCCGTACTATTACGGTAAATCCACTTCCAACACCCTCAATCACGGTGGCGGAAACTTCAGGTACAACCAACAATGACGGAATTATTTGTGTGGGTGGATCTGTTACCCTCGCTACTTCAGGGGGTACTGCTTATATTTGGAGCACAAGTGCTACCACGCCAAGCATTACGGTTACACCAGCGGCAACAACTGTTTACACGGTAACCGTAACCAATGCGAGTGGATGTACGGTAACTTCTACTAGAACAATCACGGTTAATCCGCTTCCATCTGCGGCCTTTACAGTAACAGGGGGTGGTGGATACTGCCTTGGTACCGATCTGGGTACTTTAGTGGGCTTGAGTGGATCCGTTACAGGAGTTTCTTATCAGTTGCAACGTGGCGGTAATAACGTTGGTGCTCCTGTTGCTGGTACTGGAAACGCAATCAGTTTTGGCTATCAAATAGCTGGAACTTACACGGTGGTTGGTACCAATGTGGCTACCAATTGTTCTGTCAGCATGACAGGTAATGTGATTGTTTCCACATTTGTTTGCGCTCCATCTATTACAGATCCATGTGTTTGTAAAAATAACGCTACGTCCTTAACGAACGGCCAATTCGACGAAACGATCCAGGTAAATGCGCCAAGCAATCAAATCTGGGTGGTATCTGCTGTAAATGGCTTATATGCTTCAGCTAGCCCTGCACCACCTGCAGCGCCTTCGCTGATTGCAATAGGGACGGTTTTGACGCCGCTGGGCAACAATGCCTTTCAATTGAAAGGTGTACACATCGACGCCTTGGGTTATACCCTTAGCGTAACCAACGGCCTTGGCACAACTTTGAGCATCGGCAATTCTTGCCAATACCCGAACCCAGTGATTACTTCCGACTTAAGCGGCAATTTCTGCTTGTACTCGGATGTGGTTAACTTGACAGGCACACCTGGTGATGCCAATATCGCAAGCCAGGGCTTTACAGTAAATGGTGTTGTAGCAACCCAATTCAACCCAGGTGCTGGTGTTGGTCAATACACGATTGAATACACGGTGAACGGCGGCACGCCAAAAGCGGCTGGTCCGAACGATCCAGGTTGTATCCAAAAAGTATCAACCATTGTAAATGTGATCGCTACACCAGCCCAATTGGCTTGTAACGATTTGGTTTACTTGTCTTTGGATGTCGATTGTATCTCTGAAATCAACCCGGATGATATCCTCGAAGGTTCTTATGGTTGTTACGATGACTATATTGTAGAACTCGATGTTACCCTTCCTTACGGCAACGGCCCATGGGTGCC
>JAIYAP010000052.1 GCA_027488935.1 Saprospiraceae bacterium | reverse complement strand
TGTTCCAGTTGTAACTGTAGTTTGGTGTAGCACCTGCCGTTACATCAATCGTGATTTTTCCATTGGTCCCGCCAAAGCAGTTTACCGGAGCGGCCGTAGCACTGATCGTCATCGGCGTAGTAACCGAAACCGATAACACATTCGATTCACCCAAGTATTCAACACAACCTGCACGACGCGAACAACGTATGTAACAAGTCGTTTGGGTGATCAATCCTGGATCATAGGTAACTAAGTTATTTACACCCGGTGCTGCCGACCAGTTTGGATCACCCAAACTTGGTGGCGTGCAAGTTACGGTGCTATACATCCAGATATATTCCGTAGCGCCATCACCTGCACCACCTGATGGAAGGGTTCCACTTGTAAATGCCGGTGGATCAACTGGACCACACGTATTTAATGATCCTGCAATGGTACCACCATTCGTATAGTTAAAGTTTGGATTTAATACGACTACATCTGTAGAGGTACAAGCATTTACGTCTGTTACTGTTACTGTCAGGGTAACAATTGCGCTCTGCATCGCAACGGTAATTGGATTGGTTGTAGCAGCATTGCTCCACAAATAAGTAAATGGTCCAACACCACCTGTTACCACCGCAGTTTGGGTATAGTTTTCATATCCACAAACCGATTTATTTGGTCCTAATTCTACAGCCAATGCAGCCGGTTGCGTGATCGTTGCAGCGGTTGTTTTGGTACAGTTATTCGCGTCCGTTACTGTCACGGTGTATGTGCCGGCTGCCAAACCACTGCGATCTTGCGTTGTCGGCTGACCAGCACCCCAATTGTAAGTATAAGGTGCAGCACCACCTGTTACCGTCAAATCAATCGAACCGGTTGATGCGCCATTACACAACACATTTACCTGTGTCGTGCTCAATGCCAAGACAGCTGGCTGCGTGATTGTTACCGAAGTAATCGCAGAACAACTGTTCGCGTCTGTTACGGTTACTGTGTAAGTGCCCGCTGCCAAACCACTGCGATCTTGCGTCGTTGGCTGACCAGCACCCCAGTTATAAGTGTAAGGTAACGTGCCACCTGTTACCGTCAAATCAATCGAACCCGTTGATGCACCAAAACACAACACGTTTACCTGTGTTGTGCTCAAACTTGGTCCACCAATATTGCTAATGCTCGCCGATGTTGTTTTCGTGCAATTATTTGCATCTGTTACAGTTACGGTGTAGGTTCCCGCGGCTAAGTTGCTGCGATCCTGGGTCGTTGGCTGACCAGCACCCCAGTTATAGGTATAAGGTGAAACACCACCTGTTACGGTCAAATCAATCGAACCATTCGCATTACCGCAAGTAGCATTACCAGCAGTAGTACTCAAAGCCACAGCGCTTGGTTCCGTAATCGTAACCCCTGTTGTTTTGGTACATCCACCTGCATCGGTTACGGTTACATTGTATGTTCCGGCAGCCAGACCCGAACGATCTTGCGTTGTTGGTTGTCCAGCGCCCCAGTTATAGATATAAGGTGTAGTACCGCCCGTTACGGTCAGGTCGATTGAACCTGTTGATGCGCCATTACACAATACGTTTACCGAATTCGTGGTAAGTACTAAATTATTTGCAATCGTAAGCGTGCGTATTGCACTTGCCGTACAACCTTGTGCATCGGTAACAGTTACCGTATAAGTGCCAGCAGTACTAACGGTAATCGCGGCCGTTGTAGCAGATGTGCTCCAAAGGTAGGTACCGCCGCCTGTTGCCGTAAACACCGTATTCGCACCAAAACAAATTGAATTTGCCCCAGAAATCGCTGCGGTTGGCAAGCTATTTACAGTTACTGTTTTGGTAGAAGTTACAGTACATCCGCTTGCGTTGGTAACGGTTACGGTGTAAGTAGTCGTAGTTGCCGGAGTTACGGTAATTGCCGCAGTTGTAGCGGCATTACTCCAAAGATATGTTCCACCACCAGTAGCAGTTAAAACAGTACTGCTACCATTACAAATGGTTGTTGTTCCTGAAATCGAAGCAGTAGGTAGGCTGTTTACCGTAACCGTTTTAGTAGCTGTTGCGGTACAACCACTGCTCGCACTTGTAACAGTAACCGTATAAGTAGTTGTAGTTGAAGGTGTTACAGTAATAGCTGCTGTAGTAGAACCATTACTCCAAAGATAAGTGCCACCTCCACTTGCGGTCAAAGTTGAACTTGCTCCGTTACAAATAGAAGTATTTCCGGTAATAGCAGCAGTTGGTGGCGTTCCGAGGGTCACAACTTTGGTAGCAACTGCTGTACAACCCAAAGCGCCCGTAACAGTAACAGTATAGGTGGTTGTCGCACTAGGCGATACAGTAATTGCTGCCGTTGTAGCACCATTGCTCCAGGCATAAGTGCCACCACCCGTTGCGGTCAAAGTTGTGCTCTGACCATTGCAAATATTGCCGTTCCCGCTGATGTTTGCCGTCGGAGGTAAGTTCAAACAAGCAATACAAGAAGAACCGGAGAGTTCATTATTTATATCAAATTGACTGCCAGGCGCAATCGTATAATTCGAATTATCTGGCTGATTCACCAAGCTTGGACTCAACCAACCTGAAGCCCCAAAAACACCCTGATGCTGGTTGGCCCCTGTTCCTATTTGGAAGGCTGGCATCATATTCACAAAACTAACCTGAGCACCGGCGTAATTACCCAAACCCGTTATCAAACCAGAGTAACTTGGATAATAATAAAAATCAGTCGGATCGTGGGGATAGCTAGAGCAATATGGCAATTTAGGACTACCCGCTGGGGCTGTTGTAGTTCTGCCAGTAAACACAAAGTCAAAGTTAAATTGTGCCCCAGTCGATGGCTCTGTGGCAACACCACTATAATATGCCGTTCCATCTGTATATTCCACAAAACTAGCGGCACTAATTGGGAAGTAATTCGCGCCACTGCCTATCAATTGACTAGCATAAAGCCCATAGTCCGCGCCACTATTACATTCGATCGTGCTATTTGCAGTTCGACTGGAACAAACGCTTCCGCAATTATAAGGTAGCACCGCCCTTTTCACCACTTTTGTACAACCTCCAACAGCCGTTACCGTTACAGTATACGTTGTAAGGGAGCTTGGTGAAACAGAGATTGCAGCAGTTGTTGCACCGGTATTCCAAGCATAGGTATTCCCGCCTGAGGCAGTGAGGGTTATACTTGAGCCACTGCAAACCGTTTCACCACCACTAATCGCGGCATTCGCCACCGAACTTACGGTTACTGTTTTTGTGGAGGTTGCCGTACAACCAGCCGAACTGGTCACAGTTACAGTATAAGTGGTGGTAGTACCAGGCGTTACGGTTATGGCAGCCGTTGTTGCACCAGTATTCCAGGTGTAGGTACCGCCACCTGTGGCAGTTAAGGTTGTGCTGCCACCAGCGCAAATGGCAGTGTTACCAGAAATAGAGGCCGAAGGCAAACTATTTACAGTTACGGTTTTGGTCGCTGTTGCAGTACAACCATTCGCACCTGTAACCGTTACGGTATAAGTAGTGGTTGTGGTTGGATTCACCGTAATGGCTGCAGTAGTTGCGTTGGTACTCCAAACATAAGTACCGCCACCTGTTGCAGTCAAGGTCGAGCTCTGCCCATTACAAATGGTACTTGTGCCCAAAATCGAAGCAGATGGCGCAGGATTTATGGTAACAACCTTGGTCGCTGTCGCGGTGCAGTTGTTCGCATTGGTTACGGTAACCGTATAGGTGGTAGTAGCGCTTGGACTTACCGTAATGGCCGCCGTTGTTGCACCGGTATTCCAGGTGTAACTGGTGCCACCACTTGCAGTCAAGGTTGTACTTTGTCCATTGCAAATGGGCGAGTTGCCGGATATACTCGCAACGGGCAAACCGTTTACCGTGACCGTTTTGGTATCGGTGTCCGTGCAACCATTGGTACCTGTTACGGTAACGGTATAGTTGGTACTAGCCGGTGGTGTCACCGTAATGGAAGATGAAGTAGCGCCCGTATTCCAGACATACGTACCACCTCCTGTTGCGGTAAGGGTCGTACTCTGTCCTGTGCAAACGGCTAAATTGCCAGTGATTGCACCCGCCGGAGCCGGATTGACCGTTACAACCTTAGAATCCGTATCTGTACAGTTATTTGCTGCTGTAACAGTTACCGTATAGGTTGTAGTGGTATTTGGACTTACGGTAACGGCGGCAGTAGTGGCGCCATTACTCCATAAATAGGTAATACCACCACTTGCAGTAAGGGTCGTACTCGTCCCTGCACATATCGTGGTAGTACCTGTAATACTGCCGGTTGGAGCACCTGGTTCACTCACCGTGGCTGTTCCAGTTGCTGTACAACCCTCCCCATTCGTGATGGTCAGGTTGTAAGTACCCGCAGTAAGACCCGTAATGCTAAATGGCTCGGTCGTAATACCTGAACCATTCCCAGATCCGCCACCCGTCTTAGTCCAGTTGTAACTAAAGTTTGGAATGATCTCTTTGGTAATATTGACCGTTATTTTACCATTCGTTCCACCACAGGTCGAAACAGAGGTGGTCGTAGTGGTAAAGGTCATGGCAGTTGGTTGTTTCAAATATACCGTTGAAGTTGCGGTACAACCAATGCCGTTAGTAATCGTAACATAATAGGTGCCAGCCGCTAGCCCTGTTATATTAAATGGTTCGGTTGTGATGTTACTGCCCGAACCGGATCCGCCTGCAGCAGAAGTCCAGTTAAAACTGTAATTAGGAAACATCACCGACTCAATATCAATATTGATTTTACCGTCTGTACCATTCGCACAAGTCGGGTCCGTCGGGGTTCCTTTAAATTTCATCGAACCCTGTACCTCTTTCTTAACTACATTTGAGATACCCGCATAACTAGAACACCCTGCACGACGTGCAAGGCGGACATAATAGGTAGAAGCAGAAATGCTGGGCGGATCATAGGTAGCCGTCGTAGCACCCGATATGGTTGTCCAACTACCACCCGGTGGCGGCGTTGAAGAGGAAGAAGATTGCCATATGTATTCCAGCGTACCCGAACCGCCCGAAGCTCCAGTAATGCTGGTAATCAAAGCGGGATTGTAACCGCCGCATTTATTTTCATTGCTACCAATTGTACCACCACTGGTTACATTATCACAAGTAACACTGCAACCAGAGGCATTCCCCGCAAATTCAGCGATATGCACTTCACCCGCACATTGTGTAAAACTTACACCCACAATCTGACCCTCTACATTGCTGCTGCTTGTTTTGAGGATATGTGCATTGGGTGCCAAAATGGAACCTTCCACCATCGCACCAGAAGGTATATTCAAGTTCGTGCAATTGTAAAAGTTCCAGATGATGTATTGCGCCTCTGTGCGACCAATGCCAGCCATATTTGGTACATCCCAGTTGAAAGTGCCCGCTGCATCAACATTGATCACCAACGTTTTTGTCGCACTTGGCAAGGTGTTGAATGTCATTCCAGACCAACCGTTCATGGCAGTGCCTGTTATGTTCCAAACATTCAGACCAGCGTTCAAACTGATGGTCGGATTACCACCTGAATAAGTTGGTGTAACCGTATTGACACAACCTGAAAGCGAAGTGCTACTACCGCGCATGGTTGTCATGGCCGTAGAAAATGCCACTAAACCGGTACCGGTTAAGGTATTGATCGGCTGATTGGTGGCATTTACCTGTATTTTAGGTGTACCATTCTGAATATTGATATTACTACCATTTAAGGTGGCGGTACCACCTCCCAAATTGCCAAATTTGACATAATGGTCTGATAACGTACCATTTACCTGAAATATTCCAGAGGTATAAACAATCCCCCCATGCACCACCATGGCATACTTCGTACTGCCAATGAGTACATACGGATTGCCCGTACCAGCATTGGTTGCAGTATATTGACCAGTTCCGCCAATTTCGAAACTCCCCCCTGCTGCAATTGCCCCCTCTACATCACCGCCAGTAATATTGACGTTTTGTTCTGTAAATATATTGAAATCGAGTGCTGGCGAAAACGGATTCTGTGCAGTCGATTCCAAAGAAGGAAACAAACTCATTAATAGAACGGTTGCCAAACGTATAATACCTAGCGGTTTTACGTTGTTGGAAACGAATCGGAATGTAGAGCAATGCATCATGATAGTGTTTTAAAAATATTAATTGGGCAATATTTTAAAAATATGATAAGCTGCTAAGGGCTTCTCCGTCAACACTTTACATGCGCGGAAAAACCAAACAGTTATTCATCAACAAAACCATGGCTTCAGAAAACCCAATAGGCATAACACCTATCTGTGATTAACACAAATAAGTACAGTGCACGCTAAATCTCAAACGATAACGTATCGAAAGAAAAGTACGGGACAGGCTTACGCCTGAATCCAAAGCCAGAAAAGAAGCTGTTAAATGGAAATGATTAAGTAGGTGCAGAAGCGGGCACGCAAAGATGATCCAGTGGCAGGCACTGATGAGGGGTAGATTAATAAGCGTAGAAGCGACGCAAAATGATAGTGTCGTTTAGGAGAACTAAACGAATCATGAAAAGATTACATATACACTATACAGGGAAGATCAAAATCGTCAGGAGAAAAACGATTATCGAGAAGCAAAATGTCTGATGTTGTTGTGTGTAGATTGTCTTCTGCCACAAATGTAGGAATATAAGTCTTTATGTAGTTAAAGGCCTTCATAAAAAATGATTAAATCCGACATATTAGTATAAATTAAAAATTACATAAAATTTAAAATCAATACTTTATAATGGACAAATAGTTTTATTTAACAATTATTAACATATTAAATTTTTTAATTTTCAATTTATAGTGTACATACAAGCGTTTTATTCAACATATCTTGATACATAAAACTGAGTTGATACCTACTGGAAATATCACCATGGCCAGTTATAAGGTACCTAGAACCATCTCCCACAAATCTTCATAAGGAATCAATTCTACCTCATGCGATTGGTTCGCAAAATCGAGCGGAACCGCTTTCAACAATTTTACAAACCTGTCTGCATGCCGTTTCGTCGCAACTTTATGGAAACCCGCTTCGGGTATTACAAGCAGCATCTTTATAAAACAATTGCTCCGATAGGTATCGTCCTTAATCAGGTATCGGGTGCTGTAACGCGCAATCGCATCCATCCGATCGATTGTTTCACTCTGCTTCCGCTGATGGATCAAATAAACAATCTGAAAAATTAAGATCGGAATGTTCAATCCACGCCGATCTCTCGAAAACAACGGGGTCTCATTAGCAAAACGTGCAATTCTAAACCGACTCAATACCGACTCCTCCCCTTCCACATCAATCAACCCTAACTCTTTCAAATAGTATTGGTATGCCTCGATGATCTTCCAATATTGTCGTGTGCTTTCTGGCAAGGAACTATACTTCCGATGTAATAATACGCGCTTCAGTACTTCATATGCCTCTTTATAAGCCCTGGTATGGAATGCCAGTATGATAAGCAACTCCTGATATTTAAACCAGTTAAACGTCCCATCCTCTAATAGCCTTATTCCCTTCCCCGCAATTTCCTTACCATGCTCATAGTCCCGCAACTGAACACAACAAACCATCGATTGATAATAAAACGCCTGTAAGGGCACATTGGCTACATATGACCGCTGCTCGAAAAACGAAATGGCACGCGCACACACACCAACGGTCTGCTTGTAATCATTTATACTAGAATAGATTAATACCTCAATCAACCGCCCACATAAATGCATTTTGTATGTATCAAACTGATCCAGAAAAGGCGAAAGCTGCTTAAAATACAACAATGCCTGCTCGTGTACTTCTTTTTTCGCTGATTTATTATTCACAAAACGTACAATCAAATCGGTATATAACTCTTCCGCCAAATGCTCTGCACGCACAACTTTATCTAAATGCTTCGCCATAATATCATACTGCTCATACTTCTTTAAATCCCCTAAAACAGAGCCATATTGCAAACGCAGGGTGCGCGCAATATCCAAGGCAATATCCGAGAAATCATAACGACGAGACAATTGTAACAAATCCGAAGCGATGTCTAGGGTGCTCGCGCGGGCATTTTTACCCACCAATATTTTCATCGCTGCCCAACTGCGGTGGCACTCAAAATAGGCCTTCTGACGTAATTGATAATGCGGAAGATTTAACTCTACAATAAATAACATCCGATTCAAATATTTCTTCAGCTGTTGCTTTATGCGTTGGTAAGTCTCCGCTGGATATTTTTTTCTCAAAAGGGCACTCGCCTGCTCATCTGTTTTAACAACGCCATCCTTAATTATATCATATAAATAACATGTGGGCGCATCCGGAAATCCCGGTGCGCCCGCAGCTTTTAATCGCTTTTTGGATACGATGTCTACGAGTTCCAGCAAATTCTGCATGGCCCAAAGATAACCATAATATCCACTAAACGAACCCGTAACAAATAATTAAACGCCGCTGATATCAATAATGATAACGTCGCGTCCGCTGTCGGAACTGCCTAATGATTCGATGCCTAAAGCAAAAAACAGGTAAAGGTCGAGCAATGTTGAGAATGTGTTATTCATGAAGCGTATTTAAGTTGATTACATACCAAGTTGCCTTCGCAAAGGCGGGTGCCAACGAACGTACCGATCCATGTAAAGCGGTGTGCTTTACATGATCTTGTGGCGCTTGCGATCGCCACCAAAACAATCATAGTGTAGTTTGAAATCTGGATAATTCTGAGCCGTAACTCCGAAAACGAAGGTTCATAACCGTTGCACAAAGTAGCCTCCAGCCAGCTGTCTCTTTTGTGCTTTGTCTTTTTTGATGCTAATAAAACACCAATGTCATGCGCCCTCGTTTCACGCTTGTTACTTCTACTAATACAAAATCAGGCCAATTTTTGGGCACTAAAAAAACGCTTGCCCTATTCATATCACATAAAAAAAACAAGTACTTAAAGTTGATTTATTCTGAATTTTAATATTTAATCTTCCATTAAAAAACCTTCGTACTAAACCCAAAAGCACCCCGAACGATTAATTATAACACGATTATAAATTAAAATTATGCACTATGATTAGTACAAAAATACTATTGCGCACATGATAAACATACACTAAATAGCAGCCAGACAAAGAAAAATGTCTGCCCTGAAACACCTGAAATTTATTTTGAAAATGCTAAATTTTGCAAGCCGCCCGACAATTCAAACGAACCTGGTCGCTAGTTGCCCACGGTTTTAACCACTTTTTTCACGACCGTTTTTTCGCCAGACTTGAACTGAACGAAGTACACACCTGGAGAAAGGTTAGGCATCTCTAAGCGGTACAAGCCAGCATTCAGGTTTTTAAGTGGCAAGAGGATGCCTACAATACGCCCCGTCTCATCCGTCACATCAATGGCAATTGCCGAAGCTTTCGCCAAATCAAGATCAATGGTGGCCTTGATAACATAAGGATTCGGATAAATTTTTACGTCAAAAACAGGATCTGTCAAACCTGTTCCTGCACGCAACAACTCCTCACTCCGCTTTGGTGATTTGGAAACCCAGTTGTTATCTCCACTGGCTGATGCAACAAAGCCTACGGCACGCTTCGGTTGTGCAATCCAGCGTATTGTGTTCGCCAAAAAGTGCGAACTCTCTATTTCATCATAATAATACTCTAACCCTAAATAAGCCACTTTACCCGCTGCTAAACATTTATAGCCCATCACCGGATACCCACGCACATCTGCAATGGTTACAAAGCCCGGATCAGAAATGTCCAACGGATAAGCATAGTTCTTTAATGCCTTTTCACCAGAAAAACCAGCCAAAACCGGATGATCCAAAACCACTGAATGAATCATCGGCTCTGCACAGAAATACCCAAAATCCAAATCAAACAAACCCAATTGTTGTAAGATCGAAAATTCATGCGTCCCGGTCAAGATAATCCCGCCACCATTTTTCACATATTGCGTCAATATTTTACTGTACGCCTTCAAGATATCGGCATTACCGCCAGAAGGATATGCAATCACCACGACCTCATTGCCCGTAAGTGCCTGTTGCAATTCTTCCGCAGAACCATCCCAAAAGTCGGAAACCACACTCGAAGGCAAACGTTGTTGTATAATACGGTGTACCTTGTTCGCATACGCACTGTCATAAGCCGTATAATTCATCATTAATACGTGCAGCTGCACACTCGTATCCGCTTCAACAACGGCCTCCGAAAACATGCCCACAGGCACACTCCGATCGTTCGAATGAAAAAAATGCGATTCTGTTGTGTTAACAGAAAATGGGCGCTCGCCAAACTTTGGCTTTTCTGCCCGAAAGGCAGAAAGACCCACAAGGCCCGTCACCAACGCAAAAATGAAAGCAGCGCGAAGCATGTAGTGTATTTTTATACGATAACAATGTTTAACCAACTAACGCAAAAGCGCATTCACTTGGTATGCAGCATTTCAGATGCTTTTTAAAAGTGCGCAAAGATACGCCTTTTGCATCAGCATCCAAAACCTACCTTTGCCTTATTATAAACGCCCTTCGCTCAAAAAATAAGCGTCTTGCTGGACCTCATGCCCAACAAGACGCTTAAATGTCATACTTCGGTTAACCCAAAATTACTTTGTTGCAACCAGGTTTACTTGAAGATCAAACTCATCGTAAATGGTTTTATCGCCCAAACCATCAAAGAAAGAACCTGAACCATACTTAACATTGAACTCAGAACGGTCAACAATGATTTTGCCAGAAGCAGTTACTTTGTTGCCGCTATCAGTAACGGCAGCAAGAAACTTCACCTCTTTGGTCGTTTCTTTAATCGTCAAGTTACCGATGATTTTGTAGTTGCCTTTGCTATCTTGTGGAATGGCGCGGGTGATGACAAATTTTGATGTAGGGAATTTCGCTACACCAAAAAAGTCTTCACTAGACAAGTGGCCAACTAATTTCGTAGCATACTCGCCTTCCATATCGGTATCCTTAATGGTCGTCATGTCAATGTCAAATGAACCACCACTCAATTTGCCATCTGTAAACTGTACGGTACCATTTTTCACTTTCACTGTGCCCGTGTGTTGGCCGGTAACTTTGTAACCTGTCCAAACAATAACGCTTGCATTGGTGTCAACGTTGTAATTTACTGGAGCAATTGCTGCCATCGCAAGAATAGCCAACAATGGGAGGAAAAGAAATTTTTTCATTGTTTTAATTTTAATGTGATTTAAGAACTTTTTGTACTGCAAAGATACACATTTTTGATGTCATAAAAACAAGTGTCGTAACACTAAATTAACATTTTAAACACCCAACCCGGAAAAACAGCCCCCCAACCAGGCATTTGAAGCACCCAAATCGAATGAATTTATAAACCATAAAGAATTTTTAAACTTTTTACAGGGATTGTTTTAATTTCCTGGCAAATAGATATACCTTTGCGCCTCTAAATTTTGGAAGTACCATAAACATAATATTACAATGAAAGAATTGGAAGCAATTCAGTTTGTACAGGACCAACTGCTGACAAAGCCGGCGTTTCCTAGTTTCAAAACGGGCGATACCATCATCGTGACCTATAAAATTGTAGAGGGTGACAAAACCCGTGAGCAGGATTATCGTGGCGACGTGATTCAAATCAAAGGCCATGCATTGACCCGCACGTTCACCGTTCGCAAAATTTCCCATGGCGTTGGTGTTGAGCGTATCTTCGCCTTCTCTAACCCAAATATCGCTGCCATTCAGGTGATCAAGCGCGGTCGCGTACGTCGTGCACGCCTGTACTACCTCCGTGGATTGGTTGGTAAAAAAGCACGTATCAAGGAATTGAAATATACCAGCAACGATAATTGATTTTTTCGCTGCGCAAACTTGCAAAAGCGGCACTCGGTTAATTCCGAGCGCCGCTTTTTTATTGCCTTTTTTAAGACTCCCTACGATTCTAACATAAATGGATACCGATAGTCAGTAGGCGACACCAAGGTTTCCTTGATCGTACGCGGCGACAACCACCGATACATATTCAATATCGAACCTGCCTTGTCATTTGTGCCTGAAGCACGGCCGCCGCCAAATGGCTGTTGCCCAACTACTGCCCCGGTAGGCTTATCATTGACGTAATAATTGCCCGCCGCATGACGCAACTTGCTGTTCGCCAACGCCAACGCATCCCGATCACGGGCAAAAATAGCGCCGGTTAATGCATAGGGAGAAGTGCTGTTTACTAAATCAAGGGTCGATCCAAATTCCGCATCCGGGTAAACATAAATACTGAGTACCGGACCAAAAATTTCCTCACACATGGTCACATAACTCGGATCGGATACCAATAAAACCGTTGGTTCGATAAAATAACCCTCGCTTTTATCAAAATTTCCACCTGCAATCACTTCTACTTTATCCGATTGTTTGGCAGCCGTTATATAAGCGGCAATCTTGTCAAAAGACCGTTCATCAATAACTGCGTTGATAAAATGGCTAAAATCTTCAACCGTACCCATTTTTATGTCGGCTAAATCCGCCAGCATGTTTGTTTTTACTGCAGGCCACAAACTTTCAGGCACGTACGCACGTGAGGCTGCCGAACACTTCTGACCTTGATACTCAAAAGCACCGCGCACTAAACCAACCGCAACCGCTTTTGCATCGGCAGAAGCATGCACCATCACAAAATCTTTACCACCCGTTTCTCCCACAATACGCGGATAGGTTCGATATAAGGGCAAATTCTCTCCGATTGTTTTCCATAAACGCTGAAAAACGCCCGTACTTCCTGTGAAATGCAAACCCGCAAAATCTGGGTGCTTAAAGACGATCTCACCAACGGTCGGACCATCTACATACACCAAATTAATAACGCCTGCTGGCAAACCCGCTTCCTGCAAGATTTCCATGATGACCGCTGCCGAATAAATTTGAGTTTCAGCAGGCTTCCATACCGCTACATTGCCCAACATCGCGGGTGCGGAAGGCAAATTACCCGCAATCGCCGTAAAATTGAAAGGTGTCAACGCAAATACAAACCCCTCTAGCGGACGCCAATCGGTCCGATTCCAGGTGTTTTTTGTGCTCAAAGGCTGCACTTTGTATATCTCTTCCATAAAATACACATTGTAACGCCAAAAATCAGCCAATTCACAAATACAGTCTATCTCAGCCTGATATGCATTTTTGCTTTGGCACAGCATGGTCGCAGCAGCCATTTTTGCCCGGTATGGCCCGGTTAACAGATCGGCTGCCCGTAAAAAAATAGCGGCACGCTCCTGCCAAGGCATGGCTTCCCAACTCGGTTTTGCAGCCAGCGCAGCATCAATGGCGGCGGTAACATGGCTTGCATTACCCTTTGAATAATGGCCCAGGTGCTGCTTTAACGCATGCGGCGGATGCATGGCAACTTTTGCGTCGGTAAATACCTCAGCACCACCAATGTACATCGGGATATCGCTGGAATTGCTGTGGGCAGCTGCTAAGGCCGCTTTTAAGGCCGCTTTTTCCGCAGAACCCGGCGCGTAATTGAGCACCGGTTCATTCACTGGACGTGGAACGGTGAATATTGCATCAGTCATTTTGAAATGGTTTTATAAATTTGGATAGGTAATCTTGCATGCCGCAATGAAACATTACTGCAATTCAATTTTTATCTCGGAGGGTATAAAAGGAGTTGCATCCGCTCCCCCTACAATGATTTCCCGCACGATCGTACTGCTTATGTGAGAAAATTCTGGCTGGGCAATCAAAAATACGGTTTCAATGCCGCCACCTACAATATGATTCAACTGCGAAATGGTCTTTTCGTAATCAAAATCAGAAGCGTTTCGAAGTCCGCGCAACAAGTACCGGGCACCGATCCGCTGACAGTAATGGGCCGTCAAGTTTTGGAACTGATCCACCCCAACTGTGGGATAACTGTCAAATACAACCCGCAACCAAGCCAAACGTTGCTCGAGCGGAAACAGGTACTTTTTTGTGGAATTCACGCCAACCGCGATGATGATTTTATCAAAAAGTGGCAATGCCCGCCTGACTAAATCAACGTGGCCCGTGGTAATCGGATCAAAAGACCCAGGAAAAACAGCAATTTTCATAGAATCAACTTAAGGTCGGGCGAAGTTCCGAATTTTACACCACGACGCCAAAACACAACGCCCCAATTTACAAGCGCGTTAAAATGATCACAAATTTTATGCCCCTCAAACGAATTTATCATTTTATCGTCTAAATTTGCGCATCGGGTTCATCAGGAACCAATCCCGGGCCGAAGCCGAAAAGCCCTAATCGAGTAGGCATTAAATTCTAATTATTAACTGCATGAAACAACTCATCCTTTCGTTTGTGTGCCTCCTGTTCGTAGCAACAATGGCAAATGCTGAAATCGCAGCAGTGAACACCCCGCTGTCTGAGTGCAGCAGCGCTTCTGACATCAAAGCAATTGACCCACAGTTGGTTAAACTTGGAATGGACAAATTCCTTGAAATCACTCCAGCTGAGTACAAAAAAATCACTGGCCAACGCCTTGGTTTGAAAAACTCTTTGGCGCTGAAAGCTGCTCAGGTGAAAGTTAAGCACGAAATGAAAAACGCCACGATCTCTCCTGTTGGAACAGCAGGTGATGGCATCACAAAAGGTGTTTACATCCTTTTGGCTTTCTTTGGTCTTGCTTGGTTGGTTATGGGCTTGAAATCTGACTGGTCCGGCAATGATTGGATCATTAACTTGATCCTGACTGCACTTTGCTGGTTGCCTGGTTTCATCCATGCACTTGTTAAAATGAAAGACTACTACAAGTAATTTTTTGTAAGTCATCGCATTGGCGCGACGTATCGTTGCGCCAATGCATTTTGAAAAAGCAATATGAAAACCGGAAAGTTATTCGATTATGCATACTTGGTGTTTTTAATTCTAACACCGGTTATTGTATTGATTTTACCTGCGGACTATTTCGATTATGGTCCCACAATCTGCCCTTCCAAGCGCTTTTTTGACATCGAATGCTACGGCTGCGGTATGACAAGAGCAGTCATGCACCTGGTGCACCTCGACTTCGACAGCGCTATTTATTTTAACAAAGCTAGTTTATTGCTCGCACCTGTGCTGGGCGCCTTTTGGGTATTTTGGATTAAAAATGCCATCATCAAAGTATTGGAAAAACCAACTCCTGCACCAACTGATCTTCATTAAAATTTTCCAGTCTATGAAACACTTGATTATGCTGGCATTCCTCGGAATGTTCCTTACACCTATGCTTGCGAATACCGCAGCAAAATATTCTAATGCCCAACTTGCCTTAAAAGTAAAAGCATCTGGCCTCCCTACTCAAATAAGCCAAATGTCTGTATCCGATTTCGTCAAGATTACCCCCTCCCAGGTTAAACAAATCACCGGTCAACGCCTGCATTTTAAAGAAGTGGTTGCTTTAAAAGCACTCCAACACACCATTAAAAAAGAATTGGCTAAAGATGGCCAGTCTGGTAATGGAAAAGATCAACTGATCGCTATACTATTAGTTATATTCGTTGGCGTCTTGGGTGTTCACCGTTTCTACCTAGGCTACCCACTCATTGGCGTTATTCAATTGCTTACTTTTGGTGGCTGCGGAATATGGTGGATCATTGACTTTTTCCGCATTGTTTTTGGTAATCTAAAACCAAGCCGTGGCAGGGAGTATGAATCCACGCTCTAATTTCCGGAAATACTGGCACTATGTGCGCATCGCTTTCTGGATCATCGTGCCGGTAATACTCCTCGTATTACCGGCCGATTTTTTCGATCAGGGACAATCAATTTGCCTCTCGATCCTATTATTTAAGCAGGAATGCTATGCATGTGGACTAACGCGTGCGCTGATGCACCTGATCCACTTCGAGTTTGCTGAAGCATACTATTTTAATATACTTGCCTTTATTGTATTCCCCCTGCTCGCCTACCAATGGTTTCTGTGGTTTCGGCAGGATTGGAAAAAACTTAAACTTATTCGGACTTCCTAGTCCTGTTTCCGGTTGCGCCACCACCAAATTGCAATGCCACCTACAATCAAATAAGGAAGAGAAAGCATATACAAAATACCGGCATTCAACCCAACTGGATCGCCACCACCCGCTTTCAAATTTGACTCTGAAGATGCTTTACACATTGCACATTGTGCAAAAAGGGGATCAGAAAGCGCCGCGATCATCAACAAAACCACAACGATTACAGAAATTTTAAATAACTGATTGGTCTGCATAGTTTATCAATTTTAAAGTGAGCAGTGCTTGCCTATTTATAATAAGGCATCAGCATCAGGTAACATATTGGACCTGTTATGGCAACGTATAGCCAAATTGGGAAAACCCAACGCGCCATCTTGCGGTGGCGCTCAAATTGATTGGTATAGGCGCGAATGAAGGTAAGCAGGATAAAGGGTAGAGAAGTTGCCGCTAAAAAAATATGCGTCAACAATAGGAAAAAGTAAACCATCCGTAGCGGTCCTTCGCCCCCATAGCGCGTTTCCGGCGTCGTAAAATGATAGAGCACATAAGACAATAAAAACAAGCCCGAGGTGATCATAGCCACGTAAATAGCCTTACGGTGGTTTTCAACCTGCTTGTTTTTGATAAAATAAAGCGCTACAAGCAAAATGACGGCCGTAAGAGCGTTCAAACTCGCATGAAATGGCGGCAGAAAACTAAAATCTACCCCCAAATTTATTTTGTAGCGGCGCATGGCAACCACCAGCAAGAGCACCGCTGCAGATACAATGTATGCAACCGTGTTTAATTTCTTTTCTAACTGAATATCAGCCATATTAAAACCAAAAAAGTGAAATCAATGAATGAAAGTATGCATTACTGCTTGGGCAACAACATGGCAATGTGTTCAACCATGCGGCCAATCTCATGATCATCCTCCGCATTGTAAAACCGCCGTATGGTCCCAGAAGTATCGCATAAAGCATAATATTCTTTTACAGCAGGCGTACCCGAAGCGAGGCTAAAAGATTCATAACCGTTTTCGAGTATCGTGCGCCAAGACCCCAATCCTCCTGTCCATACCCAGGTAGCAAAATCCGAACTTGGACGCGTCTGCGCATAGGTTTTAAACTCCGCAGTTCCCCCACCCTCTTTGATCATACAAAAGGTAAACATGTAGTTCTTGCCAAATTGATTGAACAGGTTTTCTCCTGTATCCAATATCTTCTGGTTAACAGGCGATATATCAGGATTTTCTCCAAATATGTGCAATACAACCACCTTTTCCTTTAACTGATCGCGCTTTTCGCCATCCGGGTAAATGATAAATGCAGGGCGTATTTTGCCATAGTTACCCAACTCCGCATAGGCTTTTTTATGCCAGGTTAGCCCAGAACTCAAATAATACCAAGACATGCCTGGTAATGCAACGAAGATCAAAAACATCGCGGCGAAAATGATCAATTTCCGCTTGTTAGTTACTTTTTCTTTTTCCTGACTCATAGTTCAAATCGTGTTACAAAAACAAAAAAGGCGAGGTTTAGTTGCCTCGCCTTACTATATTTTAGCCTGTAAAGGTTTCAAAACTTTCTGTTGAAACCCAGGTTGAGGTCAACCAATTAACCCAGTTTTACCTGCTTTTCCGTACCCGGAATAATGTAATAACCTTGGGTACTGCCACCAGGAGCAGGTTTTACCGTTTCTTCGTTGCGTTGACGGATGTTTTCCCGGCTTCTTCCCCAATAGCTGCCCTCGCTAAAGAAAGCAATGATAGCCCATACCAACAACAAAACAGGCAACAGCACACTCATCACCAAGCCCCGAACCTCGTAAGCCATGTGCATGAAGAAAAAGATGATGAAATAGGCTTTGTAAATTGAAAACCCAATCATGAGCAACATATAAACGTAATGCCCAAAACCATGAGAAAAGTTGACACCATGAATAAGGTGACCTTTCGCAAGGAGCGCTACAACTACTTCTACAATTGTGATCGCACCCAACAACATCAAGCCCCGGAAAACGAGTGCTTTTGCTTCTTCGTATGTTTGATGTTCAGCCATTATTTTGAATCAATAAGGTTAGTTAAAAGAAAAATTGAAGTCAAGGTGTTTCAACCTGTTTGTTTACAACAGGTAAAAAACAAGGAATACAAATACCCAGACCAAATCCACAAAGTGCCAGTACAAACCAATCTTCTCTACCATCTCATAACCGTTTTTGCGGGCAGCGTACAAGCCACTTCCTGCATTAACCATGATGATGGCAAGGAACAATACACCGGAAAATACGTGGAAACCGTGGAAACCCGTAATGAAGAAAAATAAAGCACCAAATGCTTTTGGACCAAAGGCCGCTTCCTTCACCTGCCCTGCATAGGCACCTGTAGTGTACTTAATTTTCAGGTTTTCGTGAGCAGTCATTCCTTCTCCACGTTGTGCCGGATCATGGTAAACCACACCACTCGGCTTGCCATCATGCATATGAATCAAATAGCTCTGATCCTTGAAAAATGTTTTTGGCGTTCCGTCTGCATTTTTTTTTTTTTTTTTATCCGCATTTAGATAAACACCATCTGCTATATGCCGACCAAATGGATTTTGCGTAACCGTTACATTTTCTTTAACGATCAAGGTCGTCCATTCGTAAGCCTGGCTACCAAGGAAAGTCGCACCGCCAAGGACGGTTAAAAACATCCAAAATACAACACCACGCTGATTTTCACGGTGGCCTTCTTGTACCGCACGTACCATTGTAACCGAGCTAAAGATCAGTACAAACGTCATAAACGTTACGAAAATAAGCGGCCAATGTGCATCAACAAAAGGGAAAGAAGCAAATACGAAATCTGGCTCAGGCCAGGTAGGCATACTAAAACGCAGTGCTCCATAAGCAATCAGGAAGCCCGCAAAAGTAAAGGCATCCGATACCAGAAAGTACCACATCATAATTTTACCATAACTCGCACTAAAGGGCGATACCGCACCTTCCCAGCGTTGGGATTCATCAACATGTTCGTGCGTGTCGTGCGCGTGGTCAACAGAAGTTTCTGCCATAACGTTCAATCAATTATGTAATAGAGTTCTTAGTTTTGGTTTCGGTTAATCAGGACTGTATGGTGAAAAAGAAAATCAAATACACCCAGAGCACATCCACAAAATGCCAATATTGTACAACCAATTCAAAGCGTTGCTGCCTTCTGATCGTAGCCTTAAAGGGCAAATAATAAGCATGCACCAACGCTACGGTCAATGCCAACATGCCTCCTAATACGTGGGCCGCATGTAATCCAGATATCACATAAATGAAGGAACTGGATGGATTAATAGTAAAAGTTGCCCCAATTGCATTCAGTGCTTCCCAACCCATATACTGCATAATCACAAACGCCATTCCAAGCACAAATGTAGCAATCAACAGGCCTTTATATTGTTGTTCTTTGCCTTGCTTAAAAGCGCGGTAAGACAACTGAATGGTCACACTGCTCAACAAAATCACTACCGTATTGATAAAAAACAAATCCGGTAATTTAAATTCAAACCAGTTTCCAGCAGCGCGACGCACAACATAAGCGCTCGTCAAAGAGCCAAACATCATGATCATTGCTGCAATGGCAACCCACAAAGCAAATTTTTGTGAGTTGATATTACTTCTGCTGTATTGAGGCGTAATTGCAGCCATTTGTATTTAGTTTAAAACAGTTTATCCAACAACAAAACAATCAACGACAAGGGCAGATGTGCAAAGGAAAAGAACATTTGAGCCCTGGCTGCTTTGACGGAACAAGTTTTATACAAATTCCAGCACTTCAACGCCCAATAAACATTCAAAACTACTAAAGCAACCATCGCCACCAAACTGATATAACCCATGGCAAAAGCCAGGCCCGTATTCGCAATCAACAAAAGACAAAATCCAAAAGACAATAAGCCTGTAGTTTTATCTTTTTCGGCCGCCCCTGTAGGCAACAAATAAAAACCTGCCTTCCGATAATCTTCATCTGCCAGCCATGCAACTGCCCAAAAATGGGGAAATTGCCAAAGGAACTGAAGTGAAAACAACATCATCGCAGTCGAAGTAATCGTACCTTCAAAAGCAACACTACCAATAATCAGTGGTAAAGCGCCTGGTATCGCACCCACCAAAACAGCCAACGGACTCGAGCGTTTCAAAGGTGTGTACACAAAGGCATAACTAATCAAAGACAGTGTACCCAAAAATCCTGTCAACGGATTGAAAACAGAAAGCAAGGAAATCCCTACCAATGCCATCAAACCAGCCAACAAAACAGCCTTCGACACGCTCATTCTTCCTGCCGCTACCGGGCGGTTGGCTGTACGGGGCATCAACACATCATAGTCGCGCTCCAATACCTGGTTCAGTGCGTTCGCAGCACTGGTCACAAAAAAACCTCCCAATGCAAGCACCAAAGTCGCCAAGACTGTAATTTGACCCTCTGCCACAATCGCATACGACATTACTGCCGAAAAAACCACGGTCAGATTCAACCTGAATTTTACCAACAAACCAAAGTCAGTAATAGACTGGCTCAATGCTCCCCAAACCGCCGCTTGATTTGCCTGATTACGCTCCATTTTTTCAAAAAACTTTTATCACTGTAATCATTTGCCGGAAACAACCATACAGTTGTTTTCCGGCAAATGAACGGATTACTTAGTGGTTGCCGTGGTCATGCTCGTTTTCACCCAACGGTACATATTGTGGGATAAACTCCTTACCATCTTTACCATAGTCATATGCCCAACGTTGAACAGTAGGGATATTACCAGGCCAGTTGCCGTGACCTGTTTCAATCGGTGTTGTCCATTCAAGGGTATTCGCACCCCATGGGTTCTTAGACGTCATTTTACGACCGCTAAAAATGGAGTAGAAGAAGTTGATGATGAACAATACTTGAAGGAAAAATACCACAATCGCTGCAACTGTAATAAATTTATTCAGGTCTGTAAAGTGACGGAATGCATCGAAAGAAGCACCTGCATCGTAATAACGACGAGGAACACCTGCCATACCCGTGTAGTGCATCGGCCAGAAAATCGCATACGCACCGATCAAAGTACCCCAAAAGTGTACTTTACCCAAGGTTTCGTTCATAAAACGACCGAACATTTTGGGGAACCAGTGGTAAATACCCGCGAACATCCCAAAGAATGCTGCAATACCCATTACAATGTGGAAGTGGGCTACAATAAAGTAAGTATCATGCAACTGAATATCAATCGCAGAGTTACCCAAGAAGATACCTGTCAAACCACCTGAAATAAACATCGAAACAAACCCGATTGAAAACAAACTTGCCGAATTGAACCGGAAGTTGGATCCGTATATCGTAGTAATCCAGTTGAACACTTTTACCGCCGATGGAACGGCAATGATCAACGTAAAGATTACAAAGAAGTTACTAATAAATGGATTCACACCCGACATAAACATATGGTGCGCCCAAACAATGAACGACAAGAAACCAATCGCCAAAATTGAGAAGACCATCGCGCGGTAACCAAAAATCGGTTTGCGTGCGTGTACCGACATTACCTCCGATACAATACCCATCGCAGGCAGGATGATGATGTACACCTCTGGGTGACCCAAGAACCAGAACAAGTGCTGGTACAAAATTGGGCTACCACCGATGCGGTCTAAAACTTGACCACCCACCACGATTTCACTCAGGTAAAAAGAAGTACCCAAGCCGCGGTCGAACATCAACAACAACAAGCCAGAAAACAATACAGGGAAAGACAATACGCCCAACACAGCCGTCACAAAGAACGCCCACATGGTCAAGGGCATACGCCACATGTTCATGCCTTTCGTACGCAAGTTCAATACCGTAGTAATATAGTTAATACCACCCAACAAGGCAGACACTACGAAAAGGGCCATCGAGACAATCCACATGGTCATACCTGCACCTGAACCTTCAGAGGCTTGCGGCAGGGCACTTAATGGAGGATATGCCGTCCAGCCCCCCGAAAATGGTCCAGTACTCAGGAACAAAGACAAAAACATCACCACACCAGCCAAGAAGAACGCCCAGTAAGAAAATGCGTTCAACAGCGGTGAAGCCATATCGCGGGCACCCACCTGCAACGGAATCAACAAGTTGGAAAAGGTACCACTCAATCCCGCCGTCAATACAAAGAACACGAGGATGGTACCATGCATGGTAACCAATGAGTAATAGAATTCAGGATCAAGTTTGCCAATGCCTGCTGCATTTACTTGAATCCATTTGCCTAAAAGCGGTTTCAGCCAAACCAAATCAGCTTCTGGGAAGCCCAATTGAAGGCGGAAAATGATTGACATCGCAGCACCAATGAAGGCCCAGAAAATACCTGTGATCAGGAATTGACGCGCGATCATTTTGTGATCGGTGCTGAAAATGTAATGCGTTAGGAAATTTGATTGAAACTTATCTCCATGATGATGCTCATGAAAATGATCGTTAAACCCAAGTTCTTGGGTAAGCGTTTCTTCCAAAGTTTCGGCGGCAGATATTACGTGAGCCATACCAGTAGATTTTGAACAGTTTTTAAAAAAAATTGCGAGGGTTCTATTTGTCTCCGGTACTTAAATATCAGGAGGGATTGGTTGTGCCGCCGCCCAGAATGGTGAATTCTGTCCGACGGTTTTTTGCCTGATTCTCAGGCGTGTCATTAGGAACAGCTGGTTTTGTATCGCCATAACCACTGGCCTTCAGGCGACTGCCGGAAACACCACGGGTAATCAGATAGTTTGCCACAGCATTCGCACGTTCAACAGATAAAAGCATGTTTGCACCAGGCTCTCCAACATTATCAGTGTGCCCAGCAATTGCTATAGACATTCCAGGATAAGTATTGAGCGCCGTAACCAAGTTATCCAGTTCGTACTTGCTGTCTTCTGTCAACTTTGCAGAACCTGTTTCAAAATTAATGAAACTCAATTGCAAGGTTTTATCAGTTGCATTAGTAGATTCCACTGCTTTTTTTACCGATTCACCAAACGCTTTTGCGCGGATAGGTGCTTCAATTGGCAAGGTCATTTTACCCTTATTCGGGTCGTCTGCTTTGCCGCGCACCTGTGTCAAGTAGAAAGACTCCTGTTTTTTAAACCAGGCATCATATTCTTCTTGCGTTACGATTTTTAATACGCGGCGCATAGAATAGTGGCCTTTACCACACAATTCTGCACATGCCAGTTCGTAATCAAATTTTTCCCAACGCTTCGGACCTGTTGGATCTGCTAGATCAAAAGGCTCGTTATATTCAGGATATTTGCGCAATTCATTGCGATACTCTGTTGTAGTCTTATTCGGTGTAAACACGAACATGGTCGGCAAGCCAGGCACTGCATCCATTTTCACCCGGAAGTGCGGCAGATAAAAATTGTGCAACACGTCTTTTGCAATGATACGTACCCGTACTTTTTTGCCAACTGGCAAGTAAAGTTCTTGCCCAGGAATCATATCATCCCAGTTTTTGGAATCAGTAAAGTCCTGACCAATTGGATTGCCTGCGGTCGTCAACTTATAGTCACGTGTTCCTAATTTGTTATCAGGACCAGGGTAACGAATGCTCCAGTTGAACTGTTGACCAGTGGCTTCGATTTCCATGTAGTCTTCACCTTCCTTAACATCCGCCATTACTTCATTCCAAGCATTCAAGCCACGTACAACCAAGAGGGTCATTACGACCGCAGGAATTGCAGTCCACCAAACCTCCAAACGGTTGTCGTGCGCAAGGAATGTTGCTTTACGACCTTCTTGATAGCGATACTTATATGCAAACCAAAACAAAGCGATGTGGGTGCCTACAAATACAATCCCGGTAAATACCAGGGTTAGGTTGAACAATGCATCCAGCATAGCGCCATGTTTGGAAGCCGCTGCATGCGGGCCATAACCAAGCATCACATTTTTGAATTCATAAGCAGAGATGATTACTCCACTTAAGAAAACAACCAGAAAAATGAGGGACAATAAGCCATTCCATTTGCTATTGTCACGCAGAACTTCACGTTCGCCTTTAATTTGAGCGGTGAGTTCAGTAACCTTACCAATTTGTACAAGTACAATGGTAATCAGAATAAAACAGAGTAGTATGATAAGCGCAGTCATCGTAAGTTTTTTACTTTAACCCAAAGGTAAATGGATTGTTCGGAGCAACGTGAAGACTCTTTTTTGTTTAGAAACGTTCTAATTAAAGACTAATGATGGTTAGCGTCTCCGTGACCGTCATCTTCGCCCTCAATAAGCGCTCCTGTATCGTGGTGCAAACTTTCCTCTAAGTATGGATCTTTCATTGGCACCAGTGATACACGTTGTAACTGGGCAAAAAAGAAGAACAAGAATAGGCTTAGGAACCCAATAAAAACACCTAACTCTTCCAAACCAGGGATTGTATAGCCCAGTTTAAAACTTTTATCTGGACCATGTTCTGCATGTGCACCGTGTTCAGCATGTTCGCCTTGTTCTGCATGCGCACCTTCTGCATGGGTTGCTTCCGCAGTTGCAGGCACTGCTTTATGGTCTTCAGCAGTAGCATGATCTGCTTCTGCATGGGTTGCTGATTCGGCAGTATGTCCTTCAGCGCTGTGTGCTGCTGATTCAGTAGCATGTGCAGCTTCCGAATGGGTTGCAGTTTCGGCTGAATGTGCTTCTGTTGCAGGAGCCGCCTCTTTAGGTGCAGTTTCTGACAATGGAGCAACTTCTGCACCAGGCTTTTTGCCTTCGGCCATTTCTTTTGCTTCGAATGCTGCAATGCGTGCACCTGGCTTAATCATATAAAAAAAGTCCCACCAGTGACCAACAAACACAAACAAGGCAACAAAAAACATCGTACCGAATTTGCGTTTTGTATCATTACGCATCAAAATAAAGAATGGCAATACAAAGTTAATCACCAAGTTACCCCAGAACAGAATTGGGTAATGTTCCATCCGTTCTTTGAAGTAGATCGTTTCCTCCCCGTTGTTTGCGTACCAAATCAACATAAATTGGTCGAACCACAAGTATGTCCAAAACACACTGATACCGAAAAGGAATTTACCTACATCATGTAAGTGGCTACGGTTAACGTACTCCATATACCCCAAGGATTTGAGGTAAATGATAATCATGGTTGTCAATGAAATAGAAGCCAACCACAAAGAAGCCGTTGCATACCACGCAAACATAGTTGAGTACCAATGCGGATCAACCGCCATCACAGATTCCCAAAGGAAAACCGTGCTTAAAAAGCCGCCAATGGGAAGGAAAGAGGCCGCCCATTTGCGTTGTTTTTTATAATAGTCGAAGGAAGGTGTTTCCTTCGTATCCTGATCAACCGATGCTTGACGCAATTTGAACGCCCAATAGTACCAAAGTGCCAAAAAGCCAACAACCGATATGGTATAAAAGGTTGGATTCAAAAAGCCTTTTTTACCCGCTAGGATTTTGTCATAGATCGGGCTGTTCGGATCTGTAATCCCTGGTGTATTCCAGTGATAAAGGTGGTGGAGATGTCCCCAAACACCAATGGCAAGTACACCCATCAGGATAATACCAACCCACATAAACTGGCTCATTGCTTCCCATACCCGCTTGATTACGGAATTCCAGCCCGCAAAGGCTGTAATTTGAGCTGCAAGGAAAAACATGGACATAAATGCAATTCCCGTGAAGTACACGGCATTGTGCAAGTAGTTTGTCCAGAAACGGGTGTGAAACTCATCGTCGTTGAGGAACGACAAAACAAGGCAAACCACGCCCAGCGCCATGCCACCAAGTAGCACGCGTTTTTGTTTGGCTTCAAATACAAATTGCGTATTCAGATTCATATCGCAAGACCGAATTAAGTCCGGTGTTTTTTTGATAGTTGGATGAGTGGTAGCCACTCCCCCGAACAATGATCTTAGTTAATAAGGTTGGCAAATGGGGCTTCGCACAGTTTTATTTTACAGGCGGCGCTGGTGGCGGCGGTGGCGCTTGAACGCGTGCCGGACCCGTTGCGACTCCTTTTGCAGGAACTTCTACATTACTCAGGGTATTTGCCTTTTCATTATATTCTAGCGTTTTTGATTTCGCTTGCAAACCACGGATATAGTGGATTACCTGCCAGCGTTCTTCAAAAGACAACTTGTCTGAATAGCCTCCCATCACGTTTTTGCCGTACATGATTGCAAAATAATAGCGACCATTTCCAGCAGCAACCATGTCATCCGCAATCATATTTTTGGGTTGTGCCGGATATTTGCTATCTGGCTGTGCTACCAACCAGCCTTGACCGTCTCCTTTTTCTCCATGGCAAATTCCACAATTCACTTCATAAAGTGCTTTCGCTTTCTCGAGCCCTTTTGTTGTGATTGGGAAGGGGTTCTGAACCATTTCCTGTTCACAAAGCAAACGATCATCTTCATTATTTGCATAATAGAAAGGAGCCTGACCATTTACTTGAGCAGCAATCGCGTTCGATGCATTTTTTCCACGAACCACGTCTAATGCAGCAGCGTCTCCGTAATATACCGCAGTATAACCACGGGGGATCGTACCCTCTACTTTCTTACGGGGCTGAGAAAGTTGTGCCTTGGTAAAAGGACTCTTTCCTTCCCAGTGGTTCCAGTAGTATGCGCTGTAAACATTTGCCTCATATGAAACCGGATGGTACATATCTGGCATATATTCATGCCCTGTTTTGTTAACTCCAGCGGGAGAGCAGAGCGAAAAAAGCCATGCAAACAAGGCAATCCCGAGAATCACGCCAATTGCGTTTTTCATGCTTTATGAATTTATCTTTGTTAAAATGTGCGTTGCTAAAATCGTTTTTAAAACAATAAAGGCAACCTACATAGTTTTAATGTTCACTTCAGCAGCCTGAGTGGTGCCGAAAAACTGCTTCAATCCATCTACCGCATTGTCAGACGCTGCTGTTACATCAAATGCGATGCAAAATTTATCGTCTGTGATGCGATTGTCAAGTGTTTGCGCTTTAACACCTGGCCATAAGCCGCAAATGGTGTAAAAGGTAAGCGTCATGCCCCATGCTGCAAACAACACCGTCAATTCGAAGGTGATTGGGATAAAGGCAGGTATAGACCAGTAAGGTTTACCACCAAATACAATGGGCCAGTCGCTTGTAAAAATCCAGGTCATGGTCAAAAAGGCAAAAAGGCAGCCAATTGTACCATAAATAAAACCGAGGTAGTGCAACCGGCTTTCCTTCAATCCCAGAATTGGATCCAGTCCATGTACCGGAAATGGCGTGTACACGTCCATGATATCCAGGTGTGCCGCATTTGCAGCGCGTATTGCACCTTTCAGATCCTCTTCGTCGTTATAAAGTCCATACAGGACTTGCTTGCTATCAGAAACCATCCTTCTTTATTATGAATGATGAATTGTTAGTAGATTTCGGTGTATTGTTTACCTGAAAGCAATTAAACTAATCAGGCTGTATTGGTTTATTAGTGTTTAGGCTCCTCCACTTTTTCAGCACCATCTGCATGTTTCTTCGCATTTGGGCCGATATACTGATCACCTGCAACTTTTAAGATGGCTTTTACCTCTGCAATTGCAATTACCGGTGCAACCCGGGTAAAAATCAAGTAAAGGGTAAAGAACAAGCCGATGGTACCTGTGAAGATACTGATTTCAACCCAGGTTGGGTTATAGTAACTCCAAGATGATGGCAAATAGTCACGCGCCAAGGTGGTTGCAATGATTACGAAACGTTCGAACCACATACCAATATTTACCAAAACGGAAAGGAAGAACGTCCACCAAACACTTCGACGAATACTGCGCGACCAGAACAGCTGTGGGCTTACCACGTTGCAGAACATCATACCAAAATAAGACCACCAGTAAATACCGAATACACGGTTATAGAAGGCAAACTGTTCGTATATGTATCCTGAATACCAGGCAATGAACAATTCTGTCAAATAGGCAACCCCTACAATCGTACCGGTCAACACAATAACCTTGTTCATCGATTCGATGTGGTTGATTGTGATGTATTCTTGCAGACCAAGCACTTTACGGGTCAATACCATCAGGGTTTGTACCATGGCAAAACCAGAGAAGATCGCACCTGCAACGAAATAAGGTGGGAAGATCGTAGTATGCCAGCCCGGGATTACCGAAGTTGCGAAGTCAAAAGATACGATGGTGTGTACAGAAAGTACAAGTGGCGTAGAAATACCGGCCAAAACCAACGAAAGTGCTTCCCAACGTTGCCAGTGCTTGGCACTTCCTGTCCAACCAAAAGAAAACGTTTCGTAAATTTTGCGACGGTAGCCTGTTGCACGGTCCCGCACCGTTGCAAGGTCAGGAACCAAGCCTGTGTACCAAAACAACAAGGAAACAGAGAAGTACGTTGAGATTGCAAATACGTCCCACAACAACGGAGAGTTAAAGTTTGTCCACAGCGGACCCCGTGTATTTGGGAAGGGGAAGATAAAGAAAGCCAGCCATACCCGTCCCATGTGGAAAATAGGGAACTGACCAGCGCAAATTACCGCAAAAATGGTCATCGCTTCTGCTGCGCGGTTTACACCCGTACGCCAGCGTTGACGGAACAACAACAAGATCGCAGAGATGAGGGTTCCTGCGTGACCGATACCGATCCACCACACGAAATTGGTGATGTCCCATGCCCAGTTGATCGTACGGTTGGCGCCCCACTCACCAATCCCTTTCCATACTGTCCACACAATGGCGAAAAGATAGAGTCCGAGAAACGCGGAGGCAAGCGCAAAAGCGATTACCCATTCGCGGGAAGGAGCTTTTTCTGTGGGTGTGCACAAATCTTCCGTGATATTGTGGTAAGATTTGTTCCCTTCAATCAATATGTGCCGGACCGGCGCTACTGCTTGCGACATATTATTTCAGATATTGAGCGATTGAGAGATTGGGGGTCGGCTACTTGCCAAAAACATTGGCGTATCACCGTACCAATTTCCTAATTGTTATGACAAAAGTTCTTCGTTGGTATTGCGAATTTTAGCAGAGTATTTTACCCCTGGGCGTACGTTGATTTCTTCCAAAACCTGGTATGCCAAGGCGCCTGCACCATTACGCAGTTGATTTACTTCACTTTCAGGATTGTTCAGGTTACCGAACACGATTGCACCAGTTGGGCAAGCGGTTTGACAAGCACTCCGAACATCATTATCCATGATGGCACGTTCCTCTTTCTTAGAAGTCAGTTTGCCTTCCTGGATACGTTGGATACAGAAAGAGCACTTTTCGATTACACCACGGGTGCGCACGGTTACGTCTGGATTTAATACCATCCGCACCAAATCATCGGCATAGAATGGTTTATCATCGCCTTCTGCCCAGAATACGCGCTCTTCATTTGAAGGCCAGGTATCCGCAGTGGTGTAATCTAACCAGTTGAAACGACGTACTTTGTATGGGCAGTTATTTGCGCAGTAACGGGTACCGATACAACGGTTATAAGCCATTTGATTCAACCCTTCCATCGAGTGGTTGGTTGCATTTACAGGACAAACGTTTTCGCATGGTGCGTTATCACAGTGCTGGCACATCATAGGCTGATATACCACACCCGGGTTTTCGAAATCTCCGTAGAAGTAACGGTCGATGCGCAACCAGGTCATTTCGTGGTGGCGTGCTACTTCTTTTTTACCAACTACTGGCACGTTATTTTCGCTCACACAAGCAACTTGACAAGCACCACAACCAATACAAGCATTCAAATCAACGTACATACCCCATTTAACCCCTGTTCCGTAGTAATCGGAATAGTCTGGATAAAGCGATTGTTCGTTTAAGTGCTTCGTTTCCTTATGGAACTCTGCCATTTCTTCAGCGAACTTAGGCAGTTCATTCAGGGTCGTTTGGAAGATGATCGAACGATCGGTCAATGAACCCTGGAAGCCTTTATAGCCCAATGATTTTTCATCGACATTGATCACGGCATTTTCTTCTTTGCCCATTGCTTTTACCCCCATGGTGTGGTGGTGCTGCACGCTGGCAAAATGTTTATCAACGGTGCCTGTTGCCTTAATTTTTACGTCAGCAGCAAAGTATTGCAACATACCACCTTCAAAAGGCAGCCAAGTATTTACATTCACACCGTATCCTACCCCACAACCACCTGCTTCGCGACCACCACCCAAGGCGATGCTCACTGTGCCAGGCATTTGGCCGAAGGTACGTACGACGGTACAAGTCAATTTTTTACCATTCACTTCAACCTCTACATTGTCGCCATCTTTGAAACCTTTCCAGCCGTCAATGTTATTTACGCCATCCCATTCGAGTGGAACGCTGAGGTAATTGCCCCAAACGGTACGATTTACCGGATCAGGCATTTCTTGCAACCATGGATTGTGGGCATATTGACCACCACCAATGTTCACCGTTTCGTAGAAGGAAATTTCCAGTTCCGTACCGGAAGGTTTTGTAACCCCGGCAGGATTGAGGCTTACTGCTGCATTGAAGGTAACGGCTGACTCTGCGGCGGGCATTTCAAAAACACCATCATGCAGGCTCATATCCCAAAATGCAGCGGGTGTGCTATATTTGGATTGTTTTTGGAACAGATCACCTGCCCAGTTAGATACCAGGTATTGGTAATAAGGTTGATCGTCCTGGCGGTTCAGGTTTTGGCTATCGGCCCATTCGAGCAGGCTCAATTCAGCCTGGCGGGTTTCGAACAGCGGTGCAATAGTAGGCTGTACGAGGCTATAATGCCCTGCTTTGGGTTCAACATCACCCCAAGATTCCAACAAGTGGTGGCTTGGAGCGGCATAATTACATTGCGCGGTTGTTTCGTCGACGGTCGTGTTGAATGAAATCCGGGTTCCAACTTTTGCAAATGCTTCTTTAAATTTATCGGCATTCGGCAGTTCGTAAGCAGGGTTTGCATTCCAAACGATGGCAACTGCCACCTGGCCTGCATTCATTTCTTCGATCAGGCGGAAGATTTGACGTTCATCACCCTGACGTTGGTTTGAAGCCGCGCTGAAGTCGACCGTAACGTTGATATTTCCGAGCAGGTCATTGATTTTGTTTACGTAGATCTGTTCCATTACATTGTTGGAACCAGACACCACCAAAGACTTGCCGGATGCTTTTTTAAGGTCTTCTGCTACTTTTTTGATTGCAGCGGCTGCTTTCTCATTCAATTGCGGTCCGCCAGAAGTACCAGCAAGTGCATTGTACAGTGCCACGATTGCAGCACCTTGTTCGCTTGGCTTCACCAAAATACGGTTATCCGCATTAGAGCCCGACAGAGACATGTGGCTTTCTACCTGATAGTGGCGGGACATTTTCATGCCCTTTGCATCGCGAATTTTGCGGTTTTTCGCATAAGCGCGGGCATATTCTACCGGACTGATCCAAGTTCCAAGGAAATCGGCGTTAAAGGAAACAATTACGTCTGCTTTATCAAAATGGTAAGAAGGAACTACGAATTTACCAAAAGAGGCCTGGTTTGCAGCGAGCAATGCAGCGCTGGAAACTGGATCATAAGTAGCAACCGTTGTATTTGGGTATTTTGCTGTAAATTCAGCGAGCGCCAATTTAGCCGTTGGGCTCATATTGGTTTGAGTAATGATGCGAATATTGCCACCAGCACCCAATTTTGCTTTAATTTCTTTGTCGAGATCGGCCCAAGATTTCTTTTGCACTTCGCTGTCTGCGATCGTTCCTGCAAATTTAATCCGGCGATTATCATACAGGCTTAATACGGAGGCTTGTGCCCGCGCACTGGTACCGCCAGCAGTAATGCCGCTCAGGGTATTGCCTTCAATTTTAATTGGACGACCTTCCCGTGTTTTAACCAACACTGCGCAATAATCGCCGCCATTTACAAATGAAGAGGCGAAATAGTTGGCTACCCCTGGAACAATATCAGCAGGCTTGGTCACGTAAGGGATCGCCTTTTTTACTGGAATTTCGCAAGAAGCCGCTACCGTTGCAGCGCCCAATCCAAAACCGAGTAGTTTCAGGAAGTCGCGGCGATTGGTAGACCATTTGCCATCGGTTTGGTCGATATTTTCAACCGAAAATTCTTTTTCAGCAGACTGCAGAAAAGATGCTTCTTGCATCAAATCTTCGGTGCTAACCCAAATACCGTTATCGTTGTGCATATAAACTTAGGATAAATGTTGTGCAATGCGTGGTGAAAGGTGTTTGCGAATGTATACCCTGCTTTGCGGGATATGCATGTGCGAAAATATTAATAGTGGCATTTTTGACACTCCAAACCGCCGATATCAGCAACGGTTACTTTGGTGCGTTTGCCTTCATTTAATTCTTTGTGGTAACGCTCGTACTGGTTGTAGTAAGCGTTGTCCGTAAATTTCACTTCAGTTTCACGGTGGCAAGTGATACACCAGCCCATACCCAGGGTAGAGTATTGGTACACTTCTTCCATTTCCTGAATTGGACCGTGGCATTTTTGGCATTCAATTTTACCCACTGCAACGTGCTGGGAGTGATTGAAGTAAGCGTGGTCAGCCAGGTTGTGGATACGAGTCCATTCAATTGGACCCTGAATTTTACCATTGGTGTCGTCTTTGAGCGCTTTTACCAAGCCATCCCATTGATTATCAACCGTTTGGCGACCGCTTTCATCCAAGGCAGTCAAGGTATTAGCGGCCATATATTCCTGACCGATCCATTTTTTGTACAGGTCTTCAATTTGTTTCTCACTCCAGCTTTCGTAGTTTGGAATGTAGGTTCCCGCGATTGGATCGAAACCAATGGAAGCGAAAATTTTAGTGATCTCTGCTGTACCAGAAATGGTTCCTTTTTTAATGGCCGCGTGGCAATTCATACAAGTGCTAGAGCCCGGGATAGAAGACTGTTTCGAGCGACGTGCAGAGTCGTGGCAATATTGGCAATCAATTTTATTGACGCCAGCGTGTATTTTATGGCTGAAAGCAACGGGCTGGGTTGGCTGATAGTTTTGTTCGCGGCCCATCCGGGTCGCGTTATCCACTGATTTGTAGCCAAACAGTAAGGTAATCGCAAACACTGCGAAGGCTACGAAGCCTTTAGAGGTTAATGAAGTTACCCAATTTTTTTGAATAGGCGCTTCGCCTTCCTGCACCCGTGCAACATTACCAAGGTTGTCGATGATGCGCATGAGGGCAAAAGCGAGCAAGCCCAGGATGATGGCCATGCCCACGAAAAGCCAAGGGATACTTGATTCTTCCTTTTTGCTTGCAGCAGGGTCAACTTTTGGGCCATTTGTTACATCGCCACCACCTTTATATTGAGCATCAATATAAAGCAGCATACTTTCCATCTGCTCATCAGTGAGTCCGGTGAAGTTGCTCATCAAGGTTGGCTTCCACTTGTTCCACAATTCAGTGGCACGTGGGTGACCCGTGGCAATTAACGCCTGAGAGTTACGAATCCATGAATAGAGGTCCTTCCTAGGAAAGCCACTCCAACGCTCTTCTACTCCGCCAAGGGCAGGACCAGTAAGATTGTCTTTCATGTTTTTGTTATGACAGGAGGCGCAGTTGGCAATAAATAATTCTTTGCCTGCTTCTTTGGTTGGCGCCGCGTGAGAATTGGCCGTAGCGAGGAGCGCAAGTATGAAAACCCAGCAAATACGTTTCAGCAACATATGTCGTAATGGTATGAATGTGTATACAAACAAAGCAATGATGATTATCAAAACGCTTTTTGACTTTCAACAGCGCAAAAGTACCACCCCCTTTTTTTTAACCAAAGCATCGGGCCCGGAAACAATTTATTTAGATAGCCTCTAAACAACTGCACTAAACTTTGCTTTGATGGATAAAGTTGGTTTTACAGAAAACTTAACGGTCTGTTAAGATTTTGGGCGCAAAGGTATGCAAGGGGCTCACCTTTCCAAATCAGATTCAAAAAAAATCATACGATCAGCTATATAATTTTCCATTTTGCAGTCTGTCGTACATTTTTTAGCCATTTGCAAAGAACTACTGCACCAGCTTTCTCACGCAATTAATTCGATCTACCTTCGCCACCACTTAGCCTAACCATTTAAAATATTTTTAAACAGCACACTCATGGACGCAAACAGCCGCATTTACGTGGATTCTGAAATTGGCAAGCTCAAAAAAGTAATCGTACACCGTCCGGACGAAGGTATTGCAAGAATCACGCCTAAACGCGCAGGTGAATTATTGTTCGATGATATCGTTCATTTGCCGAATATGCAGGACGAACACGATATTTTCGTCAATATCCTCCGCGCCTTTGTTGGAAAGCAGAATGTATTGGAGGTACGCGACCTGCTGGCGGAGAGTACCCGTGATGAAGAAAGCAAATATGAGGTGATCAACAAGATCGTTGATTTTGAAGAACTCCCCTACTCTTTTATCCCGCGCCTAGCCAGCCTGTCTTCCGAGCAACTTGCCGACACCTTAATAACAGGTTACCTCGAACCGGAAGACCGGATTTTGTTTGACCCGATTCCGAACCTGATTTTCACACGCGATATTGCCGTGACGGTAAAGGACCACGTGATTATTACCAAAGCCGCCAAAGAGGCGCGTTTTCGCGAAAATTTCCTGACCCGCCTTATTTTTAGCAGTCATCCGGTGTTCCGCCGCTTGAAATCGGATGGTAAAACGGTAAACCTGAACCGGGTCGATAAATTTCCGCCTTCTAAAAAAGGTGAAACGATCAGCATTGAAGGTGGGGATGTAATGATGTTTCACAACGATTACCTGTTGATCGGTAATTCGGAACGAACCAACGATTATGCCTTTCAAATGATCAAAAACTATCTGTTTGATCGGGGAATTATCAAAAATATCGTGCAGGTGAATATTCCGGCAGAACGGACTTACATGCACATTGATACGATTTTCACCCAAATCAACCACAACCACACGGTTGGATACAAGCCGATTGTGCAGGATGGTTTAGGTTCTTATGTAGATGTACACCGTGCCAATGGTGAAGAAATTGAATATGCCTGCCTGAAAGACTTTTTGTTAGCGGAGGTGAACCCGAATATGGAATTCATTTGGGCTGGATGTGGCGAAAGTCCTTACCAGGAGCGTGAACAATGGACCGACGGCTGCAATCTGGTAGCCCTGAAACCCGGTGTAGCAGTCACTTATGATCGGAACCCGGTTACAGAGCGTGCATTTAAAGACTTTGGCTATAAGGTAATTGGCGCCCAAAAACTGCTGCGCGACATTGATAATGGCAAAATCACGGTGGATGAGGTGGAAAACACCATAATAACCATCCCTTCCAATGAGTTGTCGCGCGCACGTGGCGGATCGCACTGTATGACTTGCCCGATTGAACGAGAACCGGTCTAGGTAGTTGTTAGTTTTTAGTTGTTAGTTGTTAGTTGTTAGTTTGCGGGATGCCCTAACTAACAACTAACAACTAAAAACTAACAACTAACAACTAACAACTAATCTTACATTTTTTTAGACCATTCTTCGATGGCTTCTTTGATGCGGGCGGCGCGGTTGTCGGGATCGGGATGGGAGGATTGGAACTCAGGTTTTTTATCCGGTCCTGCGGCTTGTTTGAGGACTTCCATTACATCGATCAATTTGCTTGGGTCGTAACCGGCCTCTATCATAAAGCGCACGCCGAGGTTGTCGCTTTGCAATTCCTGGTCGCGGCCGTATTTTAACTGGATCATGTTGGACACTGCCTGCGCGATGTACGCGGTGTTTGGGTTGTTTGGATCGTAGGTTGCCATGGTTACAGCCCCTGTAATTCCTTGAGCGAGTTCCATTTGTGCCATTTTTTCGGCACTGTGGCGCGCTACAACATGGCCTACTTCATGTCCCAATACACCCGCCAGCATATCCTGGTTGAGGTTGCGACCGTCGGTGGTGAGGCGGGAAAGCAAGGCTTCGGTAATAAAAATTTGTCCGCCCGGTAAGGCAAATGCATTGATGGTTTGTTGGTCGGCGAGCAAATGGAAGTCATATTTATAAGGCGTCTTGCTAGCCGTCGATTTTTGCACGATTTGTTGTCCTACCTGGTTAACAATTGCGGCTGCGGCTTGGTTCCGGCTCAACCCGCCAAACTCTTCTGCCATACCTGGTGCGCTTTGCAGGCCCATTGCCACTTCTTGCTCGGGTGTAACAGCGACGTGTTGTTTTTCTCCGGTAATGTCATTGACCGAGCTGGTGCCATAATATTTGAACAAAGAAATAGCCGCCACAACAATGGCGATCAGGATGGAAATGGAGCGAGACCCCTGGCGTTGAACAGACATGCAGATAGCGTTTTAATGAAGTTTTACAAAATACTTTTATCAGACACGAAAGTAACAACTTCTGTAAAAAGCTTACTTTAAATCTAAGAACGCCCAATTAGAATCTTCATCGCCAGGTGCATTGGTGAATCCTTTGCGTTCGAACAGCCTGCGCATAGCGCCATTATTTTTTAAAAAGGAGGCCGTTATTTTGTGATAACCCTGGGCGCGTGCGATTTCAATGATATAATCTGTGAGCATACCGCCCAAGCCCAGGCCATGCCATTGATCGGCGACTAAAATGGCATATTCAGCCGATTCATACCAGCCATCGCCCACAATACGCACTTCTCCAATGATTTTGGACACGCCATTTTCTTCTACCTGGGCCACGATGGCCATTTCCCGGTCGTAATCAACCTGGGTTAGTCGGGATAAAAAACGGTGATCGATGCCGGGCACATACCCGAAGAAACGGAAATAAAGGCTTTGTTTGGAGGCATTGCGCGCTAATTCGGCCTCCATGGGTTCATCTTCGGGCCGGATTGGGCGAAAAAGCACCTCCATTTTGTTTTTCAATTTCACCTTTTTGATCCATTGGGTTGGATAAGGCAAAATGCTCAGGTGGGCATATGGATCGCGTTGCAAACTGGGCGACCGTTCGAGTGCAATTTTAGCATCCAAAACAATCCCCAACTTGGGCTGCATGGCAAATGGATTGATTTCGATAGACTTAATATCGGGAAAATCCATGAGCAGGTAGGTGAAGCGGCACAAAACATCTTCCAGCATGTCAACAGGCACGGGTGTCTGATGCCCGTAACCTTGCATTAATTGATACACTTTGGTGCCTTCAATGAGGCGTTTGGCGAGTGCCAGGTTTAAGGGGGGCAAACCAACTGTTCGATCTTGCCATAAGTCACCGGTACTACCTCCTAGTCCAAAAGTAATTACCGGGCCGAAAACAGGGTCTTTTTCGGAAGAAATGAGCAGTTCGTGCTGAATTGGCTGCATTTTTTCGATACTGACGCCTTCAATGCGGGCATCGGGCCTGCGGTTGCGTACGTGCGCGTGCATGGCCTGGTACGATTGCAGGAGTTCTGTATCGTTTTCAATATTGGTTTTAATGCCGCCTGCCGCTTGTTTGTGCCAAATATCGGGTGATTCGATTTTCATCACCACCGGATAGCCCAGTTGTTCGGCTTGATGGAGCGCCATTGCTTCGGTATTGGCCTTCAAACTGATATTAACCGGGATACCATAGAGGGCTAACAAATCTTTGCTTTCGATTTCATCCAACTGGGTGCGCCCAGCTTGTTGCAACTGCCGAAGCATGGTAGCTGCCTCTTTTCGGCGCATATCGGCAAATCCGATGGGCTGGTCGGGGGGCATTTCAGACAGAAGATCGAGGTTTTCTTTATAATCGGCCATGTGCATAAACACTTCCACAGCGCGTTCAGGAAAAGGATACCAGGGGACTTTCCCTTTTTCGAGTACGGTTCGACCTTCAATTACGGAGGTGTAGCCCATCCAGGCGCAATAAACGGGTTTAGGAAAGACCGCTTTTGATTCGGCGACTACCACTTCGGCAATTGCTTTAGCATCTGTAACTTGTTGTGCCGTGAGCACAATCAGCAGCGCATCCACATTGGGATCGAAGAGGCAGGTGCGAATTGCGAATCGGAATTGCTCCGTCGTTGCGCCGCCGCTGAGGTCTACCGGATTGTTTTTACTCCAAATGTCTGGTAAAACGGTGCTTAATTTTTCAATGGTTTCGGGTTTTAACTGTGCCAGGGTACCGCCTCGGCGTATAAGCGCATCCGTGGCGATAATGGCGGGTCCGCCAGCATTGGTGATAATGGCCAAGCGTTTTCCAGCGGGTAAAGGTTGGGTCGCCAAAGCCTGGGTACAATCAAAAAACTGCTGAATGGTGCGCACCCGGATGAGTCCGGCACGTCGGAAAGCCGATTCGTATACTGCATCGTTACCTGCCAGTGCTCCGGTATGCAACATGGCGGCCCGGGCGCCTTCTTTGCTGGAACCCGCTTTGAGGATCACAATGGGTTTGGAACGTGCAAAAGCCCTGGCTGCACTCATAAATTTACGGGCATTGACCAAATGCTCCATATATATAAGGATACAGGCCGTACGACTGTCTTGTCCGAAATAATCGATCAAATGTTCAAATCCGATATCGGCCATGTTGCCCATCGACACGAAATAGCTAAAACCTACCCGTTTATCGGCAGCCCAATCGAGAATTGCCGAACCCAAGGCACCGCTTTGGGATATAAATGCTACGCGGCCTGGTCCAGGAACCGCTGAAGCAAAGGTGGCGTTCAGTCCAATAGAAGGGACCAAAATACCCATACAGTTGGGTCCTAATATTCGTATTTTGTATTTGTCGGCAACGTGGAGCAAATCGCGGTAGATTTGTTCCCCTTCTTTGCCTGCTTCCTTAAAACCGGAAGATAAAATAATGACACATTCTACCCCAAACTTCCCACATTCTGTGAGGATGCCGGGGATCGTGGTGGCCGGGGTTGCAATAATTACCAAACTAGGTTTTTCTGGTAAATCTTTGAGTTTTTTATAGCATTTAAGGTTTTGTAATTCAGCATATTTTGGATTTATAGGATAGACCTTTCCTTTAAACGTATGCAAATTGTGTAAAACGGCAAAACCAATCTTTTCCGGCTTGTCGGTTGCGCCAATTAAGGCAATACTTTCTGGCTGAAAAAATTGATCTAGAACACGTTTCATATTAAAACTTCCAAAATTTCGATAAAAGTGCCGCAGCGGTATGCAAGTGCATTTCATAGGTTTCCCACACGCGCATACCGGAGCTGGTGCTGGCTTCTTCGTAGGGCATTGGCTCCAGGTTGATGCCTGCAATAAAATTGTGCACACAATGGGGTAAATCCTGGGCATTGTATCCACCTTCCAATACGCCGAACACCTTGCCGGGAAAGTTTTCGCTCAGCATTTTACCCACCTTGTAATAAAAATTGGCACTCGCGCGCAATTCTAACAGCGGTTCGAACTGGTGCGCATCGAAACCTGCCGAAACCGCCACCACATCCGGGTTGAATTGAAGCGCTACGGGTAACATGTATTCAATAGCATGCCAAAAAATATCGTCACCGGAAGCAGGCGGGATGGGTTGATTGATGGTAAATCCAAGTCCGCTCCCTACCCCAATTTCCTGCGCCGAGCCATTGCCCGGATAGGCTGGATATTGGTGTAAAGACCAAAACAAAACCTGATCGCTGTCGTAAAAAATATCCATGGTCCCATCGCCCAGGTGCCCGTCAAAGTCGAGAATAAGCACTTTTTTACCTTCATTTACTGCTTTTTGAGCAGCAATCGCAACGTTATTAAAAATGCAAAAACCGCGTGCCTCCGAACGGAATGCGTGGTGGCCGGGCGGACGCACCAAGGCAAAATCGCGCTGTTCGGCCGCCAAAAGCGCCAAACCCACTGCCGTTGTAGCCGCCAAAAAACTTTGGTGGTGTACTTTTGTATCGCCATCCAAGGGAAACCCATTGGCGCAATGGTGCTGCACCCGATCGATATAAGATTCGGGATGGATCAGGGTAAGCGCATGGGCTCCATCGGGTGCTATTTCGAGAGGTTTCAGATGCTCAAAATGCGACAACCGTAGTCGATTTTCAGGATGCTGGCCTGTTTCGTGCAGCAAAACATGATCATGGTAAAGAATCTTCATAGAAAGGTAAAGGTAAAATACTGCCAGTACGCAAGCGGGTGATAAAATTTATCCATTCAACTGATTTCGATCCGAAATATAGCCGATAACCGCGAATATTTAATAATAAATTGCTTTATTTGCATAAAAAAACTGATGTATGGGTGCCATACATCAGTTTTTTAGTTAAAGAGAAACTTTACTTTTTGCTTTTTACCAAATCCGGTACTTGCTCAAGGGTACGACGCAAACGCGGAATAGATTCGTGTTGCACATACGGGTTGCCAGGATTCAGCACCACATAGTTTTGGTGGTAATCTTCCGCTGGCCAGAACTTTGTGAAAGGTACGATTTGTGCAGCAATCGGCTTGCTGAACTTGCCCGAATTGGTCAATTGAGCTACATATTCAATGGCAATACGTTGTTCTACCGCATTGCGGTAAAAAATTGCCGAGCGGTATTGGGTACCATGGTCGGGGCCTTGTCCATTCACTTGCGTTGGATCCTGGGAGGCGAAGAACACCCGAATCAGTTCCGGGTAGTGAATAATCGTAGAATCGTAGTAGATTTCTACCGTTTCAGTATGGCCGGTGCGACCAGAACCGACTTCTTCGTAGGTAGGGTTCTCAGTATCTCCGCCTGCATAGCCAGAAATGACTTCCGAAACTCCTTTAATATTTTCAAATACGGCTTCTTCACACCAGAAACAACCGGCTGCAAAAGTCGCTTTGCTCATGCCGGTTAAATCGACTTTTGCCGGGACGGTAAGCGTTGGGCGTTCAAGTTTAGTGGGCACTTTAGCCTCATTTTTAGAAGCGCAATAAGAAAACACAATCAGGGCTATGACTGGGAACAAAACAAATTTTGAAATTTTCATCTTGGGATGATTTTGAATGGTGAACCGTTGCAAGGCAAACAAGCTGGTCAGTTAAAAGGTTGTCATAGCCTGTTCGAAGTGTTGGCGCAACGACAAACGAACCAATTTTAGCGCAAGATAAATACGACGCGGCGGTTTTTGGCGTGACCAGCGGCAGTATTTTCGGTGCTAAGCGGTTGGGTACTGCCGTAACCTTTTGCGTCAATACGTTTTCCGGAAATACCTTTTTCAACCAGGTAGCGGGCCGTTACCCTTGCCCGATCCTGAGATAACACCATATTTTTAGCGGGATCACCTATATTATCGGTGTGGCCTTCGATGGTCAGGTTAATTTCCGGGTGGCGTAAAAGCATATCTGCCAGTTTATCCAATTCCACTTTTGAGCCGGGCAACATAATGCTTTTGCTTTGTTCGAACAGAATATTCTTAGGCAGGTATTTTTCCAGTGAATCCGGTTGGGTTTTAACTACAACCACGGGCTTTGGGACGGGAGGCTGGGGTTTGGGTTTTTCCGGAACAGGCGTTGGAGCGGGTTTTCGGAGGGGTTGCTGGCGGGTTTTGGTTTTGGAAAAATACTTAGGGTCAATTTTCTGAAAATTGCCCGTTGTTTCGGGTATTTGCCAGTTTAAATGGATTTCACCTTCAAAAATATCATTGAAATAATCGACCCGTAGGGCATAAGACTTGCCCGCTTCCAAGGTAGCCGAGCCGTTAAAGCGCTCCGAATCATGCAAATCCCAGGCATCAATAATCAATTGATCATCCAGCCACAGGCGAATCCCATCGTCGACCATTGCCGAAAACAGGTATTTGCCTGATTTGGGTACGTTTAGAAAACCTGTCCAGCGTATAGAAAAATAGGAAGGAGGAAGACCCTTGGCGGGCGGCACCTTGTCCCAATCAAAATCCAGATCTTTATCGGTGCGCGAAAGCACATACCGCTCAAATCGGGTACCTTGGTAATATGCCCCGGTGAGTCCTTGTTGGGCCTGGGCGAAAAAATTAGAAAACACGATAAAAAACAGGGGAAGCCAAACTTTTGGGCGCATAAACATTTGCATTGGGCTTAGTGGTAAGATTGCCACCCGTTTTTGACCGGGGTGTGCATCCTACAAAAAATGGGTGAACACAGATTTGTCAGACACTTCAAATGTCGGACAAGCTACATGTTCACCCAATTTTATAGACCAACGTCTCAAAAAACCTTACCCAATTTGCTCTACGGCCAATTCCCAGCTTGCGTACTCTTTTTGCAGTTCAGCTTTTAGATCGGCGTATTTTTTCATCACGGCATCGGCTTCGGGTTTCATATAGAAATCGGCTGCTTCCATTTTCGATTCGATGCCTTTGATTTCCTGTTCGAGGTCGGCGATGCGTTTTTCAGATTTTTGCACGTTGCGTTGCAGTGCTTTTTTCTCTTCAGCGTTGAGTTCTTTTCCTTTTGCTGCACCATTTGTAGCACCATTGACGGTCCGCATTTCCACATCACGCATGTTGTCGAGTTTGCGTTTATCGAGGAAATAGTTAATATCACCCAGGTATTCAATCAATTTGTGGTCGCGGAATTCGATGGTACGCTGGGTAAGATCGCTCAAAAATTCGCGGTCGTGACTTACGACCAGCAAAGTACCTTCAAAATCGATCAATGCTTGCTTCAACACTTCCTTGGAAGTCATATCCAAGTGGTTGGTAGGCTCATCGAGTATCAGGAAATTGATCGGGCGCAACAACATACAGGCCAAAGCCAGGCGTGCACGTTCTCCCCCGGAGAGGGCCACCACTTTTTTATCGACATCCTGCCCACTAAACAAAAACGCACCCAGGATAGAACGCAGTTTGGTGCGCATTTCTGGCGGGGCGTATTTTTCCATCGTTTCAATGAGGGTCAGTTTCGGATCGAGGGTTTCTGCCTGGTTTTGCGCATAATACCCCAAGTGGATGTTATAACCCAGGGATGCCTCGCCCGAAGTAGCGGGTTCCATGCCGCAGATAATTTTGGCCAAGGTTGTTTTTCCCTGACCGTTTTGGCCTACAAACGCTACCCGTTCCCCGCGCAGGATATTAAAATCCACATTGTCGAGGATGGTATTGTTGCCATATTTTTTGGTCATGTGATCCGCCTTTGCTGCTACCTCACCCGAGCGAGGGGGTGGCGGGAAGCGGATAATCATGGAAGTTGTATCGGTGTCGTCAATTTCAATGCGCTCCAATTTGTCGAGCTGTTTTTGCATCGACTGGGCCATTTTGGTTTTGGAGGCCTTGGCCATAAAGCGTGCGATGGTGCGTTCTTTATCGGCAATAACGCGTTGCTGGTTTTCGGCGGCGGCGCTCATTTGTTCGCGGCGTTCCTGGCTCAATTCCACATACCGGGAGTATGCAGCCTTATAATCGTGCACTTTCCCGAGTACAACCTCCGCCGTGCGGTTGGTTACATTATCCAGAAAGCGTTTATCGTGGCTAATTACAACGGCCATGCCCTGGTAGCTGTTCAAAAAGTCTTCCAGCCACAGGATACTTTCAATGTCCAAGTGGTTGGTAGGCTCATCGAGGAGCAGCAGATCGGGTTCGCGCAGCAACATTTTGGCCAATTCAATCCGCATTTGCCATCCACCGGAGAACTCATCGGTCAGGCGGGGCATATCACTGGTTTTAAAACCAAGTCCTGCAAGTACTTTTTCGGCATCGGCCTGGGTGGTATGGCCGCCTAAGTGGTGCAATCGGTCGGTGACATCGCCCATGTCTTCAATGAGTTGGGCATATTCATCGGATTCATAATCTTCTCGAACGGTGAGTTCCTGTTCGATATGACGCAGTCTTTTTTCAAGTTCCAGGACTTCACTGAAGGCCGTCATGGTTTCATCGAGCACCGTTTTCCCTTTTGGGAGCAACATATCCTGGTGCAAATACCCGATGGTAAAGTGGTTGGCTACCACCACATTGCCTTCATGGGGCGACATTTCACCGGCAATTACTTTTAAGAGCGTAGATTTTCCTGCGCCGTTGCGTCCCACCAAACCGACCCGTTCACCGGGCTTAATCACCAGGCTTACATAATCGAGCAGGATTCGGTTGCCGTATTGGATATAGATATTGTTCAAACTAAGCATAGTGCAAAGGTAGGGCAAATTTTATTTCGATTCCTCATTAATATAAGGCCGTACAGCAAATTTTACGTTGCAAGGCAGATTTAATCCCTAAAAATAGGCCTGTTCCCTATCCAAATTGGCCACTATCCTCGGCCCTGAAAAGTCTCAGCGAATTTTCGATTTTAAATTTAAAAAAATATATTTTATAAAAAACTAATTATAAGCGTTTTAAAAGCTAAAAAAAGCAATATTTTGTTTTCCACATAAAAGTAACACCGGGCTGTTGGCGAATTTAACTACCCGAATGTGTAAAAAACCGAAATGCAATTCTATTTTTGCCACGCACACAATGGTATGCTATAGTATTTTCCTACTATTTACTCCTCCAAACCGGACCAGTTTTACGGCTTTTTTCAAATCGTATTAGCCGAATGTTAATCTAAATACCTACGAATTAAGTGAACGACCTAAAGAAGTTGCCGCAACAATGGATGCGGCGTATGAAACAAGCACTTCCTTCTAATGGATGGCTGGTGATTGGTGGTGTTGCCTTTTTGACCGCACTGATCCTTATTTCTTCACAAATTGCCAAACAACGTAATCAGGCCGCTTCCATGGCCTTAGCCCAAGCAGCGCCCTCTGAAATCAAGCGATGGGGATTTTCACTCAATACCTACCAACTTACCGAAAATACCTTGCGCTCTGGCGATGTGTTGGGCGAAATTCTGATGCGGCAAGGGCTTACGTACCCACAAGTTGCAGCACTGGTTGAAGCCTCCAAAGGCGTTTTTAACATTAATTCGATGCGTGCCGGGAAAACGCTGTTTTTCTTGAAACAGGCCCAGGAAGCCCACGCTACCCAAATGGTGTATGAGCCTTCTCCTTACGAATATGTAGTTTTTAACTTGACGGAGCCTTTTCAAGTTAATGTGGTAAAAAGGGATGTAAAAACCGAAATTGTAGCGGCATCCGGCGTACTTGAAACCAGTTTTTGGCAGGCACTTACGGATAACGGCCTCAATGATGAACTGGCAGATGGTATGATTGATGTACTTTCTTCTTCCGTCGATTTTTATCACCAAAGACAGGGTGATCGCTTCAAAGTGGTGTATGAGCAGCATTTTGTAGAAGGCGTTGCAGTTGGTACGGGTAAAATCATTGCTGCCATGTACGAGCGCGAGGGCAAATCTTTTTACGCATTTAACTACGAAAAAGAAGGCGAAAAGGTCGATTATTTTGATTTTGATGGCCGCCCGGCAAAGAAAGCATTCTTGAAATCACCGGTGAAGTTTTCTCGCATTTCCAGCCGTTTCAACTTACACCGGCTCCACCCTATTTTGGGATACCACAAAGCGCATTTGGGAACCGATTATGCAGCACCTTATGGCACGCCGATTATAGCGGTTGCGGAAGGGGTGGTTGAAGAGGCAACGCGCCGCGGAGGCAATGGCAATTTTGTAAAAATTCGCCACGATGGCACCTACGAAACACAATATTTGCACATGCAGGGCTTTGCGCGGGGCATTCACAGGGGTACACGTGTTGCGCAGGGTCAAACCATCGGCTATGTAGGCGCGACAGGCTTGGCAACCGGACCACATTGTTGTTTCCGGTTTTGGAAAAATGGCCGTGAGGTGGATCATTTACGGCTTAATTTGCCACAACCACAACCTATTACGGGCGAAACGCTGCAACAATTCATGGTGGTTCGTGACCAATTGCTACAAATGTTAAATGGGGTGGAATATCGGACCTTTAACAAGACCAATAAAGAAGAAGAAGCGGTATCCGAGTTGGAATTGATTCCAGGTGTAGCGCCTTAGAGCCTTTAAAAATTTATATTTTTTACAGGCTCTTAAAACTTGCCTTCTAAAAAAGCAATGACATCTTCTACCGTCTGGCCAGGGTTTTCTTCCTGGGGCCAATGACCGGTGTTCTGATAAATTTTTAATAAAGCGCCGTGGATGCGTCGGTGAAACTCGTAAGCATATTCGGGTGAAATACGCGCATCCTCGGCGCCCCACAAGATTAAAGTGGGTGCTGTTATTTTTTCGATGATATCTACAGGCGGCTTATTGTCGCTTACTTGCGCCCGGTCGGTAAATGCTTTTCGATTTCCGGCCCTTAACAGCAAATTAAAATGGCGCTGTACCAAGGAATCGGTGATTTGGGTATCGTCAGCGTATACATCTTCCAACATAATTTCTACGACCATACGCGGTGTTATGGTCCATATGACGCGGTTAAGTAATGGAGTACGCGCCAAAACAGTGAGTGCGTCATTGCTTCTACCTTCGAATCCGGGTGCATCCAATAAGATCAGGCTGCGTATTTTCTCCGGTGATTCGGCGGCGTAAAACCAGGCAATCTGGGCCCCCAAGCCGCAACCAGCCAGGTGAAATTTGGGAATACCCATGGCGGTGACTAGGTGCTGTAAAAAGTCGGCATACATAAAGGCACTATATGAACTGCGCGGATGCGGCCCAGTCAGGCCAAAACCGGGCAAATCAACCGCAATTACCTGATATTTTTTGGATAATTGCTCTGTCCACCCATTCCAGGTTTGCAGCGCACTATTGGCATCATGCAGCAATAAAATAGGCTCCCCTTTTCCACACACCCGCACATGCACTTCCATGCCATCTACCACGATAAATTGCGATTCGGGGTAGGTGTACCATGTTTTGAGGTCCGCCATCGGGAGGTCACTCCACCAATTGGCGTACACCCAATAACTCAAAGACACATAAATCGTCCAGCGTATCAACCGCGAAATGCTTATAAACTGGATCCATTTCCGAAATACTGAAAAACGGGAGGGAGGGGTATTTGCCTGCATGGTGTTTGGTTGTGAGTAGGTTATGCCCGCCGCAAAATTGCCGCAATTACTGCTGCCAGTCCAAATCCGCCAATCGCTCCTTGTGCCATTTGCATTAATACAGGGCCAAGGGGTTGGTTTGGGGCTGCCTTTATTTTTTCGAGGTCGGCAATTTGTAAGCGCAAATTATTGGCTTCTACTGGATCGCCGGTACCTGCCTTGATTTGTGCTTGCAACATTTGAATGTTCGCATCCAACTCCATCACAATCAAAGACTTGTCGGCTAAATGCAGGGCGTAAAAAAACAAGTAATACGCAAAGTTGATCAATAAAAAAACGAGAAAGGGGGTGCGCACCAATTCTCTGAAATCGCGTTCGGCACCGTGCAATTTACAATCTTCTACGGCAGCCTGGTACATAAACACGAGGTAAATTACAAGCGCGCCCCATTGCAAGCCTGGATTTAGAAACAAGGCTTTGTTGCTAAAATATAGAATGGCAAAATAAAACACCACGGCGACTCCGCCTAAAATGCCCAAACGTACACCTGGAGCTTGCATAAAAATGAATTGGGTAAAAAATAAACCTTGTGGCGATATGCCAGCGGGGACAAATGTAAGTGGCGTATGTGTAAATTGCTTTGCACATACGCCACTTAATATTTACCGGGTAAAAAAATGGACTATTTTGCGAAAGGTCGTTCCTTTTTAACCACCAAACCGACAAGTAAGCCTGCTAAAAAGTTCGTGAAAATACCAGATATCAAGGATATGAAAAAGAAGGCGGTAGGGGTGAAGAACATTCCGGCAATTTTCATTTGTGCTTCAATTTCCGACTCACTCAATCCTTTTTCAGCCATTTTTTCCATACTTGAATTTATAATTTGGTCCATCAATTCTGGCGCAATATAGGTCATGAAAACAACCGCCCATACGCCATAAATCAGGCCACTCACCAGCCCGCTCAAGGTTCCGATGCCCATGCAACGGCCTAAACTGATGTAACCACCGAGGTCTTGCTGGCGATGCTTGATGCAAGTATCATAAATGACATACAAGGCGATACCAAAGGAAATGAAGTTAAGTACCGTAGATATACTTTGGTTTTTAAGCATCATTTCAGTCAGGCCTCCGACATAGGTGATCAAGCCGATGAAGATGGAGATGACGGCCAGGATCAATCCGGCGCGAATGGCTTGTTGGCGGTAAGAAACGGTTGAAGGATCAGGGATTGTGTTTAGGTTGGTTTCCATAATTTTGAAATGTTAGTTGAAAGTTGAATCCGATTTGTGCACGAAATCTAGTCCTTCTTGCGGCATTGTACAATCATAGAATCGGCCAATATGGTATAATATCCGACCAAGTGAGCAGTTTATAGGCTTGCTATTTAAATAATCGTGCAAATAATAAAATTTAACATAACTTTATCATCTTAATGCGCACGAAGCAAGGTGCCCATTCGTTCCATTGTCATCATTTACATGAACACGCTTACATAATTTTGCTTCATACAACAGAGTTGGTTTTATAGCCCATGGTCGAAAGACGATGGGCTTTTTTTAATTAAATCTGCGGGTTGTTTACAAATTTTCGAACTTTGCGGGTGCCAAATCGGTTTTAGTTCTGAGATTTAAGTTTGCACGCTTCCCCATAGCCTAAAAACCATCAACGGATGTCCCAACCTGCACAAAAGTTTAACTATTCGCTGTTCCGACGGGTGCTTTCTATGGTAAAGCCCTACAAGCGCACCTTCTATTTTACCGCTGGCCTTGCTGTAATATTGGCCAATTTAGGTCCACTACGACCCTTGTTATTGCAAAAAATGGTGGATGATCATATTTTTAAAGGGGATGTACAGGGGATGACCCTGATTGCTTGTGGTATTTTTGGCCTGTTGATCCTGGAAGTAGTTTTGCGGTATTTTTTCCTGTATTACGCTGATTGGCTCGGCCAGGCTACCATTCGTGATTTGCGTGTGAAGGTATTTCGGCATGTTACGAATCTGAATTTGCGGTATTTTGATAAAACCCCGATTGGTACGAGCACTACGCGCACCATCAATGATATTGAATCGATCAATACGGTATTTTCGGAAGGCAGTATCACCATTATGGCCGATATTTTGACCTTGACTGCTGTTACGGCGATTATGTTTTATACATCCTGGCAACTCACGTTGGTGGTTCTTTCTGTATTTCCGCTGCTCATTTGGGGTAGTTATCAATTTAAGGAAAGCGTTCGGAAAAGTTATGAGAAAGTGCGCAACCACGTTGCCACGATGAATGCTTACCTGCAGGAACGTATCAGTGGCATGCGCATAGTGCAGATTTTCAATGCTGAAAAACGCGAGGCCGACAAATTTCGGACCATCAACCGCGACTACACTACTGCCAACCTGAAAGCCATTACGGCATATGCTATTTTCTTTCCGGTGGTGGATATCATTTCAGCACTTTCTTTGGGCATGATGGTGTGGTACGGCGCACGTGGGGTTTTGTCGGACGACATTACGATTGGCACCATGGTGGCCTTTCCTTTGTATATTTCCATGTTGTACCGGCCAATTCGGATGCTTGCGGATAAATTTAACACCTTGCAAATGGGATTGATTGCAGCAGAACGGGTATTTACATTGCTGGAAAATACGGATAGTGTAAACAATACCGGCACGCTTGCTCCTCAGAAAATAGAAGGTCGGATAGAATTTGAACAGGTTGATTTTTCGTATTTGGAGGATAACCCCATTTTGAAATCGGTTTCATTTAAAATACAGCCTGGCGAAACCCTGGCCATCGTGGGCAGCACAGGCAGCGGGAAAACGACCATTATCAACTTGCTCAATCGGTTTTATGAAATTCAGGGCGGTCGAATTTTGATTGACAACCACGATATTCACGAATATGAAGTATTTGCCTTGCGCCGTCGAATTGCGGTGGTTTTGCAAGATGTTTTTCTGTTTTCCGGTACGGTGTTGGAGAACATTACCCTGCGGGACCCTAACATAAGCGAGGCGACGGTCATTGAGGCGGCCAAAATGATTGGCGCGCATGCATTTATAGAACGTTTGCCAGGCGGCTATCAATATGAAGTGATGGAACGCGGCGCAACCTTATCGATGGGACAACGCCAATTGATTTCCTTTGTGCGCGCGCTGGTGTTCAACCCCGATATTTTGATTCTCGACGAAGCCACTTCTTCGATTGACCCAGAATCTGAATCGATCATCCAGCATGCGATTGAGACTTTAATTGATCGACGCACGAGTATCATTATTGCCCATCGTTTGTCGACCATTCGTCACGCCAGCAATATCCTGGTGCTGGATAAAGGAGTGGTGCAGGAATTTGGCCCGCACGAGCAGTTGATTCAACATGAACATGGGAAATACCGGGAATTGTATGAGCGGCAATTCATTCAAGCCGTTGAACGTGTTGAAGAAAACTAAACGCTGCGCATGGCATGATACGATTCGTCCGCACCGATTTTACCCATCCCGATTTTCAAGCATTGGTCGTTTTACTCGATCAGGAACTTGCAATTCGGGATGGAGCCGATCATGCTTTTTATAACCAGTTCAATAAAATTGATAAAATTCAGTATGTTGTACTGGCTTATCGCCACGATGTAGCGGTTGGATGTGGTGCTATTAAGGACTTTGAGCCTGGTGTTATGGAAGTTAAGCGCATGTTTGTTGCCCCAGACGGAAGGCAAAAAGGCATTGCGTCTCTTATTTTATCTGAATTGGAGAACTGGGCGCGCGCACTGGGTAGCGCAAAATGTATCCTCGAAACGGGTGTTCGTCAGCCTGAGGCGATTGCTTTATACAAAAAGAACGGGTATTTACTGATTCCGAATTATGGGCAGTATGAAGGGGTTGTGGATAGTTTGTGTTTTGAAAAATTCATCTAGGAAAAGAAATGCTCAAGTCAACCTTTCTTTCGTTATTGGAACCGTATAGCCAGCATACTGATTTGATAGAAACTTATTGGCAGGAAATAGCAGTTAATTATGGCGGTGCTGGTAGGTTTTATCACACTTTGGTACACCTAGAGCATCTTTATGGACAGGTTTTACCTTTAAAAACGGACATTGAGGATTGGGATACCTTTTTATTTACGCTGTTCTATCATGATATTATTTACAACGCGCTCAGGAAAGACAATGAAGAAAAAAGCGCTGAGATTGCGGAAGCGCATTTAAGCGCTTTGGGTTACCCACCCGCGCGCATATCCCGTTGTAAGGCACAAATAATAGCGACCAAAAGTCATGTCGAAAGTAGCGACCCGGATACTAATCTGTTTTTAGACGCCGATTTATCAATTTTAGGGCAGGGGTTTTCAATTTATAAGACCTATACACAACAAATTCGCAAGGAATACGCGATGTATCCCGATCTGTTGTATCGTCCTGGCAGAAAAAAGGTGCTCCAGCATTTTTTGGGTATGGATACCATTTTCAAAACCAGGTATTTTCAAGAAAAGTATGAAGCTAGCGCCAGAAAGAACCTGCAAGCGGAGTTAGCGCAATTATAAAGGCTTTTTATATACAGGCACTGTTGAACAAGGCTCTCCAAACATGATGCTCAGCGCGGTTCCCTGCAACCGGCGGGTAATTTCGAGATAAGCAGATGCGGGCACTGGTTTGTCACTGCAACCTTTGATTACCAGGCGTTTGCCTTCGTATTCCGACAAATCCAGGCCGGCAAGTTTCTTGGTATAAGCCGTTTCAATGTATTGGTCGGGCGTTGTTTGGGCAATATCTAAAGCAAAAGGGGCAGCATAAGAAGCCACCAACATATAGGCCCACATTGGAATGATCGCGTCGGCCGAGCAAAAAACCAGCAGATTTTTACCTTTATATTGCGTCCAGTCGTGCGCTTTCAGGGCCTCCCGGAAGTCTTTTTCTTTTAGGATCAGTTCCATAAAGAGGTAATCCTTCAAGTCGAAGGATACAACATCGCCTGCGGGATAAAAATCTTCCAGATCAATGGTGATCAGGTTGCTTGCAGCGACTTTATTGACTAATGGTGCAGTTTCCATGGTATAAATGCTTGTTATTCGGCAGGATTGGGGGCGGAACTTGGTTCAGATTCAGGTGATTCAGATGTTCCAATGGCATTTTCCACCTCTTTAAAATCCTTGGTTTTGGGCAAATCTTTGAGCGATTTGATGCCCATATAGTCCATGAATTTTTCGGTCGTGCCATACAAGAGCGGCCTGCCTGGACCTTCGCTTCTGCCCACAATTACAACAAGTTCTTTCTCCAAAAGTTTTTGCAGCGCATAATCACAGTTTACGCCCCGAATTTCTTCGAGCTCCGAACGGCTGACGGGTTGTTTGTAGGCTGTGATGGCCAAGGTTTCCAATGCTGCTTGCGAAAGGCGTTTTTTAGTCGTTTGTTTTAGGTGAATGGATACGGTATTGTGGAAGGCCCCTTTGGTCAAAAACTGGTACCCACCGGCTATTTCTACCAGTTCAAACGCGAATTGCTCTTGCAAAAACGTATTGCGTATTTGCTCAAGGGCCGACTCGATTGCTTCGGTGGATACTTCCGTTTGAAAACTTTCCTGCAAAACGGATTGTATTTCCGCAAAGGGAATGGCGGAAGGTGATGCAAATATGAGCGCCTCGATATGTTGTTTTAAAAAATCCATAAACCTATTTCTCCGGCCGCATTTGTGGGAAAAACAACACCTCTTGTATGCTGGTTTGCCCTGTAAACAACATCGTCAATCGATCAATGCCGAATCCGATACCGGCAGTAGGCGGCATCGCGTACTCCAGCGAGCGCAGGAAATCATCATCCATCGCCATTGCTTCTTCGTCGCCGCGGGCTGCCAGGGCCAATTGTTCTTCAAAGCGTTCGCGCTGATCAATCGGGTCATTTAACTCCGTATAGGCATTGGCGACCTCTTTGCCATTGATAAACAATTCAAAACGCTCCACCAAACCAGGTTTGCTGCGGTGTTTTTTGGTCAATGGCGACATTTCCACCGGATAATCGATCAAGAAGGTCGGTTGAATCAGGAATTCTTCTACTTTTTCACCAAAAATTTCATCGATGAGTTTGGCTTTACCCATCGAAGCATCGATTTCTATGTGGTTTTCGCGGCAGTAGGTGCGCAATGTACTTTCGTCAGACGCTTCTACATCCAAACCGGTGTATTGTTTGATGGCATCAAACATGGTCAGGCGTGTGTAGGGTCCGGCAAATTCGATCACATTTTCGCCAGCCTGCACGGTTGTTCCGCCATTTTCATCCAATGCGCGCGCGACCCGTTCCAGCATTTGCTCAGTTACATCCATCATCCAGTTGTAGTCTTTGTAGGCTACATAAAACTCAAGCGCCGTAAATTCCGGATTGTGGGTGCGGTCCATGCCTTCATTGCGGAACATTTTACCAAATTCATATACGCCATCAAAACCGCCCACAATCAGGCGTTTGAGGTACAATTCATTGGCAATCCGCAAAAACAGCGGCATATCCAGGGTGTTGTGGTGTGTCTTGAACGGACGTGCTGCTGCACCACCGTGAATTGCTTGCAGAATGGGCGTTTCTACCTCCAACAAACCCAATTCATCGAGGAAATTGCGCATGGTACGCACCAATTTGCTGCGTTTGATGAAAATTTGACGCACATCGGGATTGACCGTCAAATCCACATAACGCATGCGGTAACGTTGTTCGGGATCGGTAAAGGCGTCGAAGATATTGCCTTCTGCATCGCGTTTCACGATGGGTAATGGACGCAAACTTTTGGAAAGCAGTTTGAATTCCTGTACGTGCACGGAAACTTCTCCCGTTTTAGTGCGGAAAGCAAAACCTTTGATGCCGATATAATCGCCCAGATCAAGTAATTTCTTGATCACCACATCAAAAAAAGTACCGTCTTCCCCTTGCATTAAATCATCGCGGCGCAGGTACAATTGAATCCGTCCGGTGCTATCCTGCAAGTTCATAAACAAGGCTTTACCCGCCTCGCGACTGGCCATAAGTCGGCCCGCCAATGCAACACTATGGTAGTTTAAACGATTTTTGGTACCATCTTCCAGCACTTCTTCCTGGTAATTGGCAATAATATCGGCGGCAAAAGCCGAGACCTCAAACATTTCAGGTGGATAAGGATCGATGCCTAATTCCCGTAGTTTTTGAAGTGATTCGCGGCGAAGTAATTCTTGTTCTGTCATTCCGTAGAATTTCTGTGTTGCTGTTGAGGGCGCAAAAATAGAGCAAATGATAGGATATTTTGAAATAAAAAAACCCCGTCTGCTTTTCCAGCAGGCGAGGTCAAAAATCTCCCTAGTGTATATGTTTTTAAAAATGCGCGCTAAGAAAAGCGGGTAGCATTTTGTTTTGTTTTTTGTCTATAAAAGTGCAAAAACCTTGCCGGTTTGGGTAGTTGTCGGAAAGCCGCGTACAAAAAAAGCCAACAACTACACAATTATGTACCATAAAACAAATATTAAATTTTCACATTGTTTATTTATAAGAATAATTTAGTTTTATAAAGCGCACATTGTATTTACATTTCATCGACAACGCGTTCTGTTTCATTGGAAGCGCCTACCACTTTATGAATAACCCGGTCTAAATCTTTTGCAACGGTATCAAAATATTGAAATAGTTTTTTGTTTTCATCATCCAGTTTATCCCATTCCACCAATTGCATGAGTCCCATAATATTAGAAACGGGGCGGCGCAATTCATGTGAATGTGTCCAGGAGATCTCCTGAAGTTTTTCAAATCGTTTTTGGGCTACTTGAATATCTTTTGCATTAAAGCTCACCCCAATTATTTTACCGCCATCATTATACACCGGGGCATAGGTAAGTTCAAACCAGCAGCTGTCATCTTCGAATTGTAGTTTTTTTCGAACTTTGGTTGTTTCCCCTAAAACAGCATTGGCAAAGTTGTTTCTGAAGGATTCCAAATCGGCAGGAACAATAAACGGCAAGATGCTTTGCATCTCTACGGCAGTCTTACGAAAATGTTTTTTGAGTATACGTTCGGCAGTTTTATTAATAGAAAGGATTTCAAATTTCAAGCCGATGAGGATATTGGCATCCGAAGTGCTGTTTAAGATGGCCAATAGTTTGTTTTTTGTCGCGAGGTTTTGTTCGTTTTCAAATTCAATGATTTGCTTTTGGTCGTACAATTGATCCAATACGGGCTTGTAAATAAATAAGAATTCACCGACCAGCACGAACAGAGAAAACAGGGCGAGCATAATTTCGGTGAGGACAAGGAGGCGCAGGGTATGTTCGGCATCCGTTTGAAAGTCGTACACAATTCCTTCCATCCGTTTGAGGAAGTGTTCTTGGTTGGCTTGCACTTGTGCCAGGTTGATTTTTTGCCCGTGCAATAAGGAATCGGAGCTTAAACCGGCATATCGAATATTTTGCTCGGCCTGTAACAACTGCAACAATACATTTCGATTCTTGCAGGCTGGTATATGCATGCTGGCATTGCCATATAATAAACGATGATGTGCCTGTCGCCATTCAAAAATACTGCTGCGTAAAAAAGGTACTTTTGATGCATCTTGCTCAGACTCCATGAACAAAACGGTCACTTGCTGACTTAAAGTCCGCTGTCGTCCTGCCAGATTGATCAACCGCACATCACTTTCCTTTTGATACAGCATATACTGAATCAGGAGCTGATTAAAAACAATGAGTGCAAAGGCTGTACCGATGGCAACCCAGAATAAATCAGCGTGATGCGGGCGTTTTATGTTTTTAAAAAGGCGGAACATGTAGGAATATAAATTCAGACAGAAAAATGCATTTTCCATGCCAACTTACCCACCTATGCTACATGCCAATGTTGTTGGCTGCGATTAAATGACAAATCGTACACGAAAGGTAGATCCGACCTCGACCATACTTTCTACCGAAATTTGTCCTCCCATGGCCTCTATTTGTGTTTTGGTTAAAAACAGGCCAAAACCGCGTGCATCTGCTACTTTATGAAAGGTTTTGTACATCCCAAAAATCTTACCTTCATGTTTTTCAAGGTCAATCCCCATGCCATTGTCTTGTACCTCCAGGACAACCGAATTGGTTGTTGTATATGCCCTGATTTGAATATGGCCTGGGCGCAATGCAGAGCGGTACTTAATTGCATTTCCGATCAAATTCAACAGAATACTATCCAAGTAAGAAGGGACTATTTGTACTTCTAATGTATCTGGAATGTGCACTTTTATTTCAATTTGATGTTTTAGAATACTGTTTTGAAGAATATCCAAAGTCTTTTCAACTTCCATGCGCAGATTTCGATGGGTTAGGAAAGCCGCAATGGGTAATTCCGAAACACTGATGATCTCATTGAGGTTGCGAATGGTTTCGTCTAAACGTTTCGTGCTGGTTTCGAGCATCTGCAAATACTGATCTCGCTCTTCCTGGTTGTCTGCATCTTTGAGTACCGCAACCAATCCAGCCATGTTAGAAGAATGGGAACGGATATTATGAGAAACAATATAGGTAAAACTTTTTAGTTTTGTATTTTGATCATCTGTAATGCGTTGTTTTTCCAGTAAATCCATCTCATGTTGATGCCGAAGGGTTACATCGCGCAAAAAAATGATCATACCCAAAAATACTTCATTGTGGATATTTGGCATACAATCGATCGATAACCATTGTGCGCCCGCTGTATGTGTTCGCGCTATTTTTATGGCATCTGCTGCTACATTATTTCTGATTAATTCAACCAATTCGGGCCATTTGGTTAATACTTGCTCTGCGGGTACCCCCAAATTGCGGTTGCTGAGTTGCAACAAGCGCACCGAAGCCTTATTGGTGGCCACCAACAACCCACTGGCATCACTCACTATTACGCCGTCGGCCATGTTGTTAAATAAAGACTGATACACCACAGGCATGATGCGGAATAATCCAAATTTGAACAAACCTAAGTAAATTACAATGCCGCTCAAGGCAAAGGAAAACGGCACCGGGTCGAGGTTGAGCGGAACGGCCTGCGTCAAATACAAGACATACGCCAAACATGAACACAAGGACCCTGTTAAGACTACGAGCACTTGACTTAAATAGGCCCTTGGTACATTAAACACCATCCTGACTAACAGTGAATTGCTCAATAAAACCAAAAATATAGTATAACCTTGATGCACCCAGTAAAAAAGGCCTTTTTCTGAGCCTATCACATCAAAATAACCATTATTGGCTTTATAAAAACTTAGGTAAAATAGGTGGTGCAACGGATTGGTAAAAACCAACAAAAGATTGAAAACGGGCAAGGCAAAAATGCACCAGACCAATCGCGTTTTTACCCAATTGAACCGCAAGGTGTATTTAAGCACAAATAACAGCAATAAAGGCCCCAGCATGACCGCTCCCAAATACTCCAGGGTGACAAAAATTTGCATCCAATAAAGCGGTATGGTGCAGATTTCCAGCGTATAAAACACTGAATACCCAAAACAGGCAAACATCAAGTAAGAAAAATACTGCTCACCTTGCTTGTTGCCTTTGCCAGTTGCCATAAGCCCAAGTGCCAGGGTAATGACTCCAGCCAGGATTACAGGAAGCGAGAAGAAATTAAAATAAAGCGCGGTATTCATGTCACATGCCGGAATTATCGGTTTTGAGGGATTCTGTAGTCTACTGAAATCCTCAAAACCGATAATTCCGATAAGCAAACAATCAGCCAAAAAACGAGTTTACCGCAATTGTCGTTCAAAAAGTACTCAAAAGGCATGATTTAATGCAAAATAACTAATTTTTGATCGCACACCTGATCGCCGTCCTGCCAACGTAGCCAATAAGTCCCGGCGTCGAGCCCCGGCAATGCCCAATCAAAACGTTCGGTTTGTGCTGGCAGCAAGGCTGTACGCACCATACGGCCCAAACCATCATACAACCATACCCTTCCTTCACTTTCGCGTTGCTTTCCAAACTGCAATTGGATTCGATCTACAGCAGGATTTGGTGATATTTGAAATGCTGTGGCTGTGGCACTGGTTTCCAACGGCTCAACATCTCGGAAGATTACCCTGCGCACTACTTTCGTATGGGTGGCATTGGTCAGCACGGGGGGATTAAAATCGAAGTAAATTGCTGCAAGATTGTGCAAAACTTCGCCAATCAGAATATTGGGTTTGGGCTTGATGCTGAACAATATATACCCATGCGAGGCGGCCTCGTTTCGGTTGCTGTCGGGCAATAGAATAGGATCAAATTTCCAGATTAAAATACCCGGATCCTGCACCTGTAACCGATAAGGATGGCTGGCGCTGAGCATTTTGAAGGTGCTCCAATCGAGTCGATCAGACAAGGTATCCACGACCACTACCGTAAAAGCGGTATCGTTTCCGGTATTTTGAAAACGAATGCGGTATTGCAGGGATTTATCGGCAACCGGCATCACATCGTAAGGTGCCGCTGCGGTAATGGCTGTTTTGTCGTTGGGATCATAACTATTGGTGATCGTTACAATCGATTTTGCAGTATTATTTTGGTTGTTGGCGTCGGTATAGGGTGCTTCGAGGATTGCCTCTACCAAAACCAAGGACCCAGTTAAATTTGGATCGGGTGGTACATTAAAGGTAATTTGGACTGTTATGCTTGCCTGTGGCGCTAAATCCGGCACTGAAAACTGTAATTTTCCCGCTTGAATGGTTACAGGTGTGTTGTTGGCCGATTCATACAACAGAATATTATCGGGAAAGGTGATGCTTAAAACGGTGCTCAATGCTGGAACAAAACCTACATTTTTGACCGTAACATTATAATAAACGGGCCTTCCCGGACGAATCGCTGAACCGGCCAGGCTTACCTCCAGGTCTGGGTTAACGGTAGCTGTAATACCCGCTTTGAACGTACGAACCGAATCTACCTCAATCGCAACCATGGCAGGATCCACACAGATATTGGTAGCAATAAAGGCAGGAGGCGCTACCGACAAGGTATAGTTGCCCACTGGCAAACTGCGGTACACGGAACCATCCGGATTGGACACTGCGATGTGATTTCCTGGTTGAAACACCAAGATTTGCTCAAACAGCGGTGCATCGCCCGCATCTTCTATGCAATTTTGATTATAATCCAGAAAAACCCGGCCCTTAACAAAGCCTGCTGCACTGTTTTGTAAACTATCTCGGATGGGTGTCAAATTGGTGCGGCCCACTTTTTCCAGTATAGCATTGCTGGTGCCTTCTATAACGGCAGCATATAAAAACCCGTCTGCAATGGTGAAAGACTGCCGAAAAAAGGACCAATCATTATTCCAAAACCGCAACCCACTGACGCCCAAGTTTTTAGAAACATGCGTAACTCCTTGATCTGTAAATACCAGCAAATCATCCGAATGATAAATATAATCAAAATCAAAAACAGGTAAAAAGGACTGGCCCATGTCTAAACTTAAGTAAGCATGTCCGCCATTATCGCTCCCTGCGGCCAGCAATAATTTGTTTGCTTGCCAAAAAAGTAGTGTTTTGTCCTCAAAAAGGTTGGTCGTAACCGGATAGGTAAGGGTGCTACTTTGCCATTGTTGCCCCAGGTTGGTAGTGCTAAATAGTTTGCCGTTTTGGACAGCAAAAACAGTATCACCTTTGACCAGCACCGTTTTTGCGCCAGGCGCACCCGGAATCATGGCCCAGGTACTGCCGAAATCATCCGAATACCAGATCCCGGTTGGATTTACGTTTACGTACGCTACGACTAACAGGCGTTTTTGATCCAAATCGGTGCTCAAATAGCAATAGCCATCAAAGTTGCGCACAAACGTCCAATGGTCGCCTCCATCATCGGAGCTGTAAAGTTTGGAAGGGAGGGTTTGGTTACTGAGCACATATTGCGCGCCCTGTACCTCCACGACCCTGTTCCAATTGTAGGTAACAGCAGTGGGCAAGCCTTCTGTGTGATATGCTTGCCAGGCACCGTTGCGGTAACGCCCGATAAATCCCTGCCGCATCCAAAGTTCCTGATTAACATAAGATAAAGAGCCCGACATGCGTGGGAAATTTCCAGTCGGGAAGTCCCAATTCAGGCCTTGATCTTGTGACACCAATGGAATTTTACCAAATAAGTATAACTGATTGTCTACCACCCCAAAATTGCGCAAGGGATAGTATGCATAAATGCTAAAATCGTATTTATATGGATAAAATCCAGTTGCCACCGCAGCAGATGGATCAGACAAGGGAGCGCGGTAAAAACCGCCATATTGGGTAAAATAATGCCAAAAACCATTGCTTGCCAATACGCACCTTGGTTCAAAAGGCAAGGGCGTCGCCTGCTGATAACTCCCTGTATTAAAAGGCGCTTTTTTGTAAAACACTTTCCCGGTTTTGGACACAGCAAAAAGGGTGTCATTTTTCAGATACGCTTCCAACAAATCCTGCGTCGATCCAAGGTTTACGGCTGTTGGATTGGCCATATCCGGTGTGGGCGCGCATAAGACAAAACTGGTACCTTGTTGAAAACGGTAATAATTGCCTTGCGCATACAAGGTTCTACAACTGGCATTTTGATAGGTTCCACTGGAAGCCAACCAACTAGCCCCCCGATCTATGGAATAATAGCGCCGGTAACGCTTTATGCCGCTTTTGTCAAAACGCACACTGAAAAACAACACATTACCCGACTCCTCTAACTGATCGGGGTAAAAATATCCGCCACCACTGGACAAAGATTCTGTGAACGTAAGGACCTGGGTGAAATTCTGACCTGCATTGACGGAGCGATAGCCAGTAATTCGAATAAAACTTGTCAGGTAATCGGCTCTAAAGACCCAGATCGTGTCACCATTTGCCCGAACATTTAATACATCCTGGTCATCGAAAAACGGTATCGGCGCCCAGTTTACGCCATTGTCGCTGCTTTTATACAACCGGCTTTGTGAATTCTGGTGTTCGTAATCTGTCAGAACGGCAAATAAGTTACTGCCCGAGCGGACAATTTCTTTAATATGCTGTGGGAAGCCGCTGTGGTCTTCGGTCGCAATGGTGGTGAGTGGGAAAGAAGCGGTGCTTTGAGCAAGCAAAGCGGCTGTTGTTCCAAGGCAGAACAGTAATAGGAGCTGGAGTTGGCGCATGTGTAGGTTATTTTGGGAATATGATACCAGGCGCGGGCAAATCGCGGCCTCGTATGGACAAATCGCGATTTGTCCGTACACATCGCGATTTGTCCTAATCCATCGCGACTTGTCCATGACGGGCACACGTGATTGGGACAAGTCGCGACTTGTCCCTACCGGGCGCCGTCTTTAATATCTTCCACCACTTCCGGGTTTAACAACGTTGAAATATCGCCCAAATTGGAGGTGTCACCTTCCGCGATTTTACGCAAAATACGGCGCATAATTTTACCCGAACGTGTTTTTGGCAAACCAGGCACAATCTGAATTTTATCGGGTTTGGCGATCGGGCCAATTTCTTTACTTACCGTATCCAGGATGGTTTTGCGGAAAGCAACCACGTCTTCAATGGCCATTTCCACGATTACATACGCATAAATGCCCTGTCCCTTGATGTCGTGCGGATAACCCACCACTGCAGATTCCACCACATGCGGGGTTTTATTAATCGCATCTTCCACTTCGGCGGTACCGATGCGATGACCAGACACATTGATCACGTCATCTACCCGACCGATGATGCGGTAGTAACCATCTTCGTCGCGGCGCGCGCCATCTCCGGTAAAATATTTATCTTTAAAAGTCGCAAAATACGTTTGGCGGCACCGTTCGTGGTCGCCATACGTTGTGCGGATGATGGAAGGCCACGGGAATTTGATACACAACATACCTTCTACGTCATTTCCTTCTATTTCATGTCCATTGGCATCGACCAGACAGGGCTGCACACCCGGCAAAGGCAGGGTTGCAAAACAGGGTTTCAACGGAGTCACGCCCGCAATTGGGGTAATCATAATGCCGCCTGTTTCCGTTTGCCACCAGGTATCCACAATTGGGCAGCGTTTTTTGCCTACTTTTTCGTTGTACCAGTTCCAGGCTTCTTCATTAATCGGTTCGCCTACAGTACCCAGCACCCGCAAAGACGGCATGCGGCGCCCCTTGATAAACTGATCGCCTGCCGCCATCAAAGCACGAATCGCCGTCGGTGCCGTATAGAAAATATTCACTTTGTGGCGTTTAATTACATCCCAAAAGCGGCCTGCATCCGGGTAAGTTGGCACACCTTCAAACATCACCGAGGTTGCGCCTGCCAGCAACGGACCATATATAATATAGGAGTGGCCGGTAATCCAGCCAATATCAGCCGTACACCAGTACACCTCGCCGTCCTGATAATTGAATACGTTGCGGAAGGTATATTCGCTGTATACCATGTAGCCGCCTTGACTATGCACCACACCCTTGGGTTTGCCTGTAGAGCCGGAGGTGTAGAGGATAAACAACGGGTCTTCACTGTCGACCGGTGTTGCTTTGCAGGCTTTGCGCTTACCTTCTATCGCATCGTGCCACCAAATGTCGCGGCCTTCTGTCCAATTGACTTTTTCGCCGGTATGTTGGTGTACGATCACCGTTTGTACCGAATCGCAGCCCATGGCCAGCGCCTCGTCTACGACTTGTTTGACCGGAATATTTTTAGCGCCGCGTGCGTTGTAATCGGAGGTAAGTACCACGGTCGCCTGGGCATCTTTGATCCGATCTGCCAGCGAAATTGCACTGAAACCGGCAAAAACCACCGAGTGGATCGCACCCAAGCGTGCGCATGCGAGTACGGCGATGGTCAGTTCGGGCGTCATCGGCATATAAATACACACCCGATCGCCTTTTTTTACCCCTTGTGCCTTTAAGGCATTGGCAAACTGACCTACCAGGCCATGCAATTGTTTGTAGGTGATTTTGCGCACTTTCGAGTTGGGATCGTTGGGTTCCCAGAGGATCGCCACCTGTTTTCCCCGGGTGGCTAAGTGCCGGTCGAGGCAATTTTCTGTGATATTGAGTTTGCCGCCCACGAACCACTTGATATCCGCAGTGCGGAAGTTCCATTGCAACACTTTTTTCCAGGGCTTGCGCCATTGAAATGTGGATGCCTGTTCGGCCCAAAATCCTTCGGGATCGGCTACGCTGCGGGCATATTCGGTATGGTATTGTTCGAGGGATTTGATTTGCAATGTCATAGTGGTAACGGTAAAGTAGGTGAAGAAGAAATTGTGCGCTACCCTGTTCCGGTTTAGCACGAGGCAAATTTAGTAAAAGAACGTATATAGTTATCTATATGCTTGAAATTATTTTTTGGGAAATGGGGCGGGGGCGGTAGGAAAGGTGGGGTTTTGGGGTGAGCGTAAAATTTTGTCAATCTATCCGGTCACCCAAATCCATTTCCTAGACATAGAATCTTGCAATTCGTCCCGCAAAGTCTACGCTCGTTATCTTGAATGTGTATATTTATCGCGTGCAATCGGTACCGCAGTTTTTTTATTCCTCCTGAAAGTCTTATTTTTGTACGAAGTATGGTCATTTTTATGCCGCTTTTAACTTCCCACCATAATAAGTCTGCTAAATTTATTTTACAAAAATGAAAAAACTCCTCCTCTTCGCGTTTTTGGGGCTTTTGTTTTCGAATTGCGTATCCACCCAAAAATATGCAACGTTTGTAGACCAAAAAGTAAAACCTTACCGCACCCCACCGGAGCCGAAAGAGTGGTTGCAGGTAAATGCGGCAACTGCCCAGTCAGCCGGAAACGATTGCAAACAGTTGAAATTCAAGTTTATTCCCGCCATTTTTTATTGGAACTGGAACTCTACCATTGCATGCGAACTCAACCAGGATGTTAAAGCCAATTATCTCCGGGAGGGTATTTACCGTGCTGCGGACAGCCTGCATTTGAAGGACTGGCTGGCGGGCAAAAGATTGGAAATCACTTTAAAACAGGTACCTGGAAAGTTTCTATACACCAACAAGGGATACACCATCTACTTATTGCTATCCTATGTGACAGGTAGTGAAGAAAGCCTCAAGCCTTACCCCATCAACCTGGAATATGATTACATGGTGCAGGAAAACAATCAGGTGATCAGCGAAGGCGCTGGCGTAATCCAGAATGAAGAACAACCTATGCAGAACATTTGGAAATCGACCAAAAAATTCACCTGGTTGTATTTGGATGCCTACCGAAAAGAGACTGAACGCTTGGGATGGGAAATTGTACAGGAGATCATGAACGAACTGAAATAGACAGCATCGTTTAATGTTTTCCCAATAAAAAAGTGCCATTCCAGTCCAAAATAACCAGAACGGCACTTTTTCTGAAATAAATCCACTAATTTTTCATCAAGGCACCACCGAGCGACTGCCCATCCTTACCCACAAACCCAATATAATACATACCTTCTGTTTTCAAAGCCGCCCCGATACTGGCGATGTTTCCGTTCATATTGCCCGAACTGATCAAGCGGCCCGCAAAATCATACAGCACCCAACGGCTTTCAAGCGGCAGTTCCGTTTCCGTGCGGATGGATAAAGCGCCATTCAACGGATTGGGATAAACACTGATCTGGTTGTTTTTCCCGGCTATATGGTACACCGACGACACATGTGGTACCGCACCAATACGATGCAAGGTGGTATTCGTGAATATCGGCGGATTGAAATCAAAATAGATCGCTGCCTCGTTTTCTATTTGAGTGCCCGCTGCCAGGTTGAGTTGCTGCGCCACTTTGAAACGCAAATATCCATGAGAGCCTGGTTCGTTGGCAAAACTATCCACCAATTTTATGTCTTTAAAGTTGAATACCAGGATGTTACCATTTTCCAGGCTGTATTCATAAGCATGGCTGGATGCACCCAAGCGAATAGATCGGGCATCTAATTTGGCCGAAAGGGTATCGCGCACCACAATATTGAAAGCCGTATCCGTACCCGTATTTTGAAAACGAATGAGGTAATCAATATCCGTGTTTTTGGAAATCAAATGCTGATTGCTGATGCCCAGGGGGAATCCGGTTTTGTCGTTGGGATCCCAGGAACCAATGACCTGCATACATTCTATATCTTGTGCGGGCAGTGGATCATGTACTGGATAACCCAGTACAAATCCGGTTGAAAAACTAGAAGATACGGTACATCCCTCTAAGGATGCCGAGGGATTGCCACTTACAGGATGGAAGGGAACTTGTAATGCTTCTACGCGCCAGGTGGCACCATTGTTGGTTACCGGAATGGTCTGCGAAGCACCTGCATTCAGCTGGAAGGTACCCTCTGAAACCATTACATCGTCCTCAATTACAATATAATCTTGTGCCTCCAACATGTCTGCATTGCCCTCATTTTGAATGGAAAACTCCGGCGAATTGTTATTACAAGTGGCTTTAACCACGATATTCGCTCCGTTCCAGCTCGAACTTAAAGGTACACATAGGGTATCTGGATAGGCGTGCGCTTCTAAGCACAAGGTTTGCCCAATTTGCGTAGAATCACAGGAAACTTTCGCAGAAAGCAACAAATTGAAACAGGCACCGATCGCAAGATCCCCAAGTTCGAAGCGATAAACGCCCGGCGACAAGGTGGTATAAGGCATAGAAGCCGAACTCAACGGCAACAGTTCGGGGGACGGCAAGGTGACATCTACATAGGCGTTTTGGGCGCTACTGGAGCCTTCGTTGCAAACTTTCACCGAAAACGTGTTATCAAAACAACGGCGCAGCCAAGGAATGCCTAAGGTGGTACGCAATTGGGGACAAAGCACCTCGGGCGTAGCAGGATGGTACACGATGATGGTGTCTGCGGCGTTTGCTGTCAGAATTGGCTCAGGCAAACAACTGGTCCACAATGGATTCGGTGGTGTAAATGACAAAGTAAAGGGCGTGTTTACGGAATCTACATACACCCGGAATACACCATTGGCATTGGTAAAAGTGCTGTTACTAGTATTATTCTGGCCGTTTACGGTGACGCCCCAATTGGAAAGCACTGCTTCACCATTATCAACTAAGCAATTTGAATTGTCATCGTTGACGACCGATCCTGTGATCAATTTGGAAGTACTGGTAATTACCGGACAACCATCGGCTTCATATTCAAGTCCCACCACGCCTACCTGACCTACTTCTTTTAATACCCGATCGGAACAAATTAAAAAAATCGTCGGGTAATAATTAATAGCATAAGCCGTCATGAGGCTAGCATCTGCATCATCAAAAAACGGGTAGGTTTTTCCAGCGGTAAAATCACCTTGGGAAAAACCAGTACAACCCGGACTATTGGTGATGCATTCAACGGAAGTATTAACATCTCCTTCTATCCAAAAAACACGCAAAGTATTATCGCCATTCGGTCCGTGGAGTTGATAAAATTGCTCCAAAATATTGGTATTGCTGTAATTCCAGTCAGGAGCGGACCAGGCTGCAGAAAACGAGATAATTACGGATTTGCCCTGATCGAGCACGTCATACAGGTTCCAGGTGTTGCCATTCAGGTCGGTGGCCGTAAAATTGGGCGCAATAGAGCCATCGGGCAATTGCGCAAACAGAGAAGCGCTCAAAGTGCAAGCCCAAAGCAATGCGAGGATCTTTTTCATAAGGTTATTATTTTTAAGTGTGACGTTCATTATCGTTTTAAGGTAAAATACTGCAAGGTCTTATTCGACACGGGCAGCGGTGTTGGGTGCTGGTTCAATCACAAAACAAAAGTCTCATTAATTATAGCAGCCACAAAGGACATAATTTCCAAAACGTTTTTTATTTTTGAGTTTATTTTTTTACAAAAATTTGTTTATCAATATTTTATAAAAAAATTCATTTTTAAAAACAGATGGAAAATACACCCATTTGGCGCATTCTACAACAAATGGATGCCGCTGAAACGGCCAACTTGGAGGTCTTTTCAGGCCTGTCTTATTTTGGAGCCACGCCTGAAATGCACCAATTGTTGTTGTTTTTACAAAAAAACAAGTTAAAACAACGGTGCCCCACGCGGGCTGCTTGTTACCAGGTTTTGTATCCCGACCGGAGTTTCAAGGCCGAACATTTCCGGCAAATATTGCACAAACTGACAGAATGTGTGCGCACCTATTTGATTTACAAGGAATTAGAAGAAGACACACTTCTAAAAGATCGGCTATTGGCCCAAAAACTGGAAAAACTGGACTTGAACCTGCTGGCCCAACAAACACTGCAAAAAGCGGAAAAAAGGCTGGAGCAAAGCCCCCAACGTGGACCGGAATGGCATGAGGTGCGTTTTCAGTTGCGCCGACAACTTTACAGCAATGAATTGGCGGGTGCGCGTACCCAACAACTCAACCTGCAAGACTTTTCCGACGATTTGGAATTCGATTTTATGCTGCGCAAACTCAAACTGTCCTGCGAACTCATTTCACACAGCGCCGTGTACCGCAGCAACTATGATTTTGGACTGCTGGATGCGGTGCTGGAAAAGATTCGAACGTCGGAAAAACTGCGCAATACCCCCGAAATTGCGGTGTACTACCATTGTTGTTTGGCCTTGTTAAATCCGGATGAAGCGGCACATTTCGAAACCCTGAAGCCTTATTTGCACCATATTTCGGCGTTTTTTCAGCCCCAGGAAAGCCGGGATGTATTGCTGTTAAGCATTAATTATTGCATTCGTAAACTCAATCAGGGTAGTTTGCAATATTCCCACGAGGGGCTGAATTTGTATCAACTCGCTCTTGAAAAAGGCTTTTTATACAAAAAAGGGGAAATTTCGCGGTTTACCTTCCGCAATATCGTTGGCATGGGCCTCAAAATTGGTGCCTTCGACTGGGTGGAAAGTTTTATCACCAGTCACCAAGACAAACTACCTGCACCGCACCGGGAAAGTATGGTGAGTTTCAATTTTGCCCGCCTGTGTTACGAACGCAAACAATACGATCAGGCGCTCCATTTTTTGCAAAAAGCAGATTATCAGGATATTTTACTTGCCCTTGCCGCCAAAACCCTTTTGCTCAAAATTTACTACGAAACCCAAGCCTTCCGATCCCTGGATGCGGCCATCGACTCGTTTAAAATCTTTCTGCGCCGCAAAAAAGTACTGGCCTACCACCGCAACAACTATCAAAACTTTCTAAAATATATGGAACGGCTGCTGGCACTCCATCCATCCAACCTTTCGGAAAAAAATATACTGCAAGCCAGCATTTTAAATGAAGAAACCTTAACGGAAAAAGCCTGGTTTTTGAGCAAATTAGTGTAAATTTGTTTCAATTTATAACAAAACAAACACAATTCCCTCCGATGAAAAAATGTACCATTGCACTAATCTTTACCTGCGTGTCCCTGCACGCATTCGCGCAAAGTCAGGCCGAAACCTACATCAAGGAAGCGCAAGAATTTCTGGCTAAAAAAGACTACAAACAGGCGCAACTTAGCTTGCAAGACGCCATTAACGACATCAACAACCTGCTGGCCAAACAAGTGGCCGATTTGTTTCCCGCTGAAATCAATGGCCTGAAAGCCGATGGCGACGCTACGACCAACTCCGCTGGCATGGGTATGCTCGGAGGCGGTATGCAAATTGAGAAAAAATACCGGAACGACGCCAAAAAACAGGATGCAGAAGTACAAATCATCGCCAATTCACCCATGTTGGCCAATTTGAACATGTTTATGACCAATCCCGCCATGATGGGTTCGGAATACAAAAGTGTGCGCGTGGGCACGAACCGTGCCATCCTAAAATCATCCATGGAAGATGGTGATGGCGGCAAAAAAATACGCGCTACCGAAATTCAATTGCCTTTAGGACAAACGCTGATCACGATCCACACCAACGGCCTGGCGTCAGAACAAGAAGAATTGGCCTTTGCGAATAAATTAGATCTGGAGAAAATTAAGGCGGCGCTGGGGAACTAAGATTCGTTTCAGGCATAAAATAAATAGACCTGTTGCTGCAGGAAGTAAAATGGCCCAACCGTCCATTTTCAACTTCCAACGGTAACAGGTCTACTATTTAAATGCCCAAAGTTTCGCCTTACCGAAACGCCACCCCAATATGCAATTCCCCCATCAAATCCCGCATTTCATCCAGCACCGTAATATCCTCGATCGTACTCGGCGGCGCAAATGTTTTGCCATCCGCGATGTTCCGCATGATTTTGCGTAAAATCTTGCCACTGCGGGTTTTAGGCAAACGTTTTACCACCGCCGCACGCCGAAAACAAGCAATCGGCCCAATTTTTTCGCGCACCATTTGAATCAATTCCGCTTCCAAAACGGCCTCGCTGATCGTTACCCCCGATTTCAACACCACAAATCCAACCGGTTGCTGACCTTTTAAATCTTCTTCAATGCCCACCACCGCACATTCCGCCACCGCCGGATGCGCCGAAACAATCTCTTCCATTTCGGCAGTACTTAGTCGATGCCCCGCTACATTGATCACATCATCCATCCGGCCGGTGATAAACACATACCCGTCCGCGTCTTTGTAGCCGCCATCGCCCGAAAAGTAGTATCCCGGAAATGGATCGAGATATCCTGCGCGAAAACGATCCGGGTTGCCCCACAAATTGGGCAAACAACCAGGCGGCAAAGGCAATTTGATCACCACCGCACCTTCCGAACCATCGGGCATGGGATGTCCGCCCTCATCCAGCACCTGAATATCAAATCCGGGCACGGGTTTACCTGCCGAACCGGGTTTGACCGGCAGCAACTCAATCCCCACCGGATTGGCCAGCATGGGCCAGCCACTTTCCGTTTGCCACCAATGATCGATCACCGGAATATCCAGCAATTGTTGCGCCCACTCCAGGGTGGAAATATCGCAACGTTCACCCGCCAAAAACAGGTAACGCAGCGAGCTGATATCATACAATTGCTTGAATTTACCTTCAAAATCCTCTTTACGCACCGCCCTAAACCCTGTTGGCGCAGTAAAGAACACATTCACTTTATAATCGGCAATCACGCGCCAGAACGCACCCGCGTCGGGTGTACGCACGGGTTTCCCTTCATATAATACAGTAGAACAGCCGGTTATCAAAGGCGCATACGTAATATAAGAATGCCCCACGACCCAACCCACATCGCTGGCCGCCCAGAATACATCGCCGGGTTTGGCTCCGTAAATATGCTCCATGGAGTAACGCAGCGCCACTGCATGTCCGCCATTATCGCGCACAATGCCCTTGGGTTTGCCGGTCGTGCCGCTGGTGTAAAGGATATACAAAGGATCGGTTGCCAGCACGGGCACACATTCGGCCGGACGTGCATTGCGTTGCAACAAAGTCCAGTCTAAAAAACCCGTTTCTTCCAATTCCGCTTTTTTAAACCAGCGCTGGTACAATACCACGTGGTCTACTTTATGTTCAGCCTCCGCGATACCCGCCATAACGATGGGCGCGTACGGAATAATTTTGTCAAATTCGACCCCGGCGCTGGCCGTGAGCACCACTTTTGGCTTGGCATCATCAATGCGCAGGGCCAATTCGTGCGCCGCAAACCCGCCAAACACCACCGAATGCACCGCTCCAATGCGCGCGCAGGCCAGCATCGCTACCATCACTTGCGGAATCATCGGCATATAGATAATCACCCGATCGCCTTTTTCAACACCCAAATCGCGCAAAACACCCGCAAATTGCGCCGTAGCCGTCAAAACCTCTTGGTAGGTAAAGCGCTCAAACGTTTGGGTGACTGGCGAATCGTAATAAATCGCAACCTGCTCTCCCCTACCCTGCGCCACCTGATGATCGAGTGCGAGGTAACAGGTATTGAGCAGCCCGCCTTCAAACCAGCGGTAAAAGCCCTGGTCGTCTTGCGATAAAATTTGTTGCGGCGCCTGATACCAGGAAATAGCGCCTGCTTGGGCCGCCCAAAAAGATTCGGGTTCGGTCACACTGTGGTGGTGGATGGCATCGTATTGCATAAGGGCATGGGTTGTGCCGGATCTTGAAAACAAGCCCGGTTGGTGTACGATGCAAATTTAATAGAAAAACGTATATAGTTATCTATATGTTTAAAATTATTTTTTGAGCCAAAAGGATTGTACAATAGGAACCTGGTTTAGGGGCCGGTTCTGGCCATTTTTTATTGGGGAGCGCATCTAAAAAGCCTTTTATTTGTTGAAGGATATAACAATGCTGGTCAACAATGCTCATTGGCTTTCAGCAAGCATTACCTACGCTAATCTTTAATAAACAAACAAACAATGAAAGCATTTTGGGATGACCGCTACAGCAATCCTGAATTCGTTTATGGTGAACTGCCCAACGAGTTTTTAAAAGCCCATTTACCCAATTTTCAGCCGGGCAGTATTTTGTTTCCAGCAGAAGGAGAAGGCCGCAATGCCGTGTTTGCGGCCCAGTTAGGTTGGCAGGTTTCCGCCTTCGATCAAAGTTCAGAAGGGCAAAAAAAAGCGCAGCAACTGGCCTCCAAGAATCAGGTACAAATTGATTATCAAGTGGGCGAATTCTCCGAATTACATTATGAAAAGGAGCAGTTTGATGCAATTGCGCTCATTTATGCCCATTTCCCTGCCGACGTAAAGTCTGAATATCATAAAAAATTGAGCACTTATCTCAAACCGGGTGGCATCCTACTTTTCGAGGCATTTAGCAAACAACATCTTGCTTATCGTGCAGCCAATGAACGTGTGGGCGGCCCTGCGGAACCCGGTATGCTATTTTCAATCGATGAAATAAAAGCGGACTTTCCGGGTTATGACTATATCCTGTTAACCGAAGAAGTAGTAGAACTTCAGGAAGGCCCTAAACACAGCGGAACAGGTTCGGTGATTCGTTTTATTGGAAGAAAGTCATAATATTTCCTTCACCTCAAAAACGCGCCACTACACGTACGGGCAACACTGGCCCCCCTACCCGGGCGATATAAAACTGGTACATACCGGGAGGTAATGTCGCAATGTCAAGTTGCCGGGAATTTTCCCCCTCAACTAATTCAATTTGCCCAAAATTCCATATTCGCCCCAAAACATCCACGGCGTACAAATCCCCATGTTCCGGCGCTAAAGCATCCCATGCAATCGTCAACTGATCATCGTAAACAGGATTTGGGAAAATACGCCAAACGATGGCAGGCGACTCCGGTTCCACTGCGGCATCCGGCTTTTTAACCAAGGTTTTCACCAAATTCGTAATAACGGGCGGATTAACATCAAAATAAATACCCGCCCGGTTACACACGGTATCGCCATTTTGCAGCGGTTTAGATGCTATTTGGAACCGTACAAATCCATGAGAAGCGATTTCATTCGTATTGCTGTCGGGCAACAAAATAGCATCGAAACGCCAACGGATATTTCCTTCGGGGCTGATGGTATATTGTACCGGATGACTGCTTGCCACCGTGCGGAAACTCAATGGTTCGAAATCAATATCCAGGGTATCTTCCAAAACAACGGTAAAAGCGGTATCGGTGCCCGTATTTTGAAAACGAATGGTATAATCGAACCCATAAACACCCGGCAAAATGCTGTTGCTCACACTGTCGGGACGCGGCGACATCAACAGTTTGTCGTTGGGATCATAACTTGCCGTGATCGTGGCGTAAGTGGTCTGCTGGTTATTGTCGGGATTTGCATCCAAATCTTGTAAGGTTACAGTGGCTGTAAGTCCAATTTCTTGCATAAATAAGGCAATATCCGAGCCTACGACAAAATAAAAACGCAAGGAAATGGTCGCGCCCGGAGCCAGATTGCCCAATGCGACCTGAAAATTGGTTCCATTTAAAGTACCGATGGAGTCACACCCTGTAAACAAAAGCGCGTAGTCCGGAAATTCAAGCGATAAACTGCCTTGATGCACCGTATCGGTCCCAATATTGCGCACCGTACCCGTAAAGATGGCAGGAAATCCAAGGCGCACGGGCGTGGATGGCGTGAGCAGCACTTCCAAATCGCGGATGCCGGGGATCGGATGCAGGCCAAAGGAAACGGTATCCTTGCCGGACTGATTTACAATGACCCCGTTTACGACCGCACTGCCACAGGGCAAGTCATGGTGCGGCGGTAAAATGGTTTCAACGGTATAGGTACCAAAAGGAATTAAAATTTGGTACCGACCGGCGGTATCGGTACTGGCATACCGCGCTCCAGGACTAAATTTGACTATTTTTTCTGAAAAAGGCAGCTCTCCCGCATCTTTTATACAATTTCCGTTGGTATCCTGGTACACCAGCCCCTCAATCGTATTGAAATTATTTGATCTGCGCACCTGAACATTGTCTATCGCAATATCAAAAAAAGAACCATTTTTCCTGAATTCAAAGTAGATGATCGTCTTGGCTGACGAGGAAATAAAATCCACCGAAGCCTTAAACCAGGGGGTACCATTGGGGAGCAAATCAAAAATCAGGTATTCATATGTATTGCCTCCATCTTTAGAAATATACACTTGTATACCAAAATCAAACAAATAATAATCAAAACTAAGGTTCCAGGTTGGGTCTCCCTGGCTACAATCCAGGTATAAATACAAGCCACCCCGCTCTGTCAAATCGATTTCATTGTTTTTAAAAGCAGCATAATGGGCACCCTGAAAACCCTGCGGAACATAAGGCGGCAAGTTCCAGCCCACCAAAGCGCCATCATCGTCGCGCCGCACCGAATTTCGGGTTTTGTCCTCAAAATTATTCCAGTTTTCACTTGGCACATCGCGCACCCCGCATTGATCGATCCAGGGCGCTTCAAAATCCATCAAATATGGATAAGGCCCTGCGTAATACAAGGGCCCAAAGTAATGTACAAAGATGGGTGTACTGAACGTGGCATTGCCAGTAGCCAAACAACTTACCCGACAACGATACCAGGCCTTTTTCGCAATCAAAGCGGTATAAATCGCTTGTTTGCCCTCGTTCAGATTTGTCCAACTCAAAGAATCGTAGGAAATCTGCCATTGGAAAGCAATTTGATCGTCGGTGTATGCTTGATCCAGCGTAAAACGCACGGTGGTCGGCACACAAAAAGCCGTATCCGAGGCCAAGGTTTGTGCCAAAACAGGGGTTCCGCTGCATATCATTCGGTCCACAACCCGAATATGATCGATGGCCAAAACTGCTTGGTCCTGAATATTTCCACGAAAACGCAAAATGGTTTTGGCTGAATTTGAAGTGAAATATAGCGTTTTGGTAGTCCATTCTGGTGAAAGGGCCATCGAATCGCCCAAAAGGGTAAAGTTATTCCCGCCATCGATAGAAAGCGCCACCGTGAAATATTTTCCAAAACCCTGATCCGACCAATAATCAAACAAGAGTTTGCGCTCCGGATTACCCGCGCTCAAATCGAGGTACACGGATAAGTCTCCATTGGGCGTCACCCAGGACGAACCACCCAGAATCGCATAGTTTTCCCCTTCGGCCGACAAGGGTGTGGCTGGCGGCAGTACATTGGTATAATCCGAACGGTATTTCCAGCGTGCCTCCTCCTTGAATGGGAAATTGTACCAATACGGGCTGGGTTGGTCTTTTTCACCACAAGCAGATAGCCAGGGTTGTTCAAACTTTTCCACAAAGGGCAGTCCGCTTGCATAATATTCCGGCTCAAACATGCTAATTTTCAATGGATTAGAAAAAATACTGTCCCCACTGTTGAGGCAAGTGATTTCAGAGCGGTACCAACTGGCTAAGGACTGCGAAAAACCCAAATCTTCCTGATTTTGCGGTGGGAAAGTGTAAAACCAGTTTAAACTATCATAAGAATATTGCCAGCGATATGTATAACCGGTCGCTGTGTACGGCTGATCGAGTGAAAGTTGAAATTTTACACCGATACAGGCTTCGGCGACCGAGGCAAGGGTATTTGCAGGTGCGGGAACGCCCGAACAGGCCGCATAATCGGCAACCACAAGATCATCCAGACCAATATCGGAAGTACCTGTTGTATTGCCCACCATGCCGACGATCCGCAACACCGTGGTGGACGACTGCGCATTGAAGGGAAAGGTAAAACGCTCCCAGCCAGCCGTTTGCGTCAAACTGGAGGTTTGGCCAATCACTGAAAAACTTGCCCCGCCGTCTACCGAAAGCAGAATTTTCAAAAAATCGGGGGAATCGTGGTCGTTTAAATCAAAAGAAAGCATTTTGGATGCACTGCCGCTGCTGCAATCCAGGTATAGTTCTAAATAGCCCGAATCCAGAGGTGCCCCGAGGATGGTATGAAAACGCGCATACTGTAGCCCTTCCGAAGCACCCACAATAAAATCGGTACCATAAACGCCCTGGTCGAACCACTCGGCACTGGCACCTTGATCCGCGCGCCGCCAGGAATGCACCCCATTAAAGGGCACACTTTCCCAATGATCGGCAGGCAAATCTTTCAAGCCACAGCCGTTTTTCCAGTTACTTTCAAAGCTTTGCTGGTAAGGAAACGTGCCCGTATAATACGTTGGTTCGGGGCGCATGGGCACCAGCAGGGGCGTGGAGTAGGAAAATTCACCCGAATTTAAACAAGTAACTTTGAGCCGATAATAGCGGTCGGTTGTTTGTATTTGGAGGAGTGTGGGGCTTAAGCCATCGATTACATTCGTCCAAAACACCCCATCTGGAGCACTTTCCCATTGAAAGACCAACCCGATTTCCATATAATTTTGATCGGTAGAAAGCGTAAATGGAATTTCCACACAGGCCTGGGCTGTAGATGCGAGCGTTTGAGCTGCGGCTGGCTTACCGGTGCATTGTGCCTTGATATATTGGGGCAGAAAAGCGAGCAAAACCGTCCAAAGGACCGGCATCAAGCAGCAAGAAACAAGCGCGTTGTGTTTGAATGGAGGCAGCATACGGGCATGGTTTTAAGCAACAAAAATAACCATAAATGGGTGAAAAAAGCAAATGCCCTGATAAACTGCCGGTCGGTACTCCATGTCGATAGTAAACAACCAACCCTACAACACCCGCACCCCTTTTCGACCCAAAAAGCAAGCAATTCGTGCTGCTACGGTAGGATAAAAGGTAAAAATGCCCCGATTGGACGGATTTTTAAAGCCTGTCTCCACAATTTTATCCGTCGGCAAGCGGTCGTACACGAATGGATTGTTTTTGGGGCCTGCTTCCCATTTCCAAAAACGGGTTTTCATGCCGCCCAAATTGTAAATGATCAGATCAAGGTCTTTGTACTCGCTGTTTTTGGGCAACTGGTTGATGTACCACATGCTCAAGGCATAGTCGCCGGTGTACGGAAAGTTGGCAAACAACGAACCAAACAAATGAAAACGGGCATTGGGATAGCCTCTGAACGCATCAATGATTTGTAAACGGGAATTCAGGTTCACCTGATAACCGTCTTCTCGGTACGCAAACACCGGATTTTTAGGGGCATAATTCCAGTTAAACACACCGTAAGTGGGCAAAATATGCATCGGACGCTCGCTCGAAGCATACGTTTCGACCATTGCTTTCAAATTTTTGCCAAACTCCTGCGGATTGGCACAATTCAACTGAATTGAAACAGGGTTGAACTCCTGGTACAAGGCAGGATATGTTTCGCTGCGCTGGGTAATAATCAGCCGGTCTACGTGCTCCAAAAACCAGGGCTTGTAATCCTGAATAAGCGCTTGTACCAGTTCGCTGGTGGAACCAAAAATAAATAGGTCGAATTTTGAATTGGACATGGTTACCTTTTTAAAAAATGAATGAATGTTCATTCATTGCAAAGGTAACACGTTCTTTTAATTTTTGGTTGAAAACCTTCGAACTCGTATTTAAATAAATTACAACCGCTATTTTTTCGATACCATCTTACGCGCCTTCTCCACCATTTCAGGGGAGACTTTGAAAAGGCTAGCAATCGAGGCATTGTCCAACTTGGGGTCGTTTTCAATAAAGGCGACTAGCATGGTGAGCATACCTTTTTCCATACCTTTTTTCAAACCTTTTTTCAAACCTTTTTCCAAACCTTTTTCCATGCCCTTTTCCATGCCTTGCACCTCCCCCTTTTCCATCCACTCTTCATACATTTGAAGCAAGAAAGGTTTAATCTCTTGTTGTTCTGCGGCAGATAATGCGTTTTCCATTTCTTTTAATTTTTGGTTGAAAACCTTCGAACTCGTGTTTAAATAAATCACCGTCGCTTTATACTCCGCCGCAATAGGTTTTATGCAAATTATCTTGATTATTCAATTGTACAAAACCTATTGCTATGGCGTATAAAAAAGTTCAAATTTAAGGCTCTTTTGACGTACCTGTGGTGCAAAAATAATGATCTTTTCCCAAAAAACCTCTACATACGCAGCATTTCGGCTTTGTTTCAGGGCCAACAGGATATTCCGCAAAAACAAAAACTCCAACTGTTCCAGCGTCTCTGTTGCAATTTGCGAAATATCTAACAGCACGTAGTCGAAATGCGGAACAAAACTCAATAACTCTTCTGGAGCGCCTTTAAACAGGGTTTCCGGCGATTCCTTCGTCAACGGACGTTCTCCGTGATAAATGACGATCGGAATCGTTAACTACTTTCACTCAAGGCAAGCGATTCCAGGTCAACTTGCTCCAAAATACGCGCGGGCAAACAAAATTGCAACATTTCTAATGCTACTTCTTTGATTCTCAGCACAAACCGAGCATACTTATCATGCGGTTGAGCGATAAACCCAGTTGGGTCTAACACAGGCCGCTTACCCTTATTTGTTTTCTTTTTAGCCATAATGCAGCAAAAATAAAACAATTAATTTTAACTACAAAAAGTTTTACAAAAAATATCCATGCGCGTCGTTTTTCTGCAAAAACGTTCGAAAACTCGATCTTTAACAGCCCTAAGCACAATTCTTTCTTTTTTCCGCAAGAGCCTTTTATACATCATAATCAAAACTATTTATTTTAAAAATATTCAGGCAAGCATAATCGCCGTACTTTTGACACGAAAAGTATAAAACAGCACCCGCCTTCGAATCAATTTCATACCACCCGCGCCTGTGAAGGGACTTGCGCCGGGCAGTTAATGTAATACACATACGATCATGAGAAAACCCGTGTTGAGCCATGTACCTCAACGCACATAGCTATTTTAGCCTCCGATACGGCGTGCTTAGCCCCCAACAATTGGTCGCAGCAGCCCGGAACAGCGGCATTCAATGCCTGGCCCTGACGGATATTAACAACACTTCCGCAGCGCTGGGCTTTGTACGTGCCTGCCAGGAGCAGGGCGTGAAACCCGTATTGGGCATCGAATTCCGCAACGAGGCCGGACGTTTATTATACGTCGGACTGGCGCGCAACAACGCCGGATGGGCCGCTTTATGCGCTTTTTTGACCGATCATTCGCTCAACAGTAAGGCCCTGCCGGAGACTGCACCCGAACTGGAACACACTTATTTTATCTACGACCGCATCGTCAAACCCATGGGCATGCTGCGCCCCAATGAGTTTCTGGGCATCCGATCCTCCCAGGTACACGGCTTGTACCAGCACGCACTCAATGCCTGGCTTGATCGATTGGTGGTGTGGCAACCCATCACCTTTCTCGACCATGAAGGCTTCCGACTGCATAAACTGTTGCGCGCCATCGACCTGAATACCCTGGTCACCAAACTCAAACAGGAAGACATTGCCCATTCCGCCGACCTAATTCAACCAGAAGCCGAACTGCTGCAAATGTTCCAATTGTACCCAAAAATCATTGAAAACACCCGCAATATCCTCGATTCCTGCTCCATTCGATTCGAAACAGGGCTGCAACTCAACCGCCGTTCGTTTACCGGCAGCAAAGACGGCGACCTCAAATTGCTCGCCAAACTGGCTTATTCGGGTTGTATCCGGCGCTATGGCGAGCAACACCGCCCCGCGCAAGAGCGCATGCGCAAGGAACTGAAAGTCATCGGCGATCTCGATTTTGGCGCCTACTTCCTCATCACCTGGGATATTGTGCGCTACGCCCAGTCGGCCGGATATTACCACGTCGGCCGGGGCAGCGGCGCCAACTCCATCGTGGCGTATTGCCTGTTTATCACGGATGTCGACCCGCTCGAACTCGATTTGTACTTCGAACGCTTCATCAATCCACGCCGCACCTCCCCGCCCGATTTTGATATTGATTTTTCGTGGGACGAACGCGACGACGTAACCGATTATATTTTCAAACGTTATGGCCGCGAACACACGGCTTTGCTCGCTACCTACAACACCTTTCAGCACCACGCCATCGTGCGCGAACTCGGAAAAGCCTTTGGTTTGCCCAAAAAGGACATCGACCTGATTTCCGATAATTTGCCCGCCCTGGTGGAATGGAGCATGCGCTGGACAGGCCGCAAAGACCGGGAAGATGCCGCGCCCGCACGCACGCAACCCGCGCAAGAGGCAGATGCCCTGTATGCCCAACTGCATCCCTGGGCCAAATACATCCTGATTTTTGGGCAACAACTGCTCGATTTTCCCAATTATTTGTCGATCCACGCAGGCGGCGTACTCATTTCCGAAAAACCGCTCTCCGAATACACGGCCCTGCAACAAATGCCCAAAGGATTCCCGATTACCCATTTCGATATGTACGGGGCGGAAGATTGGGGTTTTCACAAGTTTGATGTATTGAGTCAGCGCGGATTGGGCCACATCAAAGACACCATCGACCTGGTGCGGAAAAACCAGGGGAAAGCCGTAGAAATACACGACGTGGAGCGCATCAAACAGGATCCCAAGGTGCGCGATCAGTTGCGCAGCGGCCGTTGCATCGGTTGTTTTTACATCGAAAGCCCTGCCATGCGCGGCTTGTTGCACAAATTGCGCTGCGACAATTACATCCACCTCGTGGCAGCCAGCAGCATTATTCGGCCGGGCGTGGCGCAATCGGGCATGATGCGCGCCTACATCCAGCGTTTTCACCAGCCCAACGGCTTCGATTACCTGCACCCCGTATTCCGCGAACACTTGGGCGAAACCTTTGGCGTCATGGTGTACCAGGAAGATGTGATGAAAATATTGCACCACTTCGCCGGACTCGGGCTCGACGAAGCCGATGTGATGCGGCGTATGATGACGGGTAAAAAGCGCTCTTCTTCGGCATTCGAGCGGTTGAAGCAGCAGTATTTCGACAATTGTGCCCAGCGTGGCTACCCCGACGAACTTACGCGCGAGGTGTGGCGACAAATTGAAAGTTTTGCCGGTTATTCGTTTTGCAAGGCCCATTCGGCCAGTTTTGCCGTCGAATCGTTTCAAAGTTTGTACCTCAAAACCTATTTTCCGCTGGAATTCATGGTCGGCGTGATCAATAATTTTGGTGGTTTTTACCAAACCGAGTATTACGTGCACGAGGCGCGCATGTCGGGCGCACGCGTCCACGCACCCGACATCAACCGCAGCGGCTACCTGACCCATATTGAAGGCAGCGATATTTACCTTGGTTTTGTGCATTTAAAGGGTTTTGAGCAGCAAAATGCCCTGCATTTGGTCACACAACGCAAACAATACGGCCCATTCCGGAGTCTGGAAGATTTTATCCGCCGAGTGAATATTGCACGCAGTCAGCTGGAACTACTGATCCGCATCGGCGCATTTCGTTTTACCGGCCTGAGCAAAACAGAACTCCTGTGGGAGCGCAACCGCGTGATGGCGCCCGCCGAAAAAAACGTGCTGCACACCCCTACCCTTTTTGGCGATGAAAGTCCGGTGTTTCAACTGCCGCAGCTGGATGCGACCACCACCCTCGATGCCTTTGATGAAATGGAATTGCTGGGTTTTCCGCTTTGCAGCCCTTTCGAGTTGCTTACGCCCGAGGAAAAAGCCCAGGGCCTGGGACTTTGCGCGGCCGATTTGCCCCAACACCTGGGCCGGCGGGTAATGCTGGTGGGTTATTATGTATGCCGCAAAGATACCCGCACCATCAAGGGGCAGCGCATGCATTTCGGCACCTGGATTGATCAAAACGGCGCATTTTTTGATACTGTGCATTTCCCTCGCGCCGATGGTCAGGTGCCGTTTCGAGGCCGGGGCTTGTACCGCATCCGGGGCTTAGTGATGCAGGAATTCGGTTTTTTGAGCATCGAGACCACGCAAATGGAGCGTTTGGCGTTTTTTACGGGGGAAGAATAGGGGGGATTTACGCGTTCCGATTACATGATTTCCGATTGTACATCATGTGAGACAGGGAAACAATGCTGCTTTCATGGAAGATATGCGGCTTAATAATAACTTAACATAAGGTCTTTTTCTATTTGATTAGATAGGACTAACTTTCTTCTTTTTATATACCTATAACCGATCATGCTGCACAAATTTTTCATTCTTTTGAAATATGTATAGGAAACTAATATTAATTTATTTTTCGTTTTATAATTTTTCGTGCAATCCACCAAGTACAAACTTGGTATATTTCGAAAACCTTAGGTATAAGCATCTCTTCACATATACTCATAATAATGATGAGTATACCGATGTGTTATTTGTTGAAAAATACAAATCAGATAAAAAATTAAACCAGGAGGAATTAGAATCACTTGCTTTGAATTATGCTGCTAAATCCAATAATCATGACAAAACGCTTGTTTGTGTAAAATATATAAATAATGAATTTGCCCAAAACGATTACATTGATAAATATCACATCTCATCGGTGTATTTATATACTGAAAATAACAAAATAGAAGTTGAGCAATTTTATCGTTATGACAAATAATCTGCGCATTAATAGATTTACGCCGCCCCTTGATTCCAATTACAAACCATTCAGCACAAATTTTTCATTCTTTCGAAATATGCATTGGAAATTAATTCTTATTTGCCTTTCGTTGATTTTTCTGTCGTGTCGTCAACCAAGTACAAACTTGGTTTATTTTCATGATATTGTATATAAACATCTATTTACCCGTGGTGGTAGTCTTTACGGTCATGTCTTATTTGTAAAAAATTACAAGACGCATAAAGTGCCTACCCAAAAAGAGTTAGAAGAATTTGCTATTTATTATTCTTATGAACAAAATAAAAAAGAATCCATAAAAAAAATAGATTATATAAAATTCATAAGTGAACAATTCGCTCAAAGTGATGAAATTGATGAATATCGCATTGCTAGAATTTATTTACAATACGAAAATGATGAAATAAAAATTAAAAAATTCTATCAATATTAATAAACAGACCGCCCATTAACGGCTTTACGAAAATGCCAAAACCCAAAAACACTCATGACGAGCATTATCTTCAAATTCGGATTGTTTCTATCTTTCGCCTCGGAAAGTGTTTAACAAAAAAACACCCATCGAAATATGCATTGGAAATTAATTCTTATTTGCCTTTCGTTGATTTTTCTGTCGTGTCGTCAACCAAGTACAAACCTGAATTATTTTCATGACACAGTTTATAAACACATGTTTACATATGGCGGCAGTAGTTATTTCCACGTCGTGTTTGCAAAAAACTATAAAACAGGTAAAGCACCAAACCAAAAAGAATTAGAAGAACTTGCATTGCACTATGCCTCTATTTGTTGCAATAATGACAGTGCAAAAAAAATTGATTATATTCAATTCATCCGCGAAGAATTTACACAAAAAGATGAAATTGATAAATTTTGTATTGCATTTGTCATGTTGGAATATGAAAATGATAGGATAAAAGTTAGGCAATTTTATCAAAAGTATTAAATAACACCGCTCATTAATGGCTTTACGAAAACACCAAAACCTAAAAATACTCATGATAAGCAGTAGATTCAAATTCGGAATGTTTCTATCTTTCGCCTCGGAAAGTGTTCAACAAAAAAAACAACCATCGAAAAATGCATCGGAAATTAATTCTTATTTGCCTTTCGTTGATTTTTCTGTCATGTCGTCAACCAAGTACAAACTTGGTATATTTTCACGATATTGTATATAAACATCTATTCACCTATGATGGTAGTCTTTACGGTCATGTCTTGTTTGTAAAAAACTACAAGACGCATAAAGTACCTAACCAAAAAGAGTTAGAAGAATTTGCTTTTTATTATTCTTCTGAACAAAATAAAAAAAAACCAACGAAAAAAATTGATTACATAAAATTTATAAGTGAAGAATTCGCTCAAAGTGATGAAATTGATGAATATCGCATTGCTAGAATTTACTTACAATACGAAAATGGTGAAGTAAAAATTAAAAATTTCTACCAATATTAATAAACAGACCGCCCATTAACGGCTTTGTTAAATTAAACTGCCATGAAAAACAAAATTTACACAATATATTTCGAAAATCTGCTTGGAGATACTTCTATTGAAAATGCAAAGAATAAAATCATAGAAGAATCTTTAATTTTTTTGCTCGATAATACTTTTGAAGAGTTATTAAATGACAATTCAGTAAGTACTCCAGAAGAGTTATCCGAAATATTCAAAGACATGAATGGTTGGATAAATGAAGATTTCGTTTTAAGCAAACATAACTTGCTTGAAGCACTAATATTCATTCCAACCTGGTTCAAAGTACGAGATAAATACGTTTATTATTATAATAAATTTTTAATTGAAAAATGGCATCAAAACCATGAGCATTTACTTTCTGCTCTATCATCAATTAAAGATGAAACTTCAATACCATACATTGATAGGGCAATAAATACAGATTACAAATACCTACTTTTAGAAGACCTAAACTACGCAAGCTTTATTCGTAAATGCATGTGGGCATTAGCAGACATAAATACATCGGAGAGTATAGAAATGCTACAAGCATATAGAAATGACGTATCTGAAATAAAACGAAAATATGCCGATGAGCAAATTCGGTGGTTGAATGGTGAAAAGGGCATGCGTTCGATGCCTTAGTATAACTGGGATAACAATGTCAGAATACCCGTGTCGATGTACACACATATTGGAACGACATTTTTCAACCCATCAACCAGAAACACCCGCCGGCAAATAAATATTTTCCACTGGAAGCAACGCCTGCGCACGCACAATCTCCTGATTTTGAAGGTATTGTTGTATGCGATGTACCTTGTCGGTGATATCCTCCACTTCAACCATCCAGGCATCTACATACTGCTGCACAGCAATCGCAGAAAGGCCAATTTGAATAGCCCGATAATCCAGTTTATTCATGTGCAAATCGCGCTCCGGATCCCATTGAATCCGGACGGGTGCGTTTTCCAATTGCGTTTTCCATGCATCTTCCGATGCGTGTACCAATGGGTCGAAATGAGAAAGGCAGGCATTTTGCAAAGCCCAATCAAAGCCCGCTCGTGTAATTTTGATGGATAAAACATGTTCCTGATCCGGTTTGGTGGCCCATCCAGAGCGGTACATCATCCACAGGAACGATGGTTTAATCCAGGTCATGCGCTCCATTTTGAAGGGCGGGGAGACAAATTTCTGGTGTTTTACAGCCGAGTCTGCAATTTGTTTGTTGTATGCCTGATAAACGGTGATGGTGTGGTTATCGTAAACGGCCCGGATTTGTTGTTCTTGAGACATATTAAAATATTATAAAGGAGTAAAAATGTTTGCGCGTTGTGATTAATAAGGCAAAGATATTGGATATTTTTGTCCGTCCCAAAACTTATACTTACCCCTAAATATGGAGATTATGCATAAATTTCAAATAATAATATTATTAATAACGATTGTGTTTATATTGAACTGTAAACACTCTTCGGAAAATATATTGATGCCTACTGGTTCATCTTGTAAACTCTGGTGGCTTTATGATGAAGCAATAAGTGATGGGCCAACACATCTATTCATTTGTTTTAACAAATACAAGTATAATTGTTTACCGCTTTATGAATCTGGTAGACTCAAAAACATAAAACGTGTCAATGATCAATTTTTTAGTGGCGATGTAGTGTATCCGTTAACAAATCATGGCACGTGGGAGGTGCGACATGACTCCCTAATTTTACAGGGAGAAAAATTTTCTGCAATAAAGCGCGTATCAGATACTATTTTTTTAAGGCCAGATGCATTTTTACTTGACCAAACAGAGAAATTTAATATTGCTAATTGTAACTGTGATAGTTTGGTTGCACAGTTTAAGGGTGGAAATATTGACAGTGTTCAAACAATTTTAAATTATAAAGTAAAAAGGTAATAGCGATCAGATCACTCAAAAACAGGAGCCAAATTTTTATCTTTAAAATTGCTTTTTAAATTTTCAGAAACATGTTCTTTCAAATCCTCAACAAGGATTTGAACTTAATTTTGATAAAATTTTAAATTGGTAGAGTGAAATGAAAAGAGCACTTTTTTTATTCGTTTTCATATTGGCTCATGCAAATGCGATTGGCCAAGTTGATAAAATATTCGTTGATCATCATTTTACCTATCAGGTTAGCAGATCACATGTCCGTTTTCTAAATTTGAGTTTAAACAGTGCTAAAACACAGGACACTTTAGTTACGCAGCTAGAGGTAACAAACACAGGACGGTATAGTTATCATCCTATTGCCTGGCATATAGTTGACTCCTTTTTATATGCATTAGAAATGCGGAGAACAGAAGAATTATTTGTTACCCCTTTTTTGATTCGCTACACCCTTCCTTTGAAAGGAGTAAAGAAAATTGATTTTGATGCGATTAAAAAATCAAAGAAATATTTATATTATGTTCAAATACTCGACCGTTATTTATTTTTCCTTTCCGAAAGAAGCCAAAGCACTGAAAAACCAATGTATTTTGACTTTATTATTGATAAAGAAGGGGTTATTACCGTTGCTATACTCGAAATTGATCGAAAAAAAGTGTCTGTTTTTACAAAATCCATTGCGCAACATGAATCAGAACAATTGGAGGATATGCCACTATATGAAAGGGTTGAAACCTGGAAAATGGTTGATAGTTTTGCTACAACAATTCAGTCCCCTTTCCGAATACTTAAGGAAAACAATCAATATTATGTTGTTGACAGCGATGGCACACTTCTCGAAGCAAAAGACAAAAAACTTGCACTTTTGCACAATCGAAAATCGGAACCCATTGCCTTGGTTTTTGATAAAAATGGCCAGAAAGGTGTACGTTTTTTGCGGTTAAGTAGCCTTAAAGGTGATCAAAAAATCAATGCTTCTGTTATAAAGCATTTTGCGAAGGCATTGATTGATAAATGATAAACGTATATAATTCAGTCCAAGCCAGTAACTTTGCCTGACCACACTGATGGTAGGCTTTTATTTACGCAACACGGTTATGCTTCGCAATGAAAACTAATAATATAATCCTTCTTTTTCTTATGCTTTGGACTTTAAATTCAGCCCAAGGACAAAAATAATCAAGGGCTCCAAGTTAATTAAACTTTAATATAAATCATGAAACAAATATTTTTCCTAGCAATATTTATTTGCGCATCTAAATTTTGCGCTCTCGGACAAATTAATAGTCATATTGACAAAGTAACTTTGGATAAAAACACAGTTATTAGATCTATCATCAATGACAAAAATGAAAAGTCTTTGGAGATAATCAATGCCAGAACCGGACAAACAACAAATAATATCAAATATTCAGATCTGGAAAGTGGACTTCTGGTTAACCATCCCTTGTCATGGGATGTCGTGCATGATAGCATATTATTTGTAATCAGAACCTATTCTGACCAATTGGGAATGACTTATACCGATTTATTAAGTTACAATATAAATACGATCAAAAAACTTGAGCAAGCGGATTTGCGCAAATATCTATTTGACAATAGCCGAATTGCGGTTAAGCATATCGCTCCATTATTTATGTATTGCTTACGGATAGCCTATCGGGCAGATACGCTCAAAGGGCCCGTTTTTTTCGATATTCGTTCCAATAATCATGATTTATTTCTTTATGTTTATCTTAATGACAATAATAGTCTTGAAAAATGGCGTTTTAATTGGTCTCCAGCATATATTCAACAACTTCCACCAGAAGACATAATCAAACTTCATAAAATGGATCAGTGGGAAAAGCTGGCAACCTACTCCATTTCGTTAACAACGCCATTCAAGGCTTTTAGCCAGGGCGGGAAAGAATATATCTTAAACAATACGAACGAAATATATGAATTAAATCAAAATGCGAAGGCCGTACAACTGGATAAAACTAAAAAAACAGGCAAAAGAAATGTAATTATAATTGATAAAGCGCATAAAAAAGTCAGAACCATTCCGCAAGAAAAATTTGATGGTTCGCCAGAATTAAAAACTGGAACATCAATTATCAAGGCTTCTAAACCACTCAAAATCAATCATTAATTGCGATATCGCATCTGGATTAATGCTTTCCCTTATGAGTGAAATGAAAAGAGCACTTTTTATATTCGTTTTCTTATCAGCTCATGCTAATGCGATTGGGCAAATTGATAAAATATTCGTTGATCATAATTTTACCTATCAGGTTAGTAGGCCACATGTCCGTTTTCTAAATTTGAGTATAAACAGTGCTAAAACACAGGACACTTTAGTTACGCAGATAGAGGTAACAAACACAGGACGGTATAGTTATCATCCTATTGCCTGGCATATAGTTGACTCATTCCTCTATGCGATCGAATTAGTACGTTTGGATAACTTATTTGTTCGAGCGCGTTTGATTCAATACACGATTCCGATCGCGAAAAAGAATATCCCAAAAACGGATTTTGAGCAGATAAAAGAAACAAGAAAAGCATTTAATTACGTTCAAATATTAGACAATTGCCTATTTTTCATTTCTGAAAGGTGCCAAGGGATAAAAAAACCAATGTATTTTGATTTTATGGTGGATAAAGAGGGCATCATTACGATTGCCATACTTGAAATTGATCAACAAACAATATCAATTTTTTCAAAATCAATTGCAAAACATGAGCAAGAATCTGCAGATAATATTCCTCTCTATAAATGGGTGGATACATGGAAAACGATAGATACTTTTTCTACCACGTTACAGTCCCCTTTCCGAATACTCAAGGAACGCAATCAATATTATGTTGTTGACAGCGCTGGCACACTTTTCGAAGCAAAAGATAAAAAACTTGCACTTGTGCACAATCGAAAATCAGAGCCCATTGCCTTGGTTTTTGATAAAAATGGCCAGAAAGGTGTACGTTTTTTGTGGTTAAGTAGCCTTAAAGACAATCAAAAAATCAATGCTTCTGTTATAAAACAATTTGCGAAGGCATTGATTGATAAGTGATCATTACAATATATGTACTTTTTCTATAATATTCTCTACTTCAATAATCCAGGCATCTACATACTGCTGCGACGTAATACTTTAAAAAATATCGAACATCGAATTAGGGTAGCCACCAAATGCTCCGTCATAGTTATGTTCAACTAAAAATTAAGCAATTTCTTATGAAACTACCATTCTTCCTTGTCTTTTTAACGGCATCGGTGGGTTTATTGCAAGCCCAAACGATCACCGGAACCACCAAAGTTGCGCCGCATAGAAATCCAAAGTTCGACAAAACAATGTCGGCCAAACGCGATGCACTACTCAAAGAAAAACTGATCGCTTCCAAGGCCCAACCAAAGGTATCGGAGCGTGGCAATCGTGTAAAGGATCAATTGCCCGCAGATGCCCGTTTTGCGGCGCAGTTTGAAGAGAGTCAAGCAATTGTGATAACCTGGGCCTATGATCGAATCTTAGATAGCAACTTTAATGTTATAAACTTGGGCATCTATCCGGATACCCTATATGGAAAAATCAGTTGCGATCTTGCGGATGCCATCCAGCGTAGCGCAACGGTGGTTATCCGGGTACAATCATTGGCTGACTCGGTTGCAATCCTGCAGTTGATGTCGGATCGTGGCACTCCGCTTTACAATTACCGTTTTTACGAACTCGCTATTGATGATTGGTGGGATCGTGATAGTGGTCCGGTATGTTTTTATTATTCAGATCAGGATTCTATTGGCATCCTTGACATGGACTACTATACTAACGAAGCGATAGAACTTGAAGATGGAAGCGTTTTTACGGATTATAACGAAATAAATATGTACGGCAGGATTCATGACGACTCTATCCCAATTGCTGTTGGCAGGGCATTGGGTTATCCGATTTATAAAACACCATTGAATAATGAAGGCGGCAACCTCATTTTTGATGGCTTGGGCGCAACTTGGTCCAGCACCCGTACACGTGAACAAAATATCGGGTCGAGTTTTGGCTATTTTATTGACCCCGTAACCTTTGAATTTACGATTGATTCAAGCATTATCATTTATGCAAATTATCCAGCCATCAATGATAGCGAATTTGAACAGTTATTCATTGAGTCTTACAATACCAATAATTTCGTAGAACCAGTTTCCTTGGATTGCGATGGCGGTACAGGACACGTTGATATCTATGTCAAACTTATTGATGACAATCGGTTGGGGATAGTTGATTACTCCCACGCACCCGGACACAGCGATTATGAAGACTGGGCCACTAATATTGCTGCATTTGAGGTGGCAAAGGACAACAACGATAAGCCTTTTGATATCAGTATTCTTCCGATGCCACTCACCGATGGCGATGTGCCACAATCGGAATGTGAATTTGATCAACGCACCTATATAAATGGTGTTTTTGTCAATAAATCATTCATTATGCCGGTGCAAAGCGATCCGGCTACGGGTTTGTCTCCATTTGACCAAGCGGCAGTGGAGTCTTTCCAGAAAGCCCTTCCAGGTTATACCATTATTCCGATTGACAGTCGCGTGATGTATGGACTAGGTGGCGCGCTCCACTGTATTACGCATGAAATACCGGCAGAAAACCCGATTTTCATCCGACATAAAGCCCTTACAGGAGTACAGAACCTGCAAAACAACTATCCGCTTACGGCAGAAGTAAAAAACAAAAGCGGTATTGCCAATGCCAAGGCGTATTTCCGAAAAGCAGGTCAAACACAATGGCAATCGGTCAATTTGACGGCTAATACGGGCAATAATTTCAATTTTACCTTGCCTGGCAATGGGTTTTCGCCCTTGGATACCATAGAGTATTTTATCGAAGCGATAAGCAACAATGGTAAAACCATCACCAAACCTTTCACAGCGCGAGAAGGTGGCTATTGGCGGTTTAATTTTGGTAATTTGGTGGCTACTTCTAATCCTGACGAATTACTTTTAGGCGCATCCCCAAACCCTAGCGCGGCTGGTCTATTTCAATTGACGGGTGTGGATACTGATTCGCCCCAATTTGATATCACGGTAAACAATTTGCTGGGACAAACGATTGTGTTCCAAAAAATGAATAATGCAACCATTGATTTAAGTGCGCAGCCATCCGGGGTGTATTTCGCAAACATTCAGTACAATGGGCTGTTGAAGATTTTAAAATTGGTTAAATCATAAAGATTGCTTCTTCAATATATCAGACTTGTTGCGGCGTTTCAATTGATAGATTGAAACGCCGTCTTTCGTTTTCTTGATAAAAAACAAACTCATACGATAGTGTCGACGCAACTACCCGTCACGCCGACACTTGAATAACTACCACTGCTTTTTTTTCGGCAGTTTCCACAAACAGGTCGCAGGCGACGGGCTTGGGCAATGATGTGAAGTATTGAAAATGAATCAATTAAACGTCGCTCGCACTTCGGACAAAGGCGCTGAAACACCTGGTCCTTCCCTGCGCATGGGCTGCAACTTCCAATAGGTAAGGCTGCGCCACAGCCACTCCATAGGGCCAAAACGGAAGTGTTTTAACCAAATCGGACTGATGATCAATTGGAAAATCCAGATTGCCAGCACCACGAAATAGATTTGGTAAAACTCAAATTCGCCATAGAAATTCAGTCCGTAGCCAAAGAAAAACATGGTGCAGATCACCGAATGCGCGATGTAATTGGAGAGCGCCATACGTCCCACTGCCACCAAGCGGCTAAATAAATTTTTGGCAAAACCCGATTGGAACATCAGGATCAAAGCCGCAGCATGCGCCATGACGATCAGGATGCGCTGGAAAGGATAAATCAGGCCGACCCAGTTGACAGAGACTTGCTCCATGCGGAGGAGGTTGGCCTCCAGGGTTGAAAAGTGCAGGAAATTATAGTATTGGGCAAAAAGAACCAAGGGCAAGCCCAGCCCGTAACCGATTTTGACGACCTTCCAGTAATCTTTGCGGGACCAGGAACCTGTCAAAAAGCCCCATTTGAACAAGGCCAGTCCCAACAGCATGAGGGCCAGCGAATCCCATATTTCAAATATCAGGTACTTCGTTTGCCATTGCCACACCAAAGGGCGGAGGAAACCCGCTACCGTGGCATAATCTGATTTCATTTTTTGGGTATTTTCCTTGGCGTCTTCCCGGCTGGGGATCATGTTTTTTTCTATTTCCCGCCAATCGGTCAAGGCGATAGTTTGGTTTTCGGTCAGGGTTTTGTTTTCGGATTGCGCCTTGGTGGCCTCCACGTATGCGAGGCGTTTTTCGCGAATGCTTTGATACTGAATGGTGCCCGCAATGAAACTGGCGATGGCTACGACGGGCACGGCCCACACCAGGTATTTGGCGGCAACATTGCGAAACCAATACAAGATCATCCCACACACGGCATAGAGGTACAGGATTTCGCCGGTCCAAAGGATAATGTGGGCATGAAACAACCCAAACAGCAGCAACCAAAACATACGCCGGTAATAGAGCGCATGGATCGCCCTGCTGTTCATGTTTTTATTGGCAATAAACAGCAGCACGCCAGCCCCGAACACCATGCCAAACATGGCCCGCATTTTACCCTCAAAGAGTACGCCAATGGTTTGGTATAGCCAAAAATTGAAACTTCCGGGGTCGTTTTTGAAGGCTTCGAAGGAATAATCTGCCATTGAGAACCCTGGCATATTCATCAGCAGGATGCCTAAGAGCGCAAAGCCGCGCAGCATATCAATGGTGGAGAGGCGATTGGCCTCGTTTACGGGCGCAGCGATAGGCGCCCGGTGAGCGATGGATGTTTCCATGGTAAAGAAATGAATGGGTGAAAAGGTGTATTGTTGTTGTAGATGCAGTGACGGGGTGCCTAAAGAACACCCCGTCCTTTTGCGGCCCTATTTCACAGGCGCCTCCTTCGCATCATCGTTGCTCATGTCCCGGATGGTGAGCCATTTTCCGTTGCGTTTTTCCCATACGGCCATGTATTTGCCCGTATAAATCACCTTTTGGGTGCTGTCTGTGACGGTGGTTTTTCCGACTTCCGTCACGCGGTTTTCGTCGCCGTACAAGTCCAAGGTTTCAAAGACCACTGTTGCTTTATCCTTGTGTTTTGCCATTTCTTCCTCTATGGTTTTTTGGATGGCGGCTTTGCCTACAAGCATGGGTTGGTCGTCGATCATGCTGATGGCATCGTCGGCGTAAAAGCCCACAATCGTGGCGACATCTTTTGCATTGGAAGCGGCTGCCCAGGCATCTTCTACGGCTTTTATTTCGGCCTTGATTTTTGCCATATCGGGTTTAGGCGCTTCGGATTTGGTTTCTGTTGCCTGTTGGCAGGCGGCCAACAAAAGGATGCAGAGTGAAAGGATGGTTACAAATGTTGTGTTGCTCATTTTAAATATGTTTGATGTTTGAATTTGATGTAAACGCCATCGTGGTTATTACTTCCGGGTCACTTTCACAAGACACAATTTCCACTGGCCGTTTTCTTTTGCTGCCTGATGGTCGAAATAGCCGTTGAACACTTGTTTTTCGCCCGTTTTTTTGTCGGTCATTGTCTGGGTGAACGCACCTTTGAAACTGGCTTTGCCGTCAGGTAGCAAGGTCGCGGTACTGCCTGGTTCAAACTCAAGGGTTCCGGTTTGGGCTTCCAGGGTCTCTTTCATTTCCGCTTCAATCTCAGTGCGGGCGTGGGTCGTTACACTGCCGTCCTGGCTGTTTACATAATCTACTTTTTCGGCGTACAGCGTGGCTATTGCCGTTGCATCGCCGCGTTCCAAAGCAGCTTTCCAGGCGTTGCCGAGGGCTGTCATGTCGGCGTTGAGATCTTGTGCCGAGAGGCATGAAGCGTTCAGGGCCGCGCAGAGTAGCGCAGCGAACAAAAAGATGTTTTTCATAAAAAATGTGTAATTTGAAAAGTGAATAGTTTGCTGAATTGCGGCTTATTTCAAATGACTAATTGCTTTGTTGTGAAGCCATTACAGGTGGCATGGTTCCTTCAATCAGTACCCGTTGTTCGCAGCCCTTACAGTTTCCGTAGCAGGCAAACTCCTCGGTTACGATACGCGCCGTGCGGAGCAGGATCAGGGAGGCACCCGTCTGAACCTCGATACTTAGCACCTCGACCTCTCCATCTTGGATGATGGGATATTTTTGGGTACTGGCGGATACGTCCGGGATGATGACGTGGTCAAAAACATCCGGCGTTTTACCCAGGCTCCAGTTTTTAGATTGGTTCCACTCAGATTCGTGACCAGGAAAACCGCCTTTCCAGATATTTTTGGTTTGGGCAAGGAGCGATGAAAGGTTTGTCAGAAAAAACAAAACGGTGCAAATGGTGATGGTTTTCATAATTGTAATCAGTTGTTGCGTTTTTGTAAAAGATGGAATGCGCTGGGACACGTTTGTTGAATATTCCGCTACTGCGATTTAGCGGTGAACTTTCGAAATCCGTTGTCCGCAATACCTGCAGAAGACCGGCACGTTCCGCTGATTTGAGAAATAATTGGTGTATCGATTGCTTTGCATCTCTTTTGCCCAATAGTCATCATGTTGGCCTAATGGACAGCTGCGCGTTTCAGCCTTTTCGATGGTATATGTTTCGGTGGCCAATGCCTGCTGCAAGGAAGTGCAGCTACTGCCGACCGAACACAGCCCGAC
>JAIYAP010000035.1 GCA_027488935.1 Saprospiraceae bacterium | reverse complement strand
GTACGCAGGATCTTATAAGTACCATCACAAACAGGCAATACCTGATCGGTGTAAGCAGCCTGCAATTCGCAGAAAGCAGGATCCGGGAACAAGCCCCAGTTAATGCCGAATGCTTTTACGAATGGAACACCCGTTACACTTGGATTCGTATTTGCGTTGTTTGAATTGCAAGAGATCGTGAAGTCCGCTGGGAACAATACATCATCCACGTGTACACGTTTGAAGTAAATGTACTGGGTACAGATGCTTTCGTTGCCCCATGCGTCTTTGGCCGTCCATTTACGCACTACATATGCGCTCAAGTCAGATACCCCGTTGAAGCCCTGGCCGCAAGCCAGATCATGCCATGTGTCTACAAAAGTCAACGTATAATTCGAACAATCCGTTACCGTTGGGAACGCAGTTGCGATGCCCAATACGTTTTTGATATAGTTCGGTTCGTAGTTCGTGATCGGGCAGAACAACGTGATGTCTTTACAAACAATCACTGGTTCTAATTTATCTTCAATTTTGATGTTGCCCCAGCATTTATTGCCAGTTACCAAATGCGTTACGCGCACCTGGTAGGTTTTACCCACATCGCTGGCGTTTACCACACCGGGCACCCATGGGCCGTTGCCGTAAGGAAGGGTAACATCGAGTTCTACAATGTAGTCATCGTAACAACCATAAGAACCTTCCAGGATATCATCCGGGTTGATTTCAGAGATACAATCTACATCTAAAGACAAGTAAACCAAGTCGTTACAAGACAATTGAGATGGCGTTGCGATTACATTTACAATGGTTGATACTTTTTGGATACAACCAGGGTCGTTGGCACCAACCGCTTTGGGTACACCGCCGTTCACGGTGTATTCAATGGTGTATTGTCCAACACCGGCACCTGGATTGAATTGAGTTGCTACAACACCATTTACTGTAAATACAGCGCTTACGATGTTGGCATCACCGGGGGTACCCGTCAAAGGAACGATGTCAGAATACAAGCAGAAATCGCCGCTCAGGTCGGAAGTAATCGCTGGGTTTGGATATTGGCAGGAATTGCCGATGGTTAGGGTTTCGCCATTTTGGCTTGTTGCCGTAATGGAGTAACCCAAGGCGTCAATATGTACACCATTTAAGAAGTAGTCACCGCTGTTCACTGGGTTTTCCGTGAATGTGGCACCTAAAATAGAAATTGGTGCAGCGGGTGGCGCTGGGCTAAACTGGGAAAACAAACCAGTAGATGCCGTAACCGTCCAAATTTTACCTGTAAGTGATTCAATTTTGATGACTTCACCGAACTGACCATTTGTAAGGTTCGTCGCGTTATTTTTACAAATACATGGATCTGTAATCAGAATTTTTGGCGTGCAGCGGGTGAAGTTTGCAACAAAAACCTGTGTCGTGCAAGTGCCTGTGTTACCGCACTGGTCGGTAGCAGAACTTACAAAAGGTGTTGTTTGACCCTGATTAGCGCAAGTCAAAACAAGGGTATTTGTTCCAAGGGTAGAAGTACCGCAGTTATCAGTAGCGGTTACGCCTAAACTGGCCGCAGAAACAGTAACGGTACCATTGATCGCTAAATTAACGGTCACATTTGCAGGGCAAGTAACCACTGGGCCTGATGCATCCGTTGTAGAAATTGTTTGCGTATAAACCGCAGTATTTCCGCAAGCATCTGTTGTGCTCCAAGTACGCCTAATAACTTGTGCAGATGGGCAGCTGCCTGGTGTTGTTGTTTGAGCAAAAGTAACAGGCAAACCATTTGCAGGTTGTGCCGGGAATGTTTGCCCTTGATTTACTTGGCCTGGTGTTGCAGGAGCCGCAGCAGATGGGTTGTTCCATACAAAAGATGCATATGCTGCACCATTACCAGAAAGACGCACCGACTGTCCAACAGGTTCATTACCTGTTTCAGCCACACCAATATCGGTAGATACCTGGCCATTTGCCGGGCCGCCGATTGCAGTCATCACACCTTCATAAGAAAGGAATTGTAATACGGTGCCACCTTTTACGAAAGCAATACCATCAGAAGGACCGTTCTCAATACCATTTAGAGGCAGGAAGAAAGCGATCGTACCAAAACCGTTGCTTTGGTTGGCAATGATGCCCGATAATGGAAGACTACCATAAGTACCACCCATCATGCCTGTAGAGCCATTGTAGAAAAACAATTCGTAACCGCTCAGGTTGGTACCTGCACGACCTGCGATTTCCACAAATTCGTTGACATCATTACCCGTGTTATCGTAATGCAATTCGTTGATCCAAACCGGACCATTGATAATACCTGCTGGATCGCAACCATCGGTACCTACTACTGCTGGCGCAGGAGGAATTGGATCGGAGCAAGAAAGGGTAATATTGGCAGGCGTTGGTGTCAAAACCGGTGCCTGATTATCTACCACAGAAATAACCTGGGTATGGGTTCTGGCGTTATTACAAACATCCGTTACCGTCCATCTGCGGGTAACCACACGGGAACCAGCACAACTGCCCGCAACTTCCGTTTGTAAGAAAGTAGCAGGAATAGAAGCAGGCAACGGATTAATTGTTTGACCTGCATTCAAAGTACCCGGAGATTGCGCAATTGGACCAGTCCAGTTAAAATTAGCGGACACTTGGCCAGTGCCTGTCAATTGAAGGGACAAACCTATTGGTTCGTTGCCTTGTTCAAAAATACCGATATCGGTAGAGAATGTGCCAATTGCAGGGCCATCTACCGCTTGGAAAGAACCTTCATAGCTCAGGAACTGAATTAACATGTTGGTCGATACACGATAAAGTGCAATACCATCCGGTGAACCATTTTGGATACCGTTTGCAGGGTATGAGAAAGAAACGGCACCAAAGCCACTGCCTTCGTTATCAATCGAACCGCTTAAAGGGGTAGTTGTATAAACCACACCACCGTTACCGTTGTACAGTACAATTTGATAATCTGAAAGATTGATGCCAGCAGAACCAGCAACCTCAACGAACTCACCGGCATCTACACCCGTGTTGTCATAGTGGAATTCATTGATCCAGATTACACTTGGAATAGAACCCGATCCACTGCAGTTGTCCGAGCCCGTGAGGCTTGGCGCAACAGGCAAGTTATCCGTGCAAGAAATCGTTGTATTCGCTGGCAAAGATCCATTAAAAGTAGGCGCAGTTTGATCTGGCGCATAATTGTAGGTGAGGATGCAAGTAGCGCTATTTTCGTTTTCATCTACAATGCCGTTGGCAGGAGCCTTGTCATCAAAGATGGTATATACCCGCGTTGCTGAAGTAGAGGAGCAATTATTAATCGCCGTAGTATTGGATGTAAATGTCAATGTTCCACAGAAAGGGCCCGTAACCGTACCACCCAAAGCCTGGAAACCAGCCAAAGTAGTTACCGCAGCAGGAATTGGATTGTTGCAGTTGTAAACCGTTGCAGGGCTTGTTGGACAAGTTACATTCAAAGCACAGTTCGGTACAGAGCAAGAGCCTGGATCAACAATAGGAACCGATAAAACACAATCAGGATCATTACCATCCGCAATAAATATGGTCACATTTCCGGCACCAGCGGAACCATTCTGTAAACGGAACTGTGTTGCAGCGCCATAAGCGATGCCCGTTGCAGCACCGGAAGGCACCAGGGTAACGGTACCAGAACTTACAGTCAAGCTATATGTCGTGCTAAGAACGCTACCAGTTGGATTCAGGAAAAAAGTAAGATAATCGTCGCTTGAATTGCTTGTTGTTTCGTTATTGTTGCAAATCAAAGTAGCCAAACCAGAAGTAGCAAGGTTACAAACCGGATCAGGTATTGAGCAACTGCCTGGATCTGTAATCAATGCAGTAATGGTACAAGCACCTGAAGCAATATCTGTAATTGTTACCGTTACATTCCCAGCACCAGCAGAGCCCGCTTGCAGGCGGAATGCACTGCTTACACCGTAACTAACATTGGTCGGTGCGCCACTTGCGCCGAGGGTAACAGAACCTGTATTTACCGTAACATTATAACCCGTACCTAAGTTAGAACCTGTTGGGTTCAAATTAAACCAGATATAATCGTCTGAAGGATTGTTTCCTGTTTCGTTGTTGTCTTCGCAATGAACGTTGGTCAGTCCAGCAGCGGTAATGCTACAAGAAGAAACCGCTGAAGTAGTACCTGTAATTACCAAATCGTTATCCGTACCAGTCGGAGAAGAGCCGATCCGACAAGTACCACCAGTAGCAGGGGTACCGCCGGCTGAAGCGCCGCCGTAACCGTATAAACGGAAAGTAAGGGTGCCTGTAATACTTGTCAGTGACAAAGGCAGGTTAAACAAGGTAGAGGCACCTGAATTGTTTGGTATCGTAATTGTTCCTAAGTCTGCGGTGAAACCATCCGCACTGCTGCGCAAAGTAGCCGTATTAGGACCAGTGGCGGAACTGCGAATATAGAACGACACCTGTGTTACGTTTGCCTGAAATCCAGCATTTACGGGCAGGGTAAATTCATAATACTCATTATTGGCAATCGCTTGAGCCAACGTGGTTGCAGCAGCACTGTTGAACCAGCCATTGGATGAAATGGAACCACTTGCACCAGCAGCAGCTACACCTGCCCCCCGTTGCAAGATGCCGGAACTTGTATTCGCAGCATTGGTGGTTGAATTATTAGAAACCTGGTTTCCGGGCTGGGAACTTAGCTCCCAAGTTTGTAATTGCCCGAAGCAAGAAATCTGCAAGGCAACTGCACAGAGCAAGAATAAAAGTTTTTTCATGAAGATTAATATTGTTTGAGAAACAATGATTTTACAAAACAAAAGGGCTACAAAACAATTTTTAAAATGCATTTAGCCGTCAAAACAAACATTACAATAAAGGAAGATCCTTCATTGCAAAGCACTTTGCAACACAACCTATTTGAATGACCAATCTCATTGAAAAAAAGTGATCCCAAAACATACTTGCCAGGAAACCCAAAAAGCAAGCAACACGGGATACTGTATATCAGGCAGAGGATGCCTGTAAAATCATGAGATTAAAACACAAATGGATTATATGTTAACACGCACAAAAGTAGGTGTTTAAGTTTTAAGAAGACTGTTAAATTCACCATTTGCAGAAAACTTAATACGAATGTTAAGCCAAAAAAAATTGGCGCAATATTCGCTGAAAATTATTTTAAGGCTTGAGAAAAGAATGTAACTTGCAAGGTTTTTGTAACAAATATCGTTTTTTTGTCAAAAACCAACTTTTCTGTTTAAATTTTCCAACCTTTAAGAAACTTTCTGCGTCATTTACGTTTTATATGAAGTAGTTTTTCGTTGCAAGCATTTTCTCTTTCATTTTGCGGAATGCCGAACCAACGAACTTACTACCTTGTTCTTCAAATAGAACCAACTAAAAACCAGGAAATAGCTCGACCATGCGCCAGTTAAAAATTGCTCATAAGATTACAACCCGCGAGAGCCTCGCGCTGGATAAATACCTGAATGACATCGGCAAAATTGCCATGCTCACACCAGAAGAGGAAGTAAAGCTCGCCCAACGCATCCGGGAAGGTGACCAAGATGCACTTGATTCGATGACCCGCGCCAACCTGCGCTTCGTTGTGTCGGTTGCCAAACAATATCAAAATCAGGGACTATCGCTGTCCGACCTGATCAATGAAGGCAATGTTGGCCTTATCAAAGCCGCAAAACGCTTCGATGAAACCAAAGGATTTAAATTCATCTCCTATGCTGTTTGGTGGATTCGTCAAAGCATCCTTCAAGCAATCGTGGAAAATAGCCGTATTGTGCGCATGCCACTCAATAAAGTGGGATCCTACAATAAGGTAAATGACGCGTACATCGCATTCGTACAAGAATTTGAACGCGAACCCTCTGATGAGGAACTCGCCGACTTGCTCGGTATCACACCGCGAGAAGTTCAAGTAATGCTGCGTGGCAATAATCGCCATGTGTCCCTCGATGCCCCCCTTTCAGGCAGCGAAGATGGCGATGCAACCATGCTGGATGTCATGATTCCAGAAGAATCGGGCGAACCAGACCTCAAATTAATGGCAGAATCATTGCGCGAAGAGGTTGCCTTGGGCCTCAATATCTTATCGCCACGTGAAATGGAGGTAATTTCGTCTTATTATGGATTGAATGGCTACCAAGCCCTCACCCTGGATGAAATCGGCGAACTGTACGGACTTACCCGCGAACGTGTGCGCCAAATCAAAGAACGCGCATTGCGCCGACTGCGCAAATCACATAGCAGCGAACTGAAAGCTTACTTGGGCTAAACAAAATAAAAACTTAAAATATTAACGGATTGGTACACGCCAATCCGTTTTTTTATGCCTATTCTTTCGACCTTTGCGGCCGTTCTTGCAATTTGCCCTTCATTGAAAATTATTTGCGCTTGAATCTGGTCATCGACATCGGGAATACACGAACTAAAATAGGCTTGTTTCAGGAAAACAAACTGCTGGAGCAAGCGATTTGGCAGGACTGGACGTTACAACAACTGTTGGACGAGGCGCACACCAAAAGAGTAACCCGCATTATCCTTTCCAGTGTCGCACGCCCGAACCCGGCTTTGATCGATGTTCTTTCTAAACATTTTTTTTTCCTTGAACTTACACATGAAACTGATTTGCCATTTCAAAACAGTTATCAAACACCTTTAACCCTGGGAAAAGATCGACTTGCCGGAATTGCCGGCGCGCAAAAACTTTTTCCAAAAACCAATTGTCTGGTTATTGATTGTGGAACTTGTATAAAATACGACCTGATTACATCAAATGCGGTGTATTTGGGGGGCAATATCGCACCTGGGGCTGCCATGCGTATCAAAGCCATGCATCATTTCACCGCTAGGCTTCCCGAAGTTGCCCAACACTGGCCCGATCAAATAATCGGATATAGCACCGAAACAGCGCTCCAAAATGGAGCCTTGTATGGTGCTGTTTTGGAAATAGAAGGTTTTTCGAGGTTATTCGAGCAAAAATTAAGTCCTTTGCAGGTCTTACTAACAGGCGGAGATGCCCATTTCTTTTTTCCGCAACTTGCAATAAAATCACTTTCAGTTTCTACCGACCTGACGATGATCGGTTTAAATAGTATTCTGAATTTTAATCAACACCCTTAATGGCCGGCAGGCCCAAACAAAAGATATACATGCGACTACTCATTTCCGCGTTGCTTTTATTTTTCTGCACAACGTTTTTGATCGCCCAGCCCAAACAAAATTCTGCATACTCGCGATTTGGAATTGGCGATCTGCTCCCGCAATATTTTGCCAATCAGGCCGGATGGGCTGGCCAAACTGCTGCCTTCCACGATCCCTATCACCTCAACCTTTCAAACCCTGCATCCTTTGCACACCTGAAAACGACTACCCTCGAAACTGGTATGTATGCAACATATAGTCAGTATAGCTCAACAAACGCTACCCTCAACAACTGGAGCGGCAATCTCGCATACCTGGCACTTGGCTTTACACTCAACAGTCCAATCAATGAGGTGCTTGATAAAGTAAAATCCCCATGGCGTTATGGGATGGGCGTTTCATTAACTCCCTATTCTTTAGTGGGTTATAAAACTGTTTCGAGTGACTCCACTGCCGATTTGGGTTTGGTAAACAACACCTTCCAAGGCAACGGCGGTACATATCGTTTAGCCTGGAACGGCGCTGCTAAATACAACAATACGTCTTTCGGACTAACTTTAGGATGGGCTTTCGGCAAATCACGCTATGAATCGATCAATGATTTTGATGCAGCCAATACCTACTCCTTTTTGAACAATAGTCGGAATGACCTGACCATTAAAGGCTTTGTTTATAATGTCGGGGTGCAGCATGACGTGATGCTGGAATATTTTGAAACGGACAAAACAACCCCAAAACGTTGGTTTACCCTCGGATTTACAGCGCATGGCAATACCAAAATGAATGTCATTAACGAAGACTTATTTGTTCGCTCTCGAAACACCAGTGCAGGTGGTACTTTCGCTAGCCCGGATACGTTGATTAATTTTACCGGCGAAAATGCCCTGAACCAAAAGATGACCATGCCCGCAGCCTTTACGGTGGGTATTCAATATGTCAATGCTGTTCGCTTTAAAGCGGGTTTGCAATTTGGGCTCGACATGTGGAAAAATTACGAAAATGAAGCCCGTCCTGAAACCATGCGCAATGCATTCTCCGTTTCAGGAGGTATAGAATATACCCCAAACGCCATTTCCTACAACCGGTACTTCAAACGAGTACGGTATCGCGCTGGTGCGTTTTTGCGAGAAGACCCACGTTACATAGAAGGAAAATCGTTTGAGAATATTGGAATTACCCTTGGCTTAGGATTTCCGATCACCCTGCCACGCCAACAAACTTCTTTTGTAAATGTAGCATTCGAATTGGGTCGCAACGGTGCCGGAACTAGTATTGAAGAACAATACGCCAAAGTTACCCTCGGCTTCACCTTAAACGATAATACCTGGTTCTTTAAACGTCGTTTTGAGTAATCATTTCAGCAGGGTTATATCGCTTGATTCAATCCAACTATGAAGCATCCCCAATTATCGTTTTTTTCCCAAAGAATCACGGATTGGCTACGGAGGTGGTTTGTCCAATTGGTTCCGTGGATAAAAAAACGCCCCATTCGTAGTGGGGTAATTGGCCTTGGATTGCTGATTTGGCTATTTTGCCTGCCTTACCCCCTGTTTAATGCGCCTTTTTCGGTGGTATTGGAAGACCATCACCACGAACTGTTAGGGGCAAAAATTGCACCTGACGGACAATGGCGCTTTCCCGAGCCTGCATCGATTCCGGAAAAATACAGCGCTTGTCTGGTTGCTTTTGAGGACAAACGCTTTTGGTGGCATCCAGGCATTGACCCAATCAGCATGCTGCGGTCACTCTGGCTGAATGTTTCCCAAGGCAAAATCGTCAGTGGCGGCAGCACCATCACGATGCAAGTGATCCGTATGGCGCGTCAAAATCCGCCAAGGACGATTTGGGAAAAGAGTATGGAAGTATTGATGGCCACGCGCCTTGAATTGGGCTACAGCAAAAAAAGTATTTTGCGTTTGTATGCAGCGCATGCCCCTTTTGGTGGCAATGTCGTTGGCTTGGAAGCTGCTGCCTGGCGTTATTACGGTAAAAGACCCGAATTGTTGAGTTGGGCCGAAGCGGCAACCCTCGCGGTGCTTCCAAACAGTCCTGCCCTGATTCATCCTGGACGTAACCGGGAGGCTTTATTAAACAAAAGAAACAGCTTGCTGGATCGCATGCAACTTCAAGGAAAAATCACCGCCTTAGCTTGTGATTTAGCCAAAGAAGAACCCTTGCCTGAACAACCACTGCCCTTACCCATGCTTGCTCCGCATTTGTTAGAAAAGTTGGCGCAACAAAAGGAGCAATCGGGTAAAAAACGACCTAATAACCGCTTTTTTACGACCATTGACCGTGTATTGCAACAAAGGGTCGTTGATATTTTGGCAAGACGACAGGAAGTATACCGAGGTAATGATATTCATAATATGGCGGCCATCGTAATGGATGTGAAAACTGGTGCCGTACTCGCTTATGTAGGCAATGTAGTGGGCGCAGGAAAGGAACATGGTGAATCAGTAGATATTCTGGCCGCTCCAAGGAGTACGGGCAGTATTTTAAAACCTTATTTGTATGCACTCGCGCTCGAAAGTGGGGATATTTTACCGGAAAGTTTATTGCAAGATGTCCCTACCCAATTAGGTGCCTACAAACCAGAAAATTATTTTGAAACGTACGATGGCGCCGTACCTGCCAAACGTGCACTTATTCGATCGCTCAATGTACCCTTTGTGCTTTTATTGCAGCACTATGGTTTAGAAAAATTTCATTTTAATTTAAAAAGGCTGGGACTAAACACCCTCCCATTTCCACCGAGCCATTATGGCTTGTCGTTGATTTTAGGGGGGGCTGAGGCGAATTTACTCGATGTTACCAACACGTACGCCTGTATGGCACGTACCCTCGGCAATTTTTATACACGAAATGGCCGGTACGATGCCCACGATTTTCGACCGCCGTTTTTTTTGGCTGATCGGCCACCACCCAAACCCGCTCTTTCTACTTCGTCCGATTTATTACAAGCTGGTGCTATTTGGTACACGTTTCAAGCCATGCAGCAGGTAGAACGCCCCAGCAGTTCGGGTGAATGGGAGTTGTTTGATGCCAGCCAACGCATTGCCTGGAAAACAGGCACAAGTCTTGGATTCAGGGATGCCTGGGCAGCGGGCGTCACGCCGGCGTATGCGGTCGGCGTTTGGGTAGGCAATGCCGATGGAGAAGGACGTCCTGGTTTGATTGGGGTAGAAAAAGCAGCGCCCGTGTTATTTGAAATTTTTGAACAACTCCCAGGCAATAACTGGTTTGATCCACCCTATGATGCCATGGAGCAGGCCACGGTTTGCCACCAAAGCGGGTACCGGGCAGGAAATTATTGCACCGCCGATACGGTTTGGATTCCTAAAAGTGGATTAAATGCTCCGGTTTGTCCTTATCATCAGCTGCTACACCTCGATGCAAGCAGACAGTTTCAAGTTTCGAGCGATTGCGAACTGGCCTCCAATATTCAACATGTGCCCTGGTTTGTATTACCCCCGATGGAAGAGTTTTATTTTAAAAGTAAAAACCCATCCTATTTAAGCCCCCCACCCTTCCGAGCCGATTGTATTGCTTCTTCGGCAAGTTCTGAACACAATCCAATGCAGTTTATTTATCCAAAATTCAATACCAAAATTTATGTCCCCATTGACCTCGATGGAAAACGCGGCAGCACCGTTTTTAAAGCGACCCATCGAAAAGCAGAAACCCTCATTTATTGGCACCTGGATGGCACTTATCTTGGAAGCACCCAGTCTTTTCACGAAATGTCGTTACAACCTGCTATTGGAAAACACCTGCTTACTTTAGTGGATAAAGACGGCTACCGACTGGAACAGGCTTTTGAAATTATTGGAAAAGACTAGGCTTGCTTTATAAAAAATTGCCTGATCAAAAAGTAGACTTTTTGACCAGGCTATCCTCCTTATGTTACCAGATGATCAATATTTGGCCATTTTTTTGATGGCCCGCCCCTGTTCGGTATCCAACTGGTAGTAATACACACCGGGTCCTGCGAATATTTCGGTATTCAACTGTATTGTTTGAATACCTGCCTCATACGTTTTTGTTTCTTGGAAAATGATCCTGCCTGTTTGATCCTGAACCAGCAATTGCACAAGGCCTTTTTCGGGCAACCGGAAACCAATTGTAGTTTGGTCTGAAAATGGATTGGGAATATTCTGGAATAGTTCCACCGTTTTATCCGAACCAGCAGCACGGGTAAAAAACAATACCGGGCGCAACAGGGCTTCTGAAATAGAATAGGCTTCTGAAGTGGTAATCAAGTTGGAAAACTGCAATTGATCACTAAGTTTCCCTGCCTTTTTTGCCTCAAAATATAGGTCCAGTGCCGGACTGCCCGTTTCAAAGGACGCGGTCAGTACTTTCGGGAATATTCCAAGGTGCTCCTGTACAGCGAGGGATTCTGATTGCGCTGTTATAAGTTCCAAATCATCATATTGCAATGAAAACTGGTATCCAGCTAACGCCTCAAGCGGCTGCAGGTGTACGACAAACCGTTCTCCTGCCTCAAAATCCCGTTCTGCAACTTCAAAAACGGCCAAACCACCAGTTCTGTCATCCGTTATATCCAGGCTGTCCGTTTGAGCGCTGTTGTTGACATCGCCCACTTTAATGGCCATAAAATCAAAGCCCATTTGAGATGATAATGCAATGGACTCAGGAAAAGCAACCTGAAACGGGTTAAACGGGTTTAAAAAAGTATGCGATATTGGCACAAATCGCCAGGAGGTGTTATTTGGAAATTCGGTATAAAGACCCAAAATCAATTTTCGCGCCTCTACTATGTCAAAATTAGTAATCGAATTACTCCGGTTTACATCTGCCGCAATCATCTTATAAGGCGAATTCAACGCTTGAATATTCAGTACATGCTTTGATATTTGCAAAAGATCAAAGGTTGACACCCCATTTTGCGGATTTGCATCTTTTGTAGGGAATACCACGGAGTTATACGGGATAGGGTAAGGCGACAAATCAATGCTGTAATTTCCGATTGTATCGGTATAGGTCGCATTAAATAAATTGTAAGGCAGGTTGTTGCTTGTGGATTCAAAATTCATTCCGACCTGGGGCACTCCGTATCCAGGCTCGGTACGCACATTGCCCGTTAGAAAGGTACCAACGGGTGGATTACTACAATTGCCATCGTTGTCGTTGATGGTTACTTGTGTTGTACAGAAACTTTCAAAACCATTTAAATCGCGCACCCACAACTCCATTTCATGCACACCCGTGTCCGCGCACGTAAAGATGGCTAGGCCCAACCCGGCACCATTGGGAAATAGCGCCACATTGCTGCCTGCCTCCCGGATGCTCAAGAGCAACTGGCTGTTTGGCGTGTAGTTATCGCTGTAATTTTGAACCAAATCGGTTACGCTCACACTCACCTGATGGTTTGCGGCCAGGGTTTTACTCACATTCTGGTTGCAAGAAACAACTGGTTCTTTGCCATCTTTTATGGTAAAGTTATATTCACAAACCGATTCATTTCCGCAATTATCTTCAATAAACCACTTTACGCGATGGCGGCCGTATGGGAGTTGCGCGGGTACATACGCCTGTGGGTTACTCAAAGTATTCCAGGCAATTCGAGCACTTCTCCCATTTGTTTCGGGCAAAACTTGCAGGGCAAAACGGTATTTTTGGTTGTTCGTGACCGGGCGCTGATCAAATGCGCGGGCAGTACCTCCCGTGTAATTCGGATTGTTGTAATTGTTAAATGCAACAAATCCTGGTCCAAAAACATTACCGAGGGTACTACTCAGCACCGTTTCCTGGATGCCATCCTGATTCAAGTCGAGAAATAAAAGATATCGAAATGTAATGTTGTCCTTGCTACACAAATCAGTTGCCTTCAGTATCAGGCTGTCCACATCACCTTCCGCCAAATCTTTTATCTGTGTTAGGGTATCAATAAAGGATGTTTCATTCCAAAGTAACGGGTCGTTATCACTTTTATCGAGCAACGCTTTTGTTTGGCTTGGACAGTTTTGAACAATCGGATCCTGCGTGTCTATTATTTTAATAATTTGCTTGTACTCAAACCCATTGGCATCTGCTTTCCAAAATACACTGTAATTGGTTGGTTGGGGATCTGTTGGGAATATTTTGACTTCGCTTGGTGACCAGGGGCTTGGTGTTCCAGCTTGAGATAGAATCGGGCCGGGTAAATTACTTATGTGGTTGGAAATGGCATTCGGGTTCGGATTAGGCACTTTAATCAGCGGCGCTGCGGAATCATAGAGGCACAGATTCGTGATTTTCCAAAGACGCTCAATCTTGAAGCAGGCATCTGGCACAATATTAAAGGTCTCATCGGTGTACGAAATTTTGATGTTTTCGCAAGCCATATTGTGCACTTGCGGTGTTCCAAAATCGTTGTTTCCATTACAGGTGAATACAATAACATCGTCTGGAAACCGGATTGCGTAATTTTGCACATAATCTACGGTAATCTTTTGACTACACTGGCCGCCTGCTATTCCGTTGAAATAAGTTTGAAAGTTGCGCTGAATGATGCCCTTTTTACAAGTACTATCAAACAAACTATAATCAATACTCAATAGCACGGAATCAACCTGACAGGATATCACCGTGGACGATCCATAAGGCAAACTGGGGTTAAAATTGGTACAAAGCACTACGGTATCCTTTGGCGCGGCGCATTGCGGTGGAAGGGTATCCTTGACAATAACTTCTACCAAACAATCGCTGTATTGACCCGGTGCAAAATCATTACTGACAGAATCGGCGGGCAATTGAACATCATAAACCCGTAAAATCACCGGAATGGTATCGCCTATATCAGCACAACAAAATCGCAACTGCTTGTAAAACTGGGTGTTGGGTTGACAAGTGCCTGATTCCTGACGTTTTGCCCTAAAATCAATTGGCGCACAAGCATCACTTGAATTATAATCAAAAAGCGAGGCGTTTACATCTGTTGCAAAACCGCCTGTTAAAAAAACCGTTGGAAGCGTATCGCACAACGCAATGGGGGCCACCTGATCCCAAACATGTAAGTTGAAAGCACAAATACTACTGTTACCACAATTATCTGTTGCAGTGTACACGACTTTCGTAACACCAGATGGCACATCATCAATGGCTCCCATCACACCCAAGGTATCAAACCCCGAACTCGGCGCACCCGGTACATCCATAAAAGTACCGGCAAGGCTAAAATTAAAATTATGAATAACATAACTGGCCTCCAGGCTGGCAATCCGGGAACAAGGATCACTGATGATAAAATCAGGCAAGTCAACCGGTGTTGAACAATCTACGGTGGGCAAATCGACCGTCACATCGGCAGGGCAACTAATCACAGGCCCTGTCGTATCCACAATATCAATGATTTGGATGCCGATGGTTGGAAAATTGGCAATGGGCTGCTGCCCGCACAAATCATATAACTTCCAAGTCCGCTGTACCCGGCGCGCACCATCGCAAAGCGCTACTGGTACCAGGGTATCAAAATAATTGGCATCCAGCGCACACGATTGCGTCTCAAAAACCGGGTAACGCCGATTCCCCACCTGAAAGTAGGGGGTTCCGGTAAAACTCAAAGGTGCAAAGGATGCACCGCAATCATAATAGGTCGTATCGGCAGGAAAAATAACCTCGGCAGCATCGGCTTTTAAACTAATGATCTGGGTGCAACTTGCCTTATTGCCCACCAAATCAGAAGCAGTCCACACCCGACTAATGGATTTACGTACGCCGTTGGAAGCTTGATTACAGGGTAATTGGGTAGATAAATCAACAAATACCGGGGCAACCTGGCTCAATTGGCAATTATCGACCACAACTGGGAATGCAGTAGCAAAGCCCAAACTATCTCTCAGGAAAATGGGGGTAGTAGACTCAATTGCACAATTGGTAATAATATTTGTACAAGTAAGCACCGGCGGCATGCTGTCCACCACCAGCACTTGTCCCCAACATTTATTGCCCGTTGTAAAATCGGTGACCCTGAATTGGTAGTATTTATTGATATCTCCGGCTGTAAAAAGTGCTGGAGACCACGGACCATTGCCAAAGGGTGGTGTTTTATCAACTTCCAATCCATAATTAGATGGACAGCCAAAGGTGTTTACTTCTAAAAACGCGGTTACGGGAGGCAGGTACAAACAATCATTGTCTAATTTGACAACCACTTCATCCATGCATTGCAATGGTCCTGAAACCGGATTTACGGTTACATTAAATGAACAAGTAGCGGTATTGCCTGCTGCATCCAGGGCTACATAAAAATTGAGGGTTGTGCCAATCGGAAAACGATCGCCCGATTGCAGGCCTTGTGCCTGAACCAAGGTCACATCCGGCTGATCATCGGTATAAACGATGGTAAATTGATAAGCCGTATCGCAGGTATTGGGTGGCAGGTTAATGACCACATCTGCGGGGCAGGTAATTTGAGGATCAATGGTATCAACCAGAATTGTGGCTGGCTGAACGGGTAATTCGTTTGCTGCAAAAATGTTAAAATGGCAGCATAACAAAAAGATGAAGGCAACAAATCGGTAGGGATGAGGGTACATAGTGGTTTTTATTTTGTTGAAAAACAAACCCACTAAAATTACGCCATAATTACCAATTTGAACAAAAAAGGCATAAATTATCTAACACCTTTGATTATTTCATGCGCTTTTTCATTTTTTTAGGAAAAAGCCCCTCTTGATGTTTGTTGCGGGAAGCGACAATTTCGCCTTTGCGATTCACCTTAGGTTTTAAACTTTCTTGGGCAGGGCAGCCGCTTTTATTGCTACAGGCTGGCAACAGGAACAAAGCGCCCATCAGCAAAACGAAAAACGGAAGGATATGGATCCTATTTGACATATTTTTTTTATTGAATGTGTTAACGTGTTCGGTTTAATGGATCGGAGAACAAAACGCAATATTATTTCACTTGCGTATGATAATGCCCTTTTTTTCTTTGAACATTTAGGATAGTTGGAGAACGCCGGACCAATACCTGCCCTTTTACAAATCGTCTGCTTTGAACCAGGATACCTTGCCAATTTTTTCCACAACTATTGTGCAACTTACAGCCATCCAGCCACAGTTTGCCGCCTGGAGCAACCATAATATAGGCATTTTCGGGCATCGAAACACGGCAAGACAAATACAGAATTCCACCATCCGCAACCGTAATATTCCCTTCAAAATCGCGCGCACCCATGAATGCCACGGAATCTGAAATCACGATGTCGCGTTCAGGGTTCCGTTGGCACCAAACAGGCACAAGACATTTACGGGCAATATGCGCTTCATTTGCCAACGTACCATGAAGTTTCCCAAGTTGACACGGCGTGAGTGCTATTTGGTAGGCATTGTAATCCATCATATTATTTGTTGCCTGCGACCGACAAGGCTCCTCATCGGTATAGGTCCAGCATTTGTTGGGATGGTTTTGCGTATCCGGACAACCGTCTTCCATCCAGGCATGCTGCAAGCCAAACACATGCCCCAACTCATGGTTAAAAAGCCCATCGAAGGATTTGGACGATTCCTTGCTCTCGTACAAACCTGCCATTTTAAAGGCTGTACCAAGCGCAATGCCCTGCCCATTGGCCCGGTATGTTTTTGATTTAATGCTGTCATCGGGATGAACCATCAGGAAAACATTGATGATAGAATCTTTTCCAACCGCATATTTATCAATCACTTTGCGACTATAGTTGTTGGCATTTTTTCCTTGCGACACATAATAATACAATTCGTCATCGTAATGGAAATAAAAACCATCGTCGCCGGGTACCGGTTGGGGGGAAATCACAAAGCGAAAGCCTTTGGGCAGCACCCCTGTATTTTCTGGGGATCGCCAATTGCGCACATTGGTATCCAGTTCAGCATTCACATGACCCAAAAGTTCCCGCAAGTAATTACGGGCGGCCTCGGGTTGAAAATTATGGCTGCTGTCGCGGCTGTTCATCACATGAAAATTGACTCGAACCAAACGCGCAGGCATATACGCAGGTTTGGATGGATCTGGCAGGTAGTTTTTCCAATTGGTACAGCCTGCAAAATCGGTTATGCTCATATTAGCATGCGGATATGCCTTGGCAACGGTATTCGTTTCAGGCATAAAAAGCGCCGTACGCACCGGGTTGCAGGCTGCTATAAAACCTGCAATAATGCACAGAAATACAATTTTTTTGCCTAAAAAAAGCATTTTTATCGTTGTGTTTTACCAAATGCATCCTGCCAGGCCATGATGCCGCCTGTCATATTTCGAACATTGGAAAAACCGTTGGCAGCCATCATGCTTTGGGCCATTCCGGAGCGGGCACCAGAGCGACAATGCAGCACAATTTCATCATTTTTATGGTCGTCCAATTCCGACATCTGGCTGATGAGGGTATTGAGTGGTATCAATCGAGCACCGATGTTGAATTCTTCATATTCCCAGGGTTCTCTGACATCGATAAAAACGAACTTTTCACCTGCTTGAATTTTTTGACGCAATTCCTGAACCGTAATATCCATTGTTGTACACTTTACTGGTTAAAAACTATGATTAATGCGCTGTCGACGAACTACAGTCGGCAGGTTTTTCTTGAGTAATCCACAAGTCAATTTGTTCCCCAACCCGCATTAAGCCATTGGGGTCGTATGCAGGGCTTTGTCTCCAAACATATGCATCGCCCTGATTGGTCACGGTGCCATTGGGAATAATGGTACCTACATTCAAGTTGCTGGTTTGAATTAAAAACTTGGCTGCATCCAGTGTTTGGCAAACACAATCTGGAATATTGACATTCAATAACACCTTGTCACTCACCACAAAATCAATCGCAGCACCCATTTCCACCTTAAATCCATTGCGAATCTTCTGTGTCACGGTATCGCCCCGGTATATGACGGCCACAATGGTATTCGGTTCGGCAATCGGATCCGCAACCCGGGCCACAATACGCGGTTTCAAACCCATCAAACTCAGTTTACGACTGTAAATATCATAATCATCACCAGATGCCAGATCCGGTAGCTTCAAAATATCCGGATTGTTTTTTGCAACCGTAAAATAAATCGTGCGCCCTTCCTTGACCCGACTTTCTGCTTTTGGGTTTTGGGAAATCACTTCACCAGGCGCCTTGCCCAACACATAAATAGAGTCACTAATGGATACTTCAAAATCGCGGGCACGGGCTTTTTTTGCTGCTTCCCGGTAACTCATGCCCACATAACTTGGTACTTGCACACTCTCGCCATGGTTGGTGTAACAACGCAGCCACCAAAAAGTAAGCAGCAAAATAAAGCTGCACAGACCAATCATACCCAGGCAATTCTTAACGACAAATGGCGCAGTAAGAAAAGCATATATTTCGAGCGCCCAGCGGCGGAGTCTTTGCATCATGGCCGATTCGGTCAATTGAAAAAGTGGTGGGTAATAATGATTGCAAAAGTAGAACAGGAATTTGAATTCAAGTGGTAGTTTTTACTGCGTGTTGCCTTTCTTTGCAGCAATCTTTTCTTCTTTTCAACGCAACACATGCAAATGTACGAAAATCCGAAATTGCTCCTCGATCCCAGCGCATCCATTGAAGCAGGCCAATTCACCTGGCGCAGTCCCAGCAACCTCGCGATTATCAAATATTGGGGCAAATATGGCATACAATTGCCCCGTAATCCGTCGCTAAGCCTCACCCTTGCGGCTTCCTGCACTGATACGATGTTGGAATACGAATTAACAGAAAATACCAGCGGCCAAATTGACCTGGATTTTTTCTTTCATCAGGAAGAAAACGATGCGTTTCGCACCAAAACCTTGGCCTTTTTGGAAAGTCTGCTGCCTATTTTTCCTTTTTTAAAACAACTCAAACTCACGGTACATACCGGCAACTCCTTCCCCCACTCGGCTGGTATCGCATCCTCGGCTTCGGGTATGTCTGCATTGGCCCTGTGTCTGTGCTCGCTGGAAGATGCCCTGTTCGGCACCCTCCCCGAACCAGGTGATTTTGATCGGAAGGCGTCTTATATCGCACGCCTGGGCAGTGGAAGTGCTTGCCGTTCTATTTTTGGCCATGCAGCAGTATGGGGTGAAACGGCCGCAGTAGCAGGATCTTCAAATGAGTACGCAACGCCCGTTGGTGCTATGATACATGATCAGTTTAAAGATTTCCATGATGATATTCTAATTGTGTCATCCCAGGAAAAAAGCGTTTCCAGCAGTGCAGGCCATGCCCTTATGGATGGAAATCCGTACGCCGAACCCCGTTATGCACAGGCGCGCGCAAGACTCAACACCCTTATGGATGCGATGAAAGCGGGCGATCTCGAAACTTTTGGTAAAATAGCAGAAGATGAAGCACTTACCCTGCATGCCCTGATGATGTGCAGCAATCCTTCCTATATGTTGATGCAGCCCGGATCCATTTCAATTATTGAAAAAGTGCGTCAATACCGGGCAGAAACGGGTAATCCAGTGTATTTCAGCCTGGATGCTGGCCCGAATATCCACTTGCTTTATCCAGGTGATATTGTACATGAAGTTCGGGCATTTATAGATGAGCAACTTCTTGAGCACTGCGAAAACGGGTACGTACAACAGGATTGGGTAGGTGAAGGCCCTGAAGAAGTGTAAAGAACTTGCAAATACTCGATTTATATTTCGTGAATCAGCCCAATCCCTGTATGTTTGCAACATAAAGGAGTTAAAACCATGCTTGTAGCAAAAAAATATTTTGTTTGGACTTGGATACTTGCCTTGTTTATCGCAACGGCAGGGATCAGTATTGAACAAATTTATTGCTATTGCCTAGGAAAAACCAGTATTGCTTTTTTCCGTAGTGATGCCGTTTGTCTGGCAAAAAAACGCACGAATACCGCGAGTTGCTGCAAAAAAAAGGTGCGCGCTTGCTGCGAGCAAAAGGAGGCCGGTACCCAAAAAGACCACGGTTGTACCCACAAAACGGTCAAGGTTTTTCAACTGAAAACGGCCTTTATCGTTGATCAATCGCTTGAAAAGGGCCAAGTTCTTGCCGATTTGCCTTTCCTTTATGCCCCAATCTATGCTTTTTCAGCGCCTGCTTACCTTCCTCTTGCTCCCGATGTTGTTGCATTTCCAGCATCGCCTCCGCTTCCCAGTGGCCGGGAACTTTGCATTTTGCACCACCAATTCCTTTGTTAAATATTCGATCGCTTAGGCTCCTGTAGCCTTTTTATCTCCCTTTACAGACATCCCTTGTTTGTAAATTGGGATTATTTTCACAGCGCATCCTGCGCTTTCTATCTTGCGATACGATGAAAAATGCAATATTAGGAGTTGCCATACTATATTTTGGCCTTCCCTGCTTTCTTTTAGCACAAACACCCCAACTTGCCCCCCTGCACGGACTAGTAACCAATGAAAAAGAAGAACTGCTGGTAGGTGCCAGTGTTTATTGGAAGGATACGCGCACCGGTACAATTACGGATACATCAGGCTATTTTAACCTGCCTGCGCGGGCAGAAGGAGGGACCCTGGTTGTTCAATATTTCAATTATCCAGTGTCTGAGGTTGTAGTTTTACCTGGAGAGAACAATTTATGGATTGAAATTACAGGTTCCTCCCAATTAAAAGAGGTGCAGGTTTCGGAGCAACAATTTGGGAACAGTGTTTCCACCCTAGAAACTAGAAACCTGGAAAGTATTAGCCAAAAAGAACTCCGCAAAGCACCCTGTTGCAATTTATCGGAAAGTTTTGAAACCAATGGAGCCATTGACGTCAGCTACCCCAATGCGGTTACGGGCATCCGGGAAATACAAATGCTTGGTTTACGGGGTATCTACAGCCAATTTTTGGTCGAAAACAGGCCCGCGATGGGTGGAATCGCCACGCCTTTTGCCTTCGATTTTATCCCAGGCACCTGGCTAAAGGGTATCATTCTGGCCAAAGGAGCCAGCACTGTTAAAAATGGGAACTCGGGTATTACCGGACAAATTAATATTGATCTGGTAAAACCCGCCAGCGACCTCCCTGTTTTCATCAATGCTTTTACTTCTACGGAAGGGCGGGGTGAAATCAACGTGCATTTAAATAAAAAACACAACATCAACCTTTCTCAAGGGCTACTGCTGCATGGTAATTTTGTAAAAAATCGATGGGATATGAACCGCGATAATTTTTACGATGCCCCCAATCGCCAGCAAATCAATGCCTTATACCGGGTAATTTACGATGGGCCCAAGGGTTGTGCCCAATTTAATGTGCAAGCCGTCAGCGATCATCGTGTGAGTGGCCAGATTGACGATTCGCATAGCCACAACGGTTTTTTTGGTGTAGACCAACGCAATGAACGGGTAGAAGCATGGGCCAAATACGGCAAAGAAGGCTTGTTTGGCAAACCGTACAATGAACTGGGTAATATCGCATCTGTATCCTGGCATCGTACGAATTCAGTGTTTGGACCAAATGTGTATACCGCTACACAACAATCGCTATACCTACAAACTTTATATCAAACCATTGTTCAAAATACACAACATAAAGTTGTCCTGGCACCCTCCTTGCAATATGACCATATAACCGAAAAGGTAAACGATGGTGATTTGAGCAGAAAGGAGACCATTACAGGAGCGATGGCAGAGTATACATACAGTCATCCGACCGTACGGATGGAAGGTCCTGATTTGGTGTTGGTTGCAGGTGCACGCATGGACCACAATTCCCGCTTTGGGTGGCAATTTACACCCCGGGTTAGCGCCAAATACAATTTTACAGAAAAGACCGTTGTGCGGATCTCCGGCGGATTGGGATACCGTTCCCCCAACCTGATGGCGGAAAACCTGAGTTTATTGGCCAGCAACCGGGTGCTTGATTTCGCAACTGATTTGGGATACGAAAAAGCATGGAATTATGGCATCAATTTCACGCAAAGTTTCAAAATCAGAGGCCAAAATGCAAGTTTTAGCCTGGATGGTTATCGCACCGACTTCCTGCGCCAGGTAATTGTAGATGTTGACCAATCCCCTACCAGCGTATTTTTTTACAACCTGAGTGGCCCCTCTTATTCCAACAGTATCTTGGCAGTAGCACAGTATAACCTCTTCCAAGGCTTTGAAATAAAACTGAGCTACAAAATAAACGATGTAAAAACCACCTATGCAAATGGCGTCGTGCGCACACCGCCCTTGCTGGCGAAATACCGCGGATTGGTTACCCTAGACTACACCACCCCCAATAAAAAGTGGATGTTCAACCTGCGCACGCATATTGTTGGGCCACAACGCCTTCCCGATAACAGCGCTATTCCGCATGAATATACCCATGGATTTGAACAAACCACCCCTATATATACCATTTGGAGTGGGCAGATAACCCACCATTGGAAAAATATAGAAGTGTACGTCGGGATGGAGAACATCAGCAGTTATCAGCAACACCACGCGATTATTGCGGCGAATGAGCCCAACAGCCCCTATTTCAATGGATCACAGATCTGGGCGCCCATGATGGGACGGGTAGCCAATTTGGGCGTTCGGTATGCGCCGGGGGGATTGCGCTAAGTTCTTGAGTTGAGATATTCCGAGGTGACACCTTCCAAGGTGACACCTCAAAAAAAGTGTCCGCTTCGAAAACAACGAAGCGGACACTTAATATTACAAGATGTTACTCAAAATCTTTACAAACCAAAAATAGAGCGGCCCAAATAAGTGGCTGCATCGCCCAGTTCTTCTTCAATGCGCAACAACTGATTGTATTTTGCAATCCGGTCGGAGCGTGAAGCAGAGCCTGTTTTAATTTGGCCTGTATTCAAAGCAACTGCCAGGTCGGCGATCGTGGTATCTTCTGTTTCGCCGGAACGGTGGCTGATCACCGAAGTGTAAGCGTGGCGGGTGGCCAGGTTTACGGCTTCAATGGTTTCTGTCAAAGAACCAATTTGATTTACTTTGATGAGGATCGAGTTGGCGATTTTTTGATCAATACCGCGTTGCAAGCGTTCAGTATTGGTTACAAACAAATCGTCTCCTACCAATTGAATGCGGTGGCCAAGTGTTTCTGTTTGCAATTTCCAACCTTCCCAATCGTCTTCAGCCAGGCCGTCTTCGATGGAGTAAATCGGGTAACGGTTACACCAGTCTTTCCAAAAACCTACCATATCCTGGCGCGACAAACGATCGCCGGTTGATTTCTTGAACACGTATTCCTGCTTTTCTGCATCGTAAAACTCGGAAGCAGCAGCATCCATGGCAATTACCATATCTTCCAGCGGGCGGAAACCAGCGGCCTCAATCGCAATCATCACCATTTGGATTGCCTCTTCATTGTTTTTAATGCCCGGCGCAAATCCGCCTTCATCTCCAACATTGGTTGCGTAACCTTTGCTTTTCAATACTTTTTTCAGGTGGTGGAATACCTCTACGCCCATCCGCAAACCTTCGCCAAATGTTTCGGCACCGATTGGCATGATCATAAATTCCTGAAAATCAATACCATTATCAGCATGTGATCCACCATTGAGGATATTCATCATGGGTACTGGCAACACGTGTGCGTTAACACCACCCAGGTAGCGGTACAATGGTTGGCCCAATTCCTCTGCCGCAGCGCGTGCAACAGCCAAACTAACACCCAAAATTGCATTTGCACCAATTTTGCTTTTGTTGCGGGTACCATCGCGTTCAATCATCAGACGGTCGATACGAATCTGATCGGTCACTTCCTGACCAATCAACTCCGGACGCAACATCGTCTCTACATTTTTTACTGCATTGAGAACGCCTTTTCCAAGGTAACGATTGGAATCATCGTCGCGAAGTTCAACGGCTTCATGGACACCAGTACTTGCGCCACTTGGAACGGCTGCACGGCCAACAAAACCAGTTTCGGTCCACACTTCTACTTCAACTGTAGGGTTACCACGGCTGTCGAGAATCTCTCTGGCTAATATTTCTCGGATTGCGCTCATATTACAAAACGTGAAAGGGTGAATTGTGATGGTTAACAAATATTCTGTCGCCTCAAAAAAAGTCACAACAGAATCAACGCAAAAGTAGCCAATTTCCCCAAAGTGTACACTTTACGCTAAGGCCTAACACAATCTTAATGTTAAATACTTTATTTTTCTTTTACAATGTGATTTTATTTCCTTTATATTTGTAGCGAAAATTCGCTATTTTATAAAACACCAACCATTCGTATTACCATGGAAGATACCATTGCAAAAACAACTGTACTCAAAGGCGGCGCCTTTTTGATCCACGACAGCAAACCGGAGGATATTTTCATCCCCGAAGAACTCAGTGAAGAACAATTAATGGTCAAACAAATGACGGTCGATTTTATCAAAAATGAAATTGATCCGATGCGTGCACGCATTGAAAAACTCGAACCTGGTTTGGCACCTGGCCTTTTAAAAAAAATGGGCGACCTAGGTTTACTTGGCGCACACATGCCTGCACAATACGGTGGAACCGAAATGGACACCAATACCAATTCGGTGATTTCGGAAGTGCTCGGACCATCGGGTTCCTTCATTGTTTCGTTTGCCGCCCACACGGGCATTGGCATGTTGCCGATTCTTTACTTTGGCAATGACGCGCAAAAAGAAAAATACCTGCCAGGTCTAATTAGCGGCGACCTAAAAGCAGCTTATTGTTTGACCGAACCAGGTAGCGGTTCCGATGCATTGGCAGCCAAAACACGCGCCGATTTGAACGAAGCGGGCACCCATTATGTCCTGAATGGTCAAAAAATGTGGATTTCCAATGCGGGATTTGCCGATATCTTTATCGTTTTTGCTAAAATTGACGGCGATAAGTTTACTGGGTTTATTGTAGAAAAAGGTACTAACGGTATGACGTTGGGTGCGGAGGAAGACAAATTGGGCATTAAAGGGTCCTCAACACGCCAGGTTTTCTTTGAAAATGCACAGGTTCCGGTTGAAAATGTGCTTGGCGCCATTGGTAAAGGTCACCTTATCGCTTTTAACGCACTCAATATTGGCCGTTATAAATTGGGTATTATGTGCATCGGTGGTTGTAAAGAAACCATCAACATGGCTGCACGTTACGCCAACGAACGTTTTCAGTTCGGTCAATCCATTGGCACATTTGGCGCTATCCAACACAAACTGGCAGAAATGGCCATTCGCAATTTTGCAGCCGAGAGTGCAGCTTATCGCACATCTCAATTGATGCAAGATAAAAAAGCAGCTTCTGAAGCAGAGGGTGATGCTTATGGACAGGCCATGCTCGAAGCAGCCGAAGAATATGCCATTGAATGCTCTATCCTGAAAATTTTAGGCTCGGAAGTGACCGATTTTTGTGTGGATGAAAATGTACAAATCCACGGCGGCATTGGTTTTAGTGAAGAATATCCTGCTGCACGTGCATATCGCGATAGTCGGATCAACCGGATTTATGAGGGAACCAATGAAATTAACCGCATGCTGATGGTCGATCAATTGTTCAAACGTGCCTTGAAAGGTCAATTGGATATTGTCACACCAGCCTGGGCGGTTCAAAAAGAACTTTCTTCCATGCCTTCTTTTGAAAAAGTGGAAGGTTTATACGCTGAAGAACATAAAGCACTAGCTGATTTCAAAAAAATCGTCCTGATGACGGCAGGCGCTGCAGCGAAGATGCAAATGGATGGCAAACTCGTTTTGAAAGACGAGCAAGAAATTTTGATGAATTGCGCCGATATGCTCATCGAACTGTTTGCCAGCGAATCGATGTTATTGCGGGTAGAAAAACTTGTTCATATGGAAAAAGAACAACCGCAAGAAATTTATGATGCGATGTTGCAAGTGTATTTCCATGATGTAACGGCCAAAATGACCAAGTATGCAACAGATGCACTTGCTTCATTTGCGGAAGGTGACCTGCTGAAAACGTTCCTGATGGGTTTGAAACGTTTTACCAAATACCCGGCGGTCAACGTGAAAGAAAAGCGCCGCCTCGTTGCAAGTGCTTTATTGAAAGCCAATGGTTGGTGCTTCTAAATAGAATTTTCTCAAAAAATAATGGGTTGGTTGCTCCTGGAAGGTAAAGCAACCAACCCTTTTTTATTTGCGAGAATGATATCCTAGGCCTGCCAGAAAATACTAATCCGGCATTTTTGAATGAATCGCCATCAAAAACTCCTGTTTGGTAGCTTCATTGAGAAACTTCCCGGAGTATTCGGCCGTGATGGTACTTGCGCCGTGGTGTTCTACCCCGCGTGCCTGTACACACATGTGTTTGGCATCAATGTACACCGCCACATCATCGGTTTGTAAGGCGCGCTTGAGTTCTTCCGCAATTTGCATGGTCAGGCGTTCTTGTACCTGCGGGCGGCGCGCAAAAAAGTCCGCAATACGGTTGAGTTTGGAAAGCCCAATTACTTTGGTATTGGGAATATAGGCGATGTGTACTACGCCAAAAATGGGTTGAAAATGGTGTTCACAGGTACTTTGAAGCGGAATATTGCGCTCAATCACCAATCGACGATATTTGTATTTATTGTCGAAGGTGGTGACTGCGGGCTTGTTTTGCGCATTCAAACCTTTAAAAATTTCTTGAACATACATTTTAGCAACCCGTTTTGGGGTGCCTTTAAGACTATCATCCTCCAGATCAAGTCCTAATATATTCATTATTTGAGCAAAATGATCGGTAATCTGCTCAACTTTTTCAGCATCGGTCAAGTCAAATGCGTTGGGATGCATCGGAGTGTCCGCAGCATTGGAAATATGCAGATCGCCAAAATCGTCAGAGTCAGCATGCGCCATAAAGTGGCCATTGAGCAAAAGGTCAGCCATGTAAAATGGATTTAGACATAAAAAGGTAAAGAAGGAAATCGGGTAATTCAATTCGGGCCAATGTGTACCCTATTTTCATTCATTATTGAAAGTACCGAAGTTTTAACAAATTATCTGCTTTACTGTTTAATGAATTCTAAAAAATATAAAAATAAGTTAAACAAAACAACCAATAACTTAGCAAATCACCACAATAGGTTTTACGCAATTGCGCATCAAGGCAATGTACAATAACCTATTGCGGTGGCGCTCAATCGTATATTTATCCAACAATTTCTTCTTCTGGTACAGGTTGAATTTGTGCCTCTTCTTCCGGTGTATCAATGATGTCAATTTCAAGTCGCAGGTTGTCGATAATAAACTCCTGTCGTTCTGGGGTATTCTTGCCCATGTAGTAATCCAATACGTGATCGAGGTTCGTGTCTTCAGGCAGAATTACCGGATCTAAGCGAATACCGTCGCCGATAAAATCTGCGAATTCGTTTGGACTGATTTCTCCCAATCCTTTAAATCGAGTGATTTCAGCTTTACCACGCAACTTTTTGATGGCTGCCTTTTTCTCTTGATCGGAATAGCAATAATACGTGTGCTGCTTGTCGCGTACCCGGAATAAAGGTGTATCCAGGATATACAAATGCCCATTGCGCACTAAATCAGGGAAAAACTGCAAGAAAAACGTCAACAACAACAAGCGGATGTGCATGCCGTCGACATCGGCATCGGTGGAGATCACCACCCGGTTGTAACGCAAATCATCCAGTGAATCTTCAATATTCAAGGCGTGTTGCAACAGGTTAAACTCTTCGTTTTGGTACACCACTTTTTTGGTCATACCATAACAGTTCAAGGGTTTACCGCGCAAACTAAACACTGCTTGCGAATCAACATCACGCGCTTTGGTCAACGATCCGCTGGCCGAGTCTCCTTCCGTGATAAAAATGGTGCTTGCTAAACGTTTTTCTTCGGTAGCCTTTTCATTGAGGTGAAACCGGCAATCCCGTAGCTTCTTGTTGTGAATATTGGCCGCTTTAGCCCTTTGATTGGCAATTTTCTTTACATCAGCAATTTCTTTGCGCTCGCGCTCAGATTGCTGAATCCGCTTCAGCATTTCTTTGGCGACCTCCGGATTTTTATGCAAAAAATCGTCTAGCGCTTTTCCCAGAAAATCGGACATCCAACCTTTAATGGCAGGTCCATCGGGTGCGATGCGTTCTGAACCAAGCCGTGTTTTAGTCTGGCTCTCAAACACTGGCTCTTCAACCCGTACTGCCACGGCGGCAATGATGCTTTCGCGGATATCTTTGGTGTCAAATTGCTTCTTAAAGTGCTCTCGTACGACTTTTACCAAGGCTTCCCGAAAGGCCACCAAGTGGGTACCGCCCTGGGTTGTATTTTGACCATTAACGAAAGAATAATACTGCTCCCCGTAATGATCGCCGTGGGTCATGGCAATTTCTACATCTTCCCCGCGCAGGTGAATGATTGGGTAGCGTACATTTTCCGCGATGGTTTTCTTCTCCAGTAAATCGAGCAGACCGTTTTTCGAAAGGAAGATTTTTCCGTTAAAATTGATCCGCAGGCCTGCATTGAGGTAGGCATAATTCCACAATTGCTGTTCTACAAATTCAAAGACCCAGCGAAAGTTGCGAAACATGCCGTTGTCCGGCCGAAAGCGAATGGTCGTGCCATTTTCTTCTTTGGTGGCCTCTACTTTGCTTTCACTCTTTAAGATACCAAATTGAAAATCAGCTTTTTTGCACTGACCTTCCCGGTATGCCTCTACCTGAAAATATTCAGAAAGTGCGTTTACCGCCTTGGTACCAACGCCATTCAAACCAACTGATTTTTTGAAGGCTTTGGAGTCATATTTTGCGCCTGTATTGATTTTACTGACAACATCTACCACTTTTCCGAGTGGAATGCCTCGGCCATAATCGCGCACCGTCACACCTTGTTCATTGATACTTACGTCAATTTGTTTGCCATATCCCATGGCAAATTCATCAATCGAGTTGTCCAACACCTCCTTTACCAATACGTAAATACCATCATCGGGACTGGAACCGTCGCCCAATTTGCCAATATACATACCCGGACGCAACCGAATATGCTCGCGCCAGTCAAGGGATTTGATCTCGTCTTCCGTATAACGAACTTCTGCCATCTTCGAATCTTGCGTTTTTTTAATTGATTTATGGTGTTTTTTTGAAATCTAAGCGCGCACAAAAATAACATTATGTTTTCACAGTGCAAAATAAAAAACAAAATGTTTTTAATCCTCCTGGTAAGAAATCATCCACAGCCCAAGGAAAGTAATGGAGCCATTCACCAAAATGGTCAAAAAACCTACATCAAACCATGGTTTTATACCAATTTCAATCAACCAACTGAGTAGCGGTGCTGTAATACATACAAGTGTCACCAACGAAATGTTCACCTTTGGCCAGCTTGGCACCAGCCGTTGAAGGGGCAGTGTAACATCCCATGGATGCAACTGAAATTTGGTAAACATGCCAAACATAAATAACCCTAGCAAGGGACCATACGTGTACCCCGCAATGCGAAATACCAGGTTGATCACTGCATCGTTGCTGTATGCATTGAGTAACAGTATAATGAGCACAAATAGCACCGAAAATCCGAGGTGTACAAACGTTCGGGTTCGGCATTGCTCCCGCTCATGTGTGCGTTGTTGCTCAATCCAGTCGGAAGCGTAAGGATCTGCTTCCAATTTATTTTTCTCAAAATTTAAAAAATCAACACAAAAACTGGTTGTTAAAGCCGTCAAAGCAGAATCCGAACTCGCATAAGTGCTGGCAATCAACCCCAGGATAAAGAAAATGCCCGCACCAACCCCTAAGTGGTCAAAGGCTATTTTAGGGTACAAATGATCCGTTCTTGCAGGAATTTCCAGTCCAAGTGAACCCGCATACAGGTACAAGAGCGCTCCTAATACCAAAAACAGGAAATTGATGAGCACCAGATAAATACAAAACACCAGCATGTTTTTCTGTGCTTCCCGGATGTTCTTGCAAGCGAGGTTTTTTTGCATCAAATCCTGGTCCAGCCCGGTCATCACAATCGCAATGAGTGCACCGCCTACAAATTGCTTGACAAAATGATTGGGATCGGTCAAAAAGTTGTCAAAGAAAAATATTTTGCCATACCGGCTGTTCATCACCGCTGGAATGATTTCGCCCGCAGTGAGGTTCAACGCTTTCCCGATGGTGGCTACTGTAAAAATTAAAGCCGCCAGGAAAAAGGTCGTCATGATGGTATCGGTCCAAATGATTGTTTTTAAACCACCTTTATAGGTATATCCATAAATCAAGGCCAACATTAAAATAACCGTGATTGGAAAGGGTACGCCCAAATGACTAAAAACAAACATCTGTAAAACAGTTGCTGCCAAAAACATACGCGTTGCAGAACCGAGGGTGCGCGAAAGGATAAAAAATCCTGCGCCAGTCTTGTAAGCAGCATGCCCAAGCCGCTCCTCCAGGTATCCATAAATGGAGGTTAGGTTCATGCGGTAATACATAGGCATCAACACGGTTGCGATGACCAAATAACCGACCAGATACCCCAAAACCATTTGCATGTAGGAAAAGGCCATATTCAGGCCCGCTCCGCCTACTTTACCGGGAATAGATATAAAGGTTACGCCGCTGATACTGGTACCGATCATGGCATAGGCCACTACATACCAAGGTACCTTCCGATTGGCCAAGAAAAAACCTTCATTACCCACATTTCGGCCGGTAAACCAGGCAACGCCAACCAGCATAGCAAAATACAGGAAGAGGATACCAAGTACGAGTAAAGGCGTTAATTGCATAAGGAAGCATTGTTAGTAACCGGGTCAAACCCATTGCAGCCTGCGGGTTCGACAGGACTTGCTGGCGCAAAAGTAGTTTTTTCCAACAACAACGGCTGCACGCTTTCAGGTGTGCAGCCGTTGTTGTTGAAATTATGCCGTTTTAACGCGCTTTTATACCGATTATTTTTGATACCGGCGATAAAATTCACGGAAGGTAATCATGCGCTGCTGGTCTTCATCCCACAGTTTATGGAAAATACAACGCAAACTTTGCCAAAACGTAATTTTATTGGCCACCTGATCAAAAATCGGATTTTCATGGTGGCATTTTGCCAAGGCATAATTGGGCACCAACGGATTCAAATGGTGAATATGGTGATAGCCGATATTGCCGGTGAGCCACTGAAACATTTTTGGTAATTTATAATACGTACTACCCTGTACAGCAGCCACTACATAATCCCAACGATCTTTCCATTGCTTGTACGACATTTCATGCTGGTGTTGCACGTAGAAAAACCAAATCGCAATGATGCCAAACGCCACCAAAATCGGCAAGTGTACATATAATAATGCCTTGAAACCCAACAACGCAACAATACCTGCATGAATCAGTACCAGGTAAATGTTATTGAGCAACAAAGCGCGGTGTGCATGCTCCCAACCCTTCAAACGAATGAGCGGGATGCGGTTATTTACCAAAATATACCACATCGGGCCGATCAAAAACAATACCGGAAAACTGCGGTAAAGCTTGTATTTACCCCGCTGAAAAGAAGATAAGGCTTTGTACTCCTCCACGGTATATACCTGAATATCACCGATATCGCGGTATTCCCACAAAACACCGTTGTGTCCATGGTGAAAATTGTGCGCCTTGGCCCAATACCGGTAAGGAATGAAACTCAAAAAACTACAAATCTGGCCAATAATGTCATTGGCTTTCCGGTTTGTTGTAAAAGACTGGTGCCCGCAATCGTGTTGAATGATGAAAATACGCACCAAAAAGAAGGCATTCACGATGGCAAGACCGATCACTGCTGCAATCGAAATATCAATCAGCAAATACATGGCCACCCAAATGGCTACAAATGGCAAAAAGGAATTTAAAATTTGGATAACGGCTTTCTTGGTGTTGGGCAATTGATACGATTTGACAATACCCGGAAGTGTTTTTAGGATTGCTGGATCGTACTGTGGTTGGATAGTTCCCATGCGTTGAATACGGTGAAAATGACCCCGGCAACAGACCATCTATTACTTCGTTTGCCGACGGTAAGATGAAATTAAATGTACGCTTTCATGACTTTCAAAAAGAATGTTTTGAAATGGCGTCGCAAAGTCCGGCAAATAATCGAATTGCCAGACTTCCTCCGGTATTAATTTTGCCCGTACCGATGCAAAACTGGTATTTAGACTGATTTTACCGAAGCAAGGTCACTTGCCCCTGCAATACTTTTGGGAGGGTTGGTCGATTGGTGCCTTCTAACTGTACCTGTGCTTGATACATATAAACACCAGGCAAGGCAGCACGCCCTTGAATTTGCCCATCCCAATATGGATTTGCCCCACTGCTGGAAAATACAAGGCTCCCCCAACGGTCATACACCTGCATTTGTATCTGGCCAAGCGCGCAATCGCTAAATACCTGAAAAACGCCATTAAGCCCTTCACGATCAGGTATAAATACATTCGGAACATAGGTTTTACATTCCGGACAATCTGCGAAATCAACCTGAATCGTATCTTGAAATGAGCAGGCTTGTGTTTGTACCTGTACCGTGTAAGTGCCTGACTCGGCGACGGTGATGGAAGGCGTCTGTTGCCCATTGCTCCACAATAAGGAGATACCCTGGGTGGTTTCGACGGGCGCAATTTGGATGGTTTGGCCATTGCACGCGAGGGTGTCCTTGCCTAATGCAACCGTTTGATGGCTTAAAAATGTCAATTGCAAGGCATCTGTGGTAAAACAACCTGCTTGATCTGTAACAGTAACAGCAAATTGCCCCGATTTGTTGGCAACAATGGAAGATAACACCTCACCGGTATTCCAGGCATATTGGTAATTCGGGTTGAACCCGGCCTCCAGCGTAACCAAATCGCCTGTACAAAGTACTGAATCGCGCCCAATTGCAACCTCGGGTGGTGTATCTACGGCCAGATATTGAACAGCCGTATCCAAACATCCGCCTACCTGAAATTGATGCCAAACGGTATAATTACCCGGTTTTTCATACCGCACAATCCCTACTTCCGCACTGGATCCCGTAGCAGGAGTCGCCCCGCCAAATTGCCAATTAGAGCTGCCGAAAGGGTAATCTTCTACCCCCAGCAAGCGTTTTACCCGAATCGCTTCCCCGGGGCAAATCACCGAATCTGCCATACTAAAACGGGCATCCAAATCGCCCGGATCGTAACAAAAATCACCGATAGAAACACTTAGGTCCTTGGCGAGGACGGTTTCCGGTTGTATGCAGGAAAAAACGCTGCGCTTGATCTCAATCGGGCTGCTTTTAAAGATTGTATCCACCAATTTTAGCCCACATGCCTCTTGGGTGACACAGTTGGGCAAAGATCCTTCCCCATTTGGTTTGCTAAAAACAAACCGATCGGACGATAAATTTGCCATGCGTATGAAGTCCTGGGTGCCTGCATTACACAGCGTATTCCCAAATCGTCCGGCCAAATACACCTTTTGCGTTTGTAATTGTCCATCAAGGGTATGCCGCAGGAGCAGACTACCGCCGCCGCCCAGGTAAAAAATGCTGGTTAACAAGTTGCCATCGCCTGAAAGACTCAATTGGCCGCTGGAAATGTCTTTTAAAATTAAGCCCCCGCCGCTTAAACGCAGTTCTTTAAACCATTTCCAGTTAAAATTGGCATCCATGACCCCAATACCCACCCAGTCGATCCCTTCCGAACGCGCCAAAAAAGCAATATCTCCATTGGGGAGGGGCTTTAAGGCCTGAATAAAAATATTGGGAAAAAAGGCCTTTTTCAACACATTACCTTGCGCATCTAACGCCATCATTACCGTATGATTGGGTCCAAATGAACCACCACCGGGCTGTTTTTGTTCTACGCCCACCGCAAGCAACAATTTATCGTCAAACGGTTCCTGGCAAAAAATGCGGTACAAATCAAAGGTGCCCGCAGTGTATTGATACTCCCACAAGGTTTGTCCGGCAAAATTGAGTTTCCCTAAAAAAAGTTGTTCTGCCGGACGGTTATAGCCTCCCAAATAACACCCGTCCGTTTGGAGGCTCAGGCTGTACCGATCCAGGATGGCAGGCGCAAAAGCCCCCCAACTTACCGCACCGAATGCATCGATTTTATACAAAATTTGCCCTCGAATAGCACCATTGATTGATTTTTGTGCGTGTACGAAGGCGCCGCCATCCGATATGGGCCGCACATTCCAGCCCGCTGGAAATTCAAAGGTCGTATCCGGCGGATAATAGATTTTTGACCATAAAGGATTGCCCGTGGTGTCTGTTCGGAGGATAAATGCATGTGCGTATTGATCACGGTATTCACCACTGATCAAAAAACTACCCGCCGTTTGTTGCTGTACATCGTGCGCAATCAAGTAGCGGCCACCCGGGTCGGCATATACCCGTTGAAAAGCCTGCCCGTGCAACATACGGTGCGGACCAAACAAGCAACAACAGGAAAAAACTAGGCGAAACAAACACATCCGCATGGGATTCTGTTAAGTTGTCGATGATTTATAAAATAGATTAAAAAAGGACATTCATCTTTGCGCATAAGCAAGGTTTGAATTGGCGGAAAACGCAGATTTTGCGCTTCCGACCAACAACCACAAGGTGTTGACCATAATAAAGGTGCATTACACATGACCAACGAGCAGTTCAAGGCTTTTTCACCCACCATTCCCAGCGATCCGGGCATTTACAAATTCATCGCGCCGGATGGGGTTATTTTATATGTCGGCAAGGCCAAAAACCTGCGCAACCGGCTCTCCTCCTATTTTGGAGAAAAAAAGCACCAGTTGGCCAAAACCAAGGTGATGGTCAAACACGCCCATCATATTGAATTTACCCTGGTAGAAACCGAATATGATGCCCTGCTGCTCGAAAACTCCCTGATCAAAAAACACCTTCCACGGTATAATGTAATGCTCAAAGACGAAAAATCGCCTTTGATTTACATTTGTATCAAATTAGAGCGTTTTCCCAGGGTGTTTTTGACCCGCAAGACCATCCGCGACGGCTCCACTTATTTTGGCCCTTACCTCAATAAGTTTCGCGTAGAACAAATAACTGAATTAATTCGCAAACTATTTCAATTACGTACGTGTACCCTCAATTTATCCGTAGAAAATATTGATAAAGGCAAATTTAAGCCTTGTTTAGAATATCACATCAAAAACTGTGCAGCCCCTTGTGTAGCCTATGAAAGTGAAGAAAGTTACAACAAGAAAATTGAACAGATTAAAAACGTGCTTAAGGGCAATTTTTCGGCGGTAAAAACCCATTTACGCGATGAAATGCAGCATTTTGCCGAAAATTTGCAGTTTGAACAAGCGCAATTGGTAAAAGACAAACTGCTGCTATTTGAAGATTATCAAGGCAAAAGCACCGTGGTTAACCCCAATATCAAAGATGTGGACGTGTTTTCCATTGCAGAAGATGAAAAAGAAGCATATGTCAATTACCTCAAAGTAGTCAATGGCGCGGTGATCATTACTTACACCCTTACATTGACCAAAAACCTGGATGAAGACCGCGAAACCCTGTTGTTATTTGCCATTGAAAACCTGCGCGAACGGTTCAATTCCATTACGGCCGAACTTATCCTGCCCATTCCATTGATCATACCGAATGGCGAAAATCTGATTATTACCGTGCCTAAAATCGGTGATAAGAAGAAGCTGCTCGATCTTTCCGAAAAAAATGTGCAATACCATTTAATGCAACGGAAGCGCCAGGCCGCCAACCAAACCGGGCGTCAAACCTCTGCCGAACGCATCTTGCGTACCCTGCAAACTGACCTGCAAATGGAAGCCGTTCCCCTGCACATTGAATGTTTTGACAACTCGAACATCCAGGGAACCAATCCCGTATCATCGTGTGTGGTGTTTCGAAATGCCAAACCTTCGAAAAAAGACTATCGGCATTACAATGTAAAAACCGTAGAAGGCCCCAACGACTTTGCCAGCATGGAGGAAGTGGTGTTTCGACGCTACAAACGCCTGCTCGCGGAAGGCGAAAGTTTGCCTCAATTGATTATCATTGACGGCGGCAAAGGGCAATTGAGTGCGGCTATGAAAAGTTTGCGCATCCTGGGCATCGATCAACAGGTAACGGTGGTCGGCATCGCCAAACGCCTGGAGGAGATCTTTTTCCCGGAAGATCCAGTTCCGTTGTACATCAATAAAAAATCAGAATCGCTGAAATTGATGCAACAGGCCCGGAACGAGGCGCACCGATTTGCCATTACGTTTCACCGCAATCAGCGCAGCAAAGACTTTATCAAAACCGAACTCACCGAAATACCCGGCATTGGCACCAAAACAGCCGAAAAACTGTTGCAGCATTTCGGCTCTATTGCGCGGGTACGGGAAACGGATCCTGCGGAATTGGAGACTTTGATTGGGAAAGTAGCGGCTAAGAAGGTGCGGGGGTATTTTGAAGGAGAGAAATAAAAAAACCGCCGCGTCCAGGAGCAAGCTCCCAAACGCGGCGGTCAAAAAATATCTTAAAAATCAAGCCTTAGCGCATTTGCAAATGCTTGATGGAATAGTAACAAATGGTACCAAATCCTACTGCCAACATGGAGTGGAACAGCAAAAATGCGGTATTATCGGTCAACAAACCTACAATGGCTGAAGTCGTAAACACCAAGGCCATAACACCTTCGATAATGGTTACCCAGGAAATTTTCTTCGCGACATAACTTGCGCTTTTGAAGCTCTTTTGCTGACCATTGATGCCGTATTTTGGGGTACGCACAAAACCAGATGCTTTACCTCGGTAGCCTTCAATCACAGCAATCGCGTTGTACAGCGACAAACCCATTGAAATTGGCATAAACGAGATAAACAACCCAAAAAAGCGCACTTTTTCCCACAAAGTAGCCGGTTCAGTACGATGCAACACCGCGGTAATATTGGCCGTGTAAGAAATGCCTACCACAGAGAACAGACCCAATACCGAGAAAGACAGGAAGTGTGTAGAAATACCCAGTTCGCTAAAAGCAAACGCGAGTGGAATACTGCTCAAGGCAGCGATAAACACCCACAAGAACACACCATACGCTAACAATTGGCTGGTAGCGTGTACTTTTTGCATCATATTGAGTTTGCCATTGCTTTCGTTCCAGATAAGGCGCAACAATTTGCGGGCATTTTGTGCGCCGCCCTTGTTCCAGCGGAACTGCTGACCTTTCAAGCCATTCATCTCCACCGGCAATTCGGCAGGACTTTCCAATTTTTCCAAATACTGGATTTTGTAACCGGCAATTTGTGCGCGGAAACTCAGGTCAAGGTCTTCTGTGAGGGTATCACTTTGCCAGCCACCAGCTTCGTTGATTACTTTTTTGCGCCACAAACCAGCAGTACCGTTGAATTGCAGCAACAAATTGCCATACGAGCGGCCTGCCTGTTCTACGGTAAAGTGCACGTTCAATTGAAGTGCCTGCAAACGGGTCAAAAGACTGTAATCAGCGTTGATATGTGCCCAACGCGTTTGTACGATGCCCACTTTTTCATCTTCAAAATAAGGCATGGTCGTACGCAAGAAATCAGGACGCGGCGTGAAGTCGGCGTCAAAAATCGCGATAAAGTCGGCATTGGAACGCGGCATCGCTTCTTGCAAAGCACCTGCTTTGTAACCTTGGCGGTTTACGCGGTGGATATGTTCGATATTATACCCTTCGGCACGGAGGGCTGCTACCTTTTTGGCAACGATATCAACCGTTTCGTCGGTAGAGTCATCCAGTACGTGTATTTCGAAGCGTGACTTCGGATACTCTTGTGCTGCAACAAAGTCGATGATGCGTTCAGCCACATACATTTCGTTGTACATGGGCAACTGCACGGTCACAAAAGGTACGGATTCATCGTTTTGATCGTATTGACGATACTCGATGCTCGGATTTTCCCGGTGAAAGCGTTTGTACAGGTACAGCAAATGGAATTGCAAGAGGCAGTAAATGGTTACTGCGCTCATGGCGACGAAATAAATAAGGAGCATCAGGTAACCAAAATCTACAAAAGCCTGATACTCGAATGCTTGAAAAAGCGAATGGATACCGTACATATAATATTTGAGTTGAAAGTGCAGTGAATGAGCCGAAGCGTGTTGTTAATTTTGGATTAAAGTGTTGGTTTCCAATTATTTAATTTAAAAATAGTCGAAATGATTTTCCAGCCAGCAAGTACAGAACCTTTGATCGTTCCCGATACTTTGCTTTTGCCCCCTGCGCGTTTGCGGTACCTTACGGCAACCTCGGTACACTTCAGTTGCATAATGGCCGCTTTTACCTGCATTTCCACCGTCCAACCAAAATTGCGGTCTTGCATGTCCATCGCCAGCAATTTATCCCATCGAATAGCACGAAAAGGCCCCAAATCACTAAAACGATACTTAAAAAAGATTCGGATCATGAAGGGCGCTAACCAATTGCCAAATCGCTGTGGCACGGTCATCGCTCCCGGTTCCAGCCCGCCTTTGCTGCGTGAACCGATAACCAAATCTTGTCCGTCCTTCAAAATAGGCACCACCACATTTGGCAGTTCCTCCGGATAATCTGAATAATCGCCATCTAAAAAAACGATTATTCCCGGTTGTTCTGTTACTGGCAGGTTTTTCAAAAATTGAATACCCGCCAAACATGCATTGCCGTATCCACGTAACGGTTGATCTACCACAATTGCCCCATGCGCTAACGCCACTGCCACCGTCTTGTCCGTCGAACCATTGTTGCAAACAATTACTTGTCTAACCCACGCTTTCGGAATGCCCGCCAATACGAATGGTAAAGCAACTTCTTCATTGTACACCGGTATAATCACATCAATAACCGGAATCCCATTTGGATCTGCAAACATGCCTACGCTACAAAAATTTGATTCTTAAACACTTAAACACAAATTCCGAATAAAATTTTCCGCAGTTTGTGCCCAAGCATTGCATTTTGCAAAGTCATTTCAGCAAAGCCGATGCAAAGTTAAAGAATGCGTTAAGAAAAAGTTAAAAGGCTTTCAAAATTAGATGTTAAAGTTTTGTAAACAGCCCCGTTTTGAAAGGAAATTATACTTTACAGGGCCTGCCTGGCAAAATATAATTTTTAACAACATGCAAAAATACGGGAATTTCCGAATGATCTACTTTTAATCTTGCTTACTTTTGCAACATGATGAAACAGCATTTCCCGATTTTGTTTTTTGTGCTGCTGGGCGCTACCCTCCTGTTTTCTTTTTGTCAAAAAGAACGGTTTACCACCAACCCCGAAGACAAACTTGCCTTCAGCACGGATACCTTGCGTTTTGATACGGTTTTTACTTCCCTCGGCTCCGCGACGCGTATCCTTAAAATATACAACCGCCACAAAAGCAGCATCCGAATTTCCAAAATTTACCTTGAAAAAGGTGCTGCATCGCGGTTTAACCTCAACGTAGATGGCCTCCCGGGCGACGAACACAGCAACCTCGAAATTGCCCCCAACGACAGCATGTATGTGTTCGCAGAGGTGACCATCAATCCGAATGAACCACCGAGTTCCAGCCCTTTTGTGCTGAATGAAGCCATTATTTTTGAAACCAATGGCAACATACAATCCGTAACCCTGGAAGCATTTGGGCAAAATGCGGTGTACCTGCCCTCCCGGTTTAGCGCCGGATCGGTCAACGGTTTTGGTTGCAATGGCGGCGAATGGGTGTGGGACGATAAACGGCCTTATGTAATATACGGTGTGCTGGTCATTGACGAATGCACCGTACGCATCCCGGCGGGTGCGCGCGTGTACACCCACGGGGGACTGGCCAAAGCCATCGACCCGGCAACCGGACTCTCCTATCGATACAACGATGGCTTTATCGCATTTGCGGGCAGCGGAAAATTAATCGTGGAAGGCACCAAAGAAAATCCGGTCATTTTTGAAGACGACCGCCTGGAGCCGGAATTTGACGAGGAGGCAGGCCAATGGACCGGAATCTGGTTGCAGGCAGGCACCAAAGGGCATAAAATCGAAAACTGTATCATCCGCAACTCTATTATTGGTGTTCGGGTCGATTCGGCAGCCGATTTGACCATCCGAAATAGCCAAATTTATAATACCGCAAGCAGTGGGCTGATTGGCATACATGCAAAAATTACCGCCGAAAACTGCCTTTTTTACCAAAATACCGGCTATTCGATTCAATTGGAATACGGCGGCAATTACACCTTTAATTATTGTACAGCCACCAGTTATGGCGTCGATGGAGAGGCGGTTAAAATGGGCAACGTGCTTTGCCTCGATGAATCGTGTTCCAATTTTTTGATCAATACGCTATTCGCCCGGTTCAAAAACTGCATTTTTACAGGCAGCCGAACGGACCAAATCACCCTGGTAGATCGGATCAATAACCCTTTGCAATTTAATTACAAACTCGAAAATTGTATTGTAAAGGTGCGCGATTTGATCAAACCCAATGCTTATCCCGACTTCTTTGACAACTGCAAGCCCTGTCTAAACGCAACAAATCAGGATGTGATTTTTGTGGATCTGAATGAAAACGACTTCCATTTGGATACCCTCAAATCCATCGCCAACCGGTACGCTGTGCCAATTGGCGGGATTACGACAGACTTAGATGGAAAAACCCGCGATGTCGTACAACCGGATGCAGGTTGTTATGAAATTGAGTTTTAACGTTTTTTAAAGCATTTTTTGCCAAAAAGCCAACTGTTTTGTGGTTTCCTGGGGTTCGTCTAAGTCCTGCCAGGAAATCGCACAATGCACATTTTCCATTTTTTCAAAACCTCTTTTGCGCCAAAACGCATCCAACGGCACATAAGCAGTCGGCCGCAAGGGATGTTTTTCTGGACGCACTACCCCGCAAAACACCGCACGCGTGTACCCATGCGTACGCGCCCAGGTTTCCCGATGTTCAAAAAAGGCCAATCCAATGCCTTTTCCGCGGTATTCGGGCAGCAAAACAGACTCGCTAAAGTAAAAAATCTGGGATAAATCATCACCCCGGTCTTGAAATGGCTTGCGAATATTGGGTGTTTCCCGCAACATAGGCAAGCCGGTAGAAGCGCCCACTACTTTTTCACCCGCCATGGCCAGCACCAGCACACTATCCCGCGCCTTCAAAAAGGTGCGAATGTATTTCCGCTCGTATTCGAGGCTACCTTGGTACAAATAAGGCCATTCGGCAAAAACTGCAATGCGCAGTGCGGCCAGGTCCTCGGCATAAACGCGCGCTGCAACACCGGTGAGCGCCTGAATTTTAAGATCCTCCATATTTTAATATAAAGATGGTCGGCGGTCGGTGATGGTGCGTACGCTTCCTGCGATGTGCAGGCGGGTAAGCAGCGTTTGATCCAATTCTACATAAAATGCGCCCGGAATATTTGCACTGGCCTGGTTTACCACCCCATTGACAGGAAAATAGTGGTCAGCAGGCGCAAAAACCGCCGATTGTGCGTATTGAAACTCGATTAAAGGCAATTGCGGCATATTGCCCACCATACCACTGGCAATCACGTAACATTCATTTTCAACCGCGCGGGCCTGGGCGCAAAAACGAACCCGATTATTGCCATGGATTGTATCGGTTTGGAACGGCACAAAAAGTAGTCTGGCGCCTTGCAAAGCGAGCTTGCGTGCCGCTTCCGGAAATTCAACATCATAACAAATAAGGATGCCGATAGGTCCACAATCTGTTTCAAAAATATCAATCGCATCACCGGCGGTAAGTTGCCAACTCCGTTCAAAAGGTGTCAAGTGGGCCTTCGCGTATTGGTCCAAACGACCATCGCGGTGGCAGAGGTAACTGATGTTGAAAAGCGCTTCCTGCTCAATCACAGGCATACTTCCGGCAATAATATTGACCTGAAATTGCTGTGCCCACTCCTGAAAAGCCCCTTTTAAGCGTTCGGAAAACGAAGCTACATAATGCAGCATTTGCAAATCGTTGCCTGCATTGGCTCGATTGGCCAAACAAAGGCTGAAATATTCGGGAAACAGTATAAAATCGGGTTTATAGGCACTCAAGGCGCGAATATTTCCCAAAATTTCGCTACAAAAGGCATCAAAGTGCTCAAATACTTTGGCCTCCCATTGCACTACACCTACTCGAATATACGTTTGCATTGGATGTATTTTTATGCAAAGAAACCAAAACCAAGCAAAATAAAAGCCCGCTTTATATAAAAGTTACATGCCCTTTCTGAATCCTTTGCGCAGGAGTAAGCGTTTTTTCTGAACTTTGCGCACAAACCCCGCTTTTAAAATACAACATCACTGTGAGATATTCTGCTTTACTGCTGCTTGTGGCGACCCTGGTTTCGTTGAGTGCCAATCGAAATTTTCGATATAACTTTTCACATGCCTTAGATTTTAAAGAATCGGCGTGGGTTGATTCTGTGTACAATAGCATGCCGGACACCCTCCGCATTGCACAACTGATGACCATCCGGGCAACCGACGAACGCAGTCCAAAATACGAGCAAGAAGTAGAAGGATTGGTAAAACGCTACCAGGTGGGTGGCATTTGTTTGTTTCAGGGCAGTCCTGAAATGCTGGCTGAGCTTACCAACCGTTGTCAGGCCGCCAGCAGCGTACCACTGATGGTATCCATTGATGCCGAATGGGGCCTGGGCATGCGGTTGAAAGAAACCTCCATTGCCTATCCGAAACAATTAATGCTCGGCGCCATTCAGGACAATTACCTGGTTTATGAATTTGGCGCGGAAGTGGGCCGTCAATGCAAACGCATGGGTATTCACCTCAATTTTGCCCCGGTTGCCGACATTAACAACAACCCGGAAAATCCGGTGATCAATGACCGCTCCTTTGGTGAAGACCGCAGCAATGTGACGGCCAAGTGTATTGAATATATGCGCGGCATGCAGGCGGCAGGCATTATGGCCTGTGCAAAGCATTTTCCCGGCCACGGCGATACCAATACCGATTCGCACTTGGATTTACCCGTTATTGCACACAACCTGCAACGCCTCGACAGCCTCGAATTGTATCCTTTTCGTGCCATGGCCCGCAGCGGAATCGGTTCTTTTATGGTCGCACACCTGAATATTCCGGCGCTTGATAACCGTCCAAACCGGCCGACAACTTTAAGCCGGGCAGCCATTTACGACCTTTTGCGCACTAAAATGGGGTACGATGGACTGATTGTGACCGATGCCATGGAAATGCAGGGGGTTGCCAAGTATTTTGCACCCGGATTGGCCGAAGTAGAAGCCTTGAAGGCCGGCAATGATGTCATCCTGTTGCCCGGCGATGTGGGTGCTGCCATCAAAGCCGTGCAAAATGCCCTCAATACCGGCGAATATGCACGTACAGAGTTCGAAATGAGTGTAAAACGCGTGTTGCGTGCGAAATACCGCCTTGGACTTACCCAGCCACAGCGGGTAGATTTGAACAACCTGCGCCAGGACTTAAACCGTCCTCAGGCCCAATTGCTCAAACGAAAATTGATTGAAAACGCCCTCACCCTGGTGCGGGATGCCCAAAATCTCGTTGGTTTTGACAGTTTGGAGCACTACAATTTCGCCACCCTGGCATTGGGCGACACCAATCAGACCGTTTTTCAAACAACGTGTGGGTATTATGCCCCCATGACGCATTTTAATGCCCCCAAAGTCATCGATTCACTTCGAAATGCCCAGTTAATTGAACAATTGCGGCCGTTTAACGTCATTTTGCTGAGTTTGCATCAAATGCGCTCCAGATCGGCCGACAATTTTGGCATCACCACGGAAGAGGTATTGCTGATTCAGCAATTGTGCAAACAACATACGGTGGTGCTAACGGTTTTTGGCAATCCGTACAGTTTGAAGTACTTCAATGATCCGCAACTATTGCTTCAAGCCTACAATGAAGACCCTATGACCCAACGGGTGGCTGCCCAAGGCTTGTTTGGCGCTCTCGATTTTAAAGGTAAATTGCCCATCAGTGCGTCTTTATCTGCTTATTTTGGACAAGGGATTCGCACCCAATTTCCTGAAAAACGCCTTGCTTATGATATCCCGGAATCAGTAGGCATGAACAGCGATACCCTGGCTCAGATGGACGTGCTGGTGCAGGAAATGATCGCGGCAGGCGCAGCACCCGGTTGTCAGATTGTCGTTGCCCGGAACAACCGCGTAATTTGGCAAAAATCGTATGGCAATTTTACCTATGAGCCGATCACCCCGGTGCGCAACGACCATTTGTACGATATTGCCTCTGTAACCAAAATAGCCGCCACCACCTTGTGCGCCATGCAATTGTACGATGCCGGAAAAATTAAATTAGACACTGAAATCGGTAAATACCTGCCAGAATTGGCAAATACCAACAAAGAAAAACTCAAATTGCGGGATATTTTGGCCCACCAGGCGCGTTTGCAGCCCTGGATTCCGTTTTACCAAAAAACCCTGGAAAACGGCCTGCCCAATGCCCATATTTACCACCGACAGTTGGATGAAGATTCGCAAATTCCGGTAGCACCCGATATGTATATGGACAATAATTGGGTGGATACGGTATGGAATTCAATCTTTTTGTCGCCTTTACGCAGCGAAAAAGGCTATAAATACTCCGACCTCGGACTATACCTCACGGCGCGAACAATAGAACGGGTGAGTAACCAGAAATTAGACGATTACGCCGAACAGCAGTTTTATAAACCCTTGGGACTGCGCGCAACCTTCAATCCCTGGCAACTCGGATTGAGTGCCCAATGTGTTCCGACCGAAGAAGACCGGTATTTCCGGCAGCAGCGGATACAGGGGTATGTACATGATATGGGCGCCGCCATGCTGGGAGGCGTAAGCGGACATGCCGGATTGTTTAGCAATGCCAACGACCTGGCCAAAATTTTTCAGCTGTTTCTGAATGGTGGTTCTTATTTTGGCAAACAATATATTCGACCCGAAACCGTCAATACCTGGACGATCCGTTATCCCGGTAGTACCCGCCGAGGCATTGCTTTTGATATGAAAGAACTCGATCCGAAAGCGACGGGCAATATGAGTGAAAAAGCCGGGCCCAATACGTTCGGGCATACAGGATTTACGGGTATTTGTGCCTGGGCCGACCCCGATCAAAACTTGATCTTCATTTTTTGTTCCAACCGGACTTATCCGACCATGGAAAACAACAAATTGATTTCGGGAAATTACCGGCCGCGCCTACAAAGCATTATCTATCAGTCTATTAAAAAATAAGCATACAACAAAAACACCCGCCATGTCCACAGCAGAAAATCAGCATGATTCCATCAAACAAGTAGACCTGGATGCCGTTGCCCAGGAGAACATCTTGCGCGAAAAGGCCGCAAAAGACCGTATTACGAGCGACTGGCTGCCGCGTTATACCGGCATGGCCTTGCAGGAATTTGGCAAGTATATCTTGCTGGTCAACTTTAGCGGCTATGTAAAAATGTTTGCCGAAAAACATCAGGTTCCTGTTTCCGGGCTCGAACGACCCATGCAAGCCGCCACGGCCGAAAACATAACCATCATCAATTTCGGGATTGGCAGCCCCAATGCAGGCTTGATCATCGATTTGTTGGAGGCCATTCAGCCGCATGCAGTATTGTTTTTAGGTAAATGTGGTGGCCTAAAAACGGGTAAAAACAACATTGGTAACCTGATTTTGCCCATTGCTGCCATCCGGGGCGAAGGGACCAGCAATGACTATTTGCCGCCGGAAGTGCCCGCATTGCCAGCATTTGCCCTGCAAAAAGCCGTTTCGACCACCATCCGTGACTACGAACAGGACTATTGGACCGGCGTTGTGTACACCACCAACAAACGGGTATGGGAGCATCGGGAAGATTTCAAACAACGCCTGCGCGACCTGCGTTGCATTGCGATTGATATGGAAACGGCCACCATTTTTGTTGCCGCTTTTAAAAATAAAATTCCCGCCGGTGCACTCTTGTTAGTGAGCGATATGCCCATGACCACCGAAGGCATCAAAACCCAGGAGAGCGATAAAGCGGTTACAGCACAATTTGCAGATACCCACCTCAGCATTGGCATCGATTCCTTAAAACAACTGATTACCAGGGGTCAAACGGTAAAACACCTCAAATTTGATCTTTAAAAACAAATTTTCATTTTTTATTGAAAATATTGAACAAGAGCAAAGCCACTGTGTTTTTTATTAGGTACCGCATGATCGTGCCACAAACCACCTAAAAAAACATTCAAATGGTCCGCTTATTTAAACCGTCAGCCGCTAACATTGCGCAATTTATCGCAAGGGAAGAGCCGCTTGATTTCAATTACCCCATAGTAGGTGCTACCCGAACAGCCTCAGCGCCGCCCGACTTTGATGTTGATAAAAACTTGTTTCTGTTGGGTGAAGGGAATAAAGCCTGGGAGGCTGCTAAACTTGCAGTACAGCAATGGGTGATGTTTCCGGCACCCTGGACCCAAATTGCACCGCAGCAGGCACCTATTCAAACCAATCAAACCATCGCCATGCTTGCTCAAGTCATGGGGATGTGGTGGATCAATTCCTGCCGCATTGTGTACGTAATTGAGGAGCCGAATCGTTTTGGGTTTGCTTATGGCACCTTACCCGGGCATGCAGAACAAGGCGAAGAACTATTTTTGGTAGAACGCGACGAAACCGGAAAAGTATATTATCGACTTGAAGCCTTTTCGCGTCCACGTCATTTGCTGGCACGGTTGACCTATCCCCTGCCCCGTGTTTTTCAAAAAAAATTCCAGCGCGACTCCAAGGCTGCGATGGTTCAATTTGTACAAAAAGCCAGCCGATGAAGCCCTTTATTGGCCCTTTGGCCTGGTGTATTTTCCTTTTATTGGCGGGACTCCCCTGGTTACAATCCCATTGGGAAGGTGCTCTGGTTGTATTTGCTGCCCTTGTTTTGGTTCCACTGGGGTTTGAATTATTGAAGTTACCGTGGCGAAATATTTATTGGATCGCTGTTTTTGGCCTTTTAGTGGCCTATTTAGTATATCCTAGTCCTTACGCAGCCATTTTGGCGCTTCCTTACCTGGCAATTGCGGCTTGGACGAGTCTCCAGTTTTTTATCCAGGTATTTTCCAATCCAGCGCGCAGTCTTGGAAAAGTAGTGGAATGTGCAGCCTTAATTTATTGGACAGTTGGGGCGGTTTGGTCGCTCAGTTGGCTTGCTCAATTTGCCCCTTTGGGATTTGATGCGACCATTGTAGGGCTTACGGCTGCGCATTTTCACCTGGCGGGTTTTGTGCTTACACTCCTTATTGCCATCCTTTATCAATCCGATCGATCCCCGTTTAACCGAATACTTGCGTGGGCTTCCCTGTTCGGAATGCCTTTGGTGGCAACGGGCATAACCCTCACCAAGTTGGGCTATAGTCCTGTAATTGAATGGATTGCGGGAATTGGCTTTGCGGTTATGGCGTTGGGAGTCGTATTTCAGCAGTTGCGTTTGGTCTTTAACGCCAATATGCCGCCAACCGCGCGGTGGTTATGGGGCGCCGGCGCATTGTGTTTATGCGCCGGCGCTACCTTGGCGAGTTTATACGCCCTTCGATTTGTGTACCCGATCAATTGGGTAAATATTCCGAATATGAAAATCTGGCATGGCAGCCTAAACACCCTTGGATTTGCCTGGGCAAGTTTGTCGGGTTGGGCTTACCTGCATCGAATGCTTTCTTCGATGCGCATGTTTTAAAATCAATTCGATTTTACCAGTTTCAACATTTTTCTGCTGTTATTGGATAGAAATTCGAGGTAATACATTCCGGGAGTCAATCCATTTAAATCAAGTGCTACCTTGTATTTACCTTCCAGGAATAATTCATCCGAAGCATAAATACGCACAATCCGTCCTACTCCATCATACAAGGTCAGGTTTGCTTGTTGGGCAGTGGGCATATCCACCTGCAACCATGTTTGGCGGTCATTGCTTGGATTAGGGGCAATGGTCGCTTGCAAATCGCCCTCCATCGGGTTGTTGGTTGCCACCACAATTTGGTAAGGCGGCATAGAAATATCATCTACCCAAACCCGATCAAAGCCTTGGTTGCCAATTTCATCTTTTTTATATACCCAACTCAAGGTGTGTACCCCTGCTGAAATTGGAAAACTTACCAGACTCCACGCAATGTCACCGCTCCATTTTTCAATTTCAACGCCATCTATTGAAAAGATAAGAAAATCAAATCCTTCTTCAGTGTTGACCCGGCGTGCGAAACTTATATCGCCATCCACTGCAAAATCAAGCGTCATCAGCATTTCAGATTGCTGGTTGTGGGTGATGGTGCCTGAACGGGAGCAATAATCACCCGTAAATGTATTACCGGCAGTAATCACCCAGGGCTTATTGCCGCCCATTACCCATGGATAAACCGTAAAATTATGCGATTCAAAATCTTCCACAATCGGGTTAATCAGGAATGCATCGAAGGTTGTGCTGGCGTTGTAGTTGCCTGCGTTCACCTCGTAACTTAGTTCGGCCAGCACTACTTTTGGAGCATTTGCGGCAATAGTTACGTAGAAAGTAGCATCGGCGGTACCTGTTACGGCATCCAGGGCACCCAATTGGAATGCATCACTGATGCTCAACCAGGGAGAAGTCGTGGTTAGTTTACCCGTTGCCCAAGGACTTTTACTTTGTCCGATATTCAAGTTTTTGATCGTCACTGTAGCAACCTCGCCACTTTCGAAGCGGCCATCTCCGTCGCCTTGTAAATCAAGCATGGTGAAAGTACCCACTTCGAGTTTAGGTGCGTGCAGCACAACCTGTACCGGCACTTCTAATATTTGACCGCTCTCGAAGGAAATGCTCAATTTGAATTTTACCACATAACCATCCGCAACATCGTCCTTTACGGTAAATGTAAATGCCGCAATATTTTCCTTCACCGTGCCCGCATCGAGGTCGCCAAACAATTCGGTTGCATCCGTAATCACTACATGGTCATCTTCGGTGCTTAATACAGCGGTGGTTGCGTTGGCAATTTGTCCGCCAGCATTCAACAAACTTACGTTAAATGCCACCGTTTCTCCATAATCTGCATGTTGGTTGTTGTTTCCGGTGAGTGCATCATCCAGCACAACACTTTGATTTACAACATAAGGCCCCGCAATACTGGCCGATTGTAAAACACCTTGATATGGAATAAAATTGAACTGACTTACGGTAAGCGTTACCTCCGAAACATCAATCAGTGCAGGAAATTGCAAGGAAGCAACGCCCCCTTCCACATACGCCACGGCCAATACTTGATCGTTTTGATACAATGCGACCAGCGCGCCTTCCTGTGCACAAGCCACCGTCAAACTGGTAGAACCAACCACAAATTCTGCAGGGTGGTTAACGGTTAATGTTTGCGGCAAACGCGTTCGTGGTACCGTGGTTGGATCAAAAAACGGGTTCCAAACATCCGCCATGTCAATGCCGCCCTGTCCATAAGCCGCTATCATTAAGGCATTGCCGAAAGCAGCCATTGCACCTAGGTTCGGGTGCAACGTTACGCCGTCCGCATCTACCAGATATTGATTCATGCCATCCTGCCCTTCCATCGGTGGGGACCAACTCTGAAAATCACTCGAGAACAAACCTGCAATACCACCATAAGGCGTACCATTTGAAAGATCCCCGGCACGTTGGAATGCCTCGCCCAAGCAATCGCCACCGCCATTATTCGTAAAATTACCCGCACAACAAGCCACGGCAACCACGATCGGGTACCGGTGCACATTGCGCAAAGTTGCAACGGCTTCTGTGTTAAAATTACCACTTGCCAAGCCTTGCTCCCAACCATGTCCGGTATAATTGTACAAACTCACCCCACGGCTGTTCATGAGTGCTACCAATTCGGTATTTTCAGGATTGGTTGGTTTATCCGAAGACACATCGCCGGGTGTTGGAGAAATCGCAGTTTGATCACCGTCATAAAATTCCCAATACTTTTCATAGCCATCGGCCAAATGTTTCGTCTTCCATTCATTGCCGTGCTCGTAATCGGCCTGGCTGTCATCGCCAAAACCCTGGCCCTCCGCTGAGCAAGATGCCATACCTGTTGCGCACCAGTTGGCCTCGGCATCTACCAAGGGGGATTTTTCATATTCGAGGTTGCGCTGTACCATAATTTTCAGCTGATCCAGGTTGGCAGCATGAAAACGACCCACCAAAATTTCTGGAAAATGGTCGTCGCCTTCCATGTAACCCAGGCAATTGTCGCACGAATAGGTGCTGCCCGGACGAACCAGCGGCACCAAAGAATATTCATCGCCTACCAGCAATAAATAACTAATGCCATGTTCCGTATAGTAGTTTTTTACAAAATTAAACAAGGCCGACGAATCCTGCCCACCCACTTCAGAGGCCGAAACGAGCGTGGTTTGGATGCCCGACTGGCGTTTCCAGCGCACATATTCTTCCAATCCCGGAACCAGGTCATCTTTCGCAATAATGAGCAATTGCTCCGGATTTTGCACCGAACGGCTGGAACTTACAAACCCCGCTTTATAGTTTAAAAACAACTTCTGATACATATCGCGAAACACCCGACTGGAGCCTTTTTCAATAGAGCGGCCCATTTCATTGATACCCGGTGTAGCTGTTTGTTTTATTCGAATTGTTAATTTTGTGTACACCCGAAGTACTTTTTGTACCGGATTGTATTGCACTGGATGGATCCAGAACGCTTGTCCGCGTACATCCCGCAGGATGAATGGATCTTGTTGGGACACCAAATTTTGCGGAAAAAACACGTCATGCTCGTATTTCGGACCAAACGTGTAAGGAACCGTTGCGGGATCGACGGTTCGGAGCAGGTTGCCTTTTGAGGGTGCAACAAGCACCCCTGGGAAATCCTGAAATTCGGATTCAGCAACCACTACTTCCATACTGCCTTGGGCAGGAATCATCAAAGTAGCCGCTACCTTTGGCAGATCTGGAGCACCTGCCTCCAACATAGGGGTGCCTTTATCCACTTGAATGATATAAGCGGTACCCTTTTCAGTTGTCACAGCATATTGATTTACACCAGATAAGGTGTATTGTATGGTCGACTCAGAAAGCGTTGGCGCTTGTACCACCAATCGACTTTGACTTGTTACCTGACCGATCATCGCGGTGATAGAAAGACAGTACAACAAAAAGGTAATTAAATTTTTCATGCGTAACGCTTTATTGGCTGAAATAATAATGGAAAGACAATTGGCAGGGTAATATCCCCTATTTCTGGACAATGAGTGTTTGATACTTGCCGTTGATGCGTAAAAAATAGACACCTGGCGCAAGTGGATCGATCAAAATTTGTGCTGCAGTTTCTGGCTCAAATACTTGCGTAGCCAACAAACGCCCAGTTTGATCACTCAAATAGGCCATGGTAGTATACGACGTTCTATTTTCTACTAAAAAAACGCCATTTGACGGATTTGGATACACAGCAAATGCGTGATTATCAGGCGTCTGTGTACTAATTACGCCACTGGTGTGCAAATCGTAATACACATCCACAAAATTACTGGTATTGCCTTCTTCTGAAACGCGAAACCAAAACCATGCGGCACCTTCCACCGCCCCTGGCTGCACAATTAATTTCAAATAAGGTTGAATGGTATCATGTACCCAATGCATTAAGGCGGTGTTGGGGATGTTGATATAGCAAGTCCCATAATCACAAATATCGGCATCCCAGCCTTGGGGCATGCTTGCCTCTAATTTGCGCCAACGCAGCAAAAGGGAATCCCCCGATGGATTATCGAAATGGATAAAACACAAATTTGCCTGATTGAGCGCAACCTGTTGCGTGTACAGGGGGCCTGGATTGGCAAAAAAAGTTTGTGCCTGCATAGTGGAAGCCAAACAAATGCAGGAGTATAAAAACAGGGTTTGTAAATTTTTCAAAGCAAAAGGTTTTCGTTTGCACAATTATGCGCATCGAAAGTACAGATTTCCCTCAAAAGGCCAACATATATTTTTGCAAATAACCGACCAACCACCTAATTAATAGGTTAATGCACCCTTTTAACGATTAAACCTGGCAGCGTACCATGGTTAAAATCGTAGCAATTGCAACGGTTTCGCCGGTTTCATCGTACACATCAACCAGCCATTTCACAATACCACGTGGAATGGCGGCAATGCCTTCGCGACTTGGATCATATTCCTGTTCGGACTTTTCTTTTACGGTCAGTTTTACCCCGATGGTCATACCCGGGTAGACGGGTTTCACAAACCGGCATTCTTCCAAGCCATAATTGAGCAAAACAGGCCCTTTTTTAGCATCCACAAACAATCCAGCGGCTTTAGACAAGATAAAATAGCCGTGCGCCACCCGCCCCGTGAAGGGTGTTCCTTCCAGGGCCGTTTCATCCATGTGAGCGTAAAAATTATCCCCACTTACGTTGGCAAAATTATGAATGTCTGCCACACTGATGGTGTGCTTGGCTGTAATGAGGGTTTCGCCGATAAACAGTTCTTCAAAATACTTGCGGAAAGGATGTACCGGCGTTTCTGTTTGCGCTGCGCCCACCTGAAATTGCCGGGTCACATTGGTTATATCCGTTGGATGTCCTTGAATAGCAGTACGTTGCATATAATGAAACACCCCGCGCATACCACCCATTTCTTCTCCGCCACCGGCATGTCCGGGTCCGCCATGTACCAACAAAGGCATGGGCGAACCGTGTCCGGTACTTTCCTTGGCCGATGCACGGTTGAGCATCAAAATACGGCCATGAAACGCCGCCGCTTCGGTAATGTATTCCCGTTGAATTTTCGGATCGAAGGTACAAATGGTGCTCACCAACGAACCTTTGCCCATTTGTGCTAATTCAATGGCCTCTTCCAGATCTTTATAAGGCATTAAGGTACCCACAGGGCCGAAACACTCCGTTTCATGCGAAAGCACGGTTTCGAGGGGTTTGGCATTGAGCATCAGAACGGGCGACATAAACGCACCTTGCGCGCGGTTGCCACCGATTACTTGTAGTTCTGTTTGGTTACCATATATAATCGGTGTAAATACGCTAAGTTGTGCCAGTTTTTCTTGTACCCGATCCAGTTGCTGGCGATTGATCAGCGCGCCCATGCGTACCCCTTCCTGGGACGGATCGCCTACCACCGTTTTAGCCAATTCTTTGGTGAGTGCTTGTTGCACCGCTTCGAGTAAGGATTCTGGTACGATAATTCTGCGCACTGCCGTACACTTTTGCCCAGCCTTGGTCACCATTTCACGACGCACCTCTTTAATAAACAAATCAAATTCGGGGGTTCCGGGTACCGCATCTGCGCCTAAAATAGCCGCATTAAGCGAGTCAGCTTCCATGTTGAAAGGCACACTGTGTTGTACAATGGAGGGTGACACCCGCAATTTCTTGCCCGTTTCGGCACTTCCAGTAAAGGTAACCACGTCCTGGGCATTCAATTCATCGAGCAATCCCCTGCCTGATCCCACAATTAATTGCAAGGCGCCTTCCGGCAAAATACCCGATGCGGCAATATCGCGCACCATGGCTTCGGTCAAAAAAGAAGTTTGCTCACTGGCTTTTACGACCGCAGGTACGCCCGCCAGTAAATTGACTGCAATTTTCTCGAGCATACCCCAGATCGGAAAGTTGAAGGCATTAATATGAATGGCCACACCGTGCTTGGGCGTCAGGATATGATGCCCGATAAATCCATTTTCTTTGGATAAACGCACCGATTCGGACTCTACAAAGAACGTTTCATTTGGAAATCGGCGACGCAAACTACTGTAAGCAAATAAGTTACCAATACCGCCCTCAATATCCACCCACGAATCCTGGCGGGTGGCGCCTGTCAAATGGCTCACTGCGTAATATTGCTCCTTGCGCTCCATCAGGTACATTGCAAGACTTTTGAGCATGCGACCGCGCGTATGAAAGTCCATCCGCCTCAAAACTTTACCACCTTTTTTCCGGCCAAAATCCAAGATTTCCCGATAATCCAGGCCTTCGCTGTGCACCATACTGATTACTTCGCCCGTATAGGCATTAAACTGTGGAATTCCTGCACCGGATCCGCTAATCCATTGTCCCAGGATATAATTTTGAACTGAATTCATCGTTTTTTTACTTTTAAAATAGACGTGGCAAAAATAGCCATTTGCCCCACAATGCAACCTGTATGATGCAACCGATTATTGATGATCCCCTGGAAAAACCGTCTGTAAAAACAGAACAAGACCGGGTTCAGTTATGGACCATGGTAACCTTGGGTATGGCAATCGCATTGTTGGGCAACAACTTACGCGTTTTATACGATCCTTTCCCGGTGTATTTCGTAGATTTGAATGGCTTTCAAATTGAAACCGATACCGGCATTCATTTTTTAATCTTTACGTTTGGAATGCTGTTTTATGCACGCAATACACTCCAAATCCAGCCCAATTTTTCAAGTTTTCTAGCGGCCTGGCTATCTTTTGCAAGTGGCTTTTTGGCTATTGTGCTCTTTCGATCGGTCGATATATTTGTCACGTATAGTATCCAAGGCATTTGGCAACCACTCTTGCGTGCCGCGATCCTGATGGGGGCATATTGTGGCGTAGTGAGTTTTCTTTATTTTAGTATAAAAAAAAGAGGCTCCCTAGTCATCGCCCTCGCAGCATTGGCAGGCTGGGTGGTACTTTCCTGGGTATTAAACCATTTTTGGAAGGTTTAAATGGGTAATTTTATAGTAAAGGTAGCACCCTTGCCGGGCTCCGAGCGCTTTACAAATATTCTACCGCTGTGATATTGTTGTACAATACGTTGTGAAAGAGAAAGGCCCAATCCCCAGCCCCGCGTTTTGGTTGAATACCCTGGTTTAAACACCGTTTTAAATTTATTCGCAGGTATTCCTTTGCCCGTATCACTGATATCAATACAGGCAAAGTTGGCTTCCTTATAAACTACGGCCGTTATCGTTCCGATTCCGCCTTCAATGGCGTCAATGGCGTTGCGCAATAAATTTTCCACCACCCAGTCAAAAAGCGGCGGATTGATAGACACCATCAATGGAAGTTCGGCCTGGGGGTCTGGAAAAACGAAGGCTACTTTGCGCGGTGCCCGACGTTGCATATAATCGCGGCACAATTCAAGTTGCTCATATAAATTGACGGGTGACAATTCTGGCAGGGCACCTATTTTAGAAAAACGATCGGCAACCAGTTCCAGGCGCGTTACGTCTTTCCCTAACTCATCGAACATCTCCAAATTGGAGGCATGATCTTCATTGGTTAAGCGCAATGTTTCTATCCAGCCCAAAATGGCTGTAATGGGGGTGCCCAGTTGATGGGCCGTTTCTTTGGCCATTCCCAGCCAAACTTGATTCTCTTCTGCCCTGCGTGCAGCACTAAAAGCCATATACCCAAATACAATGAACAAACCGATCAGCAACAATTGCACAAAAGGATACCATTTAAGCTGCGATAACAACACAGAATGGGCAAAATAAACCTTTTTAATAATCTGTTCCCGGGGAAGCGAAGCATCAATAGAGTCGACGGTACCACTTGCAAACATGGCATTAAGCGCTTTACGCACCTTACTTGTATCAATAGAAGTCCCCACACTTCCCTCCACGTTGAGGGCATCTTCAATTTCGCCCGATTGGTTCACTAAAATGACGGGAATGGTGGTATTCAACTCAAGCACCCTGGCTTCGAGGGTCAAATCGCAGTGAAAAAACTGAAATGTATCAATTTCTACCTTATTTAAAGAGCGTTGCGCTTCGGTCCAAATAGAAACTTGCTGAATTTCACGCGCGGCCAATTGGTCGGCGATATATTTGGTATAAACCAGCGATAATGATACAATCAGGACACCGCCGGCAGCCAGGTACCATTTCCAAGATGATTTACGGGCGTATATATCCATTTTGTACAGTAATTTCGAGTATTAGTGTTATTTCGGTTGGGGTTTACCATTTATTTATCGCCGTAAGAAACGGAATTCACTCAAAAAGATTTCACTTTTATCACTTTGTTTAACCTTATTTTGTGTTTATTAAACAAAACAACCTGTTTGTTGTTAGAGCAGGCAATTTATTAACCCTCCTAAACGCCCCAAATTGTATTATTTGTTTGAATTTTGTGGGAATAATTAGAAGGCACGACTTTCTATCAAACCCATCTGCTTCTTATGTCGAAAAAAGTTATTGTTATTGGTTCGGGCTTTGCGGGTCTGGCTGCTGCATGCAGCCTGGCAGCGGATGGTTTTAGTGTTACTGTTTTGGAAAAAAACGCTGTCCCTGGTGGACGTGCGCGCAAATTTACACAAGATGGTTTTATGTTTGATATGGGGCCATCCTGGTATTGGATGCCTGATGTATTCGAGCAGTTTTTTGCCCGTTTTGGAAAAAAAGTATCCGATTATTACCAATTAACCCGCCTGGACCCATCTTATCGGGTATGGTTTGGGGAACATGATAAGATGGATGTGCCTGCCAATATGGAAGCCTTGGAGGCCATGTTTGAGCACTACGAACCCGGGAGCACCCCTCAATTGCGCAAGTTTTTGAAAGAAGCCGGGTATAAATACCAGGTGGGCATGAACGATTTTGTGCGAAAACCCAGCCTGAGCATCCTTGAATTTGCAGATTGGCGCATCATTTCGAGCATGTTTCGCCTCCAAATGTTTACTTCGATGTCAAAGCATGTGCGGCAACTTTTCAAAAATGAAAAATTGATCAAACTGCTCGAATTCCCGGTATTATTCCTCGGTGCTACCCCGCAAAACACGCCTGCATTGTACAGCCTAATGAATTATGCCGATATGCAATTAGGTACCTGGTACCCGATGGGGGGCATGCACCTTATTATTGATGGCATGATGGAATTGGCCACCGAACTAGGCGTAGAAATTTTGTTAAACCAGGAAGTGTCTCAACTGGAAGTACAAAAAAAGCACGTTTCTAAAGTAATTACCACCGATGGGAATACCTACTCGGCAGACGTGATTGTGGGCGCTGCCGATTACCACCATATTGAAACCAAACTATTGCCCCCGGAAGCGCGCAATTACTCCGATCGGTATTGGGAAAGCCGCACCATGGCGCCTTCCTGCCTGCTCTATTATGTAGGTGTCAACAAACGCCTCAAAAACCTCCTGCACCACAACCTCTTTTTTGATACCGATTTTGGCTTGCACGCAAAAGAGATTTATGATACGCCGAAGTGGCCCGAACAGCCGCTCTTTTATGTGAGCGCTCCTTCCATCACCGATCCCAACGTGGCGCCAGAAGGGTATGAAAACCTGTTTTTCCTGATCCCGGTTGCACCCGGACTGGAAGATACGCCCGAAATCAGGGAAAAATACTTTGATGTTATCCTTAAACGCCTCGAACACCTTACCGAACAACCCATTCGGGAACATATCGTGTACAAGCGTTCGTTCGCGCATGCCGATTTTGTGCAGGATTACCATGCGTTTAAAGGAAATGCATACGGCCTGGCCAATACACTGCTCCAAACCGCCTTCTTAAAACCCAGCCTCAAAAACCGCCACCTCGATAACCTGTATTACACCGGGCAACTAACTGTGCCTGGCCCGGGCGTCCCCCCATCATTGATCAGCGGGCAGGTGGTTGCATCCGAAATTCAGCAAAAATTTAAATAAAACACTATGGATCATCTTGCGCTATACCATGCTACCTGCGCCGAATGCAGCAAACTGATCACGACACGTTATTCTACTTCGTTTTCATTGGGTATTCGGGTGTTTCACAAACGCTTGAGAACACCCATCTATGCGATTTACGGTTTCGTACGGTTTGCCGATGAAATTGTAGATACCTTCCATGAATACGATAAATCCAGCCTGTTTGAGCGTTTTCGGAAAGAAACCTATCAAGCAATTGATGAAAAAATCAGCCTGAACCCGGTATTGCATGCCTTCCAACAAACGGTACACCAATATAATATTGAGCATGAACTGATTGAGGCCTTTTTGCGCAGCATGGAAATGGATCTCCACAAAGATGCGTACGACCCCAGTGGCTATGACGAATACATTTATGGCTCGGCAGAAGTAGTAGGCTTGATGTGCCTGCGGGTGTTTGTAGAAGGCAATGAGGAGGCGTACCAAAAACTCAAGGAACCGGCGCGCAAACTGGGCGCTGCTTTTCAAAAAATCAACTTCCTGCGCGATATAAAAAGTGACTTTGACGAACGCGGTCGGGTGTATTTCCCGGGCGTAAGTTTTCAAAGTTTCACCAATGATCAAAAACTCCAGATTGAACGCGACATCAAATCCGATTTCGATGAAGCCCTGGAAGGTATTCGCAGCTTGCCGGAAAGTTCCCGGTTTGGCGTGTACCTCGCTTATAAATATTACACCCAACTGTTTGCCAAAATCAGTAGGGCAAGTGCACAACACGTTGCGGAAAAGCGGTTTCGGGTGTCGGACAAACGTAAAATTTACCTACTTTTTAGTTCAGCCTTGCGGCATCGGCTTAATTTTTTATAAAAACACCACCGTATTAACCCACTAATAATGAAGAAGGCTGCCGGGGGACTGGCAGCCTTCAAATTTCACGAAGGTGTACTGGATTAAAGAAATGGGAGATTCCAGGCGGGGGCCTTAGCGGCGCGCACCTGCGGTCAAATAAGACGCAACCTGAGGAAGCGCTCGAACCAACAGCAACGCCGCGATTGTAACATAAAGAATAAGCATAATAGAAACGGATTGGAAAGTGAGTAAATAATGTTTGATTAAAAAAAACAGATTATGAAATAAAATCAACACTCAAAGATGAATCGTTTCATCCATATATTGTACATATCGATGATTTTTTTTTGTTAATTCGTTTTAAAATAAAAATTCTGCCCGCCGTTCGCTCCTTTTTAACTATTTTTGTGTCAGAATTGTCCAATCTTCTTTAAAGTCAACTTACCTTGTCGACTTTAAACAGGCCCTTCCCCTTGCCTGTTTTCATGTAATGCTTATTTTCTTTTGTCAATTCAGAAATTACCTATTTTTGTATTGGCAAGTTATCCGTATTCATTTCAAAAAGTTTTGGGAATGGTTTTCAATAATATCCTTGAAACAATCGGCAAGACCCCACTCATCCGATTAAACCAAACAGTAGCCCACATGCCAGCTACAGTGTACGCTAAAGTGGAATCTTTCAATCCAGGCTTGAGCGCAAAAGACCGGATCGCCCTGCACATGATCGAACGTGCCGAACGATTAGGCCAATTGAAGCCAGGCGCTACCGTCGTAGATGCTACCAGCGGCAATACCGGCTTTAGTCTTGCCATGGTTTGCGCCATCAAAGGATACAAATGCGTGCTGACCGTTACCAGCAAAATTTCGGAGGACAAAATGAACAACCTAAAGGCCATGGGCGCGGAGGTGATTCTTTGTCCGCAAGACGCAAAACCAAACGATCCCAACTCTTACTACCGCCGCGCCGAACAATTGGCAAAAGATATTCCCGGCGCTTTTTACGTCAACCAGAATTTCAACCACGATAACGCCGACGCCCACTACCTGAGCACTGGCCCCGAAATTTGGGAACAAACCCACGGCCGCATCACCCACCTTATTGGCAGTACCAGCACCGGTGGCACCCTTTGCGGTTCGGGCAAATACCTGAAAGAACAAAATCCCGCATTAAAAATCATCGCAGTAGATGCCTTTGGCTCTGTTTTGAAAAAATACCATGAAACGGGCATTTACGACGAAAATGAAATCTATTCCTACCGCATCGAAGGAACCGGCAAAAATATCATTCCCGCCAACCTCGACTTCGGCTTGGTGGATCGTTTCGTGAAAGTAACCGATAAAGACAGTGCCTTGCGCGCACGCGCCATCGCACGCCAGGAAGGCATGCTGGTCGGTTATTCCAGCGGCGGCGCACTTCAGTGCTTAGAGCAAATAAAAAGTGAACTGACTGCCGACGATGTAGTTGTACTCATTTTTGCCGACCACGGCTCAAAATATGTCAGTAAAATATTCAACGACAGTTGGATGGAAGCGCAAGGGTTCCTGGAGCCCAGTGTGGCTTCGGTGGAGGCATAAACCGTAAGGCGCCTTAACAGCCCAAATTCAATCACATTTTTCAATAATCATTCCTGTATCGAGATGGATTTGTTCGATAGAATTTTGAAACAATCCGGCCCACTTGGCAAATACGCCGAAGTAGCCGAAGGTTACTACATGTTCCCACGCCTTGAAGGAGCGCTGGGCAACCGCATGCTTTTTAAAGGCCGTGAAGTGATTTGTTGGAGTATCAACAACTACTTAGGCCTCGCCAACCACCCCGAAGTACGCCAGGCTGATGCCGAAAGCGCTGCTAAATGGGGCCTCGCGTACCCAATGGGCGCGCGCATGATGTCGGGCGAAACTGGTCAACACCGCAAATTGGAAACCGAACTAGCCCATTTTGTCGGCAAAGAAGACGGTTATCTGCTCAATTACGGCTACCAGGGCATCATGTCGGTGATCGACGCGCTGCTTACCCGCCACGATGTGGTGGTGTACGACGCAGAAAGCCACGCCTGTATCGTAGATGCCTTGCGCATGCACTTGGGCAAACGGTTTGCCTTTACCCACAACGACATCAACAGCCTCGCTAAAAACCTCGACCGCGCCAAAAAACTCGTCGAAGAAACAGGCGGCGGCATCCTCGTGATCACCGAAGGCGTATTTGGTATGCGCGGCGATCAGGGCAAATTGCGTGAAATCGTAGCCCTGAAAGAAACGTATGGCTTCCGATTGCTCATCGACGACGCCCACGGCTTTGGAATGCTGGGTAAAACCGGCGCCGGAACTGCCGAAGAACAAGACGTTACCGACGATGTAGACCTGTATTTCAGCACGTTTGCCAAAAGTATGGCCCTCATTGGCGCCTTTATCGCCGGCCAGCCTGAAATCATCCGCTTCCTGCGGTATAACATGCGCTCCCAGATTTTTGCCAAATCACTGCCGATGCCCATCGTGGAAGGCGGCTTGAAACGGTTTGAATTGCTAAAAAACAAACCGGAACTGCGCGAAAAACTGTGGTCGAATGTACACAAACTACAGGACGGTCTGCGTAGCCGCGGATTTGACCTGGGCGATACCAATACCTGCGTAACGCCTGTTTATCTGCAAGGTGAACCGGAAGAAGCCATGGCCCTTGTAAAAGACATGCGCGAAAATTACAGCGTATTCTGCTCCATCGTGGTGTATCCGGTCATTCCAAAAGGCATGATCATTCTTCGCCTGATTCCTACCGCTGCCCATACCGACGAAGATATTCAACTGACTTTAGAGGCGTTTACGTCCATTGGAGAAAATTTGAAAGCCGGGAAGTACAAGAATTATGTGCCGGAGGCGATTGGGTAAGAGGTAGATTTGAAACATAAGGCATAAGAAAAGCCGGTTAATCCTTTTATGGGATTGACCGGCTTTTTTATTTTGAATTTCCTTCCTAATATTTCACTATAAACGTCTGAAACAATTCATTCTGCAAACCCCGCACCTCCATCGTAACGGTCGGTTTGGAGCCTTCCCACTGTACTTTTAACAGGCCGAAATTGCGTTTTACAATCATATCGCCTATTCGAAACTTGTTGGCTTCGGAGATATTCGAACGGGTATGAGTAGACTTCATGGACGTAAAATCGTACAAAGTAAAGGTCAAACAGGCCTGATTCGAAGTATTTTTCCATCAAAAACACTGAAGGCGTCTAACAATTCATCTAAATGCTCCAAAATTATTTTAGCGGCAATTTCACCTTTTTTTTCTTTTGGAACTGATCCCAATCGAAGCAAAATAATGCCGCGATGCGGTAATTTCAGTCGAAAAACGAGTTCACCAAAGTCTTTATCTTCTGTAATTAAGGGTGCGTTTAAGTGAAAAGCAATGCTTAACACCTCGTCATCTGGAATAGATGGCGCTTGCTCAACAATCGCAAAAACCTCGATTCCTTGTGCTCGAAGTTTTTCGACGATTGTAAAGTCAACGCTTTCGTCGGCCAACAGCATTAGGCAGCAACTTCTGGGGTGTAGATAATATCATTTTTCACACTGTGCTGCGCATAAAACAAGCAGGAAGAAACATCTTCTCGCGTGATCCGAGGATAGGCTACCAGCAAATCTTCAATGGTCTCACCATTGGCTAACTTTTCCAAGACCAATTCCACCGGGATGCGTGTACCGCGAATTACCGGTTTTCCGAACATGATTTTAGGATCGGATACGATGCGTTCTTGCCAATTAAGTGCCATATACTTATGTTTTACAGACAAAAATAGGTGTTTTAAACAAACTGTGCATAAAAAACAGCACGCACCTCCCTAATATTTCACCACAATCGTCTGAAACAATTCATTCTGCAAACCCCGCACTTCCATCGTAACGGTCGGTTTGGAGCCTTCCCACTGCACTTTTAGCAGACCAAAATTGCGTTTGACAATCATGTCACCCACCCGAAACTTATTGGCTTCCGTGGTACCAGAACGGATATGCGTAATCCCACTGGACGTAAAATCGTACAAAGGATACGGTAAGCCCTGCAAATCCATCTTTGAAATTTCGGCCATATGGCGATCTCCTGAAATAATAATCAGGTTTTTAGGCTTGACCGTTGATATTAACCCGAGCAACCTTTTCCGGGCATTAGGGAAGTTACCCCATTTTTCATACGGGTGTTCGTCGGAAATAACCTGTACTGAGGTGCACAAGATATTCAGGTTGGCCTGGCTGTTGCGCAATTCCTGCTCCAGCCATTTCCATTGGGCAGCGCCCAAAACATCGCCTTCCATATTGGGCAAATAGCGTTTTTGTTTGGAAGGATCTGCATATAAGGTATCGCGGAAATACCGGGTATCCAGCACGATTACCTTGATTTTTTGCCCGGGTTTTCCAAAAGTATAGGAAGTATAGGCCCCTTCTCGTTTCCGCGTAACATGATTGACGGGCACATCTAAAAAATCGAGCAGACATTTTTTGGAAGCCTTTTTAAACGGATAGCCACCCGCAGCATCGTTATACCCATAATCATGGTCGTCGTACACCCCGACAATTTGGGCCTTGGCGCGCAAGTTTTTATACTCTGGACCGTTTTTCAGTTTTTTATAATAGCCCGCCAGCACCTTCATATTTGAGGTATCCGCATATATAATATCACCGAGCCAAATCCACAGGTTTGGATTATTGGCGGCAACGGCATTCCACATCGTTTGTGGCTTATCCAATCTATTACAAGAACCGAAAGAAATTACAGACAAGGATACCGTGGTATCGATCGCTTTGGGCTTAAAGGCATCCAAATCCACGATTTCAAGGCTTTCTGGTGCTTCGCGCTCGGTCAGCTGATCGGGTGTTTTTGTTTTGGCGGCAGGATTTATCTTATTTACTTGTCCTGGGCTCCCTCCGGGCTTAACGGTTTCTTTTTGAGCAAATACAGGCGACAAAATCAGCACCCAACAAAGAAGCGAAACAACAAAGCGCAATTTATTCATGCGGCGGTCAAAAACAGTGATTTAAAAGTTGAATGCTTTTAAACGTAAACTTTGCAAAAATCGTACAACTGTATAATCACAATATGAAAACGACCTTTACTTTAAAGGCAAAAGTCCCGCAATTTCTCGGACTTCCCGCAAAGTTTGCTGCGCAGTTTTGCGAATTTCGGCGCTACTTTCCTGAATTTGCGCTTTCACTTTGCGTTTGTCGGCATTCAATTCGGCCAAGCGTTCGCGGAAGGGATTAATCAAGCCAACCAATGCATCGGCTACTGCTTCCTTCAAAGCGCTGTATTTGAGGGTACCGGCTTTATAGTCGGCCATCAAACTATCGTGTAGTTCCATGCTGTTGCAGGCGCGCAAGAGTTCAAACAAATTGGCCACGCCGGTGCTCATTTCACCCGCCGGGGTGTCACCGGTATCCGTTACGGCCGATTTAATTTGTTTGCGCACCCGGTCTTCTTCGCCAAACAGGTTGATGTAGTGTTTTTCACCCAAACTTTTGCTCATTTTCCGATTCGGATCGGCGGGCGAAAGGATTTTGGGGGTATCGGTAAATAAGGGTTCCGGAATTTGGAAATACTCCTTTCCAAATTGGCTGTTGAAGCGTTGTGCAATGTTGCGCGACAATTCGAGGTGTTGCTCCTGGTCTTTGCCCACAGGTACGTAATGCGCATGGTACATCAGAATATCTGCCGCTTGCAGCACCGGATAGGTAAACAACCCCAGGCTTACAAAAGCGTCTTTGTCTTTTTCGTGCAACTGGTCTGTTTTGTCCTTAAACTGCGTCATGCGCGTTACTTCGCCGTAGGGCACCATACAATTGAGCACCCATGCGAGTTCGGCATGTTCGGGCACCAGGCTTTGGACAAACAAACATTCGGGTTTCACGCCACAGGCCGTGAGCCAGAAAACCATGTTCCAGGTATTTTCCCGCAATTTTTCGGGATTGTAGGGCATGGTCATAGAGTGATAATCGACCACACAAAAAAAGCAATTGTATTCCTCTTGCAGGCGCACCCAGTTTTGAACCGCGCCGAAGTAGTTTCCAATGTGCAAATCGCCCGTAGGCTGGATACCAGACAAAACATTTTTCATAGCAAACAAGGCCTTGTTTTACCGTTTAAGTGGTGTGGGCGATGGCAGAAATTTCGATGTTGACAAATTTGGGCAGTTCAGACACCTGCACGAGTTCGCGCGCGGGCGCAAATTCGGCCTGAAAATATTCGGCATACACAGTATTTATGCGTCCAAACATATTCATATCCTTTACGAATACGGTTACTTTGGCCACTTTTTCGAGGCTGGAGCCGGTTGCTTCCAAAATAGCTTTCAAGTTTTTCAACACCTGGTGCGTTTCCGCCTCAATGTTGTCAAGTACCAATTCGTCGGTGGAAGGATCAATCGCAATTTGGCCGGAAATAAAAACCAGTTGACCGATCACGACCGATTGGTTGTAGGGGCCAATAGGCATGGGTGCGGCCGGGGTATTTACAATCGTTTTCATATAAACAAATTTACAGTTGTAAAAAACGCGAAGATAGCCATTCCGCAACATGCAAGGAAAAAGAATGGCAATGCGGGGCCTTTTCTATTTTGTATAAATAGAAAAAGCCCCACAGGGCCCCGACAAGCGGGACTGGAGCCTCCTCAAAAGCAACATGGCAAAGGACTATCTAAGCCTCGGCAGCTTCAGCACCGGAATGTTTTCCCGGAACAATAACCTGACCACGATAGTACAGATCGCCATTTACCTTGTAAGCACGGTGAAACAAGTGTGGTTCACCCGTAGTTTTACAGGTTGCGATTTGTGGAACTTCCGTTTTGTAGTGCGTACGGCGGGCACGTTTACGACGTTTCGAGTGCCGCCACTTAGGATTTGGCATAACGCTAAGTAATTTGAACCTTTTCCAAGCCTACCAGGTGCAACCTGTGCATGCTATAAAAAAAGCGAATTATTTGTATTTGCCCCCTTTCAACGCTTCCCAAATTGGATTGGTCGGCGTATCATCGGGATTTTGATTCAGGTACTTCAATATTTCCTGATTACAAGGCGGCGTTGCATCCGCCTGGCAATCGTACGTATTGGTTATTGGTAAGGCCAGTACTGTAAATTCATACAAGTATTTGGCCACATTCAATTCAGATGCTTCCCGGCTGATAAATACCACCTCATCTTCTTCCTCCCCTTCCGCTTCGCCGTACTTTACAATTAATTGACGCTCGTCTTCCAAAGGCAAATGAATGGGCGCTGTACAACGATCGCAAATCTCCTCCACATAGCCATGCAACCCAAAATCTAAAATCAACATGTCCGGCCGCTTGTCTAACACCAAATCAAAATGCACCAAACCCTTTTCAACAGGGGTGCCCTCGAAATGGCTGAAAAATCCAGTGTCGATAGCGTAAGTAAATTGGTGTATTCCAAACTTTAAACCCATGATGGGGATGGAATACGCGACGAAAGCGTTCATGGCCACTTCATTTTGAAAATCGGGCTGCAAAGGTAATACTTGTTACACAATCTGCCAAGTTTGAAAAAAATTAAAAAATAATTTTTTTTTAAAAATTTTTAAAAACACAACTAATTGATTATCAACGTCAATTGCGTAACAAGGTTCAATAGTTAAGGAAAGTACCCGGCCTAAGATGGTTCTATGTGTTGCATAGTACTATTTTTAGTCTTACCTTTGCTGTATCAAAGCGACTTAGACCACCATTTTACATGAAAACGAACAAAAAAGGATCAAATACGCTTGCTTGCCTGCTTTTATTCGGCTGTTTTGCCCTGAGTGCTTGCCATACAAGCGCACACCATCGGAGTTTTGGCCTCAATTTATCCCAATGGGGTATGGGTAGAATCGGTGTAAGTTCAAAACTGGCGCGCCCCACAGAACCTCCACTTGAAATTCCGCCCCACCCCACGGAATCTATTGTAAAACCGGTATCTCTCTCAACAACAACTAAAAAGTAAAATATGGATTTGGAAAATGCAAAAGCACAGATGCGGAAAGGCGTATTGGAGCTGTGTATTCTCGCCATCATCGACGAAGAAGAATTTTACCCGAGCGATATTATCGCCCAGTTAAAAGCCAATGATCTGATCGTAGTGGAAGGTACACTGTATCCGCTCCTGACGCGGCTTAAAAATGATGGTCTATTAGACTATACCTGGCGGGAAAGTAACTCCGGACCGCCACGTAAATATTTCAAAATCACCGAAACCGGAAAACAATTTTTGGAAGGACTTACTGCCAGCTGGCAAAAACTGGTACAGTCGGTAGATCAGACCTTGCAAAATGGCGCTGCCAACAACGGCGCAACAGATGCCCCCAAAACCGACGCCGAATTCTGAAACCCGTTTTAAACAACCATGCAACCGGTGCTTTCCGGAAGAAACCAACCATACTTTGACACCATGAATAAAATTCTGAATATCAACCTTGGCGGTTATGCCATCACCATAGACGATGACGCTTACGAATTTCTTTCGGCGTACCTCGACAATATCCGCAACCGGTTTAGCGAAAGTGAAGGCCGCGATGAAATTGTACACGATATTGAGATGCGCCTCGGCGAACTCATCCACACCAGCATGGGAAACCGTACCATTGTGATGCTGCCCGATGTGCAGGCGGCAGTACAGGTGATGGGCCAACCCGAAGATTTTGGAGGCGAACCCGCAGCAACCAGCAACAAATCCAAACGCAGCAGCAGCAGCCGTACTTCGTCTATCCAAACCGGAAAACGCTTGTTCCGTGATGAAGAAGACACTGTGGTAGCAGGTATTTGCTCCGGTTTGTCGGCTTACGTGGGTATGGGCGACCCGGTTTGGATGCGCCTTATTTTTGTGCTATTGACCTTCTTGTCTGCCGGATTCTGGATTCCCGCATACCTGTTGCTCTGGATTTTAGTGCCACCTGCGCGTTCGGCAGCCGACCGCTTGGCCATGCGCGGCGAACCTGCCAACGTAGACAATATTGCCCGCGAAATTGAAGAGGGCTTTGAACGGTTGAGCAATAAGGTGAATGAATTTGGCAATGGCAATAAAAAAAAAGGCGGTTCTTCCGGTAATGCAGCCATCAGTGCAGGCGTTGCAGCAATAGGTCAAATATTTGCTTTTGTCTTGCGCTTTTTAGCCCGTTTTGGTATTGCAATCGGCATTGCAGTAGCGGTGGTTGTCTTTTTGAGTTTTGCCCTGGTTTGGGTGGTAAGTATCTTTGGAATATTTACGGCGGCACCATATTTGGAATATTTCAGCCCTTATTCCACCACCACCACCTGGCTCGGATTTACCAATATCTTCTTTTTGATTTCCATTCCGTTGCTTGGCTTGTGTCTTACATTTACGAGGGCACTGTTTAAAGTACGTCCTCCCGGATGGCTTAGCGCTTTTTTGGGCATATTTTGGAGTATAAACTTAGTGTTAGCCTTTATTTTGGGTGGTTCTGCCGCAAAAGAGTATTGGCAAGGCGGTTTTATCAAAGAAAGAATTGATTTGAGCAGCCTGAATTCGGATACGCTGCACATCTCGGCATCCGATCTGCATTACGACGAAGGCAATACCCATTGGTGGGGCATTCATTCAGAAGGGGTAAATATTGACGATACACAACTGCGCATCAAAGGGCTATCCACCATTTTGGTAAAACAGGCTGATGGCGCTGCTTTTGAGTGCAATAAAACGGTGCGTTCGCGTGGGAGTTCTATTTTAAATGCCGAAGAAAACGCCTCCATGGTCGATTTTGCGCCCACCATGCAGGGAAATACCTTGAAAGTACCTTTGGGTTTGGTGATTTCCAAAGGTAAAAAATGGCGCGCACAAGAAGTAAAACTTGAAATCAGTGTGCCTGTAGGGAAATATGTGATTTTTGGGGATGGCATTTTCGAATTTGCCCGCAGCAACGAGTATGGCGATGAAGGGGATGGTCCTTATATCCGCGAGTACCCCAACCGTTTGTTTGTTATGACTACAAAGGGGTTGGTGTGTGTCGATTGTCCTAAATTGGGCGAAAGCGGCTATCGCGGCAATACAGATTTCGAAAATTTCATCATTGAGGGCAACTTGGATGCCGAAATTCGAGAAAGTGATGACTTTAAATTTAAAATTGAAGGCAGTGCAACGGATCGAAACCTGGTTCAAGTGATTCGTACGGGCGATAAAATTACCTTTACGACCAATGGCGCGGCACCGGTTGGCAATGTGCGTATCCTGATCGAAGCCCCCCGCTTCACTTCACTCTTCACCAACGGTCGTGGTAATATCGTACTCCGGGGATTTGATGAAGGCAGCGCTAAAATTACAGCCCGAGGTGGAACGCAAATCAAGGCCTACCTGGATGTGAACGATTTTACCCTGCTGTTATCCGATAAAGCAAAACTCGACCTGACCGGCGACGGGAATGATTTACACATCAGTTTGAGCGATGGAGCGATCCTAGAAGCCAGTACCTGGCGGGCAAACAATGCCGAAATTTCGGCCAATACCTCCTCCACCGCACACTTGAATGTGGTAGACCGGGCTACGGTAAAAGCCGATGCCAGCAGTATTGTAAAGGTAGAAGGTACGGCCAACATTGAGCAACGCGACAATCAATAACCTTATACGGGCCCGGCATCCTGTGCCTCTACGATAAAAAAGCCGTCGGAGCCTTTTGCTTGATATAATGGCATAAGAATCAACCCATTCATCGGGGCATAAATCGGTCCGGTTATATCATCTGCCAAGTGTTCTTGTTGTTGAATACGTTGAAAGTTGATATAGCCGGGCCGCATTTTAAATTGATCGCCTGCCTGAATGCGGTGTACATATTTCAATTTGGTCACTTTGGGCAGGTGTTGACTGTATTGTCGGAGCATACTTTCATGCCGGTTGTCGACATCATCGGGGTGGATGCAGCCGCTGGCGCGCAGGCAACTGATGATGGCTGAAATGGCGCGGCTCACCGACAAGGGGTCTTCATGCTGCCCCGATTCAAAAGCAACGCCAATCGTCGTCAGAGGTTCGTTGCTGGTTCGGAAATGCGCACGGGTAGCATATTGCAAAAAAGCCCCTTCAATGCCCTCTAAAAGCCCAAGAATTACCGGCACGTGCAAGGTTTTCGCCAAACGCAAACTGGTGAACTGGTCGGTCGGAATACAAAATATGCCCCCACCCGCTGAGGTTGTGTGCAGGTCGAGCAAAACCATCGCATCGGGTTGATAGTGATCTACTTCTGTTTGAATAGCGCTGTGAATTTCTGCAATTTCGCGGTCTTCTGCCTCCAAACTGGAATCTTTGGCGTGTTGGATCCGTTGGATGTTTTCATCGGTCCAAATACGGTTCAAGTCGTGCTGCAAAAAACGTTGTCCGGCCTTATAGGCTTGCAAATTGCCCGTAAATCCGACCAATCTCCCCTTGAATTCGAATCCGGGATTAACGAGTGATTCGCGTTTCAACATACGGAATACCTCTTTTAGCGCTTGCGGTCCGGCCGTTTCATTGCCATGAATAGCGCCAAATACCAAAACCAAGGCACCACGGGTAGTTCCGGTATATTGTCCAATCAATCTGCTCATACGGGGAAAAATTTTGCGAAAATAAAAAAGCCACCCCAAAGTTGGAGTGACTTTTTAAATTTCGATGCCTGCAGGAATTTATTCTGTCGGCTTTTTATTGGTTTCGAGTAACGCTGCTGCTGCTTTTTTTGCTGCAAGATTCTCCATCCGTTTTGCGCGAATTTTTTCCATGTGCTCTGGTGACTGACCCCGTTTTTTAAGCGGTTCGCCATCGGGTCCGAGCTCGATCACCTTAATTGGCTTTTCTTTTGGTTTTGGTCCGCGTTTTTTCGGTTCAGCATTAGGGTCCACAATTTTCACTTTTGGAACAATCCCGGCTGCCAATCTATTCGCATCCTTAATTGCACGCAATGCAGCCATTTGTTCGGCTGTTCTGCCACGTGGTTTCTTTGGCACCTCGGTACCAGGTTCAACTACTGGTCTTGGTTTCGGCTTTGGGCCGCGCTTTTTAGGCTCGCTTGATACTGCTGCACCGTTTTCAGCCGCAACTTTCGGCTTTGGGCCGCGCTTTTTAGGCTCGCTCGATACTGCTACACCAGTTTCAGCCGCTGGTTTTGGCTTTGGACCGCGCTTTTTGGGCTCGCTCGATACTGCTGCACCGTTTTCAGAGGCTGCTTTTGGCTTTGGGCCGCGTTTTTTAGGCTCGCTCGATACTGCTGCACCGTTTTCAGCCGCTGCTTTTGGCTTTGGACCGCGCTTTTTAGGCTCGCTCGATACTGCTGCTCCCTTTTCAGATGCTGCTTTTGGCTTTGGACCGCGCTTTTTAGGTTCGCTCGATACTGCTGCGCCGTTT
>JAIYAP010000011.1 GCA_027488935.1 Saprospiraceae bacterium | reverse complement strand
TTTGACTTTTGTGCGCTAACATTGTCTGAACCGGGATTTGGGGGGATTTTGGGATTTATGGATGGTTGCGCTCATTGATTTTAATGCCACTTCATTATCTTAACTTGGATTTGGGTGGATTTTTGACTTTTGTGCGCTAACATTGTCTGAACCGGGATTTGGGGGGATTTTGGGATTTATGGATGTTGCACGAAATTAACTGGAACGCATCCTCAAATCCCAAAATCCACCCAAATCCAGGTTCAGACAATGTTAGCGCACAAATCCTAAAATCCCCCCAAATCCAGGTTCAGACAACTGATACATCCCTAAATCCCAAAATCCACCCAAATCCAGGTTCAGACAATGTGTATCGTTAAACCTCAAATCCCAAAATCCACCCAAATCCCGGTTCAGACAATGTGTATGCGTTAATCCTCAAATCCCAAAATCCACCCAAATCCCGGTTCAGACAATGTGTATGCGTTAATCCACAAATCCTAAAATCCCCCCAAATCCAGGTTCAGACAACTGATACATCCCTAAATCCAAAAATCCACCCAAATCCAGGTTCAGACAATGTGCGTTAACGTTAATCCTCAAATCCTAAAATCCCCCCAAATCCCGGTTCAGACAATGTGTATGCGTTAACGTTAAACCTCAAATCCCAAAATCCGCCACAACCCCCACCGCCTTCAAATCTTCCCAAAAACCGCCATACGACTTCACCACCACGCCGGGCTCAAGCACCTGCACGGTGCCCAACATCACCAAAGGCGCAAAAGCCATCGCCATCCGATGATCGCCATAGGTCGCAAATTGCGGCAGATCTGTCCATTTTGCCTGGTCGGATACCATATAATAGGTCTTTTCCGGGTGTTTTTTGGAAAAACGCGCGGGCAATTTGCTAAAACTAGTCCCTATTTTGCTCAATTCGGCCTTTAAAGCGGCAATCCGGTCGGTTTCTTTGATCGACAAGGTTTCCAGTCCGGTAAAAACGCCTTGCACGTCTAGGCCAGCGCATACGACCGCGAGGGTTTGGGCGATGTCCGGACATTCTATAAAATCCCACTCAAAAATCGGACGCGGCGCTTTGCCATTTTTACTTAATCGAATGCCATTTTCCTCAAATTCAGTATGCACCCCAAAAGCCTCCATCATCTTGGGCAATACCGCATCGCCCTGCCAACTATCGGCCAATAAACCCTCTAATTTTAAATCAACCTCCTCGGCAAAGGCCGCAAAAGCATACCAATACGAGGCGGCCGACCAATCGGCTTCTACCACAAAATCGCGGGACTGGTAGGTGCCCGGCGCAATCCGCACAGATTCGCCCTCCCAAACCACTTCGGCACCAAAATAACGCATCAATTGTAAGGTCATTTCCAGATAAGGCCGCGAAACCAGGCGACCTTCCGGGACCAATTCCAGGCCTTCCGGCAAATACGGCCCAATCATGGCCAAGGCCGATAAAAACTGGCTGCTCACATCGGCCGGAATGGAAATGCGGTGTTGTCCGGTATGCTGCAAGGTGCCGATGCGCAAAGGTGGATAACCGTCTTTTTCCAAAAACTGAATATCGGCCCCGAGCGCGCGCAAGGCCTCCACCAGCGCGCCAATGGGCCGCTCCCGCATGCGCGCGGACCCCGTGAGTACCTGCGTACCCGGCTGCAAGGCCAAATAGGCGGTCATAAACCGGAAAGTAGTGCCCGCATCGCCTGCATCGTATTCATTTTCAGTCTGTTGCAACAAGCGATAAAGTGTGAGGGTGTCTTTTGAATCCGAAAGTCCGGGCCCACCCAGCGCCTGTCCACTGAGTGCCTGTACAATCAAAGCGCGGTTGCTGATGCTTTTGGAGCCGTCCAAACGAAGGGTGCCCCGCAGCGTTTTATCTGGCTTGGAGAGGGTAATGATGTCCATAAATGGGTGTTTTTAACGCCGGTTTTTTAATTCAATAAAAAAGCGGTTGAGTTCTTCGATGCCGTAAAACAACACTTCCCGCGGCTTGGAACCATCGGCGGGCCCCACAATACCGAGGGCTTCCAATTGGTCCATGATGCGCCCTGCCCGGTTGTAGCCCAATTTCATACGACGCTGAATCATGCTCGTGGATCCATGCTGGGTTTCTACCACCAAACGACCTGCGTCTTCGAGCATATCGTCCATATCGGCCAGGCGGAATTCCTTGGCACCGCTGCTGCCCCCTGCATCGCCATCCGGGTGAAACTCGGGCAGGAAGAACGGCTCGGCAAAACCTTGCTGGTTGGAAATGTACTCGATCACGCGCTCTACCTCGGGCGTGTCCACAAATGCACTTTGTAAGCGCACAATATCGCCGCCGACAGAAAGCAACATGTCGCCGCGACCAGTCAATTGCTCGGCGCCACCGGCATCCAAAATGGTGCGCGAATCGACTTTCGAGGCTACTTTAAAGGCAATCCGCGCCGGGAAGTTGGCCTTGATCACGCCGGTAATGATGTTTACCGACGGACGTTGGGTGGCGATGATCAAATGGATGCCCACCGCCCGCGCCAACTGGGCCAAACGGCCAATGGGCAATTCAATTTCTTTACCCGCCGTCATGATCAAATCGGCAAATTCGTCGATGATAAGCACGATGTACGGCAAAAACACGTGGCCTTTGTTCGGGTTGAGGCGACGGCCCACAAATTTGTCGTTGTATTCGGTAATGTTGCGCACTTCGGCCTTTTTGAGCAGGTCGTAGCGCGTTTCCATTTCAATAATCAAGGAATTGAGCGTGTGCACCACTTTGGTCGTATCGGTCACAATCGGCTCCATTTGGTCGGGCAGGAAACCCAGGAAGTGGTTTTCCAGGCGTGCATACGGGAACAATTCTACCTTTTTGGGGTCAATCAGGATCAATTTTACCTGCGAAGGGTGCTTTTTGTACAGCAACGACATCAATACCACGTTGATACCCACCGATTTACCTTGTCCCGTGGCGCCCGCGATGAGCAAGTGGGGCATTTTGGTCAAATCGGCCACAAACACCTCATTCTGAATGGTTTTACCCAACACAATGGGCAGGTCCATTTTGGCACGTTTGAAACGTTCGTCCATCAACACCTCGCGCATGCCCACGATCTGGCGCTTTTTATTCGGCACCTCAATACCAATGGTGCCCTTGCCCGGCATGGGCGCGATGATACGAATACCGAGGGCCGAAAGGCTAAGGGCGATGTCATCTTCCAGGTTTTTGATCTTCGAAATACGAATCCCTTTGGCTGGGATGATTTCGTACAGGGTTACGGTCGGACCAATGGTCGCGCGTATTTTTTCAATTTCAATTTTGAAGTTGAAAAGGGTCTGGATAATCAGGTTTTTATTGGTTTCGAGCTCCTCCCGGTCAATTTCGAGGGTTTGGTCGGGATATTCTACGAGCAATTGGGTGTGCGGAAACTCGTAATGCGACAGTTCCAGGGTAGGGTCATAGGGCTCCGAAAGGTTCGGATTGTCTTCCTGCACGGCTACCACGGGTGGTTTGTAAGCCATGGCATCTTCCGGGGAAGTGACGGGCGGTGGCGTGACGGGTACGATAATTTCGAGGTCATCGCCTCCTGGTTGCAGGGCTTCCCGTTTGGCGGGTGGCTCGGCGAACAGGGCACTTTTTTGCGACAAATCAAAGGCCAATTGTGCGGCAGTTGGTACTGCTGGCGGTGGCGCAAGGGTTTCTTTATCAATCGAAGAAGGTGGCGGTACGGCATCCACCGGGGGCGGAACCGGGTCCATTTTGGTGCGTACAACCGGGGGCGGTGGAGGCGGCGGCACCTTGCTTCTTTTAGCAAAATTGCCCGAAAGCAGGTCGTTCCAGGCCTGTTTGGTTTCATCCAGCACCGATTGCCAGGTATATTCTTCGAGGTTGGGGTTGTTGCTCCACACAAAAGTTGCCACGAGGGCGAACAGCATCAGCGCGAGTGTGCCGATGATGCCGAGGAAATTTTGTACGTAATTGCTGATAGACTTGCCAAATTCGCCGCCCCAGGGAAATTCCAGCGTTTGAAAAAAGAACGAGGCGACAATGGACACAATGACCATGATGATCACGGTGCGCTGCATAATCATGGCCATGTACGCCATGGGGGTACGCCGCACCATCGCCATGCCGTATTTGTACAGCAGGTACACAAAGCCATAAGACGCAACGCCGAATCCCCAATAAATGATGCTGTCGGACAAAAACGCGCCCAGTCGTCCCAGCCAGTTATCTACCTGAATATCGCCGAGAAAAAGGTCCCAGGTGAAGTGAAACACCACATCATGGTCGTTTTTCCAGGTAAAAAAGTAGGAAGTAAATGCGATAAAGAAATAAAACGACAGGAATAGGAGAAACACCCCGAATAGCTTCGAGATGCGTTCACTGTCGAAATTCATGCTCAATTGTCCACGTTTGCCTTTTGCCATGCTACCCTTTTCTTAAAACCTGGGGGTTTGTTGTATGCTTAAACGCCAGGCAGCCGGGTTAAGTGTAAGGTGGATGCTGGTCGTTTGTGCAAAAGTAAAGTTTGGCGGATAAACGCGGGCTAATATTTGATTATTGATTGGGTTTGGTAGATAACTTATGGTTTTTTGGGGTTTATTGGGCCCGGAAAGCAGGTGTTATGGAGCCCCAAATGTCTTTTTGATGCCGATGCTTGCGTTTATGGGGAATGCAAATGCAAAATCCCCACTTTGTAGTAATCTTACTTGGTCGAAATTGGAATTTCCTGTAATAGTGGAAAGCTGCAAGAACATCTTCCATTTTTCAAAACCATAACTGATCCGGGTTGCGGATTCAAAAGAGGCTAAAATAATGCCGTTTCCCTTGTCCTTAATATAAGGTTCAAGTGTGCCGGTTCCCATTTTCCCCAAACTCAATTTAGCAGTGACGCCTAATTCAAAATGTTTGCTTACAAATCCGAAGGACGGTTGAATAAACACATTAAAGTATGGTCCGAAAATGTCGTAATAATAAGATTCATCCCGTGCAATATCCTCTGCAACACCCAGGTTGACACCACCTTGTATACTATAACGACCTTGTTTACTTGTCCCAAAACTGTTAAAATATCCTAACCCCATTTCAGCTTCTCCAGCGCTATGATCAGCAACATACCCAATTGGTTCAGTTAAAAAAGGATAATAGGGAAAAATGACATAATTGCTTTTCACCCTGCGATTATACCGCGCATTGAGGGTCATCATAAAGTGATTTGTGATTGCAGTACCACCCGATAACGCCACCCCATCTGTTCCATAAGAGGCCGTGATTTGATGGCAGTTTTTTTCTTTGGGTAAAAAGATGTTTGGACTGGCAGTGCTGTAAAAATGATCGGAACAGGAGGCCAAAAAGAGAAAAAGGGGCAAAAGAAGCAGGTAAAAGTTTGATTTTTGCATGGTGTGCATGTTTAAAAGTGCTGTATGAATTTTGATCGAGCAAAAATCGCGCATCCATGCGGGGGCTTGTATCGACAATTTAGTAGGAAATGGTGGGGTGACTTTTTGTTATATTTTTGTTTTATAAAATATATATTATAATTATTGTCAATATTTTAAATGATAATAATTACATTATACATAAGGCGTTTAATTTTATTGTTTTTATTATTTTTCAATGATCTGCCGCAAAACAATGCCCCAACGCATATCTATCTATACCGATCGGACAGCATTGTTTCACCCCATGTGGTTATCGCCGCAAGCAACCACACACAACAGCACATAAAAAAATGAAAAAGTATATCTTGTACCTCCTGGCGATGTTCTGCATCGTTGAAGCCTGTCGAAAAAACACCGACGAACTGACGCTCAGTGAAAAAGGTCCAATTCAGGGAGATAAAGTAGAGAGTATCATTTACGGAAAAGTACTCTACGGCGCTGGAAATCCGGTTGAAAATGCCACGGTTACAATCGGCGGAATTGCCTACAAAACCAATGCCCGGGGCGAATTTTGGTCAAAAAAGCAATTATTCGACAGCAAAGGCACCTTGGTACGCGTATCGGCAACCTATTATTTTGATGCATTCGTTTTTGCCTTCCCGCATTTGAATTCGGAGACGTATATAGAAGTGCAAATGAATGTGAAACAAAGTTTAGGCTTTTTTGAAGCGGCTGATGGCGTTAAGTTTCCCCAGTTTAGCGGCGGTGCCGGCATCGAAATACCAGCCAATGCCATCGCAAAATCGGATGGCAGCCCTTATCAAGGACAAGTAAAAATGTATGGTGTTTGGCTTGATCCAACTTACGAATGGACGTTTCATCTGATGCCAGGCGATCTGCGCGCGATTGATGCCGCGGGCGATCCCAAAATTTTAAAAACCTATGGCATGATCGGCGTGGAATTAGAAACCCCCAATGGCGAAAAACTGAACCTGTTGGCCGGAAAAACGGCCAAAATAACCTTTCCTTTACCACCTTCGATTAAAATTTCGGCACCTTCGACCATTCAACTTTGGCATTTTAACACCGACAATGGGTACTGGGTAGAGTCGGGGACTGCCCCCCTGGTAAATGGTAGTTATGAAGCCGAAGTCAGTCATTTTAGCTTTTGGAACTGTGATATTCCGAATGACTTCATATACATTAAGATGAAATTTGTAGACACGAACGGCAACATTGGACAAAAATTGGAGGTTCAATTTACCAGCCAAAACTATGGTACTGGCGTGGGTTTATCTGATGATCAGGGCCGGTTTGGTGGATTGGTGCCCAAAGGCGAAATACTTCAAATGAAAGTAATTCATCCTTGTGGCACCGTAGTTTATGAAGGCCAAATTGGCCCGTTTAGCGCAGATAAAGATTTAGAATTTACAACGCAAGCCATTCAATTACCTCAAATTACGGGTATATTGCTGGATTGTGACGGCGCGCCCGTTCAACAGGGCATTGTTACGCTATCCATTGAAAACGATTCTGTTCAGGTTTATGCGATCACGGAGCCAGATGGCCAATTTTCATTTATTTTCCCATATTGTGACATTGTATCCACGTTTCAAATTACGGGCTACAACCTCCAGGCCTTAAAAGAAAGCATTCCGGCGGAAATCAATATTGCCGGAAATAGTATAAACGTGGGCACTATTCAGGCTTGTGCGCCATTGGATGAATACGCCACTTTTACCTGCAATGGATTTCAACAAACCTTTGTTTTTTATCCCGATTTTCTTGCGGAAAACGGTGCAGAAAAAACGATTAGGGTGTATGGAGAAGGGCTTCCTGGCTCTACGATTGGTGGGACAGAAATCAAGTTTTCCTTTGACAATGTAGCGCCCAACCAAAGCACGGCGACCCTGATTGATTTTCATGCCATTAGTCTTGAAAACGATCAGCTGCGCAATTATGGCTGCACATATTGTCCAAATTCGGGTTGTGGTTGTTTGGCGACGGATGCGAATCCCATTGCATTTACAAGTTATGCAAACAACATCGGGGAGTATATCAGCGGAACGGTTTCAGGCAATATTAGGGCGGACCAGGATCAAACCATGCAACCGTTTACCCTGGAGTTTAAGGTAAAACGAAAACTATAGACTTGAAGCCATACCTTTAAAGCAAACCCGGTTATCAACGAATTACCCCATGCTTTCAACCGACATCACGGAGATCATAGCAGGCTGCAAACGCCGCCGACCCGCTTCGCAAAAGGAGCTGGTCCGGCGTTTTGCAGGCTCCTTGTTGTCGGTTGCAAAACGTTACGCCAAGGTAAAATCGGAAGCGGAGGATATTTTACAGGACAGTTTTGTGCTCATTTTTAAGAAAATGGACCAATTCGACCCGGAAAAAGGGACTTTAAACGCCTGGATGCGGCGCATTGTGATTCATACGGCTTTGGCGCAACAACGCAAGTTCCGGTACACCTATGAAATCGCAGTAGATACCCTGCCCGATACCCCCGACCTGGCGTTGGATGTGTATGCAAAAATGCAATATGATGATTTGATGCAACGCATTGATGCCCTGCCGGATGGGCTGCGGGAAGTGTTTAACCTGGCCGTTTTTGATGATTTTTCGCATGATGAAATCAGTGTGGCTCTCGGAATTCCGGCAGGCACCTCGCGCTCCTGGCTAAGCCGCGCACGCAAACTTTTACAGCAACAAATTTTAAATTTACAATCGCATGAATTGGCCGGAATTTGAAAACGAAATGAAGCATACGGTGGATGCGCACGAAACGCCCATCGATTCGGATGCGCTCTGGGAAAAAATCCGGGAAAAACGCCGCAAACGCGCGTTGATCTGGTTTTGGAGCGCTGCTTTAGCTGTTGTTTGCAGCGGTTTGCTTTGGCATCAAGTCGGAAACAGGGGACCAATGCAACATGATCAATCGACCGACAACCCGCCTGCACATACCCCCGTGCGTACACTGGAGCCTGAAATAAAATTGCAGGAAAACACCATGCAACAAACCCCGGAACCGGTGGCGACACACTTCAGCCCTGCTCCTATAAACGGCGCTATTTCAACAACTTCAGATCAAAAAAGCCGGCGTTTTAAGGCAAACATCCACCTTGAATCCCCGGCAAACGAACCAACGCATTTACCGATCCCACTGCATATCCAAACGAATATTAAGACGCCACCTGCTCAATTGGAAATAAAGGCGGCTATAACAATAGCAGGATCACCCGATACTTTAACCCAACTTGCACAAATCCCTCCAGCGGCACCGATTGTTCCAATTGTTGTAAAAACAGATACTTTGGCCGTTTTCGCCGACAAAGCAGTGTCACGGTTGCCGGTACTCTTGCATTTACTGCCCATACCGGAAAAAACGCTGAAACTGCCGGAAAAACAACCCAATTGTGCAACAACACCTGCCGTAAACCCCAAAAAAATCCATTCCTATCACCCAAGTATCGGTTTTGTAGCGGGATACTACCGATGGAATTCCGTGGGTACTGCCATACCAGCGCTCGATTCTATGAGCCGCGGACTGGAAACCGTACAGGGAACGTTCCAACTCAGTCTGCCCATTTCATCCAAATGGACCCTAATGACCGGCATTTCTTATGCAAAAACGAGTAGTCTGCTTACCTGGGTGCGTACCTGGGAGGCCTGGCAGCCCAAAATCATCAAAAAATATTACGGGAACGGCACGGTGAGCAACGATTTGGATTCCGCGCTTTATGGCATCCGGCGTGAAATTCGGCACTATAATTACTGGCGGCAAATTGGCATTCCTTTAGGTTTAAAATACCGGATTCCGGTTGCAAAAGCTTATCTTGCGCCAATGGCTGGCCTGCAATTCAATTTCCTGTTGCCTGCCAAAGGGGTGGCAAACAATGCGGAATACAATTTAGATCCCGCTGTTTTTAGCGCGGCCTACCAACGAAAATGGCTGTTGCAGGCACAGGCAGGTGTTGAATTCGGCTGGCCGTTCGGCAAAAACTGGACCGCCGTAATTGGGCCGCATCTACAATTTGATTGTACGCCACGGACGACCAAAAATGCCCAATCGAGCGAGCGTTTTTTGCAGTATGGTATTCAATTTGGGGTGCGTCGGAGTTTTTAATTTCAAAGTAAATAAAAATAAACCATGAAAAACCCGAATACCAAACTAATCCTCCTCAAAACCCTTCATACCATTATTTGGTTGTTTTTCAACGTGGTGTTGGGCTATATGGCGTATGCGGTAATCGTCAATCGCATCGACCGATTTGTGTGGATTGGTATCGGGCTAGTCATATTAGAAGGCGTGGTTTTGCTCATTTTTAATAAAATGTGCCCGCTTACCTTGATTGCCCGTCAATATTCCGATTCAACAAAAGATAACTTTGATATTTATTTGCCCAATTGGCTGGCCAAATACAACAAACTGATTTACACGACTATTTTTATTTTGATTGTGTTTGGAGTGATTTATCGGTTTTTTTCGCCCAAGGGCTAACACCTGGGGCAGGTAGTGGTCGCAGATCGAGGTGTAAAATCTCAAGTCGACTACATTTTGATTAATTTAATGCAAGTTTTGGTTAAAGGATTGCTTACCTCCAGGATATAAACACCCGCATTGTAAGCATTCATATCAATAGAATGATCGCCAGCATGAACATTTTCCGTTAACAGCAGCCTGCCTGTCATGTCTTTAAGCTGGATAATTGCGTTTTGATATAAAACAGGGTCACCTTCCAATTTAACGGAAACCGTATTTGTTGCCGGGTTCGGGAAAATGGTCCACGGATGATGATCCTTTACGTTCGACGGAGCGTTTTCGGAAACAATGGGTTCCCTTAAAATTACAAACACCAATGTTTCACTTTCTGGCAGCTGCGTAAAGGTGTAATTTTGTTTCCCAGCCACTTCCACGGAATCTCTTAACCCATCAAAACCGTACAGCATGATTTTTGAAGCATCGGCGGGCAAATCAATCGTGAAGGATGTTCCGTTTATTTCACTCCAGCGGTAATAATTTTGCCACACCCACATATCTTTTACGCCATCAGTCAATTTGTATATGCCGGATCCATTGGGATCTAATGCGGTGAAATTCATACCCGCACCTAATTCCATCGCACGTTTGAACGTTGTTCCTCTCAGATTCGGAATATAAGGCATGAATTGATTGCACATACCGTATACAGAATCAAATTCCACCGTGTGGTACAAATTCCAAACCAGCGCAAATTCAGTGGCGTGCGTAAAACCATCCCTTTTTACCACCCCTAAATTGTTCCAAATACAGGTAAAAAGTCTTTTTGCCGATTCTTCTTCCCCGATTCCCAGAATATTGGCTTTGTAACTAAATTCGGTAGAGTAAAATTTAATGGGTTTAGTAATACCAATTTCTTGCTGTATTTCATTAAAATCGGCTTGCGCACAATACCTCCAATAAAATTCCTGCTGTTTATCGACGATCGGTGCATACGTATTATCATTGTACGTGTGCAAATCGAAACCGGCCAATTTCCCCGAATTGATTAAGTCTACAATTGCGGTGCCATAACCATTGGCATCATTCCAACTAAAGGCATTTTGAGATGCCCAGCCTCCGGGAATGATCCTTAAAGTTGAATCAAGCGAATGAACGCCATCTGCCAGTCCTTCCAAGGCATCATGATAGTTTTCTGTACCCTCTAAGATCGTCCTGGGAATATAAGGCGTATTGATATCCGGCTCATTGATTGCCGAATACACAGAAATGCCCCAATTTTGTATGTTTTTTGAAAGCAAATAAGGCGAATTGGGCCTCCAGCGTTCCGCAAAACTTTTACCGATTTCATACCATTTATCTTTCGACCCTAAAGCATTGTAAAAACCATAATATTCGAAAAGGATCATCGGTTTGATGCCAGCCTGGTACAGCAACAGCATAATACTGTCAATGCTGGATGGATTCCCTATTTTGGTATCTGGATTAAAATAATAGGACGGGTATACGCTTACACGCGTACTCTTTGCACCGATAAAGTTTAAGACGGCAATCTGCTGTATTTCTTCAGCGCCTGTTTGACCATTTGTAAAATTACCACTTCCTGTTAAATGGGTAATATCCTGTGCACTGCTTAGGCTGGTAAAAAAAAGAAATACACCAATGCTAAATGCAAATTTTGAAATACGCTTGTACATCGTTTTTATCTTGTTGTAATGCAAACGTACACATTGTATTTCATCCTAAAAACACATTCCCATTTTTTGCGTTTATACCCCAACTATGAAAACAAATTTACCCGCCTGTTTTGCAATATTCCTGTGGACCTACATCTTGAGTAGTCCCATAGATGCCCGCGCCAGTGCGCCGCCCGACCTGGTTTTTACCCAGGCTACCTGGTTGAGTCCCAATATTATCCGAATTCCGTTCACGTTTACCGGTACCCTCATTACCGTGCGGGCCCGAATTGATACGCTGGAAGGCAATTTTTTCTTTGATACTGGCGCGAACGGCCTGTTGCTCAACAACCGTTATTTGGGCAAACCGACTGCCTTCGGCACGGAAAGCGGCGGCAGCGTAACGGGCAAGGTACGTGTACTGGGCAATACCACCCTCGATACGTTTTTATTGGACAACCTGCTGCTTACTCAACTCAAGGCGGAAGTCATTGACCTCGGGCATATTGAACGCGCCAAACGGACGGCATTGTTGGGTATTATTGGGTATGAAGTGTTTAAAGATTATGAAATTCTGTTCGATTATGCCGCGCGCCTGTTAGTAATGGTCAAATTAGATGCCAAGGGCAATCAAATAGAACGCATCCCCGATTGGGAATACACGGTGTTGCAAAGTTTCCCTTTGGAAGTTTCCGGGCATGTTGCCATGATTTCCCTTAAATTTGGAGAAAAAAAGCGCAAACTGTTTGGTTTGGATACCGGGGCCGAACAAAATTTGCTTACCAAGGATGCCGGGGGGCGGTTTTTGAAAGATCATTTTGAAATCAGGCGCCGCGTGAACCTGGGTGGGGTAGGCAACGAAAAAATTGAGGTGCTGTCCGGGATGCTGAACAATGCAAAATTAGACTCGATTCCGCTCAAACCCATGGCGACCTTGCTCACCAACCTCGACGATATCAATACGGTGTACCAAACGTATATGGATGGTATGTTGGGCTACGAATTTTTTGCGCAGCAGCCCCTCAGCATCAATTACCGCAAAAAACGCTTGACAATTTACCGTTTAGTGCGATAAACAACCCTGAATCAATGAAAAATACAATGAAAAATACATATTGGCTCTGCCTGTTTTTTCTGGTGCTGCCCGCAACGGCCAGCGCCCAGGTTGATACGACGAAAAGTCCGTACGGCACCTATCGCTTTGAAGGGGAAGACGTGGTTTTTGAATTTGATGTGCGCAAGTACGAAAAAGCAGTGCGCGCTTCGGATAGTACGGCTGTCGATTTTGCCGATTTGAAAATCCTGAGCGTTGCGGTGCAGGGTGATTTCAACAAATGGTCGGAAAAAGGTTGGAAAATGAAACGCCTGGATACTTACCGTTTCGAGTTGCGCAAACCGACCCGCGCTTTTAAAGACGCCCCCAACTGGCAATTCAAGTTTGTCATCAATGGCACTTATTTTACAGACCCACAAACGGCGCTGCGCCAAAAAGGCATGCTCGGTTGGTACGATTTGCAAAACCCCAATGTGGCACCGGTGGCAAAAGACACCGGCAATGCGGCGTTTTTTTTGAAAGGATTTAAATCGGCGAAAAAAGTAGTTTTAACAGGCAGTTTCAACAATTGGGACGAACATGCCCTCGAAATGAAACCCACTGCGGAAGGCTGGAGCGCCCACTTGACGCTTTTACCCGCCGATTATGAGTACAAATTTATCGTCGATAGTGTTTGGATGCATGATCCGGGCAATCCGGAAAAACGCTACAATGAATACTATACCTTTAACTCTGTTTTGCGCCTAGCCAAAACCATTCATTTCGAATTAAAAGGGTTTTCGGACGCGCAAAAAGTCCATTTGGCGGGAAATTTCAATAATTGGGATCCAACGGGCATTACCATGAGCCGGATAACCAACGGCTGGTCGATTGATTTGCCGCTCGGCCATGGAAAACACCTCTATAAATTTATTGTAGATGGCAACTGGATGACCGATCCGGCAAATCCGCGCACAGAATTAGATTTGGAAGGAAATACGAATTCGGTGATTTTGGTGCGGTAGGTGGGGAAATTCTGATTTCCGATATCCGATTACATGAATTCCGATTTCCGATTGGATTTGGGATTTCCGATTTAGGGGGTGGAGTTGGGCATCGGAGCGTTTTTTGTATAAAAGAGTTCCATACAAACAGTTGCGATCAGTGGTAACACATATTTTCCCCAAGGGTCTGTATCGTTCAGGGGATGGTAGTTTAATAACTGTAAAGCATCGTCCAGGATGGAAATTAGGGTAAATGATGCGGCAAAACGCAGTAAAAAAACAGATAGAGACTTTTTCATATTTATTAAATTTAAGTGGCTTCGTTGATTTGCTATCGAGAAATATTTCCGCGCACGCATAAGGGTACCAGCCTCCCCGTCCGTCACAGTAGCAAAGATAACAACCAACGATTATGCTACAAAAACAAAAACAAGGGCGGACGGTATTAATGTTGTGGGTACTCCTCCTCAGTACCGGCCTTTTTGCCCAAAAAGTGACCCTCAAGGGAACCATTAAAGATGCTGCCAATGGCGAAGACCTCATTGGCGCAACCCTCAGCATCGCCGAATTGCCCGGCACTGGCATCAGTTCCAATGCTTACGGGTTTTACTCGCTCACTTTGCCCAAAGGGAAATACACTGTGCGGGTACAGTACCTCGGCTACTCCACCATTTCCGAAAAAATTAACCTGGAAGCCGACTTGAGCCGGAATTTTGAGCTGGGTACGGCCGACAATACCTTGATGGAGGTGCAAGTTAAAGCCGAGCGCGAAGACCAAAACATTACCAAAACGGAAATGAGCGTCACCAAACTGTCGCCCAAAGACGTAAAAGCGGTACCCATCTTGTTTGGCGAACCCGACATCCTCAAAACCATCCAATTGCTGCCCGGGGTAAAATCGGCCGGCGAAGGCAACAGCGGGTTTTATGTACGCGGCGGCACAGCCGATCAGAACCTCATTTTGCTCGATGAAGCGCCTGTGTACAACGCCTCCCACCTTTTGGGCTTCTTTTCCGTGTTCAATTCCGATGCGATCAAGGACGTTACCCTGTACAAAGGTGGTATGCCGGCCGAATTTGGCGGACGCACCGCATCGGTACTCGACATTCGCATGAAAGACGGCAACAATAAAAACTTCGGTGTTTCGGGCGGAATTGGCATTATTTCCAGCAAAATTGCCATCGAAGGCCCGATTACCAAGGGGAAAGGCTCCTTTATTGTATCCGGTCGCCGCACCTATGCCGACGTTTTTTTGAAATTGTCGAAAAATAAAAGTTTGCGCGAATCCAAATTGTATTTCTACGACCTCAACCTGAAAGCCAATTATCAAATTACGGAAAAAGACCGGGTTTACCTGAGCGGCTACTTCGGGCGCGATGTGTTTGGCGCAGGCAACAGTTTCGGTTTCGATTGGGGCAATGCAACGGGCACGGTACGCTGGAACCACTTGTTTTCCGATCGCCTGTTTTCCAATACTTCCTTGATTTACAGCCAATACGATTACAAATTCAACATTGCGTCCGATTCTTCAAGCAAATTCAGCATCGGTTCGCAAATTCAGGACTGGAACCTGAAACAGGACTTTTCCTGGTTCTCCAACGAAAACAATAACTTCAAGTTTGGCTTCAATGTGATCCGCCACAACTTCCTGCCCGGACAAATTAAAGCGCCTGAAAACAGCTCTGTGAATGCCCTCAAACTCGACCAGAAATACTCGTACGAAGGCGGCGCTTATTTTCAGAACGACTGGAAAATCAACTCAGACTGGAGCCTGAACTATGGCATCCGTTATTCCTTTTTCAATTATGTAGGCGCTGGCACGGCTTATACTTTTGATAAAGAAGGGAATATTTTAACCGAAAAAAAGTACAAAAAAGGCGAATCCATTCAGTACTACGGCGGTTGGGAGCCGCGTATCAGCGCAAAATACCAGATCAACGCCCAAAGTTCAATCAAGGCATCTTTGAACCGCAATTACCAGTACCTGCACCTTTTATCCAATTCTACCACTTCTACCCCGACCGATATTTGGGTGCCCAGCAGCAACAACATCAAGCCACAAATTGGCGACCAACTGGCCCTGGGTTTTTTCCGAAACTTGAACGACAACCAGTTTGAGTTTTCCATAGAAGCCTATTATAAGGACATGCAAAACCTGATTGATTACCGCAATGGTGCCGATTTGCTGCTCAACAGCTCGGTAGAAGGGGAATTGGTGTACGGGAAAGGCCAGGCTTACGGCGCCGAATTTTTTGTGCGCAAAAATAAAGGCCGACTCACCGGTTGGGTTGGCTACACCCTGTCGCGTACCCTGCGCAAATTTGACGCCATTGACGGCGGTAAGGCCTACTCCGCCCGCCAGGATCGCATCCATGATCTTTCCATAGTGGCCATGTACGACCTCAATTCAAAATGGAAGGTTTCGGCCAACTGGGTATTCAACACGGGCGACGCCGTTACCTTTCCGTCCGGCCGCTACTACTTTGAAGGAACCGTGGTGCCTTATTACACCGAACGCAACGGGTACCGCTTCCCGAATTACCACCGCTTGGACCTGGGCCTAACCCGCGAATTCCGCAAGCGCAAAAACCGCGAATCCAGCCTGAATATCTCGGCGTACAACGCGTATGGTCGCCGCAATGCCTATTCCATCACATTCAGGCCCAAAAAAGACAACCCGCAACAAACAGAAGCCCTGCAAACGACCCTGTTCCGGTGGATTCCTTCCATTACCTACAATTTTAAATTCTAAATTCCTTTTTTTAAACTTTTTAAAAGAAAAAAAACATGCCAAGAATTCCCATGTATCCAATATTTTGGATCTGCATTATAGCGCTGGCCGCCATTTTTACTTCCTGCGAAAAAGTAATTGAAGTTGACTTGAACAACAGCGCACCACGGATCGTAATTGAAGCCTCCTTAATACCTGGAACCAACCTGTTCACCGTGCAGGTAACCCAAACGGGCGACTATTTTACCGCCACCGATCCCACTCCCATCAACAATGCCAGTGTGGTATTGCGGGAAGAAAACGGCACTCCCACTGCAATTCCGTTTGAGGCAAAGGGACATTACAGCAAAACAATCACTGCGCAGGAAGGCAAATCCTACACCCTCACAGTAACCATTGGCGATAAAACCTACGAAGCCAAATCTTATTTGCCGCCTGTGGTGCCCTTGGATGCGCTCACGCTAAAGGAAGCACCATTTCAGGGTCTTGGTTCAAAGGACACCACCTACAATGTGTTTATCAATTTTACCGATCCGGCGGTTGAAACAAATAGCTACCGCTTGCTGATCACCGTCAACGACACCCTGGTGCCGATGTCGGATGAATTGGTGGTGTTCAATGACAAAAACATTGAAGGCAATACCGTGAATACCGAAGCCAGTTTTAATACCTACAAACGGGGCGACCACATCAGCATTGAAATGCAATCAATTGATGCCAAAGTGTATGATTTTTACTTCACTTTGTCGAATATTCTCCTAGACAACGGCGGTTTTTCTGCCGCGCCCGCTAATCCCAATACTAATTTTACGGGAGGTGCTTTGGGGTGCTTTGTTGCCTACAGCAGCAGTAGTGCCGAAATTGTGGTCCCCTAACAAAATTGAAAAATTCTGCTAAACTTTGATTTTATGAAACAACAAATCCTGATTTCGTTTTTTGTGCTGTTGTGCAGCAGCAGCATTTGGGCACAGTATAATTCGACAACACCATTTATGCCCGCGCCCAAGGCCAATATTGAAAATATGGGGATAAACACGCCCAAGCAGGCAGCCCCACCTTTGTTTGCAGGCTCCCTGGAAGAAGCACTTACCCATGCATTTGACAGCATTGTGGCCCTTTCCCCGATCAAAGGATTTACGGCGGCGGTCTTAATGCCCGATGGTACGGTTTGGAAAAAAGCAAGCGGTGTAAGCCAGGAATTACCGAGTAGCCTGCCCCTTACTACCGACCATTTGATGGGCATGGGCAGCATTTCCAAGAGTTTTGTAGCGGTTACCCTGCTCAAAATGGTGGACGCAGGCTTGTTAAGTCTGGATGATAAAATCAGCAAGTACCTCGACCCCTATCCGAACATCAATGGGGAGGCTACGGTGCGCCAGGTGCTGAGTCATCGCACTGGTTTTAATGATTATATCAATGAAAACCCCGCCATGAATACGGCTTTGGTGCAAAATCTGGACAGCATTTGGGAGATTGATACCATCTTGCATCATTATGTGCTGGCTCCGAATTTTCCACTCAATACCGATTGGTCTTATTCCAATACAAATTTCCTGCTGGCAGGTCGGCTTATTGAGAAAATATCGGGTAAAACCTGGTATGAAGCGGTCCGCGAGCAAGTGTTGACGCCGCTGGGACTTACGCACACCTTTGCTTACCCGTTTGAAACCCCTGGTGCACAGCCTTTTGCCCACTGTTTTTCTGACCAGGACGGCGACAATGTGGTAGATGACTTTCAGGGCGTAGGCATCCCGGATGTTGGGTTGTTCAGCCTGGCAACGAGCGCAGGCTGCTTCATTACGACCCCGGAAGACCTCGTGCGTTTTAGCGAACGGGTACACGGTGGCCATGTATTGAATGCCAGCACCCTCGCCGCCATGCAAACTGACTTTTTCCAACAGCCCAGTAGCGGCATCGCGTACGGGCTCGGCGCCATGCAATATACCACTTTGGGCATCGAAAACTGGGGACACAATGGCTCGCTGATTTACAATTCCAACGCCTTCTATTTCCCAACAGAAAACATGGCCATTGCCGTTCAACAAAACGACGAACGCCTTTGGTCGCCCGCTGCCCAAATTGTAGATGGCGATATTGTATTTGTTACGCTGATTTTGGCTTACCTGGATTACAAACAGGCCACCGCTACCCACGAAAACAACCTAGACGTGCAAACCATCATTTCCCCAAATCCGGGCAATGGCCAATTTAACATTCTATCCAGCGGCCTGGAACAGGATCAGGTGGAAGTAAGTGTCGTGAATGCCCTGGGCGCTACGGTTGTTTTTCAGCAGTTTCCGGTTGTAAATCAACAACTTAATGCACAAATTGATTTGAGCACACAGGCCTCCGGCGTGTATTACGTGCAGGTGCGGGATGCGCATAACGTGCGCGCAGTGCAAAAAGTGATGTTGCGTAAATAATAAAAAGAGCGAAAGATGTCGAGGCAAATCAAGCATAACATCTAGAGCCTCGTTTTATCCCATGTAAATGCGTAAATTCTATTGACGGGGCGACTTTTCTGTTACCTTGTTAATAGAATTTACACGTTACTACAAATCTTGGATAAAATATCAAGCATCAAATAAATCACGCGTGCATGTACGCATTACTATGTCTTAGAATGCAAATGCAATTACAACATTAAGAATTCATTATTTGTTAAGTATCCAGTTTAAAAGATAAAATGAATCCGCTTATCTTCGTCAAAATTACCCATACCCAACATTTATGTCAAAAATCATCCTTCCTGCTGCCCAATGGTCTGTTTTAGTAGACCAGGTTAAAACCATTGCTCCTGAAATGTTTGACAGCAGCAATGGCCGTTTGCTCAACCATATTGCGGGCGAATGGAAACTTGCTGGCAACGGCAAACCCATTTTTTCACCAGTAGATGGTACACAATTGGGTTATTTACCCATGCTGCATGCCGCAGAAGGCAAAAAGGCAGTGGCAGCTTCCGCGGCAGAATTTGACCGTTGGCGCCAGTTTTCTTTTGACGGGCGCCGCACCCGCGTTGAATCAGCCCTCGATGCTTTTCGCAAACACCGCGATTTGTTGGCCTACCTGCTTGCCTGGGAAATTGGCAAACCCGTGTTGCAGGCCCGTACCAGTGTGGATCGTTGCATCGAAGGCGTTGAATGGTATTTAGATAAAACAGAAGAATTCAGCGACGGTCGTCCGCCCTTAGGTTTGGTGAGCAATATTGCCTCCTGGAACTACCCCATGAGCGTACTTATGCACGCCATGCTGATACAAGCATTGTGCGGCAACAGTGTGATTGCAAAAGTACCCACCGATGGCGGTTTATATACCCTTTCGCTGGCGGTTGCGCTGGCACGTCGCGCCGGACTGCCCTTTACTTTGATTAGTGGCTCTGGCGGCGAATTGAGCGAAGCCCTGATTCAAAGTCCGGAGATTGCAGCCATGTCGTATGTAGGCGGCAAAAGCCATGGCCGCGGTATTTCCCTGAGTTTGATCGATAACCACAAGCGCCACATGCTGGAAATGGAAGGCGTAAATGCTTATGGGATATGGGATTACAGTCAGTGGCCCGATTTGGCAGCACAAATTAAAAAAGGGTATGAATACGGCAAACAGCGCTGCACTGCGTATGTGCGCTGGGTGGTACAACGCGATTTGTTCCCTGCATTTTTGGAAACATACATCAATACGGTAAAAAGCCTGCAGATCGGCCACCCCTTGCTGGTGGAGGAAGGCGAAACCGAAGCGCCGAAAGTCGATTTTGGCCCCCTGATAAACAACCGAAAAGTAGAAGACTTGCGCGGCCTGGTAGCAGATGCCCTCAGCAAAGGCGCGGTTAAATTGTACCAGTCCAGCCTGGATATGGAACATTTTTTACCCGGACAAGATATTTCCGCCTACCTCTCGCCGATTGCATTGTTAGGGGTTCCCAAAAATGCACAACTCTATTATAATGAGCCCTTTGGCCCAGTAGATACATTTGTTGTGGTGGATTCATTGGATGAAATGGTGGCCGAAATGAACGTGTCCAATGGCAATTTGGTCTCTTCGCTGGCTACCGACCACCCAAATGCGCTCAAACACACTGCGGCAGAGTTGCGTGCCTTTAAAGTTGGCATCAACAAATTGCGCAGCCGGGGCGATAGAGAAGAACCGTTTGGCGGATTGGGCCAAAGCTGGAAAGGCTGTTATGTGGGCGGCAAATACCTCGTTGAGGCGCTTACTGAACCGGTCGCTGGCCAACGTTTGTACGGCAATTTTCATGATTATACCTTGCTGCCGGAAGGAATTAATACGTAATTTACCTTTTTATAATATAATAAGGCAAATCAAGCATCACAACTAAAGCCTCCTTTAATTCCATGTAAATGCGTAAATTCTATTGACGGGGCGACTTTTTCGGTCACCCCGCCAATAGAATTTACACGCTACTACAAATCCTATGTAAATTCTGAAGGACTTATGTTTTTCAATTCTGGCGCTACATTTTCAATTCGTTTCGCTTAAATTTGCCACAGCAGGCGTTTTTCCCCGTCCGCCATTTCACTATGCCCATATTTAAACTCCTCATCAATGGCGAATCGCGCACGGTAGACGTTGAGCCGGACATGCCCTTACTTTGGGTACTGCGCGATGAATTGCAACTCACCGGTACCAAATTTGGTTGTGGGGTCGCTTCTTGTGGCGCCTGCACGGTATTGCTCAACGATACCGCCACGCGCGCCTGCGTAACCCCGGTTCAAATTGCAGCAGGACAAGCAATTACCACGATTGAAGGGCTTTCGGCAACGGGCGACCATCCGATTCAACAAGCCTGGGAGGAGATCAACGTCCCACAATGCGGGTATTGCCAATCCGGGCAAATGATGACCCTCGCCGGACTTTTAAAAGCAAATAAAAAGCCTTCCACAGCAGAAATTCGGCTGGCGATGGACGGCGTATTGTGTCGCTGCGGCACCTACCATCGTATCCAACAAGCGGTACAAAAGGCCATCGAAAACTATAACAAATAACACCTGACTACAACTTATACCCTTTTTTATGAAAAAAGTGCCTATTTCGCGTCGGAGGTTTATTCAATTGGGCGCTTTCACCGGAAGCGGATTTATGTTGGGTGTTTATCCCACAGATTGGGTCCAGGCAGCACAAGATCTGCCGGAAGATTGTCCTTATTTTCAGCCCAATGCCTATATAAGAATCGAAAAAAACGGTTCCATTATCATTTTTGTAGCGAAACAGGAAAGCGGCCAAGGGGTGAATACGTCCCTGCCTATGATCGTTGCCGAGGAAATGGAGGTCGATTTTCAACAAGTGCATACCGAAGTAGCGCCTTTCGGAAGTTTGCCCGCAGGCGCACATGATACCGGTGGAAGTCAAAGTGTACCGGGCACGTACGACGATTTACGCAAGGCGGGTGCAGTAGCGCGCACGATGCTCATCAACGCTGCGGCCCAAAAATGGCAGGTAGACCCCCATTTATGCAAAGCAGAAAAAGGTGCGGTAGTGCATGCCCTAACTGGCAACCGACTGACCTACGGCGCGTTGGCCTGTGATGCAGCCTTAATGCCGGTTCCAACCGAAGTGACCTTAAAAAACGTCAAAGATTTTACCATCATTGGTAAAGAACAGCGCAAAAGGAACCAAAAGGATATTTTAACGGGTAAAGTCAAATATGGCATCGACCTGCAAATCCCCGGTATGGCGTATGCGGTGGTAGCCAGATGTCCGGTAAGGGGTGGCTCCATCAGCTCGGTAGACGATTCCGAGGCAAAAGCAGTGCCCGGTGTGCTGAAAATCGTGCAATTTGAAGGTACTGGGAAGCCGATGCACGTACATGCAGGGGTAGCGGTGATTGCCCGCAATGTGTGGGCGGCCATGAAAGCCCGGCGCATGTTAAAAATTGTGTGGAACGAAGGCCCCAACAACCACGAAAGTTCGAAGGATTTATTTCAGCGTTTTGAACAAAAATCGAAGGAAACCCCGAAACAGATCGTGCATACCCTGGGAGATGTTGCCCAAATAAAAGCCCCCGCCAAACGCAGCTTCTCGGCCCAATATGCCGCACCCTTTTTGGCCCATGCCACCATGGAACCGGTCAATTTTATTGCCAAGGCCAATGCCGAACAATGCGAAATTTGGGGCGGACTGCAATTGCCCGACTGGGCGGTAGGCGAAATCGCAAATTCCTGTAAACTGAAAAAAGAAAACATCAAGGTCAATCTGGCGCTCATGGGTGGCGCATTCGGCCGACGCCTGCAATTTGATTTTGCCATCGAAGCCGTAAAAATCGCCCAACAATTCGACCAAGCGGTGAAAGTAATTTGGGATCGAACGGATGATTTGCGCTTCGACAATTACCGGCCCGCCAATTTTCATCGCCTGCAAGCCAATTGGGACGAAAAAGGGCAGGTGCAAAGTTGGCAACACCATGTACTCACCACACCCGTTGCCTTTTCAACCGATGGTCCGGAAGCCAAAGAACCTGCCGAAATGCTGGGCGGCGCAAGCAAGGATTTCTGGTATGGCATCCCCAACATCCAAACCGGATACACGCCGATTGAGTTTAATCTACAGTGTGGATGGCTGCGCGGGGTAGAGCCCGTCGTAAATGTGTTTCCGATTGAGTGTTTTGTCGATGAACTTGCCCAGAAACTAAAAAAAGATCCTTTGCAATTTCGATTGAGTTTGCTGGAAGGACGCCCTGCATTTTCTGCCAAATTTAATGACAATTGGAGCCAACCCGTTGATCCAGGCCGCTTGGCAACGGTATTGAAATTAGCCGCAGAAAAAATTGGCTGGGATGCTCCAAGGCCTAAAAACCACTTTATGGGTATTGCCGGGCATTTGTTTTTCTGCAATTCATACGCCGCACATGCCATTGAAATTGAAAAATTAGGTAAAAAACACTTTCGGCTGGTCCGTATTGTGGTCGCCATCGACTGCGGCGTGGTGATCAACCCGGATGGTTTGCGCAGCCAGATGGAAGGCGGTACGGTGTTCGGCTTAGGACAGGCCCTGCGCAATGAAATTACCGTTGAAAACAGCCAGGTCGTTGAAGACAGTTTTTATGCTTATCAGTTGGCCCGCTACAACGATGTGCCGCCGATTGAGGTGTACACCGTGCCCAGCGAGGCCGCGCCCGGCGGTGCAGGGGAAGTGGGCGTTGCCACGGTAGCACCCGCCCTTTGCAATGCATTGGCGGCTGCAGGGATGCGTCCTCGGCGATTGCCCCTACAAAAAGCAGGATACACCTGGGAAACCTAACTTCACGCTGCCATTGATACAATCCAGTGCAGGTTGGGCAGGCAGAATACTGACCGTAATGAGAAGTCGACCAAAATAGCCGCGCACGATGCTGTCACACCCCAGGTAGGAAGTAAGCACTTCTTGAAAATTGCCTTCCTGACACAAACTCAGGCCATAATAATTATAGCAGCCCGTATCGGCGGTACAGGTATAAATTTGCCCCAAATTGCGTACAAATCGCTGCCCCCTCCATGCCGCGTAATTGTTCCAGCGCGAAAATATTGGAAATACAAATTTTCCCCAAAAAGATACGAACTTTACGGTTCGAATTTCAACAGCAGGTTTTATACATCATAATATGGGTTTTCGTGCCACCATCGTGCGTCCTTTTGCCAAAGCCATCGACCGTTCTATTCAAAATTGGTCGGCCAATGCCTTGGCAAAACAGGAAAAAGTATTTCGGGATTTACTGGCGAAAGGCCGTAATACCGTGTTTGGAAAAGACCACCGGTTCGATCAGGTGCGTACGTACGAGGAATTTACCCAGGCGGTGCCCATCCGCGATTATGAACAATTAAAACCGTATGTAGATCAAATCAAAGAAGGGGCTTCAAATGTGCTTTGGCCCGGTGTACCGGCTTATTTTTCTAAAACATCGGGCACTACCTCGGGCGTAAAATACATCCCCATGAGCAAAGAAAGCACTCCTTTGCACTTTGGAACAGCCCGCAATGCCCTCTTTAATTACTTCAGCCGCACGGGCAATGGCCGTTGGCTGGATGGCAAAATGATCTTCCTCTCGGGCAGTCCGGAACTGGATGAAATCGCGGGCATCCCAACGGGCCGATTGAGCGGCATCAGCAACCACCTCGTACCTGCCTGGCTGCGCACCAACCAGTTGCCATCGTGGCGCACCAATTGTATAGAGGATTGGGAAGAAAAACTGGATGGCATCGTTGAAGAAACTATGCATGCAGATATGCGCCTCATCAGTGGCATTCCGCCCTGGGTACAAATGTATTACGAGCGCCTGTTGAGCCGCACCGGCAAATCAACCATCCGCGAAATTTTCCCTAATTTTTCGGTATTTGTGTACGGTGGCGTCAATTTTGAGCCCTATCGCGCCAAACTGGAAGCACTGGTAGGCGGTCCCATTGACAGCGTAGAAACCTATCCGGCCTCCGAAGGGTTTATCGCATTTCAGGATTGTTTTCCAAGTGAAGGCCTGTTGCTGAATGTAGATGCGGGCATGTTTTTTGAATTTGTTCCGGCCGACGAAATTTTCAATGCAAATCCTACACGGCTTTGGCTCAAGGATGTTGAACTGGGGGTGAATTATGCCCTTATCCTCCACACCAATGCCGGTTTATGGGGTTACAACATTGGCGATACCGTGCAGTTTGTGTCTAAAAATCCCTACCGGATCATTGTGAGTGGCCGGGTAAAGCACTTCATTTCTGCCTTTGGCGAGCATGTAATCGGAAAAGAAGTAGAACAGGCCTTGTTGCCGGTTGCCAATGCCGCCGGTATCCGCATTGTAGAATTTACGGTGGCACCTCAGGTCAATCCGGCAGAAGGCGGTTTGCCTTACCACGAATGGCTGATTGAGTTTGACAACATGCCCGCTGATTTGCACGAATTTGCCCTGGATGTGGATACGCGCATGCGGGTGCAAAACATCTATTATGACGATCTGATTGCCGGAAACATATTGCGCACCTTGAAAATCAAGCCATTACGCCGCGATGCATTTCGCGATTTCATGAAATCAGAAGGCAAATTAGGCGGCCAAAATAAAGTGCCGCGCCTGTCGAATGATCGGAAAATAGCAGATGCCCTCGTAAAAATTTAGCCCACTTTTTCGGTTTGCTTTTTCCCGCGCAGGGCAATGGCTTTTGCGGCTTTGATTGGAATCGCCACGCACTTTTTTTCCATGTATTCCAACATTTTTAGCACCGTTGCCTGGGCTTGTGGATCAAGGGCAGCAAAATCTTTGGCAAAAACCTCCTGAATCGCCCGATCTTTCACCGCGCGCACTTCGTCGGGAATATGGGCCATCGCGCGTTCTACCTGGCGCTCATGCCATAAATCGCGGTACGCATAGATTCGCTCCTGAATCAGGACAGCCGCCTTCGCGCATTCTTGTTCGCGGAAACTGCGGTGTTCTTCAGCAACCGACCGAAGTCCTTCAATTTCAACATATTCAACATTGAAATTTTCTACAACCTGCGCTGCTACATTGTGTGGGACAGACAAATCGACCACCACTTTTTTACCGGCATCGCCTTGCAGCAGCGCGGCATAGAGTTCGGGCGTCACAATCGCCTGAGTAGCGGCAGTACATACAATCAGCGCATCGAAGCCGCCGGCGTATTCGGATAAAGCATCAAAAAGCACGGCCTTACCGCCCAATTTTTCGGCCAATACACGGCCATTTTCATAACTGCGGTTGCTTACCGTAATATTTTTAAAACCATATTTTGTGAGAAATCGGCCAAAAAGGGTGTTCGTTTCACCCGCGCCCAGCATCAAAATACGATCCTGGGGCGACACGCCAGCGCGCAACATGGCACTAAACGCCAGCGCCACCACCGACAATGATTTTTCGCCAATACCGGTTTGGCTATACACTTCCTTAGCCGTTTCGATGGTAAAACGCAGCAACAAGCGCATGTGATCGCCCGTGAGTCCCTGAGCGTGGTTGCGGTCGTAGGCCTCGCGCAATTGGCGCACAATTTCCCGCTCGCCCAACACCAGGCTATCCATCGAAGCCGCTACTTCAAAAAGATGTTGCACAGCGTCAGTACCATGCAACAAACGCATTTGGGCACTTGTTGTTTGCAACTGAGCGTCGGACAATTCCGGACGAACCATACGCAGCACTTCAGGAATTAAATGCTCCGAAATTGGTCCTTGTTGATAAAACAGGTACATCACCCGATTGCAGGTGGCCAGATAGAACAATTCTTTCCAATCGAAGCGCTGCTTCAACGCTGGCAGCATATTTGCTTGACCATCCTCCACAACCGCATAGCGCAAAGCCTGCAAAGGAGCATCGCGGTGGGTGAGGGTAATGATATGGTATCCGTCTAACATAATCCAAGGGGAAATAGGGTGCGGTGGTGTTCCGATTTGTGGCAACAAAAGTACCGTAGCGGCCTAAAGGCACTGTCACGCCATTGTAAATGGGCAAAAAGTGCATCTATTTGGAGAAAATCTAAACAAATGGCATCTTTACCGCCATTTTCATTTCATCCTGATCAAAACAACGCAACAGCATTCAACATGTCGGAAAAAACACGGGCTTACCTCTACTTGCATTTTTGCGTGTTTTTGTGGGGTTTTACGGCCATTTTAGGCAAATTAATTACCTTACAGGCGTTGCCCCTGGTTTGGTGGCGGGTGGTATTGTGTTGTAGTTCACTGCTTTTTCTGTTTCCGTTGGCCGATTTGCGTCGGCTCGGCCGCCCGGTTATATTGCATATGCTGGGTGTTGGCTGCATTGTCGGCATCCACTGGATTTGTTTTTATGGTGCCATCAAACTTTCCAATGCCTCAGTAGCCGTTACGACCATGGCTGCCACGGCCTTTTTTTCGGCATTGGTAGACCCACTTTTGCAGGGGAAAAAGATGAAGTGGCATGAATTGATATTGGGGCTACTCATTTTGCCTGGTATGGCGCTGGTGGTCGGCAATATTGATTGGAGTATGCGTTTGGGGTTTGCCGTGGGCTTGCTCAGTGCTTTACTGGCGGCTGTTTTTACCAGTTTAAACAAAGTAATTGTAGAAAAAAAATCAGCCCCACCGTTGATCATGAGTTTTGTGGAGTTGGGTGGCGGCATTGTTATAACGACCTTGTTTTTGCCATTTTATGCCTGGAACTATCCCGAAGTTGCGTTGGTTCCGGCGGGGTTGGACTGGTTGTGGTTGTTTTTATTGGCCTGGTTTTGCACATTACTTCCGTACACCCTCACGTTGAAGGCGATGCAGCATCTTTCGGCATTTGTGACCAATTTGGCCCTCAACTTAGAGCCGATTTACGGGATCATCCTGGCAGGGTTTATTTTTCGGGAGGATAAAGATTTGAACACAGGGTTTTATATTGGTGTTATGATTATTCTGCTTGCCGTGTTTGGACATCCATTTTTAAAAAAACGGTTTGAATCGGCAGAAGCATCGTAGTTTTCGCCTCCATTGCGCAATCATCAATCCTTTTTGTTATGCTATTGAAATGGCTTTTTACCCTGTTGGCGATTTTATGGCTGATTCAGGCGTTGCGACCTTATTTTCAAATACAGGCGCCACCCGAATCGCCCAAAACCAGGGTTTACCCGCCCACCCCCGATCCCAAATTTCAAAATCCAAAATTCAAGGATGAGGATGGTGAATATGTTGAATACGAAGAAATAAAATAGATGCTCGACGTTCTGTATAAAAATAACCAGCTGATTGCTTTTAACAAACCCAATAATGTGCCGGTTCAGCCCGACAAAACAGGGGATGTTGCTTTTTTGCAATTGGCCGAAGCCTACTGTAAACACCCTTTGCATGTGGTACACCGTATTGACCGGCCGGTGAGTGGCATCATTTTAATGGCCCGCTCTAAGGCAGCCATGACGGCCATGACGGATCAAATGCGCCAACGCAGCATTGACCGCACCTATTTGGCCATTGTTGGTCAGGCACCTGCCGAACCGGAAGGCGTTTTAGTGCACTTTTTGCGCAAAAATCAGCAAAAAAACGTGGTCATGGCCTATCCGGAAGAAACGCCCAACAGCGAACGCGCCGAATTGCATTACCGCTTGCTGGAAAGCAGCGAACGCTACCATTTACTGGAAATACAATTGGTGACGGGCAGGCATCATCAAATACGCGCCCAACTGGCAGCCATTGGTTGCCCCGTGAAAGGCGACGTAAAATATGGCGCCCGGCGCGGCAATCCCGACCGTTCAATCCACCTGCACGCCTGGAAAATGGCTTTTGACCACCCTGTTTCAGGCGAACGCATCCAATTGCAAGCCAGTATCCCCACCGCAGATGGACTGTGGAAAACATTTGCCGAATCCCTTTTTAAACAAGGCCTCGACTAAGCGGCTGTAAAAAATTATATTTTCACAGGCGTTAAAGCTGCAAAGCCTGTTGCGATTCTCCCCAATTGGAAAGGCCGTTTTTCAAGTGATAAACACGCACAAAGCCGATTTTTTTCATGCTTTCGGCCAATTCCATGCTAATATTGCCGTAACCACAATACACCGCGTATTCCTGGCTGCGGCTCAGGGCAGCAATGCGATTCAGGTACATCGGATCGGTAAACGGTATGTTAATCGACCGAGCAATATGCCCTGTTTTGAAATCCGCCGGGTCGCGTACATCAATAACGGGCATATTCGGTTTGGCCCGCGTCAACTCATAAAAATCAATAGCGCGTACCGAAACAATGCTGGAATCGATGGGCGCGGCAGCAGGAGCAGGAGTAGTGGCTGTGCTATTTGCATCCGCAGTGGGTGCATTTTTACAGGCAAAAACATACAAGAAACCGGAAAGCAATAAGATATAATACGAACGCATGGCTGTTTTTTAACTGCAAAGGTACGGTTCGATTGATTTTATTCCACTTGTTTTTTTTCAGATATCCCAGACAAAGCATAATTACGCTTGTTGCCATACCTTCACACGGTCAAGTATACCACCACACGAAAAAATACCATGAACAAAACTGCCGTTATTACCGGAGCAACCAAAGGCTTGGGCCGGGCGATTGCCGAAATATTTGCTGCCAACCAATTCGATCTTTGCGTATGCGCACGTACGGAAGCCGACTTAGAAGCGATGCAAGCCGAATGGAAAACCAATTACCCTGCAACGAAACTGCACACCTACCCGGTGGATGTCAGTAAAAAATCGGAAGTACTCGAATTTGCTACTTTTATCAAAAAAACCTTCCCCAAATTGGATGTTTTGGTCAATAATGCAGGCGTTTTCATACCTGGTTCTACCCTCACCGAACGCGAAGGCACCCTCGATACCCTGCTGGAAACCAATCTGTTCAGCGCTTACCACCTCACGCGCGCGCTTGTACCCATGATGCTGCCTGTGCAAAGCGGACATATTTTCAACATGTGCAGTGTTGCCAGCATCGTGGCTTATCCCAACGGTGGCTCCTACAGTATTTCCAAATTTGCCCTGCTCGGTTTTTCCAAATGCCTGCGGGAAGAACTCAAAACCGAAGGTATTCGGGTAACCGCTATTTTGCCGGGTGCTGCCTGGTCGGACTCCTGGCGCGGCGTCGATTTTCCCGAAAACCGCCTGATGAAAGCCAGCGATGTGGGCCGCGCGGTGTGGGGCGCTTATGAATTGTCGGATGCTGCGGTGGTGGAGGAACTGATTTTGCGGCCACAATTGGGCGATTTGTAGTCAATTCCCTATCTTTGCGCCCGCCATCCGCATTGCAAACGGACACCGGGCAAAAAATTTATGGGAAAATTACTACACAACCGCATCAATCGGCGCGAGCTCAAGCAGCGTATTCAGGAAAGCGTCGAACCCCGCACCACCGTCTCCTTTTACAAGTATTTCAACATTCCGAACCCAAAGCAATTCCGCGATGAGTTGTTTGTGCTGTACCAAAACCTGGGTGTTTTGGGCCGCATTTACGTGGCGGAAGAAGGGATTAATGCGCAAATTTCGGTGCCAAGCGCCAATTTTGAGGCTTTTAAGACTTTGATGGATCAGTTTGAAGCCTTTCGTGGCTTGCGGCTGAACATCGCCATTGAGGACGATGGCAAATCGTTTTTTGCCCTCATCATCAAGGTGCGCGAAAAAATCGTCGCTGATGGCATTGATGATCCCAATTTTGATCCGGCCAAAACAGGTACCCACCTGAAAGCCGACGACTGGAACCGCATGCTCAGCGACCCAAATACCATTGTGGTGGATATGCGCAACCATTACGAAAGCGAAATTGGCCATTTTGACAAAGCCATTGTGCCCGATGTGGCCACTTTCCGCGAAGAACTGCCCTTGGTGGCCGATTTGCTGACCGAAAAACGCGAAAAAAACATCCTGATGTATTGCACGGGCGGCATTCGTTGCGAAAAAGCCAGTGCCTATATGAAGTACCGGGGTTTCGAAAACGTGTTCCAATTGGAAGGCGGCATCATCGAATACGCCCGCGTGGTGCAACAGCAAGGACTGGAAAACAAGTTTTTGGGTAAAAATTTCGTGTTCGATGAGCGTTTAGGCGAACGTATCGGCAACGAAATCATCGCACAATGCCACCAATGCGGCGCCCCTTGCGACAACCACACCAATTGCCAAAATGAGTATTGTCATATCCTGTTTATCCAATGCGATGCCTGCAAAGCACAGTTTCAGGGCTGCTGTTCGGTACAATGCAGCGATTTTATGCACTATCCGAAAGAAGAACGCAAACTGCTGGCCGCAAAAATGACCTTCAACGGCTCCAAATTTGGCAAAGGCGTGTACAAGGCTTTTCGAAAATCGGCTTATTCCTTGCGCTCAGATGTGGTGGAATAGAAAAAAATGCGTTCTTTCGCGGTTAGAAAAATTCGACACTTGTCATGGCCAAACAATCGCGTAAACCATCTGCTCCTGCTGCAAAGGCAAAGGCTGCAACCGTAAAAGCAACCACACCCAAACCCCTCAACTTCGAAATTCCGGCAATCATCGGGAATACCCGGGTGTTGGGCTGGCTATTATTCGGCTTTGCGTTTCTTTTGTACGCCAATACGCTCACCCACGGGTTTGTACTGGACGACGATATTGTGATCCGCGACAACATGTTTACCCAAAAAGGGGCGTCGGGCATTTCAGGCATTTTGAGCAAGGATACCTTTTTCGGGTATTTTAAAGTGGAGGGCAAAGACGCACTGGTTTCTGGTGGCCGTTATCGTCCGCTTACCCTGGTGTTTTTTGCGTTGATTTATCAGATTTTTGGGCCAAATACCTTTGTATATCACTTATTTACGGTGCTGTTGTTTGCTGCGACGACTCTGTTGTTGTACCGGGTGTTGTTGCTTTTACTTCAACCGAGGGGCGCAAATTGGTCGGCCGCGATGGCATTTTTGGCAACCGCCTTATTTGCAGCGCATCCCATTCACACTGAAGTAGTGGCCAACATCAAAGGGTGCGACGAAATTGTGACGCTTTTGGGGAGTTTAGGTGCTTTATGGCTCGTTTTGAAGGCTTTTGATACGGGTAAAACAATGTACGCGGCACTTTCTGGCCTGGTATTTTTCTTAGCCTGTTTGTCGAAAGAAAATGCGGCCACTTTTGTGGTGGTGATTCCACTGGCCTTGTGGTTTTTTCGCAATGCTTCTGTGGAGCAGGTTATTAAGGCTTCTGCGCCAGTTTGGATCGGGTTTTTGGTATTTTTCTTGGTGCGCGGCTCCATTTTGGGCTGGAAATTCGGCGGTGCTCCGATGGAACTGATGAACAATCCCTACCTCAAAATTGTGGGCAACAACTGGGTTGCCGCCGATGCAGGAGAAAAATTGGCCACGATTATCTACACCTTGGGCAAGTACATCATGCTGTTGTTCGTGCCGCACCCGCTTACGCACGACTACTACCCGCGCCATATTGCCCTGATGAACTTCAGCAATCCATTGGTATTGTTGAGTTTGGCGGTGTATGGAGGTTTGATTTGGTACGCTTTATCAGGCATCAGCAAAAAAGACCCGGTGCGTTTTGGTATTTTGTATTTTATCCTCACCCTGAGCATTGTATCCAATTTGGTGTTCCCGATTGGTACCAACATGGGCGAGCGTTTTGCCTTTATGCCTTCGGTGGGTTTTTGCCTGATTCTTGCGAGTGGTTTGACGTATTGGTGGCAAAAGGGGAACAACAGCCTGGTTTATGGCATTTTAGGTGCTGTTTTGGTGCTGTTTTCGTTTAAAACCCTCACCCGCAATCCGGTATGGTCAAGCAATGAACGGATCTTTTTGACCGATGTGAAGGTTTCCGGCAACAGCGCCAAAATTCGCAATGCCTGTGGCGGTGTGCTTTTGGATAAAGCCGCTAAAGAAAAGGACCCCATCTTGATACAAACCATGTGCGAACAATCTGTCTTGCACCTGAATAAAGCCATTGAAATTTATCCGAATTATAAAGATGCCTATATTAGTCGGGCAGGAAGCAATTTTTTATTGAAAAAATATCCGGAAGCCGTGGCCGACTACCGCATGGCCGTCAAATTAGGCAACGACGATCCGAAGTACAAAAGTTTGCTGGCAATGGCATTGCGGGAAGCTGGGAAGGCACAAGGGGAGACCTACAATGATGCCGCAGGCGCTTTGAAATACCTGAATGAAGCATGGACGACCAACCCGAAAGACCCTGAAACGGCGCGTTTGTTGGGCGTTGCCAACGGGGTGACCCACAACAACAACGAGGCGCTGTCCTGGTTTCAGCGTGCCGTAGATTTGGAACCCAATAATCCTAATTATATTTTCGATCTGGGGACGGCTTACTTCTTCATGGGCAACCCGGCCAAAGCCGATGAATTGCATCAAAAAGCCATTCAAATAGATCCAAAACTGCAGGAGAAATTGTCGCAGGGAAAGCGGTAAAACGCAGGGATTCCAACGTTTAGCGAAGCTTGTCGTCGTAGGAATTTTACTACATGAATTGCCGTTTTTTCTCTGCCAACAGGTGGTTTAATTCATGGATGTAGGCGTCGAGTTCCCGATTGGATTGCTTTAAATAGCCCAGGTATTCTTTCAGCATTGGGCTATTTTGGAATTCATCAGAATACATCACCTCCGCGATAGCGTGGATGTTGGCAACTGGTTTGCGTATTTTATGTGATAAGGTAAAGAGTAGTAATTCCAACATTTGCTGGTATTCTAACTTGCTGTTTTCCAACACTTTACGATCAGTTATATCCTGTGCAAAACCCAACATTTTAACTTCCTTTGTTTTTGAATCCCGGATATAATCCCCTACCCCTAAAACGTATTTTATCTGATCATTTTTGCAACAAATACGATGTTCTATACGATAAGCAAGGCCTGATTGCAGGGCGGCATCCAGCATTGGCAAATCTTCGGGATGAATCTTGCTGCGATACAACGGATAAAGATCTTCATCGGCAGTGCCTTCCATCTCAAAAATACGATATAATTCCTCGGACCAGTGAAGGGCATTGGTTTGAGGATCAAACATCCAACTGCCCAAATGGGCTAATTCCTGCGCCTGTTTAAGCAATAGCGCACTGCTTTTTAATAGGTCTTCTGTTTCTTTGCGGTCACTGATATCGGAAAGCAATCCGGCCATTCGAATGGGTTTGCCCTCGGCGTCCCAAACGGCCTGCCCCATTACGAGGAACCAGCGGTAGTCCCCGCTTTGCGTTTTTAACCTGTATTCATGGAAATAGGGCGCTTTTTTTTCAAAATGGGCCTGAATTGCGTCTATTGTGCCCTGGAGATCATCCGGATGGGTTATTTCAGCCAAAGCAGCCATCCCTACAGTATATTCAGCAGTATCATGGCCTACCAACTTCCGAAAGATTGCAGAAAAATAGGCGATGTCATTGGGGATATCCCAGTCCCAATAACCGTAACCTGTACCTTCAATAGCCAATAAAAGACGAGCATTGAGCTGCTCCGCTGTTTCAAAAGCGGTCTTTATGGTCAAAAAACGTTCCTGATCAATCGCACTGATTAAATTTTGACCTGCCCCTTTGGAGTTGGGGGCTTTAAATTTTTGCATAAAATGGGGAGATTGAAACGGCTAAAGCATGATTAGGTCTCTTGGAAGCCACAACCTAAGCCTTTTAATCCTGATCCCATTATATATTTTCAGAGGCGCTTCTTGAAATCTCTTTTTTTCTTATCATAAAACTACAATACGTGTGTTGTAACTACCCAGTTACCTCAACTTTCGTTTTTTCTCCGCAAGCATGTTGTTCATTTCATGGATATAGGCATCCAATTCCTGATTGGAATGATTCAGATAACTCAAACATTCTTTCAGGTCAGCTTCCGAAATTTCATCATCCCCATCCAAGATTTGAACGATTGCCTGAATGTTGGCCACGGGTTTGCGAATTTTGTGGGAAAGCGAAAACAACAGATCTTCGAGCATTTGCAGGTATTCAATGCGGTTGTTTTCGGCCATTTTGCGCAGCGTAATATCCTGAGCCGTGCCCTTTATTTGAATCACCTGCCCCTGTGCATCATACACAAAATAGCCCGTACACAAGATGTGTTTTATTTTTCCTGCTTTACAAATAATCCGATGTTCAATGGAATAGATCTTGCCAGATTGTATGGCTTCATCCAACAAGTAACCATCTTCCGGATGTAAAGCGGCCCGATACACTGCGTACAATTGGTCAGTAGACACTTTTTCTATTTCAAAAATGCGGAACAATTCATCCGACCAAATCATTTCCGATGTTGCAGGTATAATAACCCAGCTACCCAATTGCGCCATTTCCTGTGCGTACCGCAGATTCAGTTCACTTAACCGCAACGCCTCCTCCATTTCCTTGCGGGGTGTAATATCCGAAAGCAAACCCGCCATCCGAATAGGCTTTCCTGTATCATCCCAAACAGCCTGGCCCATGGCCAAATACCAGCGATAAACACCATTTGCCGAAAGCAGGCGGTATTCATGGTGAAAGGGTGCTTTTTTTTCAAAATGCGCCTGAATTGCGGCCATCGTGGCAGGCATGTCCTCCGGATGGATATTTTTTGCCAGCGCATCTAATCCTTTGGCATCATCAGGGAAATTTCCTACCATTTCCCTGAAGCGAGGCGAAAAATAGGCTTCATCGGTTTGAATATCCCAATCCCAAACGCCATCGCCCGAACCTTGGATGGCGAGCAAGAGGCGTTCGTTGGACAAATGGGTATCCAGGAGCCCTTGTTCCATTTCGGTTGGCTCGTGCGGAAGGGGTTGAATTGCCTGATTTTGGGCAAATGTTTGAGTAGAAAGCGTGTCCAAAGTATTAAGTAGGTACTTTAATTCGGTGCAGAAGATTACAGACCGACAAAGGTGCAAAATATAAAAGTGCCCTACAATAATCTTACCGAATTGTTTCTGTAACAATAAATTATTTATTTTACGAAGGGGATTTCTACTTTTTTCACCTGTAAATTCATTACCTGCTCCTGCTGGCTGATGCTTTCCTGGTGAATGGCCTCCAAAAAAAGTGCAATAAATTCCGGACTCAATTCATTTTTGGCTCCCCGGCGTTCCAAGGCTTCACGCAAGGTCCGAAAACGCTCGGGTTGCAACACAGAAACGTTCTTCACCTTTTTTACTGCCCCAATTTCGCGCACCAAATGCATGCGGCGGGCAATGAGGGTGATAATTTCTTCATCCAGGTCATCGAGTTCGCCGCGGTAGTTTTCTATTTGGGCCAAATAATCCGGGTCGCTGGAGGTCGTGGGACGAATCACCAAATCGTTGATCATTGCGCCAAATTGTGCCGGGGTAATTTGTTGCGCGGCATCGCTCCAGGCCTGGTCGGGGTTGGGATGTACTTCCACCATCAAACCATCGAAGTTCAAATCGAAGGCTTTTTGAGCCGTTTCAGCCAATATATCGCGGCGACCGCAAATATGACTGATGTCACAAATCAATTCCAGATCCGGAAACTCCTGTTTCAGATCAATCGCCATTTGCCACCGTGGCACGTTGCGGTATTTGGAATCGCCATAACTCGAAAATCCGCGGTGCACGGCCGCAATACGCCGCAAACCCGCCTTGTACAAACGTTCAATGCCTCCGACCCACAGTTTATAATCAGGATTAACCGGATTTTTTACAATCACCGGAATATCAGCCCCTTCCAAAGCATCGGCGATATCCTGCACGGAAAACGGATTCACGGTGGTGCGGGCGCCAATCCACAACACATCCACCCCGTATTTCATGCAATCGTACACATGTTGCGCATTGGCTACCTCAGTGGTTACTTTCAAGCCCGTTTCTTCTTTTACCCGGCGCAGCCATTGCAAGCCTTGCGTGCCCACGCCCTCGAAGGCGCCCGGACGTGTGCGCGGCTTCCAAATTCCCGCCCGAAACAATTGTACCTTGCCCAATTGCTGCAAACCATGCGCTGTGGCCAGTACCTGTTCCTCTGTTTCGGCCGAACAAGGGCCTGCGATCAAAATGGGTTGTTGGGTGCGCGGAAAGATTGGTTGAAATTCCATGTTTAAAAAGGTAGCGCCGATTGTCCGGCAGTTTTCAATTCTTTTTGAAAAAACAAAATAAGTAAACAAAGGTTGAGGTGGATCTCCTTCATTCCATCTGTTTACAGGAAAATGATTTTTATTCCACCTCCGCAGGTTCAAACGCCGCAGCAATTTTGGTCAACAAGGCGTCCAGTTCACCCCGGTATTGGGCCTGAATGAGCGCCGAACCCACAATTGCAATATCCGCTTCTTTAGCCGCCAACAAAGCCTGTTCCGGGGTCGAAATACCAAAACCAATCCCGATTCGGGCTGCTGCTTGCCTGGCCCGAATCCGCTCAATGATGGCCTTTAAACGCGGGTGCAAACTGAATCCAGCCCCGGTAATTTTAAAATCGGACATCAGGTAGTAAAAGGAAAAGGGCATGTCCAGCAGTTTTTCCAGCCTTTCTGCACCCACATTGGCCGCAAGCACCGGCACTAATTGTAACGATTCGGTGGAAAATTTAGCCGCCATAGGACTATCCACCGGCAAATCAGGCACAATTAAGTGCCGAATGCGCAAAGCCTCCATATCGGCCGTAAAACGTGCAGCCCCATAGGTGAAAATACGATTGAGGTACGACATCACGATTATTTCCTGGTCCGGAAAGCGCTGACGAATGGTTGCCAGGGCACGCAAACTATCTTCTACCGTAACGTGCTGACCTTCAATGGCTTCCCGGCAAGCGGCGGTGATAACGGGGCCATCGGCGGTAGGATGCGAAAACGGAATTTGCAGTTCTAAAATTTGCACGCCAGCCGCTACATATTGCGCAGCAGTCCGAATGCTTTCGGCTAACGTAGGATACCCAAGCACCAAATGGGCCATGATAGGCATGGTTGGTTTCATAACATGCTGTTTTTTAATCGTTCAACAACTTGCGCGCGTAGGTTTTCAAACTTTCTTCCTGAAAATGCCGCATCGTAATAAAAAGGTCTTTTTCGCCCCGACCCGAGGCATTTACTACAATAATGGCATCCTTGGGCATTTGAGCGGCCATTTTAAAAGCATGGGCAAATGCGTGCGCCGACTCCAGGGCCGGAATAATGCCTTCCGCACGCGCGAGCGCTTGCACGGCCGCAAGGGCCTCCTCATCGCTGGCGACTTCAAACTGTACCCGCCCTTCATCGCCCAAAAAAGCCAGGATCGGACTCACCCCGCAATAATCCAGTCCGGCCGAAACCGAATGGGTGCTGGCAATGTTGCCCACCTGATCCTGCAAAAAATAGGAATGGTACCCTTCAAAAACACCCACTTTGCCCTGGCGTAATTTGGCGGCGTGTTCGCCCGGCTTTTCTCCGCGCCCACCCGCTTCTACACCAATGAGTTGCACATCGGCTTCATCCAAAAAATCGAAAAACATCCCCATCGCATTGGAGCCACCGCCCACGCAGGCAATGCAGGCATCGGGCAGTCGGCCGGTTGTTGCAATGCACTGCTCCCTAATTTCCTCGCCCACAATTTTTTGAAAATAAGTATTCATGGCAGGATAGGGATGCGGCCCCACCGCCGATCCGAGCAGGTAATAAGTCTCCTCCGGGTGGGCGACCCAATCTTTAAAGGCGGCAATGACCGCATCATTGAGGGTTTGGCTGCCATCTTCCACGGGTACTACTTTCGCGCCCAGCAGTTCCATCCAGTACACATTCGGACGTTGGCGCTCATAATCGATTCGCCCCATATAAACGGTGCAATCCAATCCAAGCCGGGCGCAAACAGCGGCCGTGGCGTATCCGTGCTGTCCCGCTCCGGTTTCGGCAATAATGCGTTTTTTCCCAAGGCGTTTTGCCAATAAGGCCTGTCCAATACAGTGGTTGATTTTGTGGGCGCCGGTGTGGTTGAGGCCTTCATTTTTTAAAAATAATTGCGCCCCGCCAATTTGCGTGCTCAAGGTAGGCAGCGGGGTAAATGCAGTGGGCCTGCCAGAAAAATCTTGCAAGGTCTGATGCAGTTCGGCCAAAAAATCAGCATCTGTTTTGATGTCCTCAAATGCGGCAGCAATGGCTGCTAAATTGGGCAGCAGTACTTCAGGCACGAAACAGCCCCCATAAGGCCCAAAATAGCCTTGACTTTGTAAAATCGTATCTTGAAAAGAAAGTGAAATCGCCTCCATCGTTTGTATTAATGTATTAGTACAGTGATGCAAATGTACACACCTTTCTGGGTCGTTTCCAAACGCTATTGAAAATAAAACCCGACTAAAACAATTTATTGCGCTTTTATGTCAAATATGGAATGAAAATGCGCATCTTTTCCTGCTAACCACAAACTATCTTTGCCAAAAATTTACCACCATGAAGGGCATCGTTGCTGTTTTCTTCCTGACGCTCACGCTGGCGTCTCCCCTTTTTTCGCAGGATATTTCTGAAAAGAACTTGCGCAAACACATAAGTTACCTGGCTGCCGATAAATTAAAAGGACGCGGTACGGGTACCAAAGAAGGCCGTATTGCAGCAGCCTACATTGCCAAACAATTTAAAAAAATCGGCCTGACCCCCAAAGGTGATAACGACACTTATTTTCATCAGTACGGTTTCAAAAAATCGGCCGATCCGCATGGAATGTCTGAAGCGGGCCCCCAATTGTACGCACAAAATGTAGTGGGTTATTTAGACAATGGTGCGGCGCATACCATTGTAATTGGCGGCCATTACGACCACTTGGGCATGGGCCTGGACCACAACTCCCTGGAAGCCAATCCGGAGGGAAAAATTCACAATGGTGCCGACGACAATGCTTCTGGCACGGCGGGTGTAATCGAATTGGCGCGTTATTTTGCGAAAAATGGCGTAAAAGAGCAACATAACTTCCTGTTTTTGGCCTTTTCGGGCGAAGAATTGGGCTTGTATGGCTCTAAACGTTACACGGAAACGCCGAGCATCGACTTGAGCAAAGTTTCGTTTATGTTGAACATGGATATGATTGGTCGACTCAATGCAGAGAAGCGCATTATGGTCGGTGGTGTGGGTACAGCGCCCGAATTCGTACCAGTGCTCAATCAGATGAAAGGTGATTTTACCGTTAAATACGATAGCGCGGGTATTGGTCCGAGCGACCACACTTCTTTTTATCTGAAAAATATCCCTGTGCTGTTTTTCTTCACCGGTCAGCATTCCGATTACCACAAACCGAGTGATGATACTGATAAAATCAATTTTGTGGGTGAAAAAGCGTTGCTTGAACTGGCGGCCAAAGTGGTTAACCAATTGGACAAAACTGAAAAATTGAAATTTCAGGAAACCACCAGCAAACAGGAGAAAAACCCAAGTTTTTCGGTGACCCTCGGCATTATGCCCGATTATACGTATGATGGCGTTGGTTTGCATGTAGATGGCGTAACCAATGGCAAAACCGGCTTTGTAGCGGGCCTTCAAAAAGGCGATACCATTGTAAAAATGGGCGATTTGGAGGTAAAAACCATTCAGGATTATATGAAAGGGCTTTCCATATTTAAAAAAGGCGATAGTACGGTGATCGTTGTAAAGCGCGGCGCAGAAGAGAAAAAACTCAATGTTAAGTTTCAATAAACTTACATGAAACCGAATACAGCAAAGTTTGCGTTCAAAGCACAGGGTCCCGACGAACATCCTAACCCTTGGACGACTTTATCCCTGGATGTGGTGTACGATAATCCATGGATTCGGGTAACCCACCGGGATGTAAAAAACCCAGCCGGAGGTGATGGTATATATGGTGTGGTGCATTTTAAAAACATCGCAATTGGCATTGTACCGCTGGATGCCGAGGGTTATACCTGGCTGGTTGGGCAGTACCGCTATACCCTCAACCGGTACAGTTGGGAAATCCCGGAAGGAGGCTGTCCAATGGGTACCGACCCCTTGGATTCGGCCAAACGCGAATTGCAGGAAGAAACCGGCTTAAGTGCCAAAGAATGGATTCCCTTGTTGGAAATGCACACCTCGAATTCTGTAACCGACGAATATGGGGTGGCTTATATTGCCCGGCAACTGACGCAAGGCGCTGCTGCCCCGGAAGAAACCGAAGACTTGCAAATACGTCGACTACCCTTCCAGGAGGCCTACCAAATGGTGTTGGATGGTGTGATAACCGATGCGTTATCGGCGATCGCTATTTTAAAAACCGAAGTATGGTCGCGCACAGGACAACTGTGAAATAATAAAGACTTTTTGCAAAACACATCCTGTTTCTAATTGTTTTTTTATTGTTTTGCAACATTTCATAGGGGCGATTTAATTCGCCGCCAATTTTCAAACTTCACCCTAACCCAATTTTTTACCTATCATTTGAATATGGATCCGCTGAAACAACAATTTTACGAAAAGTCGCAAATCCTCGGGAAAGAGGTGAAGGAACTGCTCAAAGAACACGGCAATAAGAAAGTAGACGATGTGCTGCTTGATCAAGTGTATGGCGGTATGCGCGACATTACCAGCATGATTTGGGAACCCTCTTTGCTGGATGCAGAAGAAGGTATTCGCTTCCGTGGCTACTCGATTCCTGAATTGCGGGAAAAACTCCCACGTGCTCCAAACGGCACCGAACCACTCCCGGAAGGCCTGTTTTGGCTAATGTTGGTGGGCGAAATCCCAACCAAAGAACAAGTAAAATGGCTCACCGAAAACTGGATGCGCCGCGCGAATGTGCCGGAGCATGTTTTCCGCGCCATCGATGCACTTCCCGCGGATACGCACCCGATGACCCAATTGTCGATGGGTGTAATGGCCATGCAAAATACCAGCGTATTTGCGCAGCGTTACAATACCGGCATGAACAAAGGCGAATACTGGGATGCTACCTATGAAGATGCCATGAACCTGATTGCGCGCCTGCCCCGAATTGCGGCTTATATTTACCGCCGTGTATATCACAATGGCGAGCAGGTTTTGCCCGATATTTCGCTCGATTGGGGTGCCAACTTTGCCCACATGCTGGGTTTCCCCGACGAAGGTTTTAAAGAATACATGCGTTTGTTCCTAACCATTCATGCCGATCATGAAGGGGGAAATGCTTCTGCACACACGACCCACCTGGTAGGTTCTACCCTCAGCGATCCGTATTTGTCATTCAGTGCCGCCTTAAATGCTTTGGCAGGTCCGCTCCACGGCTTAGCCAACCAGGAAGTAATCCGCTGGATCCAGAAAATGGTAGAAACCTTGGGTACAACAAAGCCAAGCCGCGAGCAAATCAGCGAATATGTAAAAAGTACATTGGCCAGTGGCCGGGTAATTCCGGGTTATGGCCATGCGGTATTGCGCAAGCCTGATCCGCGCTTTATGGCACAGCGCCAGTTTGCGGAAGACAATGTACAAGACAGCGATTTGGTAAAAATTGTCTGGAAAATATTTGATGTGGTACCCCCGATACTTTCGAGCCTGGGTAAGGTAAAGAATCCTTGGCCCAATGTGGATGCGCATTCTGGTGCCTTGTTGATCCATTACGGCATGAAAGAATACAACTACTACACGGTAATATTTGGTGTAAGCCGCGCTTTGGGTGTGTTGGCGGCACAATGCTGGTCGCGCGCGTTGGGTTTACCACTTGAGCGTCCGAAATCGGTGACGACCGAATGGGTGAAGGAGTTTTTGGCGAAGGAGTACAATGTGACGCCTGCTGAAAACGCTTAAACTTAAACTTGGCAAGTTTACTTTTTTCGCGAATAATCATCTCTGCGATAATGGTAAACTTGCCAAGTTTTTCTAACTAGTTTTTAACCAACTCCAATGCTTTCAGGATATTACCTGCATCATTGAGCAGTGCCAATACGTAGGTGCCTGCAGGGTATGCAGCGATGTCGTACGTCTGGTTTGAAGTAGCATTCAACAAGGCAACTTCACGGCCATCCAAAGAAAAAATGCGTACTGCTTGTACGGCTGCTGCATTTTCCAGTACAAAATTTTGTTGCGTAGGATTTGGATAAACACGCATGGCTGGCGCTTCGTTCAAATCGGAAAGATCGCTCAGTACCGAGCTGTAGTTGTAAACAGCGGTTACTACTTCACTTGGATTATCGACATTGGTTACTTTCAGGTGGATAATACCCTCCAAAGGCTGTGCGTTTGTATTGAGGAAATGGACAATCATATCACCCGTTGCGTTGGCAGCCAAGTTGAACGTTTTGGAACTTACAACAGGTAACCAGCAAAGGTTAGGATCGCATACCTGGGTGGATAATCCAGCAGGGACGGCGATCAAAATACGCTCCCATTTCAAATTTTTTGATTGGCCGGTGAGGTTCGTAATCGTTGCATCGGCAGGCGTATCATACTGCGTTGATGGCGATGATACAGAAACAGGATTGGGGGTAATGGTGAATGTTGCTTGCGCGAAGCAAGTGTTCAATCCCAAAACAGCAATAAACAGGGTGTAAATGAAATTTTTCATGCGAGATTTGTCTTGAATTAGCAGGTTGAATGAATAATTAACAAAGATACACGCTCTATACATTTATAGCGCCCTATTTTTGTTCGGTTTATTGGTCTTTTAGGGGCTAAAGACAATTTTAGCAAAAAACAATGAAAAAACGTACGGCCTTTCTTCTGTTGTTGACCATTTCCATGCATTTATATGGTCAGCTGCCCAACGGTTCTATCGCGCCGGACTTCAACGTGTTAGATATCAATGGGCAACCGCGGCATCTGTATCAGATGTTGGAAGAAGGCAAAATTGTTTTGTTGGAAATCAGTGCGACCTGGTGCCCACCGTGTTGGTCGTACCACAATAGCCAGGCCCTGCAATACTTTTACAACTTACATGGCCCCACAGGCGACAACCGTGCCCGGGTGCTTTTTATAGAGGGCGATCCGGCGACCAATACCGATTGCCTGTATGGTACCTCCGGATGTAATGATTTTTCACCTGGTAACTGGGTTTCGGGCACAACCTATCCGTATATAGATAATTCGGCCATTGCGGATTCATTCGCCGTGGGGTATTACCCAACCATTTTTGTAATTTGTCCGAATAAAAGAGTATATAATGTCGGACAATTGGACGCGGCGGGCTTGTGGGAAAAGGCTAAAACGTGCCCCGTACGTTCAGGCCAGTACAATGCTGGTATTTTTGACTTTGATGCGGGTACCAGCCTGTATGAGTTATGCGATACCTTGACGACAACCCCCAGTTTTACCTTGATTAACCTGGGTAGTAACGCACTGACCAACGCAACCTTACAACTCGAATGGAACAATACCTTGCTTGAAACCCGCACCTGGAATGGGTATCTACCTACCTATGGCGAGGCTGCGATTTATTTTAATACCCAGGCACTTGCAGGGGATGGTATGTTAAAAACCACCATTACCAGCATCGACAACGGGGCAACGGATGCGGATTTTTCGAATAATGTACAAAATACAAATTTCGTTCCGGCAGCAGTATTTACCAAACAACTGGTACTTTTAAAAATTCGTACCGATAACTACGGCGCCGAAACCTATTGGGAGTTGCGCGATGATGTGGGTAATGTGCTCGATCACGGTGGCAATGAAAATGTTGGTCCCAATGGAGGAGGCATGCTCACCAATGCACCGCCGGGATTTGGTGCTTACGGCAACAACGTGCTCATTAAAGATACCTTGCATTTGCCGGAAGGCGGTTGTTATTCCCTGCATTTTGTCGATTACTTCGGCGATGGTATGTGCTGCGAATTCAACAATGGCTTTTATAAGTTGTATAACATAGACAATCCGGCCATTCCCATCCTTACGGGCGGCGAATTTGGCGCTTATGATGACCGCGGATGGGGGGTAATGGGTGCCGCAACCGCTACGATTACCCCCGCTGACCATTTTTTTGTGGAATTATACCCCAACCCAGCCCAAGACCAAGTGCAATTGCTTTTTGACTTGCCTGCTGCGGCCACCATTTCAGTAAATTTAGTGGACTTGCTTGGTCATACCACTTACGCTTTGCCTGCTGCCCAACAACCCGAAGGCAGCATTCGATTGGAAATACCTATGTCCGACCTCCCCGACGGATTGTACTTCTTGCAATTAAACGTGGATAACCAGGTTTTTATCCGCAAAGTGATCCATACCCGCGGATAATAAGATCAGAATAGCCAAGCCTTTGCCACACGCAGTCCGCCCCTTGTTTTCGACCAACTGTAACTTAAATAGCCCCGCTATTGGAGCCGCCAATTAGAACAGGGCTTCGTTTGCCCTTTATCGAATGGCAAACGAAGCCCTGTTTTTTTCCCGAAAATGCATTGTTTAGCGTGTTTATTGGGATAAAATTGACGGCGGCATGCCAAATTTACACAAACCTATACAAGCAAAAAGAGAAACGGTTACATTCGCAGATCGCTCTGCATTCAGACATTCTCTGTTTTATAATTTATCAAAAAGTCTAATCCTAATGTTCAAAAACTTTCTCTTTTTGTTTTTGCTACTCCTCAGTAGCTCCCTGTGTGCGCAATCCCTGTGGTTGGAAACGCCTGAAAACTTGGTTCCCCGCACGGGCGAACGCCGCATTGTTCCACAAAAATACCGGGTTTATCGCCTTGATCTCACCGCCCTTCAACCTTTGTTGGGTACTGCACCGGAGCGTTTTTCCAATTCGGGGGCCGAAACCAGCACCCAATTGGCACTTCCAATGGCCGATGGAAGTGTGCAGCACTTTCAACTTTTCGAGTCGCCCGTGATGGCACCCGAGCTTCAAAACCGCTATCCGGGTATTCGTTGTTACACCGGACGCGGCATGGAAGACGCTTCGGCTACCTTGAAATGCGACTTAGGCCCTGGGGGTTTTCATGCCATGATCATCCGAGCAGGGCATAGTCCTATTTTCATCGACCCTTACCAGCAGGGCAACAGCGACTACTATGTGGTGTACGACAAAAAGGATTATTTGCCTAAAAAAGACGATGCACAGTACACTTGTAATGCCATAACTGATGGGTTGACCGAAATTAAACCCGATAACGGTGCTGAACTTCAGGGCGATTGCCGATTGCGACGCTACCGGTTGGCCTTGGCTTGCACGGCTGAATATGCCAATTTTCATGGCGGCACCAAACCCTTGGTTTTGGCGGCCATGAATACCACCATGAACCGGGTAAATGGCGTTTTTGAAAATGACGTAGCCGTAACGATGCAATTGGTGGCTAAAAACGACACTTTAATCTTTTTCAACGCAGGAACCGATCCTTATACGAATAATGACGGTGGCACCATGTTGGGACAAAACGTTACCACCTGTAACAACCGCATCGGCAGCGCCAATTATGACATCGGACACGTATTTAGCACAGGTGGTGGCGGTATTGCCGGCCTTGGTGTTGTGTGTTCCAGTGGAAAAGCACAAGGTGTTACAGGCGGAGGCTCCCCCGTTGGCGACCCTTTCGACATTGATTATGTAGCCCACGAAATGGGCCATCAGTTTGATGCCGAACATACTCAAAACAATGATTGTAACCGGGTTGGAGGATCATCGATGGAACCAGGCAGCGCTTCTACGATTATGGGATATGCCGGTATTTGCAACCCGAATGTGCAAAACTTCAGCGATGATTATTTTCACGCCATTAGTATTCAACAAATGGGTGCATTTGTACTGGGCTCGGGCAATACCTGTGCTGTAAAAATCACAACTGGCAATAACAGCCCTACTGTAAATGGTGGCACCAATTTCACCATACCCAAATCCAGTTTCTTTGCCCTTACCGCAGTGGGTGCTGATGCAGATAATGATCCATTGACCTATTGTTGGGAACAAATGGATGCAGAATTTGCGACTATGCCGCCTGTTTCGACCAGCACGACCGGCCCTTTGTTTCGCTCGTTTAAAGCAAGCGCTGCTCCAACCCGCTTTTTCCCACGTTTACAGGATATCGTCAGCAATACCAGTCCAACCTGGGAAGTACTGCCGTCGGTATCACGCAACATGCGCTTTCGGGTAACGGTACGCGATAATAATAACGCTGGAGGATGTACCGAGGAAGACGATGTAACCATCACGGTAAGCGGTGCTGCCGGCCCATTTGTGCTTAACGCCCCGAATACCAACGTCACCTGGCTGGTGGGTGCTACCCAGGCCGTGACCTGGAGTGTAAATGGCACCAACGCTGCACCGATCAACTGCGCCAATGTGCGGATTTCGCTTTCTACCGATGGCGGATTCACCTATCCGGTCGTATTGGCCAACAGTGTACCCAATAATGGATCTGCCAATGTGGTGGTACCCAACAATATTTCAAGTACTTGCAGGGTAAAAGTAGAAGCCATTGGCAATATCTTCTTCGATATTTCCAACACCAACTTCGTGATTCAGGCACCGCCAACACCCACTTTCCTCGTGGATGCCAGCCCGGCAAGCAACCAGGTATGTGCCAATACCAGCAATACTGCTACATATACCCTTACTTTTACAGCGATTGCAGGTTTCAATGCACCGGTCAACATCAGCCTTACAGGTGCGCCTATAGGTGCAACCGTGAGCATTACCCCTAGCCAACTTACGCCAAATGGCACGGCTACTTGCGTTATTTCGAACTTTACGACCCCTATGGCGGGCAATTACAACCTGAGTTTCCTGGCAGCAGGGGGCAGTATCAGCCAGTTTAAAAATGTGCAACTCTCCGTATTACCAGGTGCTCCCAGCACTGCCACGACGGAAGTAACGCCTGCAAATGGTGCACAGGGTATTCCGCCCGGCACCGATTTAGTATGGCGGAAAGTCGCTTTTGCTGATATCTACACCGTCGAAATCGCTACAAGCCCAAGTTTTGCTCCGGCGAGTATTGTTTCCACGTTTTCTGTATCGGACACAACTGCCAGCCCTAATTTGCTGAATAGCACCGTATATTATTGGCGTGTAAAATCCAGCAACTTGTGTGGCGCCGGTCCGACATCAGGAAGTGCTGCGTTTCAGACCTCCGATAAAGTTTGCGGACAAGTATTTACCAGCACCGATGTGCCGAAAGTAATTGATGGAACTTCCATCAATTCCGTAATTTCAACCTTGAATGTGCCTGTAAATGCGGTTATTAGCGACATCAATGTAAAAATAAAGGCCGATCATACCTATGTAGGTGATTTGGCGGCCACCCTCAGTACGCCTTGGGGACAGGACTTTATCCTATTCAGTCAACCAGGCGTACCTGCTGATCAGTTTGGCTGTGGAAATGACAATCTCGATCTGGTCTTTGATGATGAGGCAAGTCTTTCGGCGGCAATTTTAGAAGGGACCTGTGCGGCTACCGGTATCGCTTTGCAAGGCACCTTTCAGCCAATTGATACCCTGGGCTACATCGTAGGCGGCAATGCTTCCGGCAACTGGCAACTGGAAATCAGCGATAATTACGCCGATGATGGCGGCAGTTTAACGGCTTGGAGCCTCGATTTTTGCTTTCCTGCCGTATTGCCACCAGGCATAATTACGACAAACTTGCCCCTGAGCGTTCCATCGGGTGGCAGCGCCAATGTAGATGGCAGCTATTTGAGCATGCAACTTTCAGGCACTTCGGCGCAAGGTCGGTACACCTTGTTGACTTTACCCGCGCACGGAACTTTGCGTTTGAGTGGTATTCCACTTACCATTGGTTCGGTGGTTACCCAGGCTGAAATCAACAATGGCTTGGTGTCCTATTTAAATAATGGCAACAACGCTACAACCGATCAGTTCCGATTCGACGCCCTGGATATCAACAATTTTGCCTGGGTACACGATGTTCCTTTCAATTTTATCATTGTAAAGAACAACCTTAGTGCGCAGGCAACACAAACCGCAGCAGTTCCTTGTAACAATGGAACCGGCGGCCAAATCACCGTAACCGCAAGCGGCCTCAATGGCACCTACACCTATAGTATCAATGGTGGAGCCCCACAAACTTCGAATGTATTTACGGGCCTCGCGGCGGGTACCTATACGGTGGTGGTTACAGGCCAGTTTGGATTTACGGCCAGTTCGAATGCCGTAATTTTGAGCAATCCAACAGCCGTAAGTGGTACCAGTAATGTGGTAAACGATGTAATTACACTGATAGCCAACGGTGGTGCCAGCCCTTACCAATATAGTATAGATGGCACTTTCCAAAGCAGCAATATCTTCACAGGCGTGCCCAATGGCGTTTATGCCGTAACGATCCAAGATGCCAATGGATGCACGGGTACTGTACAAGCAATTGTAGCAGTGAATACCCTGATTGTACAAGCAACCATTATTTCGGATGTATTGTGCGCTGGCGGAGATCAAGGTATCATCAATGTTACCGTGGGCGGTGGCAGCTTCCCATATACTTATAGCATCAACAATGGGCCATTTGTATCGCAGGATGTGTTCACCGGCTTGTTCGCAGGCTCTTACACGGTGGTCGTACGGGATAACATGGGCTTCGAAGCAACCACCAATACCGTTGTGCTTACCAATCCGGCTGTATTGAATTTGACCGCAACAACCCAGTTGAATACCCTCACGGCAAATGCAAGTGGCGGTACTGCGCCTTATCAATTTAGTATTGATGGCACCAACTACCAGGATTCCGGGGTGTTTACTAACTTGACCAATGGAACTTATAGTGTTTCCACCCGTGATGCCAATGGCTGCGTTACCACAAAAAATGCAGTTATTTCAATTCCGGCCCTTACCCTTACAGCCAATAATACCATTCCGGTGACCTGTTTTGGTGGGGATGATGGTGTCATTACGGCTTTCGCAACTGGAGGTATCCCACCTTATCAGTACATTATTAATATGGCTCCTTTTCAAAATGGAAACGTGTTTTCGGGATTAACAGCCGGTGTTTATAATATTTTAGTGCGCGATGCAATCGGTACCCAGGTGTTCTTTACCGTGAATGTCAACCAACCCGATCTGTTAACCGTAGTGGCTACCAATGTGACAGACAATGAAGTGGCGCTTACCTTTAATGGCGGAACAGGTACCTTTACCTATACCCTCAATGATGTACCCGGTGCGCCGCTCAACAACCTAAACATCGGCAATTACACCGTACTTGCCACCGATGCAAAGGGATGTACTGCAACTACGAGCTTCGAAATATTTGGAAATACCATTGTTACCCAGGTAGATAGTACGCGTGCAGTAAGCTGTTTTGGTGAAAACAACGGAAAAGTTACCCTTTGTGTTGATGGTGGTTATCCGCCGATTACCCTGGCGGCAATTCCGGGCGCAACCATTACCACCATACTAGGGACCTGCGATCAAAATTTCGAAATCAGTGACCTCGTTGCAGGAAACTATTCGGTAGAGGTTGCCGACAGCAAGGGCTACACACAAATCATCAATTTCAGCATCAGCGAACCCGACTCCCTCATCCTCGGCGCCAGTGTCGTTACCGATTCCATTGTACTGTCTCCAACCGGCGGCACCGGACCTTATGAATTCAGTTTGAATGCTGTTTCATTCCAAAGTAGCAATGTATTTGCCGACCTAAGCCCGGGTTCCTATGTTGTAGAAGTCGTGGACGCAAATGGCTGTATTGCATTTAGCGAAGCAGTAGTCATTGTGAGCGCAACCATTGAGCCGAGCATTGCCTGGGGACTGCAAATTGCGCCAAATCCAAGTACAGGATGGTTCCAATTGCGCATGGAAACGGCACCAAACACCTTGCATTTGCAAGTACAAGACATGGCAGGGCGTATTTTGCGCAACCTGGATTATACCCCAGGACAGGGCGCATTTCAAACAGACCTTGACCTCCAAGCGTTCCCACAAGGCATTTATATGCTGCGTATGACCGACGGGATCAATTGGGGTACGGTGCGCTTGAGCATTGTACGATAAGTACTTGATAACAAGCATAATATAAAATGCCGGGGCGATATCACATCGTCCCGGCATTTATATTATGGTAATATGCAGTAAACTAAACCCCCGGTGTAACAAAGGGTATTTTGGTTACCACTGCATCCAATTTCTTGGCACCCATTACAATTTTAATTTTAGTTCCTGGTTCTGCAAATTTTGCTTTTACATAACCCATCCCGATCGGCTGATCAAGGCTGGGCGCATGGGTACCGGAAGTAACCTCGCCGATAACGGCACCCCGTGGGCTTTCGATCACATATCCGTGGCGTGGCACGCGGCGTTCGTTGAGCACAAATCCGACCAGTTTGCGTTTTACACCTGCTTCTTTTTGTTTTTTAAACCGATCAAAAGACGGTGCCTCCCCGGCTTTGTTCAATTTGGTAATCCAGCCCAAACCGGCCTCCAAGGGGCTCGTTTTATCGTCGATATCATTGCCATACAGGCAGTATCCCATTTCAAGACGCAAGGTATCGCGGGCGCCCAAACCAACGGGTTGAATGCCGAATTTTTCGCCATTTTTGAATACTTTATCCCAAATTTTGACCAAATCCTTGTTTTTGGCATAAATTTCAAAGCCGCCGCTGCCCGTATAACCCGTTGCTGAAACAATCACGTTGTTGCAACCCGCAAATTTGCCCCGACGAAACGAATAGTACTTCATGCTTTTCAAGTCAATATCCGTCAACTTTTGCAACGCTTCTACCGCTTTCGGGCCTTGCACGGCAATCAAGCCCATTTTGGAGGAAATATTTTGCAGTTTCACTTCAAACCCGCGTGCCAAACGTTTGAGCCAGCGCCAGTCTTTCAGTTCATTGGAAGCATTGACCACCAACATATAACTCTGTTCGCCTTCCACCACCATTTCAGGGGCATCATCCAGGCGATAAACAAGCAAATCGTCGACAATTCCCCCTTTTTTATTGGGCAAACAGGAGTATTGTACATCGCCAGGCTGGAGTTTGCTTACGTCGTTGGAAGTGGCACTTTGCAAAAAAGCAAGCGCATCTTTTCCCCGTACAATAAACTCTCCCATGTGGCTCACATCAAACACCCCCACTGCATTGCGTACGGCGTTGTGTTCGTCGGTGATGGTGGTGTAGGAAATGGGCATATTATAGCCAGCAAATTCGGCCATTTTAGCCCCTAAAGCAATATGCTTATCGGTTAAGGCTGTTAATTTCATTCGTTATCCTTTTTTTTAGGTTGAGCGCGTGGTGTTGTTTTTTCAATTACAGGGGTACTGCCATCAATCGGCGCAACCCGTGGGTCATCGCGGGTAGGCTTGCGTTTTGGAGGGATCGGCATGCCGTTGGCGCCTTCAATACGAACGTCCCCTGGCTCCAGTTTCAACCTTTTGCGCACATCCGATGGCAAGGCATCCTTGTGTACGGTAAAGGAAATGGTGTTGGCACGCATGTAGGCTTCCGACACGTGCACATATCCTTTCAGGTCAGAAATTTCACCCCAGGAGTTTTTTACCACGTAGTAAATGCCGCTGTGGGTTTCGTCGAGGATACCCGTAATATGCATCAAATGATCATCCATGGTAATTTGACGATCGAACAATTGTTGGCGGTATTCCTGTGTTACATTCACTTCTGGCTCCCAAAACTTGAAGGTAGAAGCAATTTCTTCCTTGTTTTTGTCTTTCCATTCCTTTTCAGGCACGATCGCCAAGCCATTTTGGGCCGAAAACCCGCGGTTACTTACATCGGTGTCCCACTCTACAGAGTAGCCCTGCTGCACGGCAAAATTGAGGCTTTGCATCAGTTCGCTCAAAGGCAGGTTGTAAAAAGAACCGTTGGAAAAATTATCGGGCACCTCCAAAATGAAGGGCTCGTAAAATGGGTGGTGGGTAAAAGAGGTAATATGGACGTAATTTTTAGGAATAATACCCAGGAAATCGCGAAAAGCAATAGGGTCCATTGCCAATCCATTGACGTTGAATTTGGCCGGAAGCATGCCAAATTCTTCATCCAGAGCAACATCAATCTTTTTCATCCAATCTTCAGATAAAGTACCTTCCTGGCCTTGTTTGACAAATTCGTCGCACAATGCTTTAAGCGCTTTTTCAATCCGCGCATGGTTGTAAGGCTTGCTCTTATCTTTCCGACCAGGGTAAGCGTCTTCTGGCACCAACCCATAATCTTTTACGGCATTGAGCAGATCGTGGGCAAGGCCGCCTTCTCCAAACTGGGTATGACCTTGGCGGCGTACGTAGTTTTCACATTTTTGACGATAAACGTGGCGTACGATATACATTTCAGAAAGATTTTGAACACCCTTGCCTAAGCGCAGTGCTTCACTCTCCAGAAAAGAAGCCGTACTGAAAGCCCAACAAGTACCCGTTTGGTCTTGACTTTTGACCGGCGTAGTACTCAGTTGTTTGAATTCCTTAAAGGCATAAGGTTCGGGCTTTTGTGCCTGCGCAGCAAGCGCGGCAAGTAAGAACAACAGGCAAAACATCATTTTTTTCATGCGCAATAATGGTCTTATTCAGTTAGGTAAGCCTTAAAGTAGGGGCAAAAATAAGCGATTTTAAAAAAAAGCACCCGCTTATTATTTTTCATATAAAAACAACTAGACACACATTGTTAATAGTCTTTATATGTTTAAAATAACATAAAAATACTTAATTTTTTGAAAAATATTTTTTATTTCACAACGCATTCATAATCAACATATTAAATTATATTTTTAATTTTAGGTAAATAAGATTTGCATTTGTGGCCGCTTTCCCGATAAATTTGGCCTCAGCTTTGATGGGGGCTTTTGCTACCTCGTTATTATCACGTATTTTTTAAATGTAATCCCCCGCACTACATGGCATCTTTTGGACCAAAACAGACCTTAACGCAAAGACTTCAACAGAAGCTTTCTCCACAGCAAATTCAATTGATGAAACTGCTGCAAATCCCGACGGCGTCCTTGGAGCAACGGATTCAGGAGGAACTTGAAATCAACCCTGCCCTGGAAGAAGGCGATGAAGGGGATGGCATGTTAGAAGGCCTTTCCGAAATGGACTTGGGCGATATGGACGCCGATTATTACGCGCGTGAACAAAAAGCGGAAGCGGGTGAAGACACCGGCGATATCGAACCCGCCAATATGATGGAATCCATCGAACAGGAATCTTCGGACGATTACGCCAGCGATGATGAAGCCATTAATGTACGGGAAGACGATGTAGAACTCGATGACTACCTGGTCAATTTTATTGAAGACGACCCGGCAACCTATAAAACCAAAGGCGAAGACCGCGCCGATGAAGAAGAGAAAACGGTTCCTTTGGCGTTTGAAAGCACCTTCCACGAATACCTGGAAGAGCAAATTGGCCTGATCAACCTCGTAGATGAACGCGAAAAAATGATCGCCATGCAGATTATTGGCTCCATTGACGACGACGGATATTTACGCCGCGACACCACGGCGATGGTCGACGATCTTTTATTCAGCCAAAATATCAGTACCACCGAAAAAGAAATCATCGATATACTGCTCAAAGTGCAGCAGTTTGATCCGCCTGGATGTGGCGCCCGCGATCTGCAGGAATGCCTATTGCTCCAATTAAAGGCCCGGTTGCGGCAGGAAGATGAAGTGGTTTCCTATGAAGAAAAACTGGCGATTCACATTGCAATGCGCATTATTGACCAGCATTTCGACGAATTTACCAAAAAACACTACCCCAAACTTTGCCGACAACTCAGCATCGACGAGGAAGATCTGAAGGTGGCCGTCGACGAAATTCTGAAACTGAACCCCAAACCAGCAAGCGGCTTTACCTCGAAAGGCGATCGCAACCAAAATTATGTGATTCCTGATTATATCGTGCAAAACCGCGACGGCGAACTCGAACTTTCGCTCAATGCCCGCAATGCACCTGAATTGCGCATCAACGATCAGTACCGCGATATGCTGCGGGCCTACCACAATGGCCGTAATGGCCGCCGTGCTTCCCGCACCGAAAAAGAAGCCGTGCTGTTTATCAAACAAAAAATTGACAGCGCTAAATGGTTTATTGATGCCATTAAACAACGGCAACAAACCATGCTGCTCACCATGGGTGCCATCCTGAAACACCAGGAGGGTTATTTCCTCACCGGCGATCAAAAGAAAATACACCCCATGATCCTCAAGGATATCGCCGACGCTACTGGACTGGATATCTCTACCGTATCGCGTGTGGCCAATTCCAAATACGTACAAACCGAATTCGGCACCAAACGCTTGAAAGACTTCTTCTCCGAAAGCCTCTCTACCCAGGATGGCGAAGAGGTTTCGACCCTCGAGGTAAAGAAAATCCTCAGCGATATTATTGGAGAAGAAAACAAGCGCCGCCCACTGTCTGACGAAAAGTTAAAATCGATCCTGCTCAAAAAAGGATACAATATTGCCCGCCGAACCGTTGCCAAATACCGCGAACAATTGAATATCCCGGTCGCGCGCCTGCGAAAAGGTTTGTAATAACCTGTTTTCAATGGCAGCGTACTACAGCATTTGACAGGAACAACCCATTCCAACCTTTTGATTTACAATAATTTGTATCAAATATAGGGACGTATTTGGGGAAAATCACCCTGTAAAAAGCACCCCAACTGTCGGCCCATACCACCATTTATCCCCTTACTTTTGATCGGACGCAAATAAATTTTTATTTTTTTGTAAAAAATGTTTTGAATGAAAAACATTTTGTTTATTTTTGTGCCGAATTCATAAACAAAAAGGATCAGTAACCATGTCGACCGAAAAAGAAAATAAGCTTAAAACCCTCCAGGCGACCATCGATCGTTTGGACAAAACCTATGGCAAAGGCACGATCATGCGCCTTGGCGACAAACAAGCCATTGAAGTAGAAACCATTTCCACCGGCTCGCTCGGATTAGATATCGCCTTGGGTTGCGGTGGTTTTCCGAAAGGACGGATCATTGAAATCTACGGACCAGAATCTTCTGGTAAAACCACCCTTGCGATTCATGCCGTGGCAGAGTGCCAGAAAAAAGGCGGTATTGCTGCGATTGTGGATGCAGAACACGCATTTGACCGTTTTTATGCCGAAGCATTGGGCGTTGATGTAAACAACCTGCTGATTAGCCAACCGGATAACGGGGAGCAAGCGCTGGAAATTACAGAAAACCTGATCCGCTCAGGTGCCGTTGATATTATAGTGATTGACTCAGTGGCCGCCTTGGTGCCCCGTTCGGAGATTGAAGGTGAAATGGGCGACTCCAAGATGGGCTTACAGGCCCGTTTGATGAGCCAGGCCATGCGTAAATTGACCGCCAACATCGGCCGTACTGGCTGCTGCTGTATCTTTATCAACCAGTTGCGCGAAAAAATCGGCGTAATGTTCGGCAATCCCGAAACAACTACGGGTGGTAATGCCTTGAAATTTTACGCTTCTGTACGCCTTGATATCCGCAAAAGCGGTGCTGCCATGAAAGATAAAGACGGCAACGTGGTGGGCAACCAGGTAAAAGTAAAAGTGGTAAAAAACAAATTGGCGCCCCCTTTCCGGGTTGCACAATTCGATATCGTATTTGGTCAGGGCATTTCTAAAGTTGGGGAAATTATCGACCTCGGCTCTGACCTTGAAGTGATCCAGAAAAGCGGTGCCTGGTATAGCTACAATGGCGCTAAAATTGCCCAAGGACGCGATGCTGCCAAGCAATTCTTACTGGATAACCCGGAAGTAGCCGCAGAAATTGAAGTAAAAGTAAAGGAAAAAATTGCGGTAGCACCGGTGAAAGCCGTGGTAGGAGCCGCTGCTGCAATTGTAGATGACGAACCAGGCGACGAATTTTAATTCGCCACCAACGTATCATCACCGCAGTACCTGTTTAAAATAAAAGTCCGAAACAAGTCTATGATCGGCGTCCATCTTTAAATGGCTCTAAAGCAGCCATCAAAAGGTGGACGCCGTCTGCGCTCATGGAAGTCAGTGGCAAGCGTACCTCGCTGCTGCAAACCCCCTGCAGTTCCAAAGCCGCTTTTACCCCCATCGGATTCCCTTCGATGAATAATAAGCGATACAATTCGAGCAATTGGAAGTTCAAACTTTGCGCCGTTGGCAAATCATGCCGCAATGCAGCACGTACCATATCGGTAAAAGGCCGTGGTAAGGTATTGGCAATCACGCTAATAACGCCATCGCCACCACCTGTAATCAGTGGCAACGTAATAAAATCATCGCCACTCAACACCAAAAAGCCGTCTGGACGCCCCTTCAGGATTTTCATCACCTGGTAAATATCATCGCTGGCTTCTTTAATGCCGATAAACTTGTCGCTCCCATGTGCAAGCCGCAAGGTGGTTTCGGCCGACATGTTGGAAGCGGTACGACTCGGCACATTGTAGATGATAATCGGTAGCGGCGACACCTCGGCCAAGGCCATATAGTGCTGATAAATGCCTTCCTGGCCCGGCTTATTGTACGATGGATTGCTCGACAAGAGCGCGTCAATCCCCTCAAAATTATACGTCTTTATTTTATCAACCAGCGCTGCGGTGTTGTTGCCGCCAAAAATGCCCGCCACCAAAGGCAAGCGTCCCCGGTTTATTTTAATGGTAAAATCAAGGATCGCGCGATGTTCTTCATCCGAAGTAGTTACCGATTCGCCGGTGGTGCCGAGGCTTACCAGAAATTCTACTCCGCCGCTCATAACATGTTCAATCAATCGTTCGAGGCCTTCCCAATCGATATTCCCATTTTTGAAAGGTGTTACCAGGGCAACACCGGTTCCGCTTAGACGTTTTTGCAGACTCATATTGGCTTAAGACAATTTTGCTAAATAAAGATGCATTTGTTCGATAAAGTATTGGGGCCCTTTATTTTCCGGTATTTCAAGCTGAAGATCGAAGTCATTGGTGAACTGGCCCGCCGTACCAACTTTCATCGAAGCATTGGCCGCGAGTGCTACCCAGGCCAGGGTGGGTAAGTTGGCAGGGTTGAAGCAGATGAGCAAATCGAGCGGTACTTTAACAAAAAGATCCACCTTTTCCGATTTCGGTTTGCGGGTCCAATCCGTTTCTTTTAGGGAAAAGCCTTCAAAACCGGGTGTTTCGGGCGTTTGTTTGGCTTGAAAAAAACCGAGTAACTGTACTTTTTTGCCATCTTTTTCCAATAATTTCCCAAAGGCGCTGAGTACTTTCCCGTCTTTTTCCACGGTAGCATCAAACAGTAGTCCGATTGTTTGCGCACTTTGGGTAGTGTACAACTTGCGTTTCCTTTGTTTAGATGACAAAGCCCGTAAAGCATTTTTAAAAAAAGCAATGCGGATTGATTCCAGCATAGCGTATGTTTTTTCAACGAATTAAAGAAAGGGTCTGGTTATTTGGGATTGGCAACGCTGAGTGGCACCCGTTTGTAATGGCCCATTTTGCTGTATTTATTGATGCGGGCTGTGATGCGTTCTTCCGGATCCATTGGCATAATTTTGGCCAGCTCTTGCAGAATATGCTTTTTAAGGGTATTGGCCATTTCCTCCGGTGCGTTGTGTGCGCCGCCGAGTGGTTCTTTCAAAATACCATCAATCAGGCCGAAATTGAGCATGTTATCGGCATCCAGTTTGAGTGCTTCGGCGGCCTGCTCTTTATAATCCCAGGAGTGCCAAAGAATAGAGGAACACGATTCGGGTGAAATCACCGAGTACCAGGTATATTCCAACATGAACACTTGATCACCCAAGCCGATGCCCAATGCGCCGCCTGAAGCACCTTCCCCGATAACATAACAAAGGATGGGCACTTTCAACTGGGCCATTTCGAACAAATTGCGGGCAATCGCCTCTGCTTGTCCGCGTTGCTCGGCTTCGAGACCGGGAAAAGCGCCGGGTGTATCGATCAAGGTAACTACCGGAAAACCAAAGCGTTCGGCCATTTTCATGAGTCGGAGCGCCTTGCGGTAACCTTCCGGATTGGCCATGCCAAAGTTGCGGTATTGGCGCATTTTTGTATTCACGCCTTTTTGATGCCCGATGAGCATGACCGTTTGTCCGTCGAGATCGGCCAGCCCGCCCACGATGGCATGGTCATCGCCGCCACAGCGATCGCCGTGTAGTTCGACGAATTTGCTGCACATGGTATTGACATAGAACAGGGTATAGGGGCGCTCAGGATGTCGGGAGAGTTGTACTTTTTGCCAACCGCTCAGGCTTGCAAAAATATCATCCCTTCTGATTTTAATTTTATTTTCGAGCTCATGCACCATATCGGTGACATCTAATTCTCCCTTTTCACCTACTTCTTTTAGTTTTTCAAGTTGTTCGTAAAGCGCTTCTAGGGGTTTTTCAAAATCCATGAAAGTCATTGCCATAGTATTCCAAGCTTGGTTAGGATATTTGAAATGCAAACGGGATCAGGTGGATACGAAGGGCGAAGGTACAGAGTATCCGGCTGATTTTTGCTTTTGTACCCCTTCCTGATTTTTTTTCAGTTTTTTTTCAAAAAGCTTGCACAGTTGATAAGTATCGCATTATCTTTGCCCCGCTTTTGAAGAAAAGCATTTTGGATTGGTAGTTCAGTTGGTTAGAATGCCGCCCTGTCACGGCGGAGGTCGCGGGTTCGAGTCCCGTCCAGTCCGCAAAAAAATAAAGGTCAAGATTCTGGAGAACAGAATTTTGACCTTTTTTGTTTTTGGGGAGGTTGAATTACTAAAGCACAATATTAAGGACTTTCGATCAAATACGTTTGTATGAATGCTTGCCTCCTTACCACAAAAAACCCGCCTGCTCAAATTTTCACCGATGAACCATCCGGATCCAATTTGAGCAAGCGGGCACTACTGCTTTCTTTTATTTAAAAATCAATTTCCCTGTACCGATGTTGTTGCTTCCGGCTGAATACACCCGGAACGCATACATACCTGCCGGTAAATGGTTGCGCTGCAGTTGAACACTGCTGCCTTGAACGACTTGCTGGTGCACCAATTTGCCCATCGCATCTACAATTTCAAGCGTCCAGTCTGTGTTTTCTTCCAAACCGACGAGTGAAAGGGTAGCGGTTTCGGCTATTGGATTAGGCGATACGCTCAAACCAATATGCTTTTTCGACGATTCCCAGGCAGCCACGGTCACAAAGTCTCTGTCGACCCGATGCACGGTGGTATTGGTCAAAACAGCCTCGTTATAATCAAAGTAAATGGCTGCGCGGTTTTTGATATCGGTGCCCAGGGGTACATTGGGGCGCTGTGCAATGCGGAACGAAACAAAGCCATTGGATGCTTCCTGGTTGGCAGCACTATCGGGCAACACGATCGGATCGAAGGTGAATTTGATGGCGCCGTTGCCATAATAATTGAAGCGATAAGGATGGCTGGAAGCACCGGGTACAATACTGGTCGGATCCAGGTTTGCATCTAAAGTATCGCGGATTACCACAATAAAGGCGGTGTCGGTACCAGTATTTTGAAAACGCACCATGTATTCGATGTCGGTTCCGGGCAAAATACGGTGTTGGCTGCCATAACCCAAGGGGAAACCTTGTTTATCGTTCGGATCATAGGAAAATATATTTACGGTGCAATCTTTGTCTTTCCAGATATCGGCATCATCCATGGCAAATTGATTGACAAAGCCAGTGCTAAAGGCCGATGCGGTGGTGCAACCCTCTACGGCGAGGCTTGGCATCGAAAACCCGGGGTGACCAGGAACCTGTTTGGCTTCCAGGCGCCAGGTGGAGCCATTAGAAGGTACCGAAATCTGGTAAGAACTGCTGGCTGCCAATGCTGGGCCCTGCGCATCTTTCATAAACATTACCGCATCTTCAATGATGACATATTCCAGTGGCGTGGTCATGTCAGAAAAACCAGTATTGGTGATTTGAAATTGCAGCGAATCGTTGTTGCAATTAGCACTCAGTTCCAAACTCGGGCCCGTGTACGTACCGCCACAGGAATCATGCGGGAAAATGGTTACCTCTGTACAGTGCGTTTGGCCCAAGGTCGCATCACAACTTACATCAACGGCAAAGACAATGCGGTCATTTGTACTGATGGGCAAGTCACCCAATTGAAACCGGTAGGTATTGTTTCCAAGGTCGGTAGCCGGAACATCGGAACTAAAAAACGTGAGGAAAGGATCCAACACCACATCAATATAGGCAGCGTTAGCGGTTGTAGAACCTACATTGGCATATTCAATGTAGTAATACCCCTTAAAACAGCGGCGCAGGAAACTGGCGCCCAAATCGACATTCAACACCGGACAAAGCGTCAATGGTTTTAGGAAAAAAGGCTGGTCCGTTACACCATTTGCCGTCACATTTACGGTATATGTAGATTGACAAGCCTGCCAAATTGCGCTGGGTGGGGTTATTTTTACCGTATAAGTACCTACAGCCAAGTTGGAGGTCCACTGACCGTCGATGTCGGAACGGATTTGGTACACTTGTTGGCCTAAGGCATTTGTAATTGTAATCGTGGCATACCCTAAGCCCGTTTCACCGGCATTTCCGACACAATCGCTGTTTAAATCGGCCCAAACTTTGCCATTTAATTGGCCACATTCATTGGCGCCGTATTCGACAAAATAGGAGGCTTCGGCGGTACACCCAAAAGGGTCGGTCGCTACGACATTGTGATAACCAAGCGGCGGATTGTCGTAACCAAACGCTGTTAAAGCACCATTGTCCCATACGCCTGGAACGCTATAGTCGATCGTACCAGAAGTGGGGTAATAATACAAAACAAAGCCGCCCGGGCAAGAATCGATGCGCGCTACTTCTATTGCTAAAGGCGTCCAGTTATACCAGGGTTGGTAAGAAGTCGATCCCGTAGCCCCGCCACCTGTTACGGTAACACTGTAACCGGGTGTGCCTGGCACCGCTACCACACTTTGGGTAGTTTCGCCAGTGTTCCAAAGATAAACTACTGGACTAGTGGTAAATGTTTGATTGGCAGTAAGGGTGATGGGGCCACCACCTGCCTGGCAATCGGCTACGGTGCCTGTGATGGTTACGAGCGATTGCTGGGCCTGGAGCATTTGCAGCCCGCATAGGGTCAGGAACAGCAAAGCGAAGCCAATTTGTTTCATCATGTTCATGCTTTAAAGATTTTGTAGGATGACGAGATTTTTGTTGAGTGGGTTGGCATTACACCGCGCGGCACAATGCTTGTTTGTGATGATACAAAAGTGCGGCGAAGCAACGGCCCCTGCAAAGACAAATTTTGTCATTTATAGCCTGTTTTCTTTGTCATTTTTCATACAAATAATTGATTAAAAGGGTTTTAATTTTGCCAATATTTTAATTTTGCTTTTAAATCACCCAATTAAATGCACAGTTCCCGTTTGTATCAGGCATATCAGGCACTCAGTTTGTCCGAAAAAAAGCAATTTGCGCGCTGGATCGACTCTCCGTTTTTTTGTAGACAAGACGCGACGAAGCGTTTGTACCGCTACCTGAGCGCGCATACGCCCGTGTACGAGGACGCTTACACGGCCGTTTTTGGCACAGAAGGCAGTTTTAAAACCCAAAGTGCTGCCTTGCGCCTGATCATGAGCGATTTGATGGATCAGTTGGAGCGTTTTTTAGTGTATCAGGAAAAATTCGGCAGCGAACGTACCGATTATTTTATTCTTTTGGCGGCAGCTTACCGGAAAAAAGGATTGGAAAAGCACTTCCGACAAAGTTTGCACCAGGCGCGTACCAAATTGGAAAAACAAGTGTACCGCCACTCAGAGTATTTCGAAACCCAGGCGCAGATCGAATTTGAAGACTATAAAAACATGAGTACCGGACGGCGTACCGAAAAACTCAATGTTCAGGCGCTTTCCGATCAAAGTGACATTGCCTTTATTGCCGGCAAATTACGACAGGCCTGTATTGCTATTTCGCACCAAACGGTATACAAGGCTACTTACGACTATGGCTTATTGTATCCGATCCTGGAATATTTGAAAAAAACGCCGAATTTGCTCGAAATTCCAGCCATCGGCCTGTATTATTACTGCTTTTTGTTTTTATCCGATATTGAAAACGAAGGCCCGTTTTTGCAGTTTAAAGTGATTCTGCTTGAAAAGGGTGCACAATTTCCGGAAGAAGAGCAGCGCAACTTGTACCTCCTGGCCATCAATTATTGTGTGCGCAAAATCAACCAACTCAAGTCGGCCTATTATAAAGAGACGCTCGATTTGTACAAAAGTGCCCTGCAGGGGCATCTGTTAATGGAAAACGGTGTGCTCTCCCATTTTGCGTTTAACAACATTGTGGCGATTGCGCTGCGGATTCATGAAACGGCATGGGTGCAGGCCTTTATCCCCGAATATGCGCCGTTTTTGGAGAAAAAATACCGCGACGCTACTTCTCACCTCAACCTGGCGCGGCTGGCGTACGTAAAAAAGCAGTACCGCGAAGCCTTGTTACATTTGCAGGAAGCCGATTATAAAGACCTGATTAACAACCTGATCGCAAAAACACTGATGATGAAAGTGTACTATGAAACCGATGAACTGGAAGCGCTCCATACCCATTTGCAAAGTATGAAAACATTTATCCGCCGACAATCGGGCATCGGGTACCACCGCAGCAATTACAACAACATCATCCGCTATACCGAGCGCATGATGGACCTGCGTCGGGGCGATAAAAAAGCGGTGCTGGAACTCCGGACCAAAATTGAGGCCGAGCCGGTGTTGACGGAAAAGGAATGGTTTTTAGAGCAGTTAGCTTAAATATTACACCCGCGCATACCCCAAACGCTCCAACATTTCCACCTTATAATAGGTGTCCAAACCGCTCAAAGCCACGGTACCCGCATACGCCAAATCGAGGTTGCCCTGCGCATCGACACAATCATCGGGAATAATCAATTCGATTACTTTTCCGATGATTAACAGCGTATTATTGGCTTTAATAGCGTATTCTTCCACGTATTCCAGGCCGATGCGGATGTGCGACTCCGCCACGTAAGGCGCAGGCAGGAGTTCGGAATAAACCGGCGTGAGTCCAACAGCATCAAACTCCGAAACCCCGTCCGGATAAGGAGCCGAAGTTTGGTGTGCGGATTTCAAAATATCCTCTTGCACGTGGTTGAGGGTAAAAAAGCCGTTGCTTTTGATGTTTTGGTACGTGTGGCGGGTGGTTTTGAGTGCGCCATCCACCGGACGGGTGATGATGCCCAGCAAAGGCGGTTCGGAGCCGATGTGTACCGCCGAAGAAAACATCGCCAAATTGGGCGTTTGATCAGGACCGATGGTGCCCACCAAATTCGCGCTTTTAAAGCCGCTGATGGCATTGATCAGGGTAAGCCGCGGAATGCGGGGCATTTGTTGAATATCGTACAGGGTGTAGCGCATCTTGATCTTTGATTCGCAGCGTAAACAGATGAATCCAAACTTTGGTTTAATTTTGCCACCATGAAGCCATACAGTGCAGAAAGGGAAAAGTACCAGCAATTGCTGGATAAAACGAGTCGACAATACAACTGGCTCAGTGCGGTACGACTAATTTTGGTGATTTTGGTGGCAGTTTTGGCCTATTTATACCAAACAAACAAGGTAGAAGGGGCGCTTTGGGGCATCTTAACTGGCGTGGTTTTATTCGCCATTTTGTTACAGCGCCATCAAAAGATGCGCCACCAAAAGCAGTTTTACAAACAATTGGTACAAATCAACGAGCAGGAACTGAGCGCTTTAAACGGCGACCACCATGCTTTTGACGGCGGCGCTGCTTATATTGATCCGGCCCATTCCTATACGTTTGATTTGGATGTATTTGGGGAAAACTCCTTGTTTCAAACCCTGAATCGCACGGCAAATGCCCTCGGTTCGGATTGTTTAGCGGCCTGTTTTCAAAAACAATTGGATACCGAACAGATCCTTGCCACCCAGGCTGCCGTGCAGGACCTCGCGCCGCGCCTCGTATGGCGACAACAATACCTGGCTACCGGACAATTGAATGCCGATCCGAAGGCGCAGTATCTGCATCTTTTTCGGTGGGCCGAAACGCCAGTCAAGCAACGGCCCCGCGTGTTGCAATTTTTGTATTGGGGGCTAACCATCGCAACCCTGGGTAGTTTAGCCATTTTTTTAGGGTTCCAGGGAGCGGAATGGTGGAAGGTTTTTTCCGGACTGGCATTTCTTAACCTGCTCGTCGTGGGCGCGCACAGTGGCGTGATCAAGGAGGAATTAAGTCGACTGAACGCGCTGTATAAAATTGTAGAGCAATACGGTGCACTCATACAATGCATTGAAAATGAAAACTTTACAGCGCCAAAGATTCAGGCCTTAAAAGCGCAACTGCACAACGAAAAAATACCCGCCAGTAAGGCGATTCAGCAACTTGCCAATTTGTTGCACCAGTTGGAATCGATTCAAAACATCTTTGGTGCTTTGATTTTTAACAGTTTGTGCCTGTACCACCTACACATTTTAATGGGGCTTGAAAAATGGCAATCCCGGTATGCGCAACAGGTAAAAGACTGGATTCGCACCACCGGCGAACTGGAAGCCTTGTCGAGTTTGGCTCATTTTGCCTTTAACAACCCCGATTTTGTGTATCCGGAAATCGCCGAATCGCCGATATTTGATATGCAGGGCCTGGGCCATCCACTTATTCCTGCTGAAAAACGGGTGTTGAACGACCTCGCATTCCAACAGCCGGGCTTTGTGGTACTTACCGGCTCCAACATGTCGGGCAAAAGCACGTTTTTGCGCACCGTGGGCATCAATCTTTTGTTGGCACAAACCGGTGTGCCCGTATGCGCGCGCACGTGTACGACCTATCCGTTCTCGATTTTCGTGTGTATGAAACTGAGTGACTCCTTGCACCACAACGAGTCGTATTTTTATGCAGAACTCAAACGTATTCAACGGATTATACAAGAATTAGAGGATGGCCAAAAAGGCTTTGTACTCTTGGATGAAGTACTGCGCGGCACCAACTCCAACGACAAATTACAAGGTACGCTGGGCCTGGTAGAAACCATGGTGCGCCTGCAGGCTACGGGTATTTTGGCCACCCACGATTTGGCCGTGTGCGCCCTGACGCAAACCTACCCCAACGCCCTGCGCAATATGTGTTTTGAAGTGGAAATGACCGCTGATCAGCTGGTATTTGATTACCGCTTGCGCGATGGGGTTTGTGTGAATAAAAGTGCTACGTTTTTGATGAAGAAGATGGGGATTATTCAGGGTTCTTGATAAAAGGCCCCGAAACGATTAATTTCTCCCATGCACCACCACCAATTTCCCGGATTTTGGTTTATGTCCATCTTTGGGAATCATGGATACGATATACAGGCCTGAAGGCCACTGCGTGCAATCCAGTTCGTATTCCTGCACACCTGCAACTTGGTGTTCCTCGATAATAACACCTGCCGCATTATACACCCGCAAGGTAGCACCTGCACAAGGCGGTAAGGTACACAACACGATGCCAGATGCCGGATTGGGCGTAAACCGCACCCGTTTTTCCGGCGCATACAAGGTTCGGTATTCCTCCGGTGCGTCAATACCCAGGGTATCGCAGGGACTACCTTGCACATCAAACAAGCGGAAATGCGGGAAATTGGGCAGACAAAAACCATGATGGGTAAATAATTTCATACCCCGTTGCCGAAAACCGCAGGCTACCCCGGCACTATCGGGATAATCAATTACATGAAGGAACCGAACGCCGCTAGGACTGGATATATATATCCGGTGATCTGGCGCTAGCCTTAATTGGTAAAAGGCAGGCTGGGTACCAAATGTATCGACAAAACCATCATATTCACCTATTTTAACCTTACTTGCTTCCACATCTTCTGCCCACAGGTCGTATTGAAAGAGTTGAGCAAATGCAGATATGTATAAAAACCGGGAAGACGCCGACACTGCTGCACCACATATAAAAGTATCATCCTCCCCCGGATATGCCAAATTTTTACCACATATAAATTTCCCGGCACAGCGGTCAAAATCAAAAATTGAAATCCCACCATTATTCATTGCCCGGATATACTTACGGCCATCAGGCGAAAACACAACCTGGCTACCCGAAAACATAGTTTCCGATGTTTTAATGCCTGTGCGTTCTATCCTTGGACCTTCAATGCCGCTTGGGCTTAACAAATACAGGTACATGGTATCAGAAAGGCCCTTGGGCAACAAAATCCACCAATCCCGTCCATTGCCATGCCTAACGGCGGAGATATTGTCTATAAAATTAGTATCTGTTTGCAACAACTGGTTTTTTTCTGTTACCGCGCCAAGGCCATTTTCCAACTGCATATCAATGCTGGTAGCATAAAACAAATTTAAATAATAAGAATATGGAGAAATGGTTGCCTGCTCCCAAGCCAAGTGGAACAGTACATACTGATCCTTGTGCCCTGGACGAGGTAAACAAACAGATCCTTGATGCAAATTGTACGATAAATTTTCGCACCAACTTTTACGCAGTGGACCGGGATTCAAATTGTCGCCGTTTTTCATTTCAACATTGTCCACATTGGCAACCTGACAACCATTTGTATAAAATTGCAGTAAACCAACACTATTACTCATCATACAGGCATCATCTCCAACTCCAAAAGGGAGTGGGAAATAACTTAAAACGGGTTCGCCTTTAGAAAAATCCAGACGCGTACCTCCAAATAAGCCAACAGAGTCGTTGGGGGTGTACCCTAAAAGCCAAATGTTGTCGTAAGCATTTTGGGCGGTGGCAAATAAGGGTAGTAGGCAAACAAGATATAAAAAGATTTTACATTTCATTTTAAGGGCTATTTTTACTTTTTGAATAGACTTGGTAATACTTAATAGTACGCTTTCAATTCATTAATTGCTGCGGGATTGCGTTATAAAATAACTCAAAGGCTGGTTGGTAAAAATGGATTTGATGATTTTATTCATATGCCCAAAAATACCGCTAATATTTAAACAAGCGGTATTATTGGGCAAAATTGTATTCCATAAAATTGCTATCGCGCCAAAAATACCATCCGAACCCCATCTTCCGTAACAATCTCCATTTTACCCTCCTCCAAAAAACGATACATAAACACAAGCGGCTCCGAATCACTACCCAAAAAACACTGTAATATTTGTTGCGCAGGCCGCTCCCTAAACCGAAGGGTTCCCATTTCTTCTGGTTCAGTTTCGGGGCTAATTGGAATAAATTGAATCACTCCTTGATCCGTGAATTCAACATCATAACTGGAAAACAATTCATTGAAACTTTCAAAGGTAAAGCCCGGACCTAAAAGGCTTTCATCGGGTTCTGTACTGTGTTCAATGTTGCACATCGACCAGGTACCCAACAGGGCAGTTTCAGGGTTGGCGGTTTCGTTTTTTTGACAAGCATTCAAACAAATCGCACAAGCAAACAAGGCAAAAAGGGCATTTTTCATAAGGCTTCGTCTTTTATTTTAACGTTTTTTTAACTTAATCTTAACGCTTTCTTTTGTCGTCTATTTTGTCTGCTTAAGAATTACCGACGAACAACATGAATCATCTGTCAAACACCAAAAAAAGTCGGATATTTCGGCTTCTTTTAAATGTTTGTTTATGCCCACGCCTGACCTGACCAAGCTTCCGCTCGACCTTTCTTTGCGCCTCCATCCCGTACATCCTGCGGTGACGGGGTTGCGTTCTGTAGCAGGCATCCCCCCTTTTCTGGGTGGCCCCTACAGCAGCATGTATGTTACCCAGCCCTGGACCATCCGCCAGTACGCAGGTTTCTCCACCGCAGAGGCCAGCAACGCGTTTTATCGGCGCAATTTGGCGGCCGGACAAAAAGGCTTGTCGGTCGCTTTCGACCTGGCCACCCACCGCGGCTACGATTCTGACCATCCGCGGGTATTTGGCGATGTGGGAAAAGCCGGGGTAGCCATTGATACCGTGGAAGATATGAAGGTGCTGTTCGATCAGATTCCGCTCGATCAGATGTCGGTTTCCATGACGATGAATGGCGCGGTGATTCCGGTGATGGCGTTTTTTATCATTGCTGCCGAAGAGCAGGGCTTCAAACCCGAACAACTTTCGGGCACCATCCAGAATGATATTTTGAAGGAATTCATGGTGCGCAACACCTATATATATCCACCCGGACCAAGCATGCGCATCATCGGCGATATTTTTTCGTATTGCGCCCGGTTTATGCCCAAATTCAATTCCATTTCCATTTCGGGTTACCACATGCACGAGGCGGGTGCGCCTGCCGAAATTGAGCTGGCCTACACCCTGGCCGATGGGCTGGAATACATCCGCACGGGCTTGAAAGCGGGTTTGGACATCGACGAATTTGCACCACGCCTTTCTTTTTTCTGGGGCATTGGGATGCAGCATTTTCGGGAAATTGCCAAAATGCGCGCCGGTCGCCTGCTTTGGGCCAAACTGGTGCAGCAATTTAACCCTAAAAGTGCCAAAAGCCTTGCCCTGCGCACCCATTGCCAAACCTCTGGCTGGTCGCTCACCGAGCAGGATCCTTTCAACAATGTGGCGCGCACTTGCGTTGAAGCGATGGCTGCGGTGCTGGGCGGCACCCAAAGTTTGCACACCAATTCGTTTGACGAGGCCATTGCCTTGCCTACCGATTTTTCGGCGAAAATAGCCCGCGATACCCAAAAATACATTCAACAGGAAAGTGATGTTTGTCGCGGGGTAGACCCCTGGGCAGGCGCTTATGCCGTGGAACAGGTTACCAATGAACTGGTAGAAAAAGCCTGGGAACTGATTCAGGAAGTAGAAGCCCTCGGCGGCATGTCGAAAGCCATTGAAGCGGGTGTACCCAAATTGCGCATTGAAGAAGCGGCAGCCCGCAAACAGGCGCGCATCGACAGCGGGGCGGATAAAATTATCGGGGTGAATATTTTCCAAGTAGCCGAAGATGCCAAATTTGACATTTTAGAGGTAGATAACTCGACGGTTCGGGACGGGCAAATTGCGCGTTTACAAGCCGTGAAGGCCAATCGAAACGACGCAGCGGTAAAGGAAGCCCTCGCCGCTTTGAAACATTGCGCCGAAACCGGCGAAGGCAATTTGCTCGAACTGGCAGTACAGGCGGCCCGCGTACGTGCGAGCCTGGGCGAGATTTCGAGCGCCATGGAAACCGCTTTTGGCCGTTATGTGGCCACGACCCGCACCGTTTCGGGCGTTTATTCCAGTGCCATGCAACACAATGATGATTTTGAAACAGCCGCACATTTGGCCAACGAATTTGCGGAAATGGAAGGCCGCCGTCCACGTATTATGGTCGCCAAACTCGGCCAGGATGGCCACGACCGCGGTGCAAAAGTAATTGCCACGGCCTTTGCCGACCTCGGCTTTGATGTCGACATCGGCCCATTGTTCCAAACACCCGCAGAGGCCGCCAAACAGGCTGCTGAAAACGACGTGCATATTCTGGGAATTTCTTCTTTGGCGGCAGGGCACAAAACCCTGGCACCGCAAACCATCGAAGAACTTAAAAAACTGGGCCGGGAAGATATTCTGGTGGTCGTGGGCGGCGTCATACCCCAACAGGACTACGCATTTTTGAAGGAAGCGGGGGTCGCCGCCATTTTTGGACCGGGTACGGTGATCGCCAAAGCAGCGCAGGAATTACTCCAAATGTTGATGTAAAAAAAAGCATTCTGGCTTACGCTCGAATGCCCAATAACTATAAACAAACAAAAAATATACCCTGTAAACGTATATTTTGCGCCAATTGTTTAAAAAAACGACCAGTTTCGCGCTAAAATGCTGAACAATTTTAGATTTTGCAAAAACAAGACATGAAGGCAGGCTTGAATATTTGGCTGTTGGTGATTTTATCTGTTTGCAGCAAACCCTTGTTGGCCCAACAAACCGCCACCGTATTGGGTACCATCCGGGATGCATCCAATGAACAGCCCATCGAATTTGTAACCGTTTTTATAAAAGGGACTGGAAACGCGGTCAGTACCGACGAACGGGGCAATTTCGCCTTGCAAGTCCCGGCCGAACAACGCCTGACCCTGGGATTTAAACGGGTGGCCTACAAAGACCACAGCGCCGACTTGATTCCGCTCAACCCGGGCGCTCGTTTTGTGCTCGATATTGCCCTTGCTCCCAGCCAATCGAACCTGGAAGTGGTCATCCGTGAGCGCCGTTTGGATGAAACAGGCATGATTAAAGAGAAGAATATCAAGGACTTGCGGTTGTTGCCGAGTACGACGGGAAATTTAGAAAGTGTTTTACCTCACATCGCATTGGGCACCAATACCGGCACCGGCGGCGAATTGAGTTCGCAATACCAGGTGCGGGGCGGCAACTACGATGAAAACCTGGTGTATGTCAATGATTTTGAAATTTATCGGCCGCAATTAATCCGTGCAGGCCAGCAGGAAGGTCTTACGTTTCCCAATATTGATCTGGTGCGCGATTTATCCTTCTCCTCTGGCGGTTTTCAGGCAAAGTACGGAGACAAACTTTCGTCCGTACTCGATGTGAAATACAAGCGCCCGGATAGTTTGCGGGCCAGTGCGAGTGCCAGTTTGCTCGGTGCCTCGGCGCATATAGAGGGCAGCATCAAGCCCAAAAAAGACAGTTACCGCGCTTTTCGATACCTCGCAGGCGCACGGTACAAAACGACGCGTTTGCTGTTGGGCAGTTTGGACGTAAAAGGAGAATACCAACCGGATTTTAGCGATATACAAACCTATTTAACCTACGACATCAACCGCGACTGGCAAGTGGGCGTGATTGGCAATTACAATCGATCGGTCTATCGGTTTAAACCGCAAAGTCTGGTGCGCGCCTTTGGCTTGATTGATTATGCACTCCAAATTCGCACCGCGTTTGAAGGCCAGGAAGTGGACGATTTTACCCAGGCCATGGGCGGCATTTCGCTTACTTTTTTGCCCGAACGCGACCATAATCCGTTGTACCATAAATTTTTAGCCTCGGCTTGGCGCTCGCAGGAAAATGAACGGTTCGATATTTCGGGTTCGTATATTTTAGGCGAACTCGACTCCAATTTGGGTTCCGACAATTTTGGCCAAATCGTCAACATCCTCGGTACGGGCACCCAACAAACCTGGGTGCGCAACTACCTCACCGTCGATGTGCGCAATGCCGAATACCGCGGCGGCCTCGAAATTCAAAAAGACAAACCGGAAGAAGGCCTAGTGCGCAGCCACTTTTTTCAATGGCAGGTAAAATATCAAAACGAACAAATTGCCGATAAAATCAACGAATGGGAACGGCTCGACTCTGCCTTGTACTCCCTGCCTTTTGATACCAATGCCTTGTTTGTACGCCGCACCCTGAAAACCCGGAATGGCCTGCAAAGCAACCGATTAAGCGGTTTTTTCCAGGATACATGGACCTGGCGCAAAGATGGCGTACGGGAAATACAAGTGATTGCCGGGGTGCGCGGACAATATTGGGACCTCAACAATGAAGCGTTTGTGACGCCGCGTGCTCAAATGTTGTACAAACCACTCAACACCCAAAAAGACCTTTCCTACCGTTTTTCGACCGGATTGTACTACCAGCCAGCCTTTTACCGCGAATTGCGGGGCCCGAACGGGATTGTTAACCCCAATGTGCGGGCGCAAAAATCAGCGCACTTTCTGGGCGGCTTTACCTACGATTTTTTGTGGGGCAAAAACCGCCCGGTTAAAATGCGCCTGATTACCGAAATTTATTATAAAAAAATGTGGGACATGGTGTCGTACGACCTGGACAATGTGCGGGTTCGGTATGCGGGCAAAAATGATTCCCGCGGATATGCTACGGGTATTGACATGCGATTGAACGGCGAATTTGTAAAAGGGGCCGAAAGTTGGATCAACCTTTCCTTCCTGCGCACCCGCGAAAGCTTATACGACATTCAACATAAAATTCGGAAAGTGGGCCAAAGAGATGGTGAGGAGGTGGCCGATGTGCCGCGCCCGACCGACCGTTTGATGAATTTATCCATGTTTTTTCAGGATTATCTGCCTAAAAACAAAAATTTGCGCATGCACCTCAACCTGACCGTCGGTTCTGGCCTGCCTTTTGGTATTGTAGATAATAATATTGTGTACCGCAACACGTACCGCTTCAAACCTTACCACCGGGTAGACATCGGCTTTGGCTTTCAATTGTGGAAATCGGAGTGGCTGAGTCGACGTCCGCACCATATTTTGCGCTTTAGCCGCAATACCTGGGCGAGTTTGGAGGTGTTTAATTTGTTGCAGGTATCCAACGAAGCATCCAATATCTGGATAAAAACCATTACGAACACCCAATACGCCATTCCAAACTACCTGACCGGCCGCCGCATCAATTTCAGGATACGGATGGATTTTTAATTTAAACTTCCGCGCTTACCTTTGCACCATGAACACAGAACGCACCCTCAAACTCTATAACAGCCTCAGCGGCGAAAAAGAAGTTTTCCAACCCCTCGTACCCGGCCTGGTGGGCATGTACGTATGCGGACCTACCGTATATAGCGATGTGCATTTGGGCAATTGCCGCACGTTTGTGAGTTTTGACATCATTTACCGCTATCTTTTAAACCTGCATTACAAGGTGCGGTATGTGCGCAACATCACCGATGTGGGCCATTTGACCGATGATGGCGAGGATCGCATGGCAAAAGGCTCCAAAGTGGCACAACTGGAACCGATGGAGGTTGCCCAGAAATACACCGTGGGTTTCCATGAAATGATGCGGATTTTTAACACCCTGCCACCTAGCATTGAGCCGCGCGCTACCGGGCATATTCCAGAACAAATTGATCTGGTTCAAGCAATTATAGATCGCGGCTATGGCTATGAAAGCAATGGCTCGGTGTATTTTGATGTCATGAAATTCAATACCGAAAATCCGGGCAAATACGGAAAACTATCGGGCCGGATCATTGACGAGTTGTTTACCGAAACCCGTGAACTGAAAAATCAGGAAGAAAAGAAACATCCTGCCGATTTTGCGATCTGGATGAAAGCCCGCCCGCAAGATATTATGGTGTGGAAAAGTCCATGGTCAACTGGCTTCCCGGGCTGGCATTTGGAATGCTCGGCAATGAGCACCAAATACCTCGGACAAACCTTTGATATTCACGGCGGTGGTAATGATTTGAAATTCCCGCACCATGAAAACGAGGTGGCGCAAAGTGAAGGTTCTTGCGGCCATGCACCAGCCAATTACTGGCTGCATACCAATATGTTGTTGCTCAATGGCAAAAAAATGAGCAAATCGGACGGCAATACCATCACGCCGGAGCAATTGTTCCTGGGTGAAAGCGAGCATATTGAAAAAGGCTATACCCCGATGGCATTACGCTTTTTCATGTTGCAGGCGCATTACCGCAGTCCGCTTGACATTACCGACCACGGCCTGGAATCGGCTGAAAAAGGTTTCCGTCGTTTGATGGACAACTATAAAGTGTTGGAAAGCCTGACACCGCACACCGAAGATTTTGATGGCTCGGAAAGTGCGACCGACCGGGCTTTGCTGGATTTGATCGAAGCGGCATACAGTGGCATGGACGATGATTTCAACACCGCGGTGGCTTTGGCAGCGCTGAATGAAATGGGCGGTTATTTCCACAAAATTGCCAACAAGCAATTGGATGCCAAAGAGCTTGCGCCTTGGGTGCTCGAACGCCTCAAAACCGTGTACCACAACTTCATTTTTGAAATTTTTGGTCTGAAAGAAGAAGCAGATGGCGGCTCCGATGGCACAGTAGATGGCCTGATGTCGCTGATTTTGGATATTCGCGCCAATGCACGTGCGCAAAAAGACTTTGGCATGAGTGATAAAATCCGCGATGCGCTTGCGGAAGTGGGGATTGCCGTGAAAGATGGGAAAGAAGGTGTAAGTTGGGCAAAGGGGTAGTTACTGTCGATCTCGACTATCCACCATAATCGTCACCGGCCCATCATTCAACAATTCCACTTTCATATCAGCGCCAAAAGTGCCGGTATATACAGGGCGCCCGGATTCTGCAGCCAACATTTGTACAAATTGTTCGTACAGTGGAATGGCGGTTTCCGGGCGCGCTGCTTTGATAAACGAAGGCCGATTGCCCTTTTTGGTGCTGGCATGCAGGGTAAATTGGCTCACAACGAGCAGTTCGCCCGCAATGTCTTGCACCGATTTGTTCATCAAACCAGCCTCATCGGAGAAGATGCGCATGGCGGCAATTTTTTTGCACAACCAGTCAATATCCTCCAACCCATCTTCCTGTTCGATGCCCAAAAGGATCAATAGTCCAGGGCCAATCCGCGATTTCACGACGCCATCAATGGTAACTGCGGCATGGGCCACCCGTTGTATTACTACCCGCATACGATGTTTTAGTTTGGTTTTGTATCCGTGCTTGCCGCGCCCATCAGTCGGTCATAGCGGGCCCCGAACGGTCTAAAATAGGCCAAAATGGTGTATTTATTCCCGGTCTCCGCCCAGTTTCCTTCAAATCCGTACTTCGAAGGCAAGCCGGTATTGCGGTCTACAACCCTGTATTCGTAATTATAATAGCCTTGCTTGAGCAGTACTTCGCAATAATACACTTTGGCTTCTTCATTGAATTCCATTTTGAACTCCGGCTTTAATTGCCAGTCCGACAATTCGCCAAAAACATACACGTCTTCGTCCTCCAGCGGCAGGTTTTGGCTGATTGAAAACAGCACATTGGCATATTCGGCCTGCAAAAGGCTGCGATTTTGGGAAGCATTGTCGATGATATAGCGTCCGTTTATATCTTTTCTTACCACCACTTGGGTTTCGAAGCGGCTGTTATCCGTTTTGAGGGTCACTTCAATATGGTCGGGAAACTGATCAATCTTGCGCACAAACTCGCCTTTGTAATCGAGGGGGCGCATGTCAAAAAAACGGTATTCCAAGCCTGCTGGAAAAACAATTTTATCCTGATAATCGAAACGCACCGTGTTGGATCCGCCGCCGAAAGGGGCGATGGGGCCAATGCAATTATCCCAGCGGCTGTTTTGCAACACAAAGGCCTTGATGTCATTGGCAGGCGCATTTACCCGGGTATTTTTGAGGTTAATGGTAAAGTCCAATTCCTGGTGGGTGCGCAATTTATCCACCATGGCCGTTTGCACCAGGCGCGGATCAATGCTCCATTGTGGTTCAACCACCACAAAACGGCGCACCAGCACCACCTTTAAATCGTCCTGGTTATCCAGTATTTTCAACAGGTAATTGCCCGATTTAGTCCAGCGCATGTTGGTATTGGGCAATTTCACAAAATAATGGGTATAATCGATGATGGTATTTTGCGAAATAAAAATACTGTCGACGTTGTTGACCGGATACCCTTTAATGTATTGATTGTCTTCCAGTTCGGACGGCTGCCAATCGCTGTTGCAATGCACAATGGTGTAGGAATAATCCATGATTTCCTCCCCGATGTGATCAAATTGCAAGCGCATGGTATTGTTGGCCGCATTGATGTCCATAATGGGCAAAAACAAAGCAGCGCCTTCGAGCACCAACTGTGCTGAACGGATATTGGGATCTATGATGTTGTTTTCATTTCCAGGATTGTCGGTATCCTGCGCCTGCAAAAGGTGCTGGGAGAGGAAAAAACAGAGGCCCAATAAAAAAAATCGTGTCAACATAGGTTTTCAATCAAAAGTAAGACCTACCAGGTCGCTGGCGGATCAATGATAAAGGTCATGGGTTCGTTGGATTTTGGGTGGTTGAAGGATAAACGATACGCCATCAATTTAATTTCGTGGTCGCGCCACGGACGTGCACCATATTGTATATCGCCTACAATTGGGCAGCCAATAAAAGCGAGTTGTGCCCGTATTTGGTGAAACTTTCCCGTTTTGGGTTGTATATCCAGCAGGGTTTCGCCATTCGCGGTAGATAGTATCGTATAATCGAGTGAACAGGCTTGCGCGCCCTTGGTTTGTAGTGCGGAAACAATCGCGAACTTTCCGGATTCATCTTTTTTGATAAAATGCTGCAAGGTGCCACTTTCCTGGGGTGGGGCCTTTTGGGTTTTGGCAAAATAAGATTTCTGAACGGTACCTGCCTCAAACTGGTTCATCACCGCGGTAAGCGCGTATTTCGTCTTGGCAAACAACAACACCCCACTCGAAGGCCGATCCAGGCGATGAATTGCCCGCAAATAAGGCGTTTTTTTCAAACGGGAGGAACTCGAGTTTTTATTTAACTCCTCTGTGATGTAAAACATCAGTTCCCGTTCCATGGAAGGATGCTTGGCATGGCCACTTTCTGTGCTCAAACCAGCCGGTTTATGCACTGCAATGATATAATAATCTTCAAATAGTATTTCCATCGCACAAAGATAGGCAAACCAAAGGATCACAAGCACCCCTCTTAACTCCGCGTAACTCCGTCCCTCCAAGCTTCTCCGTGGCCCCCCCTTCAAAGCGCGCAAGCGCTTTTTTCCTACCAAATACAGCCCAATCCCCACCAAAAAACGAAAGCCCCACAACTCCAGCGCCCCCTCGCCCCATCTTTGTATCATCAAACAGCGCACAACGCTACAACATCAAAAAAAAGTTACCATGAAATTCTTCGCAATCGTCCTCGTTTTCTTCCCAATGTTGCTCACCGCGCAGTTCGCTGCAAAATTGCAAAACGCATCCAGCCCAGTCGCTGCTGAACTGCACCTCAACAATACCTCCACCACCAACACCGTAAAATACAACTGGAAACGCGGCATCCGCCAGGCCATCCTGCCAGGTACGTTGGCTTTCGCTTCTGGTGTTTCCGGTGGCTTGCGCGAATCCATCCTGTGGAGAAAAGATGTGTTCTTTAAGCGCTTCCCAAATGCCAACCGCAATTTCTGGACCGCACCAAACACTTTGGTTGACGCACCCGCAAACGCGCAGCCTTATTCAAAAGCACACAAAGTGCTCACTACGACACACAACGCATTTTTGGCAACGGCTGTGATCAGCGCAACTATTCCGCTCGTAAAACACGGCAAAAAAGAAAAACTTGGACACAAATTGATGGACATTGGCTTGCAAAGCCTCGCCATCAGCCTCGGCTATTTCGTGGGCTTTGAAGGCACTTTTAGCCAGGTTTTCAAAAGATAAGGGATAATACAAACAACAAACACAAACAGCGGGCAACTGGAATGGAAGACCAGCCCTGCGGATGATACAGATTGGTAACGTTTTTACGGCCGCTCGAGGGAACTTGGGCGGCCGTTTTTTTTAAGTGCACTTATACACCCAATGCCGCCGCCAAAGCGCCTTCTACCTGCGGAAACGAAAAATGAAACCCCGCGGCCCGGATTTTCTCTGAGGATACTCGATTGCTGTTCAATACCACCGCCGACATTTCTCCCAACATCAAACGCAACGCAAAAGGCGGCGCTGGTGCAAATACAGCAGGCTGCCGCATGGCCTTAGCAGTTGCTTTTACCAAATCAATATTACGGACAGGATTGGGTGCTACCGCGTTAAAAACACCTGCTACTTGCTCATTTTCGAGCGCCCAAATAAACATCTGGCAAATATCGTCGAGGTGTACCCACGAATACCAGGCTTGTCCATTGCCAAAATAAGCACCCAAACCAAAGCGTAAGGGTTTCACAAATTCTGGCAAGGCACCACCTTCCTTGGCCAACACCACGCCGATGCGTAAAATCACGGTCCGGATGCCCAAAGCGCCTATTTCTTCCGCAGCGTTTTCCCAGGCCCCACAACATTCCACCATAAAGGAATCATCTGCCGGCGCGGTAGTTTCATCCATCCATTGCTCGCCGCTATTACCATAATAACCTATGGCTGAAGCAGATAGATAAGTTTTGGGCAAAATATTACTTTTTTGAAAAGCAGTACGCAATACGCGGGCGCTTTCAACACGACTGTCGATGATCAATTGCTTGCGTTCTGCCGTCCAGCGGCCATCCGCAATACCGGCACCAGCAAGATTGATGACAGCCTCAACACCTTCGAGGGCTGCCGCATCGAGGGTGCCTTTTGCAGGATCCCAGGCGTATTGCCCCGTGCCTTTCGGCTTTCGGCTCAACAGGCGTACCGTGTACCCTTTTTGTTGTAACAAGGCGCTTAGTCGATCGCCGATGAGTCCGGTACCACCGGCAATAAGGATTGTTTGCATGGTCGAGCAGTAGTTTATGTAATGCCCTCTAACAATCAGAACCAGAAAGGGTTTTCTACATGTAAACAGGAGATCCATTGCCTGATTTTTGGCTGGATCCCTCATCACTTTCTGCATTGATGCCGTTGTTCAGGCGTAATTTCGAAGTATTTGTCTTTTTATATTCAACAACTTATCTATTTAAGCGTTCATTTTGTGCGTCGGTCATTTCCGAATGCTCCTTTTATGCGAAATTTGATGCTCCTTTTCTGCTTTTTGGTGCTGCAAAACCTGCACGCGCAACATATACCATCCATCAAAGCAGCGCAATTGACGGAATGGAAAAATGCAGAAAACGACACCTTATATGTAATTAACTTTTGGGCCTCCTGGTGCGCACCTTGCGTGGCCGAAATTCCGTCCTTTTTGGCCCTGCATCAAAAATATGCCCCCCAAAAGGTAAAAGTGATTCTGGTTGATTGCGATTTTAACCGCGATTTGGAAACCAAAGTCAAACCATTTATTCGGCAAAAAAACATCGAGGGGCTGGTTGTGCACATGGCTGAAAAAGATCCCAATACCTGGGTCGATCTGGTGAGCACCGAGTGGTCGGGCGCACTGCCGGGCACCCTGCTGGTATGCAAATCGAAGGGTATACACCAGTTTTTTGAAAAAAAGTTTGAGGACGACGAATTGGAATTGGCCGTTCAAGCGGTATGGAAAAACAAGTAACACCCTGCATTTTCACTAAAATCAATCATAAATACACCATGAAAAAAGTATTTGCACTCCTCACCGTAGTATTTGCGGCGCTTACTTTGTCTTTTCAAACCATTGCACCAGAAGCATACGGCGTGGGTGATAAAGCCGCCGATTTTAACCTGAAAAATGTAGATGGTAAAAATGTATCCCTCGCCGGCATTCCAAATGCCAAGGGCTACATTGTGGTGTTTACCTGCAACCATTGTCCTTATGCGCAGGCTTACGAGCAACGCATCATTGATTTGCACAAAAAATACGCACCACTGGGCTACCCGGTTGTGGCCATTAATCCCAACGATAAGGTGGCACAACCCGACGATAGCTTCGAAAAGATGCAGGAACGCGCCAAAGACAAAGCCTATCCTTTTGTGTACCTGTACGATGAAAGCCAGGAAGTAGCCCATGCGTTTGGCGCTACCCGCACGCCCCACGTGTACCTGCTCGACAATACCAAAACGGTACGCTACATTGGTGCCATTGACGACGACTCAGAAAACCCGGAAAAAGTGAAGGTTAAATACCTCGAAAATGCCGTAGATGCGCTTTTGCAAGGAAAACCCGTGGAAGTAACTTCTACCCGCGCAATCGGCTGCTCGATTAAATGGACAAAAAAATAAACCGCACAAACGGAACATTATCAACCATTGCAATACCCTATGATGCACAAGCGCTAAGGTCCTACCGGGGGCCTTGGCGCTTGTTGTTTGGATACATCGCATTAAATGCATAAAATACAATAAATGATCCCTATTTTACCCGTTCTAAAGAAAAAAGCAATTTGAAATGATCAAACAATTGATTTCCGTTATTGCATGTAACTTATTGATGCTGTGCGTGCACGCGCAATCCAGTCCACCCGATGCCTGGCACATTGTAGCCGACAAAATTGATCCAAATAATTATTACGGCATCACCGTAGCCAATGGGATGATCGGACTGGTTTCCTCGCCCGAACCCATGAAAGTAAAAGACGTGGTACTCAATGGCGCTTACGACAACTACCTGCGCGGGCGCGTGAGCAATATCCTGAAAGGGTTCAATTTTGTAAACATGAACCTGGATGTAGATGGCGCGCGGATGAGCCGCAAATCCGTAAGCAATTACCGACAAACCCTCGATATGCGCAAGGCCGAACTGACTACCACCTTCGATGTGGGCGACAAACTGGAGGTAAAACACAGTTTGATGGCACTGCGACATTTGCCCTATTCGGCCTTGAGTATCGTAGAAATTAAGGCAAAAAAGGACGTAACCATCACACCAATGTCGGTCATTGAAGCACCTGAAATGCTGCAAGATGTGCGCAATTATTATGCGCAGATTGACCGCCCGCATGTGTTGATTCCCTTGCTTACTTCCGTCGGTAAAAGTCCAAGTGGCAAACACACGGTAGCAGCCAGCAACGCATTTATTTTCGAAGAACCCCATGGCTCGGAACCCGCTTTGATCCACGAAGACTGGGATTATAACATGCACCTGCTCAAATTTTATAAAAAACTAAAAGCGGGTGAAACCTATCGTTTTGCCATCGTTGGCTCCGTTATTTCGAGTGCGCATACCATCGACGCACACAACGAAGCAGAGCGGCTTACCATTTATGCCGCCCTCGAACGCACCGAACGCCTGCTCAAACGCCACCGGGCTGCCTGGGACGAACTCTGGAGCGCCGACATAACCATTGAAGGCGATGTGGATGCCACCCGCGATGTGCATTCGGCCATGTACCACCTGTACTCTTTTGCGCGCGCAGGTTCCGCTTTGAGTTTATCACCCATGGGCTTGTCGGGCCTCGGCTACAACGGACACGTTTTTTGGGATACCGAGTTGTGGATGTACCCGCCGATGTTGGTGTTACATCCCGAAATTGCCAAATCCCTGCTCGAATTCCGCTATAATTTGCTCGAACAGGCCAAGCAAAACGCCTTTTCACATGGTTATAAAGGCGCGATGTATCCTTGGGAAAGTACCACGACCGGACAAGAAGAAACGCCGGTTTGGGCACTTACCGGTCCATTTCAGCACCATATTACCGGGTGTGTCGGTTGGGCGGCCTGGCAGTATTATTTGGTCACCAAAGACAAAGTTTGGTTACAGGAAAGAGGCTGGCCCATGCTGAAGGAAATTGCTGATTTTTGGACCAGTCGGGTAGACCGCAATGGTCCGGGGCATTACGACATCATCAATGTGATCGGTGCCAATGAATGGGAGGAAAACATTGACAACAATGCATTTACCAATGGTATGGCTAAAACGGTGCTCGCATATGCTACCGATGCTGCGAAAGTACTGGGTCTTACCCCGGATCCCGATTGGATGCATGTGGCCAACAACATCCCGATTCTGAAATTTCCGGACGGCACCACCCGCGAGAACGCGACGTACAACGGTCAGGTAATCAAACAAGCGGATGTAAACCTGTTGGCGTACCCTTTGAAAGTCATCACCGATCCAGCCCAAATCAAAAAAGACCTCGATTATTACGATCCACGCATGTCGCCCGACGGACCTGCCATGGGTAGCGCAATCCTCACCGTTTCAGCTGCCCGCGCAGGCGATTCCGAGCGCGCGTATGGCTTATGGGTAAAAAGTTACAAACCGAATGAAGTGCCGCCGTTTGGGGTATTGTCTGAAACAGCAGGCGGCACCAACCCCTATTTTGCCACCGGCGCTGGCGGCTTCTTACAAGGCACCCTCATGGGCTTTGGCGGACTGGATATTACGCCCACAGGCATCGTACAAATGAAAACGAAACTGCCGAAACGCTGGAAATCGATGACGATTACAGGGATAGGGGTGGAGAAGAAAACTTATCGAGTGGGGAATGAGTGAGGAGTGAGGAGTGATGTGGACTTTAGCGCGTACACATTGTCTGAACCTGGATTTGGGTGGATTTATGGATGTATTACAATTAATGATCTCAAAAATCCTCAAATCCCATAATCCCCCCAAATCCCGGTTCAGACAATTAACGCATCCTAACATCCCAAAATCCCCCCAAATCCCGGTTCAGACAATTAACGCATCCTAACATCCCAAAATCCCCCCAAATCCCGGTTCAGACAATGTGTACGCGTGCAAACATCCCAACTTTGGATCTAATTCATTGTCAATCACAACAACCCCATCGGGGTCAAAAACCTGAAAAACAAATCATTACGACCCCAGCGGGGTCGCATCTTTGTAGCAACAATGGGGCGACAATTTATCCCGACCTCGGAGAGGTCGCATATTTGTATTGGACAATAGGGGGGGGGATAAAAACCGCTACTTAAAAACGGCATTGGTGGTCATCTTAAGGCTGATTGTAAATAACTTGTCCATTGTCCAAACTAACAACTATCAACTAACAACTGTCAACTAAATCATTTACCCGCCGTAGTAAAAATAAAGCCGCCGGTAATACTTGCGTATACCAGCGGCTAATAAACCCCAAAAAACCAAATGAAAACTGGGACAAAGAACGGAACAAGAAAAACAAACATTGTCATAGAATTGTCATGAAATCAATAAGTTCAAACATTCGAAAAGAAGATGTCCGAGTGCTGACAAAGGGGGGCGTTTAGAAGGCTGCACCCAGTTGTACGAATATTTTATGCAATGCTTTTGCATCGGCTGCAATAAAATCGGCGCCGCGTTCCAGCAATTTTTCATCATGTCCGTCGTGGATATGAGCAGCTCCCAAAAAGCCTACCACGCGAATTCCTGCGGCTTTTGCTGCTTGTACGCCGGTGGGACTGTCTTCTACGACCACGGTATCATTTGCTTGCAGGCCCAATTGATCGAGGGCATATTTGTACACATCCGGATGGGGCTTGGGGTTTTCCACGTGTTCTGCGGAGAAAATCTGACCATCCAGCGCGCTATGCAAGCGCACCCGGCGCAGACAATATTCCACATGCCGAACACTGCCATTGGACACCATGCTGCGCGGCGTACGCAGGGCGCGAAACAATCCCGCCATTCCCGGAATTACCCGCAGATTTTGGGCGAAGCCATCGTGGTGCAGTTTGCGCAGGCGTTCAAAATAATCGGGTCCCACTTCCACCCCATATTCTTCTTTCAATATCGCCAGAATATCGCGCTCCAGCAAACCCGGGAAACGCTTACTGTACGTTTGTTCATCAAGCGTAAGTCCATGCTCCTTCAAGAGTTGTAAGGTACTGCGCACCGCAATGATTTCGGAATCTACGATGGTGCCGTCGTTGTCGAATAGGATATGTTTTAGCATGCGTGTTTTGTGTTTAGTATGATATGCTTCCAAATACTGGACAGCAAATTAAGCCGCAAAATGGAGGTTTTTTTAAACTTAATAAGGCTTCAATGTGACAAAAGGACGATTAAGCCTCTTTGCGAAAAGCAACAGTTTCCCCGTACGTTGTATCTTGCATCGAAAGCGTTGCCTTTCGCGCTCCATTCTTTTACGTTTCGTCCAACCTTACGAATCCAATGACAACAAAAAACTACTTACTAACCCTGCTCTTGGCCTTGCCAATGATGCTTTTTGCCCAAGTGCAGCCACCTTTTTGCGCCACCGATCAATTATTGGAGGAATCCCTGCGCAAGGAAGGCAGCCGCAACCTGCACGAACAAATTGAAGAACAAATTTACCAGCATTTTATAAACCGGGAACGTCCGCGCACCGGTGCCAAACTTGCCATCAAAACCTTGCCCGTGGTGGTCCATGTGATTCATCAAAACGGCACGGAAAATATTTCAGATGCCCAAATCATAACAGGCATTCAACAACTCAACGAATCATTTGCCAACACCGCTTATTACGACCAGGGCAGCGGCTACAACACCATGATTCAGTTTTGCCTGGCCAAACGCACCCCCAATAACCAGGCAAGTACGGGCATTACACGCGATGTGAATGGACTGACAAACCTCGATTATGGCACCAAGGACATTGCACTTAAAAACATAAACCGTTGGAATCCAAAAGAATATGTAAATATTTGGTTGGTGAAAGAAATATGCGGCGGCGGTATCGGATGTGGTGTGGCCGGGTATGCGTATTTCCCAAGTTCCTATGGCCAGCCAGAAGACGGGATCGTGATGGAAGCCCGCTGGATGGGTTCTTCACCGGGCAACACAGGGGTACTCAGCCACGAAATGGGGCATTACCTGGGTCTTTATCACACTTTTCAAGAGGGCTGCAAAAATGACGACTGCCTGGCCAACGGCGACCGGGTATGCGATACCCCGCCCGACCAAAGTACGGCATGGACGCCCTGCAATGCCTTGGTAAACAGCTGTAACACCGATGCACAATCGGGCTTCAGCAGCGATCAAAATGACATGATCCTGAATTTCATGGACTACACAGACTTCAACTGTTTCCATGATTTTACGGAAGGCCAAAGTAACCGCATGCAATGGGTTTTGGAAAACGTACGCAAAAGCCTGCTCGACGCAAAAGGATGCGCAGAACCTTGCCCGAATTTGGTAAATGCCGTTTTTTCATCTTCCAATACCACCATTTTACCAGGACAAACGGTTACATTCACCAACGGCAGCAGCAATGCCGCCGGCTTTGAATGGACGGTGAATGGCACCGTGTTTTCCAACGCAGTCAATCCGTCTTACACCTTTACCCAAACCGGCGTGTATCAGGTTGAACTCAGGGCCTTGTCTGGCAATCCGGATCGTTGTGCCGAGTCGACTGCTGCGGTACTGATCACGGTCGCATGTCCGGTTGTGGCCGACTTTTCGGTGAGCAACCGTTTTCCGCTGCCGGGCGAACTGGTCACGATCACGAATTTGAGCCAAAATGCAACGGCGTATCAATGGTTTTTGAACGGCGCGGCGCAAGGCTCTACTTTTACAGGATTTACGCCGCAAGCGCAAGGTCTGAATATCGTTCGATTAGAAGCAAGCGACGCCAACTGCCAGGATTTGAAATATGAATACATGGTGGTGCAAGCCCCAAATACCTCGGAATGTGCCCTAAGTTGGTTGAAAAACTACGGCGCGCCCAATGTGAACGAAGGCTCCGGCAACCTTGTTTCGGCATCCAATGGCAATATTTATGTGAGCGGATTTCGCAACGACAGCACCCTGTTGATGGCCCTAAGTCCCGATGGAACGCTGATTTGGACACGTTTATTCAAGTTTTCCACACATGCGTCGGAACAAATCAGTTACTTTTTTGAAGACAGCGACAAAAATCTCGTGGGCTGCGGGTTTAGTTCAAACGGCTTCACGTTTATTGGATTTACCTTTAAATATAGTCCTGCTGCCAACCAGGTTATTTGGGCCCATGAAAATCCGGAAAACCCGCAAACCTTCAATTTTACGATGGTGGAAAAGTCGCCGGGCGGGAACTATATCATTTTTAATTCCTACCACGATTCTCCCGCGCCGGGCAGCGGCGACGATGTGCATTGGGTAGAAATCAACCGGTTTACGGGACTGCTGACAACCTCGAAGTTTGGCTTTTCGTACGGTAGTTCGGAAGGAGTCCAGGAGGCCAAAGTGTACAATGGGCGCGTTTATACCAGCGGACGATATACTTTCGGTGCTGCCTTTTCCGGCATGCGGGGCGCTATTTCGCGGTTCGATTTGCAGGGAAACCACCAATCGTCGGCCATGGCTTTGTACCCGAGCACCGCAGTTGCACGCAATTACGCCCCCGATTTTACCATCGACAACGATTCGATGGTAACGGTGGTTTATGGCGATTTTGCGGGGGAAGCGTCTGTGACCAATGAATTCGCCTTGTTTGAAACCAGTTTGGGCAATTTTTTCATGAATTGGGCGAAACGCTACACCCTTCCAACCGAATTCGCCGTGTATCCGCGTACGGTGCAATATGTATCCGACGGTTTGGTGGTGATGGCCTACGATATAAATTCCTTTTCAAATACCTATCTCATCAAATTTAACCGGAAAGGAACCCTGATCTGGGCCTGGAAATACAACGATTTTGGCGGTTTCCGGGCTGAAAAACCCATGATGCTGCGTGGCGACGATTTGTACCTCACTGGCACGCGCTCGGGAAATATTGCTGTCATGAAAGTCAGCGTTGCCACGGGGCTGGCATACAGCGATTGCCCGGCACCGCAGCCGCTTACCGTAAATACCACGGTACTTCAGCCTTTCCGACAGTTGGTGACCCTGGTGCGGTACCCTAGCCCAATTCAACAATCCTTCAGAACCGTTGCGCCAGACCTTCAAAATTTGGTGCAAAACACAGAATGCGCGGAACTTTGTCCTACAGAAATTTGCAATAATGACCTTGACGACGACAACGATGGTCTGATAGACTGTTTTGATACCGATTGTAATTGCCAGGCCTGCGATGGGCAACAAGCAAGTATTTGGTATTTTGGCAAAAGTGCTGGACTGGATTTCAGCACCGAGCCGCCAACCGTGTTGGGGAATGGAAAAACATTGAGCCGGGAAGCCTCTGCTGTGGCCGTGGATGCATTCGGAAATTTGTTGTTCTACTCCGACGGGCAAAAGGTGTACAACCGGAACCATCAGGTGATGCCCAATGGCGGCAACTTGTTTGGACACCCATCTACAACACAAATGCTGATTTTGCCGCAACCGGGCAAACCTTGGCGTTATTATGTATTTACACCCAACAGTTTTGACAACCTTGCCAGCGGCAACGGTACCACGTATTCGGTGGTGGACATGAAGCTTCAAGGTGGGCTGGGAGACATCCCGCCCAACGAATTGAACCTTGAAATCGTGCAACCGTCTTTGTTTACAGAAAAAATTACGGCAACCCGGCATTGTAACGGCCAGGATTGGTGGATTTTGGTGAAAGAACAAGGCAACAACCTGTTTAGGAGCTATCTATTGAACGAAAACGGGATACAACCACCTTTTGTCATTGGAATCGGCACGTTGCCGCCCGCGCCAACCTTTAACAGTGTAGGGGTTATGAAATTCAACCCCGAGGGTAACTTGCTGGTGAATACGTTGTTTCATACGGGCGGGATTGATCTCATGCAATTTGATCAAAATACCGGTATCCTAAGCAACGCAGTTTCCATTATTCAGCCAAATGTGCTGAATGGCCCTTACGGCGTTGAGTTTTCCAATGATGGTAACTTATTGTACGTAAGCAGTTTACTGGGTACTTCCAGAATTACCCAATTCGACCTTACCCTCCCCCCGGCCCAAATCGGCAATGGCGTTACCATTGCTTCTTTCGCCGCTACTTACCGGTATGGACAGTTGCAACGCGCACCAAACGGGAAAATATATGTGCCCAATACAGCGCCGCTTGAGTTTTCACCAAGTTTGGGGGTGATCAATGCCCCCGATGTAAAAGGCACCGGATGTATGTATCAGGAAACCGCCCTGCCTTTGTCGCCTGGATCCGCTAACATTGGGTTACCTTCTTTTCCACAAAACTTTTTACCCCGCAAAATCAACCCGGAAATCGCAGGGCCGGATTCAATTTGTACCCTGGGAGATTCCCTGCAGTACACCCTCCAATTCAAAGCCTGTAGCGTAGATTCTGTCATTTGGAAACTTAACGGCGGCGGCTTGTATGTGGTAAATCCAAAATTAGTAACGGCCGTTTTTGACCAGCCCGGAACCTATCGCCTGACCGCGCTGGTGTTTTCGCCTTGTATTGTAGAAGCCGATACGTTCCTGATTTACGTGGATACCAGCGGCATGCGTACGCTTGATCTCGGGCCGGATATTGCCCTGTGTGAAAATGGAGTGCGGGTACTGGATGCCGGTGCCGGATTTGCCAAATACCGCTGGGATGACGGTAGCGCCGAACAAACACGCACCACGCTTTTCCCCGGTAAATACTGGGTGGATGTATGGGATCAATGCGGAAAACAACAATCCGACACCGTGCTGATTTCTATTTTGCCCAATACAGTGCTCAACATCGGACCAGACACTGCCACCTGTACTACAATAAGTTACGATCTTCCAATTGGGTTTCAGTCCTGGAACTGGTCGCCGGCAACGGGCTTAAATTGCACCAATTGCACCCCCGTAACGGTGGGATCCAATGGCACCACGACCTACACAGTGATTGCCCAAACAGCAGACGGTTGCATTTCTGTTGATTCCCTGACCATCACGGCAAGCCAACTTTCCGATACAATCCTGGTGCCGTATTGTCCTGGCGATACGCTGTTGTTGGCAGGGCAATTCCTGATACCCGTGGGCGATACGATGCTTACCTTTACCATACCGGGATCCGGCGTTTGCGACACCCTGCGCACCTATATATTGGAGGAACAATTGTTGCCTACCATAAGTAAAACCTTGTTCCTGTGCCCCGGTGACACCCTTTTTGTCAACGGATTGCCCTATACAGAGCCTGGATTTGTGCAAGATACCCTTCCGGCGCTGGTGGGTTGCGATACAATTGTCAGTTACGCCCTGCGCTTTGCGCCGATCCCGACACGCGCGGATACCATCGGACTATGCCCCGGAGATACCGTATTTGTTTTCGGACAAGCCTATTTTGCGGCTACTACATTTACCCTGACCATCCCAGCCACGCAAGGCTGTGACACCTTGGCTACCTACATCATTCGGAATATCAATCCGCCGACCCTAACCCGCAACCTTGCCTTTTGTCCGGGCACTTCCGTCAGCATCGATGGCGTAACATACACGCAACCCGGTACGGTACAAAGCCTGCTGCCTGCTGCGGTTGGGTGCGATACAGTGGTGACGTATATCCTCGAATTTGCACCACAACCTACTGGTATCCAGACCATTTTGTTCTGTCCGGGCGACACGGTGCTCATCGGCGGACAAGCGTACACCCAACCCGGTTCAGCCACGGGCACGGTGCCTGCTTTGACGGGTTGCGACACCCTCGTGACTTACACACTGGCCTTTGCCCCGCTCCCGACTGCTACCAAAACCATCCTGTTTTGTCCGGGAGAATCCGTAACGATTGGAGGCCAAGCATACAACCAGCCCGGCACCATTACGGGCATCGTTCCGGCTACGACGGGCTGCGACACGCTGGTTACCTACACCCTGCAATACAGTTCAACGGATTTTGAATCATCCATGATCATCCAGTGCCCGAATGACTTTTACGTCGATATTCCGCCGGGCGATCAGGAGGCATTGGTTACCTATCCGCAGATAACCGCAGCAACGGATTGTATTTGTCCGGGTGTTCAGATAAAACTGCAACAAGGTTTTCCATCTGGCGCTAATTTCCCGCTTGGCAGCACCGATGTGTGTTACACGGCAAAAGATTCCTGTGGCGCCAACATTACCTGTTGCTTCAAGGTGGTGGTACAGGAAAAGTCGTCCTGCGATGTAAAAGTGATTAACTGTATTAAATTTGAATTGGTCGGTATTACCCAAAATCCTGCCGGACAGCAGCGTTATCGGATCCGGGTGACCAATAATTGCACACAGAAAATGATTTATTTCGCGGCGCAACTCCCCGATGGTTTGCTGGCCGTTGCGCCTTTGAATAATGCGGTATACCCAGCCCCTTCCGGCCGGAACTATCTGGTTCGAAACCCCAATTTTACCCCTTTCTATTCCCTGCGGTTTTCGTCTACCACCGACAGCATTGCCAACGGTCAGTCGGAGATATTTACCTACACCTTGCCGGCGCAGGCAGATCCGAATTACATCCACGTGACGGTCCGCTTAAAAGACCAGATTTACCACGCAGCACACCTCAATACGTTCTATTGTCCGGTGGTATATGAATCGTCGCGCCCGTCTGCAACCGAGCGCGGCGCATCCGACCCCAACATCTTGTTATATCCCAACCCGACCGATGGCTTATTGTACCTGGAAGCGCCCGACTGGAAAGCGGGCGGTTTGCAGTTGCGGGTATTGGACAATCAGGGCCGTTTGGTGTACGCCGAGCGGGTCAATCAACCCGAACATCCTGCCACCATCCGCTTGCCGGAGTCGTTGACAACCGGTCTGCACGTATTAGATGTGCGGTTCGACGACGGGCGGCAATGGACGCAGCGTTTTTTGAATATTGAATAGTTTTTGGTGGCGGAATTTTTAAAAGCAAATGGACAGACAAGGTTTCAACCGAGTAATTTTAACATGAGATGTTGGAATTACTCGGTTGATACCTTATCAATCGATAGAAGATCTCAAACCCGATAAGGCCTTTGTTATTATACCTGCTGGCGCGGCTTACCCGAAAGAAAACGGTGTTCGGGTGATTAATTTAGGCGATTTTTTGAGGAATGAGTTGGGGTGAAGATGGGAATTATTAGAATGTGTTCGGACGCTGAGATTGTGGTGACAGCGTCGCCACAATCAACTATTTTTCGCGCAGATGTTACGTAGATTTAAAAGCACCAGATGTTACACAGAATTTTTCCGCGTAAAATCTGCGCCTTCAAATCTGCGTAAAATCTGCGCGAAACCTCCTCTACGCGGGCATACCATAATCACAAAAACCCCTTGCATCTAACTCAAAAACCCTTATTTTTGCATAAAATAACACAACAATATGGTTGCCGAGCGCCGCTTATTCAATGGTATTCACTTCCCGCCCATGTCGGACGAGCAATTCCTTGCGTTTTGCCAACTGAACCCAAATATGCGGATTGAGCGTGATTCGGATTTGAACGTTATCATTATGCCACCTACCAAAATTTCAGCGACCTGAAAAACAAAATGGAAGACTATATCGCCGCAGGCTGCCGCTTGGCCTGGCTCATCGACCCAGAGGCCCGCAAAACCTGGGTGTACGCCGACAATGGAGACATTCAGACAATTCCATTTGAGGAAGCGCTATCCGGCGGCACGGTTTTGACGGGATTTGCGTTGCGGTTGGCGGATGTTTTTAAATAGCAAAAATATGTATCAATTCAATGAATTTATTGCATTAGACCCAGAAATTCGCTTTGGGAAACCTTGCGTAATCGGCACTCGAATCAGTGTTCAGGACATTTTGGGGTGGCTTCAAATATCCTGTAAATATACTAAGCAATAGAAAAGATATTGGGGTTGTCGACCCCAATATCTTTTCCAATATATTAAACAAATTTACAAGTTTTATTATCAATATAATTAAAAGATCTCATCCTTCGACAGGTAAAAAAACACGCGCTTTTCATCTTCTATATATTGGCACAAAACAATAGTTACTGCCGATAATTTGATTTTTATGCTATTTGAATTTTAGCAAGGAGGCTTTTTGCATCCCACATTGAATGATAAACATTGAACCAGCATAAGAAAAGCCCAAAATCGAAGAAAACGCCCCCCACCGACCTCGGAGCGGTCGTGCATTTGTAGAAACAAAAACGAAAACCCTCCCACCGACCTCGGAGAGGTCGCGCATTTGTAGAAACCAGCGCACAATCCCCTCCTTACGACCTCGGAGGGGTCGTGCATTTGTAGAAAAAAACAAAAAAAGCCCTTCCTGCGTGTGCAGAAAGGGCCAAGGGCAAGTAAAGTGTTTGTTTTTCCCGGAAAGACGGGGCATTAAATAGGACTATATTATTTCTGGAATTGCTTCGTCAAGGTAGTTTGGCCACTTACCACGCGGATCACGTAATTACCCGGTGTAAGGCTTCCCACTTCCACATTGAACACCGTGTTTTCAGCAGACAACACCCCGGTTTGAACCAGGCGGCCCGCGAAATCGTACAACTGCCATTGGGCGTCCTCTTGGAACATTTCATCCAATTCCACGCGCAACTGATCCTGCACGGGCGTAGGCGCGAGCCGAATGCCTGCTTTGTTGTCAAACACTACATTGACGACCGGGCTGTATGAAAACTGACCATCAAAATCCACTTGTTTCAAGCGGTAGTAATTGATGCCGCTCAAAGGCGTTTCATCCGAGAAGGTGTAGTTTTGGATGCTGGTGGTGGTACCCGCACCGTTTACTTTACCAATGGTACGGAAGTCTGTACCATTGCCGGAGCGCTCGATCGCGAAGAAATTGTTGTTTTCTTCGGTGGCGGTGGAGAAGGTAAGTTGGGCTTGGTTGTTTTGGCGGGTGGCGTTGAAGGAAATTAGTTTGATGGGGAGGGAAGAGGCTGTACCTACACCAAAATTTGTGCCCCACGCGCTAATTGAGGCCGTAGCAGATGGGCCTCCTGCATTATAACTCGCCGAAACTTCTACCCATGAAGGAGTACCGCCAGTATAACGACCGATACGCAAGGCTCCGCTAGGATCGAATGAGCCGCCTTCTTCGGAAGCATTCCACTGTAAGGTCAGACTGGCTGTACCAGAACCCGTAATATTCCACATACGTTGAACTGCGGCGCTGGCATTATTGGCATTTGCAAGATTTAATACGCGGACTGTGAAGGGGGCCGAGCCACTTGAAGTTGCAATGGTGGCTGGCATATAAGAAGAAGTTGACGGTCCTACGGGGAACAAAAAGCCAGATGTGGTGACCGTGCGGGTCACGCCGCCACTGGTAGCAGGCCCACTAGTTGTGCAGGTACAAACAAAACTAGAACTGGATGCATTGCTAACTGTTCCTGACAATGTAAGTGTATTATTATTTGACAATAAGGTTCCACTTTGGAAGTTTAATGTACCGCTGATTGTGGTTGCATTTGTCAAACTTACACCGTTGCTGTTGTTGATAAATAAAGTACCAGATAAAGGAGTTGGCAAACCTGTACCTGTACTTTGAGCGCTGCTTCCATTATACTCGTAATTTCCCCCTCCAGGGAAAGTACGAGTACCTGTAACTTGAATATTACCTGAGGCCCCTGATGAGGTAATGCCATTTGTTGAGCCTACACCTAAGGTACCACCTGAAGTAAGGGTGAAGGCTCCTGCCCCAGTTATATTATTTGTCCCGCAATCCAACCGGCCATTTACCGTGACGGTCCTACCAGAACCTATTGAAAGTGCACTTCCTAAGGCGACAGTTTTAGTGCTGGCAATATTAACATTAAAGTTACTTGTAGTTTGTGTACCCCATGTGGCAGTAACGGAATTGCTTCCATTAAAATTTATTGTTGAAGATCCAGTCCCAGTTATACCTATCGTACCCGAATTCGTAATTGTTCCACTAACGTTGTATGTAGATGTAGAATTATTAGATAAGTTAAAAGTACAACCACTATTTATCTGAACATTATTACCGATCGTAATGACTGCGCTTGTACCAGTGAATCGTAATATGCCGTTATTCGATATAATTAAATCTCCACTTATCGAAAATGGAGTAAAGGAAATATCTATTGAATTATCAGATATTTCAAGAGTTGGGTAAGATAAACTCCTAATATTGCTTGTGCGAAGCTGAAAAGTACTTGTACTAGCCAAAGAACCGAAAGTTAAGCTAGTATACGTACCAGTTTGATCATATTTGGCAGTTCCTTGCATATCCAGAGTCATAGTATGATTAGAGGTAGATGTTATTGTTCCGCCAGAGAGAACAACAACTCTAGAACCAGATCCTGAAACGCTCCAAGTTGTAGAAAACGTAAGATTTTGCCCTGATTGAACATTAAAAATCTGGTTAGCGGCAGTAAAGTTGGTCGGATTACTTCCTGTACCGTTTGTGTTAGTCCACCAATTAGTAGTTACCGTACCACTGCCAGAACCATCGTAATAATAGTTCGTTTGGCCAATGACAAAACTGATTTGAAACAATAAAATCAATGTCAATAAGCCGTTGAATTGCATTTTGTTCATCTTGAAGTATGTTTTTTAGCAACATTTAAAAAATGTTGTCTGAAGTTACAATTTGAATGGATTTTGGATACACTTTGGAATAAACCTTATTCCAAAAGTTAAGACTTTAAATTACAATAGGTCAATCATACCCCTGTTCCGAATTCGAAACTTGGAAGTGATAAGACTTAGAAATGATTGGATGTAAACCCCAAATTAGATAATTGGATATTCGAGTGTGCACATGTTTTGTTCGAAACACATGATCCCCAAAACCCAATACCGATTAAAGCGCCAGAGCGGCGCACATGAAGCGAGGTAAAATCTTTCGGAGGAATGCCGCAAAAGTAAGAGGCTTGTATGTGGGTACAACCCTCTCAATATTACCGAATTGTTAAGAATACTTTCAGATGCAATAAAAGCCCGTTTTAACACAAACCCCTTATCGCTCACCCTTTTATTCCTTCACAAACATCCGGCTGCTGCGCGCGCGATCGGATGTGCGCTGCAACAGGTACATGCCAGGCGTAAGATCACTTACATTCAAATCAATCGTGCTTTGATCTTCTGGTATTTGGCCCGATAATACCAACTGGCCCAACGCATTGTACACCGTCCATTGGCTTTCAAAGGCATCCGGTTCGTCGAGTTGCAATTGTAACTGGTCTTTTACGGGTACCGGGAACAAACGAAAACTACCGAGCCCGTCGAATTGTACGGTGACTACCGGGCTGTAGGTGTATTGGCCATCGAAGTCGGTTTGTTTCAGGCGGTAGTAGTTGGTACCGGGCTTGGGCGCAGCATCCAGGAGTTCATAGTCCAGGGTGGATTGAGAATCGCCAGCGCCTTTAATTTTACCAATTGCTGAAAATTGAATCCCATCTTCGGCACGTTCCACTTCAAAAAAATCATTTTGGCGTTCGGTAGCAGTGGACCAATTTATCTTGACCATTTTACCCACTTTTTTTCCCGTGAAACTAAGCAATTCAATAGGTAAGGATACGCTGGCCAGCGTGGCTGGCGTAGTGCTCATATTTGCCGTATAACCATTGCCATTGACCGCATAGATTGCAATATTATAAGTTTGCGCAGAGGATAGGTTGGTAATGGTTAATGCAGATGGAAGGTCATAATTGAAATAAACCACCTTCCCAACACCTGCTGTTGCTGAGGCACAAGCGTTTGTCGAATTAGTCGTTGCGCTGATCACGACACTGGGTGCCGTATTAAAGTTCCCGGAAACGCCTAAATAACAAGTATACCGGTCCACCGGCCCATTGGGAAGCGATCCTGCCCGAATAACAATTATATAGCGAGAATCACCATCAGCGCCTCCAAAAGACAAGCTGGATGCATCTATTTTGATGCTTGTGGTACTTAAAACTGTAACATTGATGGTGCCACTTGAATAATTGGATTCATGGAATTTAATATCTTTTAAATTCAAATCCGAACCCATAAAGGCACTTCCTGTCGTTGAGGCTGTCCATACCGAGGCGTTCAAAATTCCGTTACTTCCTCCAGAGGCTAAGGTACCCGGGTCACCTACAATACTTCCGTTAAAACGCCAGGAATCAAATTGGTTGTTACTTCCGTTCGAAGATGTAAAATCAGTAGAAGAACCGGGTGCCCTGGACTCATTACTCCCTGTTGCCCCAGTATTCCAGTCATTATTGTTCATAATACCCGAAATAAGAGTATTGTAACCCGTTCCTGTACACTGACCAGCATTCATGGTGCCCGTGTAACCTATAATTGACTCCCCGTCTCTTGCATTCAGGTTTCCCTGGCTTCCCACCGAAGCCAAAATTCCGTCATTTGAGTTTAAATCTCCGGATCCCGAGCCATCCATCGAAACCCGAATAAAAGTTCCTGCTGGGACATCTGTCCAGGAGGAAGCATTGGTGGTAATGTTTGAAGTTTCCGTATTTCTATAATTGTCGAGCGTACATAACCCACAATCCGTAAATTTTACAGAAGAAAGATCGAGCCGAGTGAGCGTCATAAATTCAAAACCGTCACCATCGGAGTTGATATAGGTAAATATAATATCGCCCGAACCAGCAGCGTTTTGAGCCTGTAAAAAGGGGCTTAATCCAAGGAATAGGAGGAAAAAGTACGCACTGCGTAATGTTTTACTTTTCATAGTGTTTGCTTGTGATCCGATCCCCCAAATGGCTTGGCGTTTGCATAAATCGGCATGTTAAATCTCACAAAAGTATAACTTCCATATAGGCTACATCGCCCTTGTACTTTACCATTGTGTTAAGTAATCAAAAACAGCACAAACACTGTAAACAATTGAAAACGTTTAACTTACACAAATCCTGTTGAACACTACATTTTCAAAAAACGCCCCCGCCACAAGGTCCGTTCTGCCTGCAGCTGCAATACATACATCCCTTTTGGAAGCGACAAAACATCAATTTCCAGAGCCGTGGGTAGCTCCAGTAAGGTACTCGCGCGCACTATTTGCCCGGAATAATCAAAAATGACATAGTGCGCATTTTCTAACTGTGGTTCGGGAAGACTTATTTTCAAACGATCCATTACCGGCACAGGCGATAATTGTAATTCCCCTTTCGTTGTCCAAACGATTGCCACAACGGGGCTATATTGATACCCCCCATCAAAATCCACCTGCCGCAACCGATAAAAATTATCCCCCGCAACCGGCGCCGCATCCACAAACTGATACTGCTGGATGGAGGTGCTATTCCCAGCACCCGCTACCTTGCCCAACACCTCAAATTGTAATCCATCCACCGAGCGTTCTACCTCAAAACATGCATTGTCTTGCTCGGTCGCCGTTTTCCAGTCTAATTGAACCGCCCGATCGCGCGCAACGGCCGTAAAATCAATCAACTCCACCGGCAAGGCCCCATTGCTGCCCACGGCAAAAGGCGAAAAACTCGTTTGCCCCGTGCGCGTGCGCGTGAACGGCCCAGAACCGGAACCGCTTGCGGCTGCCGCAGTGGTCGGATTCCATTGTGTGCCATCATGGTGGGATACATAACAGGCACTGCGGGTAAACCCACTCAATTCATCGCTGCTGTACCAGGTTGCGGTCAAATTCATGGTATTGCCGCCCGCGGTTTCTTCGGTAACAAACCAGGTACGATCTACCACGTTGGTGGTAAATGGTGCGCCGCTGGTGCCATCCGTATACACTACGTCTTCTACCCGCGCATGAAAAAAATCCAAAGCGCCCGATCCGGTCACCGTGATTGGGTTATACGTACTAAATCCGATCGGGAAAGGATGCGTGGAGGTCGTTTCCCGAAAAACGGTGCCGGTGCTGTTGGTCTGCACAAAAGAGTTGTTGGACGCGTTGGTTACCGTGCAGTTTTTCTCCAACTTCAAATCTTCATCATTGAGTACGATGTTTCGGTTGGTCAGGTTGATATTTTCATACACGGTGGGTGGGTAGCTCAACCCGGTAAAGTTGACAGTTCCGCCCGTTTTGTTTACCAGCCAGTTGTTTACATCAATCACACCATCGCCGGTTACATCTTGCGATCCGCTTCCTTTAAACCCAAGTACCCCTTTTGTTAGTCCGGTTCCTAACTTTAATTCAACATCACCGGAAGCGTCCAAGTTGCCAAACAAATCAAAGCCTGTACCAAAAGTAGTGCCGCCCGAATTCGTATTCCGAATCTTACTGCGGTCGCCAATGGTCAAATTTCCCAACACCTGACAGGCGGTCGCATTAAAATTGGCATTGTTCAACCTAACCGTACCCGCGCCATTGACCCCAACATCCAAATTGCCTTTGATGGTACAAAAACCGCCGGTACTGCCCGCCATGCCCATATCTACCGCACCCGAAACGCATTCGAGCGATAAATTGGGATAAAACATGCCCACTGCCGCCAAATCAATATTGGTTGTGAGGCGAACAATCCATTGGGCACCCGCCGGAATGGTTGAAATGCCGCCCTCGTAATTATCCCGGTAAATCGCGATGCCCGAATCGCTGGTTTTTAAAAAGGTGGCCGCGCTGCCCATTCGCCATCTTGCCCCGGAAACAAACGTCGCGGTGTTGGCCGAGCCGGCATTATCTTCAAAAGTCCCTTGCAGGTCAAAGTCGACCCCGGTGCCGTTGTTAAAATTTAACTTGGTAATGCTGCTGGCACTCAACGTTGCGCCCGCTGCAACTACCAGTTCATCCACTGTCAGGTCGTCTAAGAGGTTGACGACGTGCGGACTTTGGATCGTTACAGTCAAGTCACTTGCAAAATTAACCGGTGTCACGGTTGCGTTCGACCAGCTGCTGCCATTCAAAGAAGTTTCCCAGGTGTTCACATCCGTCCAGTCGCCCGAGTTTTTTGACCGAAAATAAAGGGATTGCGCAATGCCAGTTCCGTTGAGTGTAATGGTACACGGACTTTCATTTACGTCATTGCTCGAAATAGAAATGGTCGCTGTTTTGGCACCGGTGCTGGTCGGAATAAATTCAATCACCATATCCGAAAAACCATTCGCTGTAATTGGCGTACTCGGTTGGGTGGTAATGCTAAATTGATTGGCGTTGGCCCCGGTAATGGTGAATGGCAGGTTGGTCAAAGTCAAGTCAGCCGTGCCCAAGTTTTCAATCCGAACCGTTGTCGTACCCGTACTACCCACCCCTACATTGCCAAAAGCCGCCGTAGCAGACCCGCATGCCGCATTTACCCCCACCGGACTTTGAATGTTAATATCAGCGACCCCGGCAAAAGTGGCGGTAACACTCACATTATCAATGCCTAAACCCTGTGAATTACCTCCTGTTGTATTGATGTTCCAACGCAGGTAAATATCTGAATTTTGGGTGATCCCCAAATTTGTTATATTAAAGGCCGCGACATTGACCGTTAATATAGGTGGAAAACTATATGCACTTGCTCCCGTTGGTAAGCTTGCGGCGGCCACATCACCAGCGCTTACGGCCGTCCAGGTACTGCCATTTAAAGAATAAAAGAATTGAATAGAAGCAGCGGCCGTATTAACACGATAGCGCTCCACACTATAAGAAATGGTCAGGCTAGTCAACTCGGCGCTGTTGGTATTTCGGAAAAATGCCAATAAACTGTTCGGACTGGCAAAACCACCCGAAGTCATACAACCTGCAGCACGCTCAAAAGCATCGGCCCCCCAGTTATAGGTGCCACCCGTAGTTGGACTACCCGAACTAGCTTGAAACGATAAAGTTGATTTCGCGGCAGACCAAGTTGGCGCAGCGCTTCTATGTATCCTCCAACCTGAAGGCAAAAATGTGTCAGCCCCCATGCCATCAAAATTTTCAACGATTGGGTTGGTATCGACTATACTAATCTGTGCATTTAACTTAATTACACATAGTGAAAATAAGAGGCCAACAATGAATTGGGCGCTTTTCATAGGTTTGTCGTTTGTTTTGGAATGTCTGCAAATCTACCGGATTTAAGATAGTGCGTCAACCCACCACAATGTCAACTTACATAAAAAATGCTAAATACTACACAATAATGCTATAAAAACGGTAAAACAAATCAAAACTTTACGTTAATTTAAAGTCTTACTATCAAAAAAACCGTGCAAGTGCCAACAAATCCCCTAATCTTTGCAACTCACTTTTAATCCTTCTGCGGTCTTAACACGCCCAGAAAAAAATCTTTATCGTGACGACAAACACTAAGCAAACACCGACGGTCGCAAAACCGCTCCTTTTAATCCTACTGCCGATTCTTTTCTTTCCACTGGTTGCCAACGCGCAGTTTTTTTACAAAGCCCAATACAAGCGTTATCAACATTATATGGAATTAGGGTTGATGATCGGCGCTACCAATTATTCGGGCGATGTAGCAGAACGCGACATCGAGTTGAAGCAAACCGACCTTGGCTTTGGGGCGTTCTTCCGCTACCATATTTCACAAAAAATTCATGTAAAGGCGCAATATTATTCTGGCTCCATTTCTGGTGATGATGTCAATTCACCGACACTTAATGGCCGAAAATTCCGATTTTATACCCGTATCCATGAAGTTGCCGTCGTAGGCGAATGGATTCCACTTGCGCTCGAACACGTTACCCTTACCGGTATCCATAACTTTTATGTGTCGCCTTACTTCTTTATCGGTATAGGTGCTGCCCACAGCAAACCTGAGCCGGAGTATTATGGCTTGGCCAGCGACCGTGCCAAATACCTCCGAACTTCTTTGCCAGAAAACAATATCGTAAACCGGTATTTTATCTCGATGCCCATTGGCATGGGCATCAGGTTCGACTATTCCGAACGCCTAACATTTGGCATAGAAGGGGGCTGGCGCCCGGTTTTCAACGACAACTTGGACGGCATCAGCATCAACGGAAATCCTAAGAAAGGGGATTTGTACTACTTTATGGGCATTACGGCTTCGTATTTTATCAACGAGCCTTGGCGTCCTTTGTAGTATTAGCCAACTTTCTGCGCATCAATCAACGTAACAAAATCGTCGAACAGATACTGGGCGTCATGCGGACCAGGACTTGCTTCCGGGTGGTACTGTACGCTGAAGGCTGGCTTCCCTTTCAACCGAATACCTTCTACAGTATTGTCATTCAAGTTGATATGCGTTGGCTCTACCAAACCTGGGTTGTCATATACGGCCTGTTCTACGACCCCAAAACCATGGTTCTGGCTGGTGATTTCCGAACGGCCGGTGCGCAGGTTTTTCACAGGGTGGTTGATACCCCGATGACCATGGTGTAATTTATAGGTAGGCAAACCTGCTGCTAAAGCCAATAATTGTTGTCCGAGGCAAATGCCAAACAGTGGTTTTTCTTCCGCAAGCATCTCTTTCACCAGTGTAACAGCATATTCCATCGAGGCAGGGTCGCCCGGTCCGTTGGAAAGAAAGTAACCATCAGCATTCCAGGCTTTTACTTCCGCATAAGGCGTGCGGGCCGGAAACACCTGCAAATAACAATCGCGGGCGTCAAAATTTCGGAGAATGTTCTTTTTTACGCCAAAATCCATCACCGCAATTTTGCGCGCAGCATCCGGGTTGCCAATAAAATAAGGTGCTTTGGTAGTTACCAGGCTCGACAACTCCAGGCCCGCCATCTTGGGGGTAGCCGCAAGTTGTAATTTAAGCGCCTCGATATCGTCTGTTTCGGAAGAAATAATGCAGTTCATGGCCCCGCGCTCGCGGATATGCTGCACAATGGCGCGCGTATCCACATCCGAGATTGCAACCAGTCCTTCTGCCTCAAAATAATCATCAATCGCCTGGTCGGCCAATTTTCGGCTGTAATTGGTGTTGAAATTGCGACAAACAAAACCCGCAATTTTAATACCATCACTCTCTACTTCTTCCTTTTTGATACCGTAATTGCCAATATGCACATTGGTTGCGACCAGCACTTGACCAAAATAAGAGGGATCGGTAAAAATTTCCTGGTAACCGGTCATTCCGGTATTAAAACAGATTTCACCAGTGGTAGCACCGATTTTTCCGGCAGATTTTCCGCGAAAAACGGTGCCATCTTCGAGCAGTAAAATTGCATTGGCCATGAGCGATGAAGGTTGGTGCGCTGATTGTTTGCAAGTAGCGCTTTTGGGGCGCAAAGGTCTGCTTTTTTATGGGAATCTTAAAACCTTCTTTCATTTCAATTTTTAACGCCTAATGTTAAGTTTGCGTCTCTTTTGTAAATTTAATATTAAGTTAGTGTTAAGTTACGTACTTTTGCCAGTCCAATTTGGGGAAGTGATTAGAATTTCAATTTTTAAAACTATGAAAAAAGTATTTGAGCGGATGCTCCTGGATGAGCGCTTGGCGGGGAATGAAATCTTGGCACCTTTACATAAAGGTTATTTGGACGCAAAAAACAGTGTAAAACAGGCAAAGTTGGATAAAGCGGCTACCAAAACCGCTTACCAGGCTGCAGTTCAGCGCGGAGAAAAAGACGGAATGCTGATGATGGAACTATTGACGGCCTATCGCCAGTCAAAACATATGTTGCATTTCCAGCAATTGGCGGCAAACCTAAGCAAACAACGCCTGTACCAATGGCTCGATCAATGGTCTAGAGAAACCGCGGTTCCGCAATCATCCAAAGAACAAAAAGCGAAGAAAAAACAAGTGACTACTGCAGTAGCGGACAAGAAGAAAGGGGCCAAAGCGCCAGAACCGGTGGTTGTAACACCAAAGGCAGAAGAAGTACAAGACAGCGAAAAAAAGAAAAAAAACGGCCCGACCGTTTCAAAATAAAGTGAATAATGATTTGAAGTGATTTGGATTTAATGACAAAAGAGGAAATTCTTGTTGAATGCAACCGGGTTGTGGAAACACAATCCGGTTTTTTTATGCCCAAAATATTGTTAAGCCCGTTCGAATAACCAGGAAATGGGCCTGCCACGCTTAATCACATAATTTGATTTTACATATTTATGAATGTGCGCAATGGCCGCGTTCGGATCGTCGGTAAACAACAATAAATCCAAATCCGCAGCGGCAATGGTACCCTGCGCCACCATCCATTGCATATATTCGAGCAGCGGCTTGTAATAGTCGGTCCCCATCACCACCATCGGAAAATTGATCACTTTTTTGGTCTGAATCAGAGTCAGCATTTCAAAAAACTCGTCCATGGTGCCAAATCCGCCCGGCAGAATCACAAACGCATAGGAATACTTGGCCAACAATACTTTACGCACAAAAAAGTAATCGATGGTCACAAATTTATCCAGGTAAGGGTTGGCTTTTTGCTCATGCGGAAGTACCACGTTACAGCCTACGGTTGGTCCGCCCGCCTCACGCGCGCCCCGGTTGGCCGCTTCCATGATGCCCGGACCGCCGCCCGTCATCACCGTCATGCCCAATTCAGTGACAATCTTGGCACCGATTTCCCGCGCGGCTTCGTAATAGGGATGACCTTCTTTGAATCGGGCCGACCCAAACACCGTAACACAGGGACCGCTAAAATGCAGAGCACGAAAGCCTTTTACGAATTGAAAAAAGACCCGTACGGCAAACCACAATTCAAAACCCCGACTTTTGGGGCCTTCTAACCACACATGTTCAGATTCATTTCGTTCAATTAAGGGAGCATTTGTACTGCGATCTTCCAACATGATTTGATTTTATATTTTTATTGGCGTCAAAGATCGAGTTTTGTTTTATAAAATAAAGAAAACCAAGGCTTTTGCTATAATTTTACCTACCTTTGCCCGGTTTTAACCTATTTGTACTCAACCGTTTTCGAATTTGAAGACTGGTTGCTGACAGCAGTTCCATACATGGCAGAGCAAAATTTTGTTGATTACGTAAAAATCATGTTCCGATCAGGCAAAGGCGGAGCGGGTAGTTCGCATTTTTATCGCGGACCGGCCATGCCCTTGGGTGGGCCAGATGGCGGAGATGGCGGACACGGTGGGCATATTATCCTTCGGGCAGATCCCCAAGAGTGGACCCTATTGAGTTTGCGCTATAAAAAGCACATTTTTGCCGAGGATGGTCAAGGTGGGCGCGGCGGACTCAAATCGGGCAGCGATGGCGATACGATTATCGTGAATGTCCCCTTGGGTACCGTCGCAAAAGATGCGGAAACGGGAGAAATTTTGTTGGAAATCACCGAAGCAGGCGAAGAAAAGATTTTGCTGCCCGGTGGCCGTGGAGGTAAAGGCAATGATTTTTTCAAAACCTCCACCAACCGCGCACCAAAATATGCACAACCAGGCGAACCCGGCCTTGAAAAATGGATCATCCTCGAACTTAAAGTTTTGGCCGATGTAGGGCTCGTAGGCTTCCCCAATGCTGGGAAAAGCACGCTTTTAAGTTCCGTTTCGGCTGCCAAACCCAAAATCGGAGATTACGCATTTACCACCCTGACACCCAATCTAGGCATTGTTGAATCCAGGCCAGGCCAAACGTTCATCATGGCCGATATACCGGGTATCATCGAAGGCGCACACGAAGGCAAAGGCCTCGGACATCGCTTTTTGCGGCATATTGAACGCAATAGCATCCTGCTGTTTTTGGTTCCGGCCGACACGATTCGCAATATCTCGGAAGAATATCATATTTTATTGAACGAATTAAGGGAGTTCAATCCTGATTTGTTGGATAAACCCCGCATTTTGGCCGTATCTAAATGTGACTTGATCGATCAGGACCTGGAGCAAATGCTGCGCGAAACCCTGCCGGAAGGCGTGCCCTGTATCTTTATTTCGGCCGTTTCCAATTCCAATATACAAAAGTTAAAAGACATGCTTTGGAAGCAATTGAATGCCGAATAAGCGTTTGAGCGTGCGTAAATACCATGTTAAATAAAAAAATTGATTTTTTATAGCCTCACAAAGTGGTTCATTTCAAGTAGAGCCCTTACATTTGAGGCGAAAACCACATGAAAGCACAGGGCCTTCTCGTTCTACCCAGGCGAGGAGGCCTGCTTTTTTTAGTAAAAAGCCTGCATTCCAGCATTAGAATGGTTGTTTAATGACACTTTAGATTAAAATTCATTATTTAAATGGAATCAAGCGTTTCATCCATTATTTTTGCCCAATGATTGAAATCGCTAAGTTTTTGGAGCATACCGTGCTCAAACCAGATACTTCCCTGACGGATGTGCGCCGTGTTTGTGAAGAAGCCATTCAATATGGATTTGCCGCAGTGTGTATTCCGCCTTTTTATGTTCGGGATGCACGCCGGCTCCTTGGCGAACGAAGCAACTTGCGCCTTGCAACCGTGGTAGGCTTCCCGCTTGGTTATAGTGCGATTGCTGCAAAAAGCGAAGAAATTAAACGCGCCGTGGATGAAGGGGCCGATGATATCGATGCCGTCCTAAACATTGCTGCCGTTAAAAGCGAAAACTGGTCGGTTGTTTTTAATGACATTGACAGCATTGCCCGGGCCACCCAATTGCGTGGCAACACCTTGAAATTAATTTTGGAATGCGGCCTGCTCAATGTAGCAGAAATGCAGCGCATCATTGAAATAGCCGATGAGGTACGCATAAAATGGCTAAAAACCGGCACCGGATTCAATGGCTTTCCGGCAACCTTACCCATGGTGCAACAATTGCGCACACTGGCACCCGAACATATGAAAATAAAAGCAGCAGGAGGCATAAAAACCCATCCCGAGGCAAAAGCCCTGCTGGAAGCGGGTGCAGATCGCATTGGAACATCCGCCTCCATGCAAATTATTGGAAAATAAAACACCTGCAACATCCTGCTTTCCTTGCTCCAGTTTAACCAAACCAGCACCCGCCATGATTAAAATCGCTCTTAGCCTGTTATGTTTGTTTTTTGTGTACCAATCAACAAGCGCACAGGAAGTACAACTCAACGAAACCCCGGAAATAGCCGAATTATACAAAACCTGGACCAATCAAAACCGTAGCATGCCCCATTTGGAAGGCTGGCGGGTGCAAATCATGGCCAGTACCGACCGCACCCAAATAGAAGCAGGCCGGGTGCGCTTCCGCAACGCCTACCCAGAAGTACCCGTTGAAATGATTCATGAAAAGCCGTATTATAAGTTGAAAGTGGGTGCATTTAAAAGCCGACTGGAAGCCCTGGCATTCATCACCAACCTGAGCGAATTTGCGGGTGCATACCCGGCCAAAGACAGTCAGATTCATCCCCGCGATTTTTTACAACGCTACTAATACTGCGCGGCAGTAAGAATATTTAACCAGCATCCTAACGATTTTGGCTATATTTGCCCTTTAGGCTGCTCCCGCATCAACGTTCGATCTTAAAAATACAACACTGTGTCTCGCTTCCGCAACACGCCAATTCAACTTGGCGAAATAGATAAAGTGACCCTTGGCATGTACATTGCCTTGGTTTCTATTGGCTGGTTGATGATTTATGCGGTGAATTATGACAGCTCAGCCCCTTATGCTTTTTTCAATTTGAGCAACAACACGGGCAAGCAGTTGTTTTTTATGGTCGTTTGCTTTGTGCTTATCTTCGTTATTATGATGACCGATTGGGTGTTTTGGCGCACTTACGGTTTTATTATTTACCTTTTTACCTTAGCCTTACTCCCTGGTACGATCTTATTCGGCCGGGAAATTAATGGCGCATATGCCTGGTACCACATCGGTGGATTTTCGTTTCAGCCCTCCGAATTAGCAAAGTTTGGCACTTGTTTGGCAATGGCAGGTTACCTAAGTGCTGCCGGGGTCGATTTGCGACAATGGAGGAGCCGATTCATCGCTTTTGCAATTTTTTTAGTGCCAGTAGGCATTGTTTTATTACAGGTAGATACAGGTTCTGCCCTGGTTTTCTTTTCGTTTTTGTTGGTTTTGTACCGCGAAGGATTGTCCCCAAGTTGGTATGTTTTAGGATTTGGCAGTGCAGCGATGGTCATTTTGGGCCTGGTGTTTGAGCCACCCTTGATTGCGGCCTGGCTGATCCTGCTCACGAATTATCAATTGATTAGCCGTTTTAAAGAACACACCCGTCCGTGGTGGATCGCTTTTGCGGTTACCGTTCCGCTTATTTTGTGGTGGACGCCCATTTTTTCCTGGTTTTTGGAAAAATCAAAAATTGATCCGCTGAGCACCCCAATATACGAATATTGGGTTTTAGCCCCGCACTTAGCGTTGCTTATTGCGGCTTTTTTACCTAATTATTTGCGCAAAAACAACCTGATTCAGCGGGAGTTACAAGTGCGCATGTTGATTTTGATATTGGCATCGGGCCTGGTTTTTGCGGCCAATTTTGCCTGTTATACGGTTTTAGCCCCACACCAGCAGTTGCGCATCAAGATATGGCTCAAACCTGCCGAAGCAGCAGCCGAGGCGCGCGGTTCAGCCTATAATATGTTGCACTCCAAAATGGCCATCGGTTCGGGTGGTTTTAGCGGCAAAGGCTTCTTGGAAGGCAACATGACCAAACTCAAATATGTGCCCGAGCAAAGCACCGACTTTATTTTTTGCACCATTGGAGAAGAGCAAGGCTTTATTGGCGTGGCGGCGATCATTGCATTGTTCACCTTATTATTATACCGCATTACCGTATTGGCCGAACGGCAACGTTCCAATTTTTCGCGATGCTATGCCTATTGTGTAGCAGGCATCTTTTTTATTCACTTCATTGTCAACATTGGCATGACCATGGGATTGTTTCCGGTAATTGGCATTCCACTGCCGTTTATAAGCTATGGGGGCACCTCTTTAATAGGGTCTACCTTGATGATTGCAGTGTTACTCAAACTAGACAGCCATCGGAACCAGGCGTAGGCGCGCATTGATTTAAGCAATATGACTTTCGACCTTTTACATACAGATACGCATACGCACGCACGGGCTGGACTGATACAAACCGATCATGGCGCGATAGAAACGCCCATTTTTATGCCGGTAGGTACAGCGGGTACCGTAAAAGCAGTACATCAGCACGAATTGGAGCGGACCATCAAGGCGCAAATATGCCTGGGCAACACCTACCACCTGTACCTGCGACCTGGTTTGGACGTGATACAGCAGGCCGGCGGATTACATGGATTTAACGGCTGGAAAGGTCCGGTACTCACCGATAGTGGCGGCTACCAGGTATATTCGCTTGGTCATCGGCGAAAAATCAAAGAAACCGGAGTGACCTTCCAAAGCCACATTGATGGTTCGAAACACGAGTTTACCCCGGAAGGTGTGATGGATATCCAGCGGGTGATTGGTGCAGATATTATTATGGCCTTCGATGAATGCACGCCTTACCCATGTGAATATAAATATGCCAAAGATTCGATGGAAATGACCCATCGTTGGCTGAAGCGTTGTATTGATCGCTTTGATGCGACAACGCCCTTGTATGGATTTTCCCAAACCTTGTTTCCGATTGTACAGGGAAGCACCTATCCTGAATTGCGCAAAATATCGGCCGAAACCATCGCCAGTTTCGGGCGGGAAGGCAACGCAATTGGCGGCCTGTCGGTAGGGGAGCCTGCCGAAGAAATGTATGAAATGACCGAATTGGTCACCGAAATTTTGCCCAAACACAAACCAAGGTACCTGATGGGGGTAGGTACACCTGAAAATATATTGGAGTGCATAGCCCGTGGTATTGATATGTTTGACTGTGTGTTGCCAACGCGCAACGCCCGGCATGGGGTGCTCTATACTGCGGAAGGCATCATCCACATCCGCAACCTGCAATGGAAAAATGACTTCAGTCCGATTGATGCAGAGAGTCCGATTGAAACCAGTCGCATGCATTCAAAGGCCTATTTGCGGCACCTTTTTATAAACGAAGAGATCCTCGCCATGCAAATTGCCACATTACATAATTTAGGCTTTTATCTTTGGTTGGTAAAAGAAGCGCGCAAACAGATAATAAATGGTACATTTAGCGCTTGGAAAAATAAAATGGTTCAGCAAGTAGCAATGAAGCGATAAAAAAAGATTGTCTCTATGCTTAGGCAGCGTTTTCAAATGTTAAAACCTCTTATTTCCCGAAACCTTAACGTTTTGTCCAAAATAGAAATTTGCCTTGCTTCGTTTTGGTTCTTGTTAAAACGTTAAATTTTTATTTTTCGAATTCAATTCTTTGAATCCTTTTTAGCAAAACCCGAAAAAGCTTACCTTCGCACACTTTAACAAAAAAAGCTTGGCAATTACGCACGCCCTGCCTAATATTGTACGCTGATTTCAACCAAACAACAAGGTTCGTCCGTTTATGAAAAAAACTACTTTACACTTCTATGCGCTTTGCCTGACGATGATGCTGGCGGCTGTGGCGGTACAAGCCCAGGATATCCACTTCTCTCAGTTTTACCAGAGCCCGCTCAATTTGAACCCTGCCTTAACTGGGGTGATGAATTGCAACCACCGCATTGTTGCCAATTACCGCAACCAGTGGGCTTCTGTATTGAAAAGCAATGCTTACAACACCTATTCTGCATCGTATGATCAGAAAATCCCAGTGGGTCGCTACGATTATTTCGGATTAGGCGGTACTCTATGGGGTGACAAAGCGGGCGCTTCCGAGTTCGGAACAATTCAAGCGCGTTTGTCTGGCTCATACGCCAAGAAAATGGGTGGCTACCGCAAAAAAGCACACTACCTGGTGTTGGGTGCTGATGCCGGTGTAAGCCAGCGGAGCATCAACAGTGCCAATCTGCAATGGCCAAGCCAAAACAACAATGGTCAGTTTGATCCAAATTTGCCAGGTGAAATAATCCTGGATCCTAATTTCATCTTTGTAGATCTTTCAGCGGGCGCGCTGTGGTTCAGCGTATTTGATGAAAACAACAACTTCTACTTCGGTGGAGCTTTCAGCCACTTGAACCGCGCAGATCAGTCGTTTGAAAACGCAAACATTCCTTTGTACAGCAAATTTACGTTCCATGCAGGTGGTGAATTCCTGACTGGGCAGCGTTTTGGCTTGGTACCTGGGGTTGTATCGTTCTTCCAAGGACCATCCTGGCAGGTAAACTTCGGTAACTCCTTCAAATTCTTGTTGGGCAATAGCCGTCGTTACAACCAGGCTTTCCAAATTGGTGCTTGGGCACGTTTGGCCAACCGCCTTTCAGATGGCAAATTGATGGATGCTTTGATTTTGAGCACCCGCTTCGACTACGAACAATTTACCATCGGCTTCAGCTACGATATCAATACGTCAAGCCTTTCTACGGCTTCTAACGGTAATGGCGCCTTCGAATTTTCGCTGGTGTACAAAATCTGCGGACCAGAACGTCGTGGTGTTTACTGCCCGAACTTCTAAGTATTTTAAGGGTTTTCCCCGCATTTAGGGGCATTTTTGTAAAAAGATTTCCGATTGCTTGGGTGCGTCGGAAATCTTTTTCATTTTTGTATAATCAAAAAAACAAGCTACTATGTTTGGCAACACCAAGACTACAGAAGATATCAAAAAACCTGCAAGCACACCTACTGCAGGAGCCATCAACGCACTGGTAAAAGGAACGGTTATTGAAGGCAATGTGCGCTGTGAAAGTGATCTCCGGGTCGACGGTACCATCAAAGGCAAACTTGTTTGTCAGGCAAAAGTGATCATTGGCCCTACTGGCTCTATCGAAGGCGAAATCCGATGCCAAAATGCCGTGATTGAAGGCAAATTCAGCGGTATTCTACACGTAAGTGAATTGCTCAATGTGCGCGAAACCGCTGAAGTAGACGGCGAAATCACGACCAACAAACTTTTGGTACAAAGCGGTGCCAAATTTAATGTTTCCTGTAAAATGGATCTCGGTGCCTCCAATGGCGCAGTTAAAAACGCAGATTTAAAACCAGCCAACAATGGCACAAGCACCCTCGCCGGAGGAAAAGCGTAAGGCTGCAATTCGGGCGGCTGGTAAGTACAGTGGCATGGCTTTTCAACTATTCGGCGCCTGCCTGGCAGGGGTCCTGATTGGTAAATACCTGGATGCCTACTTCCAACTCGAACGCCCTTTATGGGCTGTTTTTCTCACCATTCTTTTTATGATCGCTTCGTTGTATGCCCTTTATCGGCAACTGTTGCGCGACGGGTGATTCGTATTTTACAAAACTTAGTACCCTGTATGCGCGCCAAATCGTTTTACCTGAACTTGATAGGCCTGACGCTCTGCGTTGCCACCGCGTTAGGTTTTTTACACTTTTTGGTACCCGCAGCGCAAATGCATTGGCAATTATCCATTGCATCGGTATTGCTGTTTATGCTGGTGTGCACCGGTCTTTACTACGCAGGCAGTGCTACCGCGCAAAGCAGCGATAAGTACGCCTTCAATAACCTAATATCCCTTTCGGTTTTTGGAAAAATGGTCCTGGCAATCGCTTTTTTACTCTTATACCAAGAAGCAAAACACCCACAAAACACTTGGTTTGTGGGTATTTTCCTATGGTGCTATGTAATTTACACCGGGTTTGAAGTTTGGTTTATGACCAAACTTGCCAAAATGTAACTTACTGCTTTACAATCTTTTTGGTCAAAATTTTGCCCTCCGCCATCAAGCGTACAAAATACATCCCTGCTGGATAAGCCGATAAATCAAATTGCGCGTTCAAATCGGTTACTTTATCGTTCTGCTGGCTCCATAACTGATTGCCAACCAAATCGAATACGGACACTTGCAGGTTTTCTACCGCTTGTTCAAACTGTGCACGAATGATAAAATAACCCGTGGTCGGATTCGGCTGCAGCGTCAATAAGGTCAAACCGTCGAGGCTTTTTGTCGCTGAAATACCCGCATCCAGGTTGATATTATCCAAGTCAAAATTAAAATCGCCAGCAGTCCAATTCCCTACAAAACGCACAATAAGCGATTTGCCTGCATAACTAGCGAGGTCTACAAACACTTTGCGCAAATTGGCGGTTGGCGTGTGGTTCGATTTATTAATAGTATAAAGTGTGGCAAACGAATCACCACAATCATCCGACACTTGCACCTTGAATTGGGTCCCCGTGGCCAAAACAGTTCCAACCGCTCCGTTGGAATTCCAGTTGGTGATGCGGTATTGAAAATTCAAGGAATCGTCGCTCGAAAGCACTCCATACCGCGGTGAACTCAGGGCAAAACTATCAAGCCCGTCGTACATGTTAACATAATACACATAGGATACATTGGCGTGGCCATTACCTACAAATCCGGCGCTTGCTTTCCACCCGCTTGGCAATAAACCATTCGCACCCAATGCTTCAAAATTCTCTTTTAAAGGCAATTGCAGGGGCAAATGACGTACATTATAAATAACCGTATCATTATTAACCTGTTGTTCTCCAGTCAGTACCGGCCAGCATTTAACTTCAAATGCGCCATCGCGGCTGTCGAATGGGGTATTGAAAACGTAGGTATACGTTGCATCCGGCGCTAGCACGACATTATTCAGGTTTTCCACGACGGGTGTTCCGCCATTGACGGAATAAGCCACTTTGAAAAACGACTGGGGGGCTGAACCCAGGTTGGTAAATACAAAAGTGATTTTGTCAGCTTGCAAACCACATTCAGAAGACTGGCCCTGGGTGCTCACTTTTTGACCAGCAAGGTCTTTTACAAATGGAACATCCACACGAATGTCATCGATACCCATTCCATTCAAATTGCCCAGTGAAAACGGACTGCCGAATAATACAAAACGCAAACGCACCTGCGCCTGCCCTTGCGCCCCGTTCAACCGATGCCGTGCATTTACCCAGCCTTGCGTTCCATTAGACCACACATCCCCCAAATTCTGAAAGGAATTGACCGTGTTATACCAGTTTACTCCTTCATTTTGTGCCCCAACCTTTTTCCAGCTGGCACCATCATCCAGGCTCATTTCTAAATAAGCCGCATCAAAAAATGTGTTTAAATCAAGGTATAACGCAAATGAAATATATGGATCCGAATTAGCCTCCGAAAAATCAAAGCAAGGCGAAGCGAGGTAGGATTTTTCACTAAGATTATATCCACCGGTCAGACTCGTCAACCAGGCATTAGCACCACTTGCAGCCGTATCCAGGCCCATTTTTTCAGCGTCGCCCAATACCCAGGAAGGCGCTACACTGGCCGTATCAACATACCAGCCACCCGACCAAACTTCAAAGTCTTGTTTGTAGGGTGCGGTTAGGCGGTTTACGATATAGTAATTAAAGGTGTCGTTGGTAAAATCTTCCTCACCGCCCATTTGGGTGTACACGGTGATCAGGTATTCGCCCGCCTCCGAAAAGTCATATGTCGTTTCAAATGAAATCAGTTCAATGCTGTCTTTGCCCAAAACCCCTGTATAAAAACCGTCTTGCGGTTGTGGAACACCCGCATCTTCGCCATTCACACTGTACCGGAAAGGAATCAGAGACTGTGGGTTTGCGCCAAAATTTTTCATCAAAATCTTCACAGTCTCTACGCCCAAATCGCAAGCGGTTTGAGGCCCTTCAACACCCACTATACCCACATCATTGGTCCAATAGGTTTCAAAACGAACCGGCCCTGTGAGCAAACTCAAGTCATTATTGCCACAATCCTGGCGTAAGTACCAATCGTACTCCGTTTTTTTCTCTAAGCCCGTCAGGGTAATTTTGGGCAGGGTAGTGTACACCGTATCTCCAACACCCGGACCCGGAACAAACCCTTTTTTGCCATAAATTACATACCAACCCGCGGGTGCAACCGGATTAACATTGGTCCATCTCAATTTGGCGCGTGTATCGTAAATATTCTCATTGGTCAACTTCGTCGGCTTATAACAACTTGGACAATTGGCAATGCCGTTATATAGTCCACCCTGATTGGGGATAGAATCAAAATAAAGCAACGTTCCATCCGCATCGTACAGACTAAAAAAAACTTCCGCGTCAAAAAAGCCAGGCTGCCAACTCAGAATAATGGGCAATCCATCTTTTACAGAAAAAACAACGGTACTGTCGTTTCCATCGTCCGAGAGATTATTTAACCCAAAAACATAGGTTGAATCACCATTTAGAATGGTCACCGTGCCACCATTCCACCCATCACCAAAGGCATCGCCCATTTCCAACGTGAAATTGCATTGCGCCTGTGCGTGGTTGGCATACCCGGTTACGAGTGCAAACAAAACGATCAGTAGCAGTTTTGTGTTCTTGTACTGCATAATGTGTTGAAATTCAATTTGAAATAAAGACAATTAACGGCTAGGAGCATCAAAGATAGTCCTTGCTACAAACATAGCATAAAACACAACACGTTCAGCCGTTATTAGCGAAAAAAACTAATCCGCGCCGTGCATCATTTTCCGCAAGGGGAACGAGAGCCCAAATAAAATAAGCCCTGCTACCCCCGACATCCCCAGGAAGATGATGAAGAATTGATACAGATCTTTGATTGGGCTACCCAAGAACTTGGGATATTGGGTAGGAATTTCTTTTGCTTCGGTTATTTGTGCTTGCTCGGGCGTCATTTGAACCGTGCCTTCCAAGATACCGCGGTAGGTCGTAGCATCAATACCATTGTCCATGGCTTTTTTGTACTCGCTGCCTGCTGGTGGGTACAGGCCGCTTAACTGACCTGCCGCTTTATTGGCCACTGAATTTGCCAAAAACCATACACCAAATAACAAAGAAACAAAACGCATGGGTGCCAGTTTGGATACCAACGACAAGCCGATGGGCGACAAACACAATTCACCAATGGTATGGATCACATACAATGCGATCAACCAAAACATGCTGACTTTTGAATCAAGGCCCAATCCTTTAACACCGATCGCGATCACCGCATAACCCAACGCAAGGATAACCAAACCCAGGGCCTGTTTTACCAAAGAATTGGGTTCCGATTTGCGTTTCGCCAGGGCTACCCAGATTGCGGCGGTTAGTGGCGCTAATAATACGACCGCCACTGCATTGACCGATTGGAAATAACTGGCAGGGATGATCATCCCAAACAGACTCCGATTGGTTTGCTCTTCTGCAAAAAAGGTAAGCGATGCACCCGCCTGCTCAAAAGCCGCCCAGAAAAAGATTACGAAAAAGGCAGAAACGTATACGACCAGGATTCGATCCCGCTCAATTTTGGTGAGCGAACCATCCGTGATAATCATGGTCATCATCGAAATGGTGGCCGAATAGATCAACCCGCCAATCCAGTCGAAACCTAATACCGAGAAAAATAAGAAGAATAAACCTACCAACATGCCGCCGCCCAACAACAATTGTTTGGCACCAAGGCCTGCAGATTCATTGCCATCATCTGATTTAATAGACGTGTTGGGTTGTGCACCAATTGGGCTGCCATCGGGGGCGATAACGTAACGATCCTTTTGGGTTTGGAACAAAATGGTGCCCAGGATCATCCCGATACCGGCCGATAAGAAGCCCCATTTGAAATCAGCTGGATTACCGGTATCGCCAACAAATCCGCATACCAAGGGAGCAATAAACGCACCCAGGTTGATACCCATATAAAAAATGGTGTAGGCAGCATCCCGGCGTTTGTCGCCTTCCGTGTACATCTGCCCAATCATGGATGAAATATTCGGTTTGAAAAAGCCATTACCCACAATCAAAAAAACCAGGCCAGTCCACAACAAACTGCTTGCAACATCCACATTTTGGTACATGGAAGCACTGCCAAACATCAAAAACTGACCAATGGCCATCAACATCCCGCCTGCTACAATGGATTTGCGGTTGCCCCAGTAGCGATCCGCCACATAACCACCAATCAAGGGCGTGAGGTAAACCAAACCGGTGTAACTACCGTAAATAGAAGAAGCAGTCTCTTTTGAAAAAAGCAACGCCTTCATCATATACAGCGTAAAAATGGCCCGCATGCCATAATAACTAAAGCGTTCCCACATTTCTGTGAAGAAAAGCAGTGCAAGTCCGCGGGGATGGCCCCAAATTTCTTTGTTCTGTTGTTGCATACCTGTTTATTGTCTTGAACTTGATTTGAAATTTTCGTTTTAATGAGGGCAAAAGAACGGAATAAAGTACCAATTTTAACCCCCTTGACTATTTTTTCAACCGAATAAATATCTAAGTTCCCTCGATGCTGTGGTTTAAAATAGCACATAGACGTTTGAGAGGATGTGTATTTTGCCTGATATGGCGCTATCTTTGCCCTTATTTTGCAAATCTTTCACTGCTTTGCTTTTTTAAGCGCCCCTGAAAAACAACTAACCTAATTTATCTTTCTGCAATGCGCATCGCCTTTTACATTTCCGTCTTGTCTGCCGCTACCCTTTTTTCCTGCAATTCAGGCAGTGTGCAGCAACGTGATACTGCCCGCCTGCCAGATCAAGCGGTTTCGGATACCAGCAGCACCGCTTCTACCCAACGCAACAACCTCTGGAAAGACCATGGTTGCGAACTGATCACCGATGCCGAGTTGGTTCAATTGTTTGGCATAAATCCGAAAGAGGACGTTTTAAACTCCCGTACACTGCCCGATCAGGCTTTTTGCCTGCGCACCTGGAACAAACCTGATTGGCGCGAACGCGAAAGCAACAATGAAAAAGAAGGCGCACAGTGGTTCGACCCGCAAAATCGCCTGGTGGTGCAGGTATTTGGCTATCTTACCAATGAACAAAGCAAATTGCAGTTGGCACAATTGCGGCGCGACCGCAGGAATACCTACGAGGAAGACGTCCAAAATCTGGGTGACGAGGCGCTGTGGAGTACCAACACCGAAACCCTGCTGGTACGTAAAGGACACTTGGTGTTGAGCATTGCCCTCAATGCCGTAGATACGCCCCACGACAACTTGCCCAAAGCCAAGGAATTGGCAGCAATTGCGCTTAAAAAAATGTAACTGCCTGTTTTTTAGCACCCTGTCCAACGTCAAAATTTCCTGCGCACCGTGTACACTTCCGAACAACAACGCACCCTTTTTGAGCAATCCAAACAGTTGCTCCAACCCGCCGCCGGGCTTCCGCTCACCGAAGATGCTTTTGCGTTGGCTACCCTGCTGCGGCAATTGATTCGTTTTCATGAATGGCGTTATTCTGTACAAAATGATCCGGTGATCAGCGATTTTGAATATGACCAATTGTACAAACAGTTGGAGGCCGTCGAAAACCAGTTTCCTGAAACCCATACGGCGGATTCACCCACGCGCCGGGTTTCACCCGATTTGACCGAAAATTTCACCCTGGTAGCGCACCTGACCCCCATGCTGTCCTTGGGCAATTCTTACAATGCCGATGATCTGAACGATTTTGACGAACAGATAAAAAAACTGTGCAATCTGCCCAAAGATGCCGCCATCGCCTATTGCGTAGAACCCAAATATGACGGCGGAACCATTGCGCTGGTGTATGAAAATGATCAACTTACCCGCGGCGCTACCCGTGGAAACGGCGAAATGGGGGATGAAATTACGGCCAACATGCGCACCTTGCGTTCGATCCCGTTGCAAGCAGCATTTGCTTCCCGAGGCATTGCAAAGGCCGAATTGCGCGGAGAAGCATTGATTCGGAAGGATAATTTCGAGAAAATCAATAAAAAACGCCAGGACGCAGGAGAAAGCCTGTTTGCAAATCCACGCAATGCCGCCACCGGTGCCCTGCGTATGAAAGACCCCAAAGAATCCGCAGCCCGCGGTTTGGAGGCCTTTATTTACCAATTGGGCTACGCAATCGATGCAACGGGCAATAATGTGATGCAATCATTTCAAAGCCACGATGAAAGCATCCACCTGTTGGAATCGCTGGGATTTAAAACACCATTGGCTAAAACAGGCGTTACACAACACTTGCCTGCCACTAAAACCTGCGCGAATATTCAAGAGGTGATTGATTTTTGCCTGGCCTGGCAAGATTACCGCGATGAATACCCCTACGAACTAGACGGGATGGTGGTAAAAGTAAATTTACTCGAATTACAGGCCTTGTGCGGCTACACATCGCACCACCCGCGTTGGGCCATTGCCTACAAATTCAAAGCACGACAAGCAACTACCCGCCTGCGGGATGTTGAGTTTCAAGTGGGTAAATCGGGTGCAGTAACACCTGTAGCAAAACTGGAGCCGGTAGCCCTTGCAGGCGTAACCGTTTCAAATGTGAGCCTGCACAACGAAGAATTTATCCGCACAAAAGATATTCGTATTGGCGATCAGGTCCTGGTGGAACGCGCCGGAGACGTGATTCCATACATTGTCAAATCGCTTGCCGAACTCCGAGACGGCACCGAACAACCCGTTGTTTACCCCAAAAACTGTCCGGTTTGCCATACCCCACTCATCAAACCGGAAGAGGAAGCAATCTGGCGCTGTGAAAATGCCGAATGCGAAGCCCAGGTAGTACAACGCATGATTTTTCACACCTCCAAACATGCGATGGATATTGAAGGGCTCGGAGAAAGTACGATTGAGAAATTTTATAAACTCGGTTGGTTGCACTCTATTGCCGACCTGTACCGCCTTGATTATGAAGCCATTGCAAAACTGGAAGGTTTTGGTGAAAAATCGGCAAATAACATGCGCAGCGCACTCGAAAAGGCAAAAAACAATCCGGTATATCGCTTATTGCACAGTTTGAGCATCCTCCACCTCGGACAAAAAGGGTCTAAGTTGTTAGCAGCCGAAATCGGGCATGTCCTGGAACTAAAAGACTGGGATTTGGAGCGATATCAGGAAATAAAAGACGTAGGTCCCGTGTTGGCGCGCAATGTGTACCACTTTTTTCACACCGACCATAACATTGCCCTGCTGCAAACGATGGAGCAACTCGGTGTAAACCTGACGCAAACAGAGGACGATAAAAAGCCGGAAAGTGCCATTGATGGGCCGCTTTCGGGCAAAAGTATCTTGTTTACAGGCACGCTCACCACGTGTACGCGCGAGCAAGCGGAGGCGCGTGCAGCAGCTGCGGGCGCGAACCTGGCCAGCAGCGTTAGTAAAAACCTCCATATCCTGGTGGCAGGCGAAAAAGCGGGCTCCAAACTGAAAAAAGCCCAGGCCTTGGGCACCGTGGAGATTTGGACGGAAGCCGAGTTTTTGGATCGCGTACAAGCGCCAGAAGCGTCGGAGTAAAGCCCAGCAGCCCGTTTAACCTTTCTTAAATGCCAAAATCGCCGCTTTCGTAAAATCCGACAACGCGAGGCGACCACTAATGCCCGCACGCTCATACAACAGTGCGTCCCAGTGTTCTGTGCCTTGCCAAAAAACCCGCTTTAATTCGGTCAAAGCCTCCGCACTATACCCACAAAGCAGCCCAGTGAAGTGTGTAATATACGCGTCTAGTTGTTCTATACTGTCGAAAGCCTCCTGAAACAGGCCTTTTTCTTTGGCCCAAGTAGCAGTTTGCCACTCGGTAGGGGCAAGCGCCATTTGACTAAAAGCAGCCAACCCCACTTTGCGTTCTACCGCTGGCCCAATGACAAACGGACCAAAACCAACGGCCAGTTCGCTCAGCCGCACCGAGGCATACATGGAAGCCAAACAATAATCGGTCGCCGAAGCCAATCCAACGCCACCGCCTACCGCTTTTCCGTGAATCCGGCCTACAATGATTTTTGGACAAGTGCGCATCGCGTTGATCACATTTCCAAAACCGGCAAAAAAACGCTGTCCGGTTTCAAAATCGGCAATGGAGGCCAATTCGTCGAAACTGGCGCCCGCGCAAAAAGTTTTATGCTCCGCGCTTTGCAGCAACACTACTTTAACCGCCGAATTTTCTCCCACTTCCTCAAAAGCAGCGGTCAGATCAGCCAATAATTTGCCTGGAAGGCTATTGTGGTTGGGGTGAAAAAAAGTAATCGTAGCCAACCCTTTAGCCGAAACGGCAGTTTGAACGTAACCTTGTTGTGTAATATCCATGCTAAATGTGCGAAACCCTTGAAAATCATTGATTGATGCTGCAAAATTACAATTCCAGCTTTGCTAATTCGCAATAAAAATATACCTTTGCACCCGCTTTTAACAAAAGTTCACATTTTTTTCACAACAGACTGATAATGAGACATTACGAAGTCACCTTTATCGTAGATCCGGTGCTGTCGGGCGATGAAGTTAAATCGACAGCAGAAAACATCCAGGCAGAATTAGAAAGTTATGGCGCTACCGTCATTGCTGTGGATGAAGTTGGCCTCCGCCAGTTGGCCTACAGTATCAACCGCCGCTCCTCCGGCTTTTACTATTGCATCGAGTTTGCGTGCGTAGTAGCCGATTTCATGGGCAAGTTTGAGTTGAACCTGAAACGTAACGAGCGTTTGCTCCGTTTCCTCACGGTAAAACTCGACAAATACGGCGTAAAATACAACGACGATAAGCGCAATGGTCGCATCGGCAAACGCAAAAAAGCAACAGACGGTGAAACAACACCTGCTGTAGCCGAAGCAACGCCTGCTGCACCACCCGCTCCAGTTGTAGTCGATCTCGACGCTTAAACCAACGGCAACCGGTTTAGTTTATCAAACCGTTTTCACCATCCTTCACCATCCACTTTTCAACAATAACCTTTACGATGGCTGCTTCAAGAGAAGATGTAAAGTTTCTTAGCAACCCGAAAATCGGGCTGAAACACAAAAAATATTGCCGTTTCCGCAAATTCGGTATCAAATACATTGATTACAAAGATTCCGACTTTTTGCTCCAATTCATCAACGAACAAGGCAAATTGCTGCCACGCCGTATCACCGGCAACAGCCTCAAATACCAACGCCGTGTAGCGACCGCTGTAAAACGCGCCCGTCACCTCGGTATGTTGCCGTTTATCGCCGACTTGATGAAATAAATCAATTAACCCCAAGTTCCACCTTTATTCATCACTCAACAATTCGCAACAGCAATGGAAATCATTCTGCTCGATCATATCGAAAAGGTAGGCGCCAAACATGATGTCGTCAAAGTAAAAGACGGTTACGGCCGCAACTACCTGATCCCCAGAGGCCTGGCTATCGTAGCCAACAAAACCAACATGGCGCGTCTGGATGGATTGAAAAAACAAGGCGCTAAAAAAGAAGCGGTTATTATCGCTGCTTTCAACGAACTCGCCGATAAAATGAAAGGCTTTAGCCTCCGTATCCATGCAAAAGCAGGAGAAAGCGGTCGCCTTTTCGGTTCTGTAAGTGCACAAAACGTTTCTACGGCACTGAAAGAACAATTGGGTATTGATGCCGACAAACGCATCATCGAAATGCCAGAAGAAGTAAAAGACCTGGGTACCTACACGGCTACGGTAAAATTCCACCCTGCCGTTATTGTAAGTGTCCTGTTTGATGTAGTGCCAGAACAAGCATAATTCACTTGTTTCTATCGCATTTTTAAAAGCAAAATCGGCCTAAGGGTTGGTTTTGCTTTTTTTATTTCCCCCAAAAGCAAACATTTTCCTAATGCCCTGAACGCACCCACCAGCACCCGTATCTTTGTTGCTTACTGTAAAATGATATGACCAACACCATCGTCAGAAGGGTAATGCTGCTCGGAGCACTTTCCATCCTGAGCCTGCTCACCGTACAAACTTATTGGGTACTCCGCACCTGGGACCTCCAGGAAAGAGAATTCAACCGCAAGGTTAATCAGGCGCTGCTCGATGCCGCAAATGGCCTTTCGGTGCTCAATGAATTCACCCTCCAAAAGCAAAAACTAGTCGAACAACTGTCCTCAAATTATTGGGTAGTAAATGTAGACAACCCCTTTGAAGCCGATATTCTAGAGTTTTACCTCAATAAGGCGTTTGAAGTACAAGGCCTGAAAGAAGATTATCAATACGGCATTTTCGACTGCACCAGCGATCAAATGGTGAAAGGGAAAATGGTTAAATACGACAACAAAGCGGTCAGTGAAGGCGAATCTCCATTACCCCGGCATAGCGGCAGCGAGTTTAACCATTACTTCGGGGTACAATTCCCCGGTATGGAAGCCAATATTTTGAGCAATATGTGGTGGGTCGTGGTATTTTCCGTGCTTATGCTCACGACCGTTGCGTTTTTTACTTATTCCATGTTTATTATTTTGCGCCAAAAGCAACTCTCTGAACTGCAACGCGACTTTATCAATAACATGACGCATGAGTTTAAAACACCCATTTCGACCATCAATATCTCTACCGATGTTTTCCTTCAAAACGAATTCATCAAACAGGATCCGCGCCTAAACCGGTATGCCGGCATCATCAAAGAACAGGTGCTGCGCCTCAATACCCAGGTAGAAAAGGTATTACAACTGGCTAAAATTGAACGTAATAACATCGAGTTAAACCTTGAAGAGATTAACCTACAGGAATTAATTCAAAATATTTCCGCCTCGATGTCGCTAAAAGTGGATGAAAAACAAGGCTTTTTTACGCTTGATCTCCAGGCTGAAAACGCCATCATTCGTGCGGATCGGATGCATTTGACCAACATCCTGCACAACCTGGTAGACAATGCAGTTAAATATTCGCAGAACAACCCAGCCATTGGAATCAAATTGTACCAGGAAGGCAAAGAACTCGTATTAACGGTATCAGACAACGGCATTGGCATACCCAAAGAACATCAAAAGCGGGTATTCGACAAGTTTTATCGCGTGCCGACGGGCAATGTGCACAATATCAAAGGGTTTGGACTTGGGTTGTTTTATGTAAAAACCATGTGTACGGCACATCGCTGGAAACTACGGCTGGAAAGCGAACCCGGCACAGGAACTAAAATTGAAATTAAAATGCCCATTAAAAAAGCGGCCCGAACTTAGTGTTCGAGCCGCTTTCCGGAACTATTACTTATTACAGGTTATTTCAACTATCGTACTGGAGCCGCCGTCTGTGTAGCTGGTGCATCCACAGGTTGTACCTTTGGAGCAGGCTCGTTCAAACCTGTAGCCGGTTCATCCATGTGGCCACCTAAAATAGGCGCAATCACCAAACCAACCAGACAAGTCAATTTGATCAGGATATTCATAGAAGGACCAGACGTGTCTTTAAATGGATCACCTACTGTATCACCGGTTACTGCAGCTTTATGTGGCTCAGATCCCTTGTAGTAGGTCTTACCATTTATTTCAACGCCTTTTTCAAAAGACTTCTTGGCATTATCCCATGCACCACCAGCGTTTGATTGGAACAAAGCCCACAATACACCGCTTACGGTCACACCAGCCATATAACCACCCAATGCTTCTGGTCCCATCAGGAAACCTACCACAATTGGCGTAATAATCGTGATCAAACCAGGAGGCATCATTTCGCGCAAAGCCGCTTTGGTAGAAATTTCTACACATTTACCATATTCTGCTTTGCCTGTACCTTCCAACAGACCTGGAATTTCGCGGAATTGACGACGCACTTCCTCTACCATATCCATGGCAGCACGACCTACACTTTGCATGGCAAGCGCAGAGAATACAACCGGAATCATGGAGCCTAAGAACAAGGCAGCCAATACATCGGCTTTAAAAATATTAATCCCTTCAATACCCGTGAAATCTACATATGCTGCAAACAAACCCAAGGCCGTCAACGCCGCAGATGCGATCGCGAAACCTTTACCGATTGCCGCCGTTGTGTTACCAACAGAGTCCAGAATATCGGTGCGCTCCCGTACTTCTTTGGGCAATTCGCTCATTTCAGCAATACCGCCTGCATTATCGGCAATCGGACCAAACGCGTCAATGGCCAATTGCATCGCAGTCGTTGCCATCATGGCAGATGCCGCAATGGCTACACCATAGAAACCAGCCAGGCTGTATGCGCCCCAGATTGCTGCAGAAAACATTACGATTGGCATCCAGGTAGACATCATACCAGTGGCTAAACCAGCAATTACGTTTGTACCGTGGCCTGTAGCAGATTGACGAACAATGGCCAATACCGGCTTTTTACCCAATCCTGTATAGTATTCGGTAATCGCCGAAATCAATGCGCCTACAACGAGGCCCACCACTACCGCGAAAAACACGTTTGTATTAGAAACAATCACCGAGCCGCGACCAAAGAAATTCATGGTCATCTGTGCTGGCAACATCCACTGAATAATTGGGTAACAAGCAATACCGGTAATGATAATACTTGCCCAGTTACCGCGGTTCAACGCGTTCTGAACGATGCTTGCGCTCAACTCAGCCGTTTTGCTAACGCGCACCAGCAACATCCCAACAATAGAGAACAAAATACCCAGGCCTGCAATCAGCATCGGCAACAAGATCGGACCGATACCGCCAAATGCGTCGTCGATGCCACCACTGTCGCGAATAACAGAGTTGCCCAATACCATGGCAGCCAATACCGTTGCAACATAAGAACCGAACAAATCGGCACCCATACCAGCAACGTCACCCACGTTATCACCTACATTATCGGCAATGGTTGCAGGATTACGAGGATCATCTTCTGGGATACCAGCCTCTACTTTACCTACAAGGTCAGCACCTACGTCGGCTGCTTTTGTATAAATACCGCCACCTACACGGGCAAACAGCGCGATTGATTCAGCACCCAGCGAGAAACCCGCCAATACTTCCAGCACCCGCGACATTACAATATGCCCGTCGCGGCCGTAAGTCCCATTCATGAAATACATATAGAAAGCCATAAACAGGACACTCAAGCCAATTACGGCCAAACCTGCAACACCAAGTCCCATAACAGAACCGCCATTGAAAGAAACTTTAAGTGCCTGGGCCAAACTTGTGCGCGCCGCTTGTGTCGTACGTACATTGGCTTTGGTTGCGATACGCATACCGATGAAGCCTGCTGTGATGGAGAAAATAGCACCAATCACGAAAGCGACAACAATAAGTGGGTGACTGGTTGTTACTTGCATGCTCAACCAGCCTAAAAGTACACTGGCAACAAGCACATAGATGGCTAGTACGCGGTATTCCGCTTTAAGGAAGGACATGGCACCATCAGCAATATTGGCGGCAATGCCGCTCATTTTTTCGTCGCCGGCATCTTGCTTAACCACCCATTGCTGGAGGATAAACATATAAACCAGACCCACTACACCGAAAAATGGAATTAAGTAAAGCAAAGAACTCATCCGGAATCTTTGTTTTGATGTGAAAAATTGTTGGAAATTCGTTTTATTGCACGTCTTGCTTGTTCAGACAGCCTCCAAAAATACTACCTGAAAAGTTTAAAACGGGGGCAAAACTAAACAAAATTTGCAAGCTATTCATTGTTCACAAAAGCATATACTATTTTTCCAACAATCAGATGATATTTGCTGCCAGCAAGCCTTCCAAAAAATGCTTGTCGATCCCAAATCCCGATTTTAAGGCAGCCACCTTTGCCAATGCTTGTGACGCCTGCGCTTTCAAACGCACATCCGCCACTGCTGTGATCATGACATTTTTTGCAGTGTGCTCGGTAGAAATGAATTCAAAAACATTCGTTTTATAACCCTCCGATTCCAACAATAAGGCGCGGATACCATCGGTGACAATTTCGGCCTGCCGTTCCTCCAGGATACCAAAACGCACCAGAGGAGCCAATTCATTTTGAGTATGCATGGCCTTCCGAATTTGTTTGTGGCAACAAGGTGCTACCACGATGGCCTTAGCCTGCCCTAATATCCCTTTTGCCAAGGCCAAATCGGTTGCCGTATCGCAAGCATGTAAGGCAATCAGCATATCAAGCCGCTCGGGATGGTACTTGTTAATATCCTGCGCCAGGAATTCTAAATGCGTAAACCCTGCTTCCTTGGATAGGTTATTGCAAAAATCTACCAGATTCTGCCGCAACTCAATACCGGTAATATGGGGTGTAAGTCCCAGTTTATTACTTAAAAAATCATACAATGCAAAAGTCAGGTATCCCTTTCCAGACCCCATATCTGCAATGTGCAGGTCTGTTGGCAATGCATCTGTTTTAATTACAGATGCAATAATTTCCAGAAACTTATTGATTTGCTTCCATTTATCCTGCGCAGCGGCCAGCACTTCTCCTTTTGCACTGGTAATTCCGAGCCGATGTAGCCAAGGCGCGGCAGGATCTAACAGGCGTTGCTTGTTCCGATCATGCATTGTTTCGGCCGGAGCGGCCTGACTTGCTTTTTTAGTTTGGATAGAAGCCGTACCTTTTTTGTCAAAATCAAGTGAAATATCCTGTGTCGTACTAAAAAAATCGGCATGTAAAAAGGCTTCTCCCAACAATGTTTGAAGGTAACTTAAGCCCATTTCTAGTCCAAAGTTCTTGACTTCATCGCGGGTTTTATAGCGAAAAGTAAAGCTGAGTTGTAGTACCTGCTTGATTTCAACAGGTCGCAGGTACACGTTTTTCAAATCGAACTGCGCTTTGGCGGTAGGTTTACTCAACGTACATTTTAAAAAGGCACCGGTTGTAAATGCGGTTTTAAAATGTGCATAAAACTGGGAAACGGGTGCTAAATGACTGTCTTGTAACACGTGCTTATTGTTTCGGGCGTGGATTTTGAGGCATTTTTCCTGCCCGGCGGCGCAACTCTTCTTCGATCATACGTTGTGTGTAATCAAGTTCTCCTTTGGTACCAAATTGTTTTTGTTGTAAAAGAATCAGCCCCAAAAAGGCGATCAGGCTTAAAGCGCCCAACCCAAAAGCGGCAAAAGCAAGCCAAATAAAATTCAAAATTTTCGATAAAAAAGCCATCATAATCCACACTGCGGCACTGGCACCAATCATCATGGCTAATTTTTGTCGGCTTAAAAACTGATCCATACGTTGGTAAGACCTTTCCCGCAACTCCAACAAATGCTCTATGCCAAAATGACCAGGGCCCAGCTCACTGAGCAGGCTAAAATCATCATTCCCCGCTTTTTCAAGTCGGTCTAATGCTGATTCGGGCGATTTACGGCGAAATATCATTTTCTAATCATTAAGTACTTGCACCTATAACGCTTCAAGATACCAATAGGTTGGCCATCCTTAGCATATTTACCTGCAAATATCCATTATTTACGCGAATTTGTCAACGAATAACCAATCCGAACTTACGTTGACGATCTTTCCGCTGCTCTATTCAATTTAAACAAAACGGCAGTTCCCACTTAAGGAAACTGCCGTAAAGGTATATTTAGATTTGTTGCGGGGAAAATTAACGCGGAAACAACAGCTCACGGTACTTCACCAGCGGCCAATATTGATCATCTACAATTCCCTCCAAGTCGTCCACAGCATCGCGAATGATTTCCATTTGCGGCTTGACTTTATTGCAGAGAATATCCGCTTCTTCCCGCAAATCATTTGCGTGGTGTACTTTTTCTAACGCCTTGTGGAGTTTATCTAAACCTTCCTTGATTTCACCTGAATTTTTCAAAATACGCTTCAACACATCTTTTTGATAACCAATTGAATCGTCCATATCAAGGGCCTTCATTGCTGCAATATTATCAGCCAACTCGGTTTGGTAGCGCAATACGGCGGGCATTATATACGAATGCACCAACTCTACCAGCGATTTTGCCTCAATATCCAACTTGGTCACATAGCCATGCAGTTGAACCTGATGAAATGCATCCAATTCTACGGCGTTCATGATTCCTGATTTGCCATAAAACTCTTGAGCCAGTTTTTTGCTCAGTACATCCAAGGCTTCTGGCGTATTGGTAAAGTTGTTCAAGCCGCGCTCCTTCGCTTCTTCTTTCCATTCGTCAGAATAGTTATTTCCTTCAAACAGAATTGGTTTTGCCTTCCGGATATAGTTCTTTAATACCATCAGAATCGCTTCGCCTTGTTCAGTACCTTTGCTGGTCAGCTTATCCACATCTGCTTTAAATTCAATTAGTTGTAGACCCATCATGGTATTCATGACCGTCATCGGTCCTGCACAGTTTTGGCTCGATCCTACCGCACGAATTTCAAATTTATTGCCTGTAAAGGCAAAGGGGGAGGTCCGGTTACGGTCGGTATTATCCAACTCCAGATTGGGCAGTTTTGAAATCAGGTCTATTGCGCGTTTCACCGCCGCATCGTCGGTTTTTTTGCCATTGGCAATTTGGGCGAGCAACTTGAACATGGCTTCCCCAATAAACACAGAAATGATCGCTGGTGGAGCTTCGTTGGCGCCAAGACGGTGGTCGTTGCCCGCATGTGCAATGCTTGCGCGCAGGATATCGGCGTATTTGTACACCGCCATCACGGTATTGACAAAGAACGTGAGGAAACTCAGGTTTTTGCTTGGTTCTTTTCCGGGGGATAGGAGGTTCACCCCGGTATTTGTACCCATGCTCCAGTTGTTGTGCTTCCCAGAACCGTTCACACCCGCAAATGGTTTTTCATGCAACAACACCCGCAATTTATGGCGACGTGCCACACGCTCCATCAAGTCCATCAACAACTGGTTATGGTCAACTGCAACATTGATTTCTTCAAAAATAGGCGCAACCTCATACTGTGAAGGCGCAACCTCATTGTGGCGCGTGCGTACAGGAATACCTAACTTATGGCTTTCTGTTTCCAAATCGCGCATAAATGCATATATACGCTCAGGAATGGAGCCAAAATAGTGGTCTTCCAACTGTTGATGCTTACTGGCTGGGCGACCTAACAAGGTACGACCTGTCATGGCTAAGTCTGGACGGGCATTAAACAAAGCCTCATCTACGACAAAATACTCTTGCTCCCAACCCAGGGTCGCAATCACTTTGTTCACGTTTGCATCAAATAACTGACAAACCGGTACGGCAGCGCGATCCAAAAAAGATTGTGAACGCAACAAGGGCAGTTTAAAATCCTGGGCCTCCCCACCGTAGGTTACAAAAATGGTTGGTACGCAAAGGGTTTTACCTTCGCCTACTTCCATGATAAATGCCGGACTACTTGGGTCCCATACGGTATAACCGCGCGCTTCGAATGTACTCCGCATACCTCCAGAAGGAAAAGAAGAACCGTCTGGCTCCTGCTGTACCAAAGCACCGCCCGTAAACTCTTCAATTACCCGCCCATCGTGGGTCATGGTAAAAAACGAGTCGTGTTTTTCGGCAGTTTTTCCGGTTAAAGGCTGAAACCAGTGGGCAAAGTGCGTGCAACCTTTTTGTTGTGCCCACTCTTTCAAACCATTGGCTATAACATCGGCCAAACCACGGCTCAATTTTTGGCCACTCTGTACAGCAGCTTTCAAACTCAAATAAGCGTCTTCTGGCAAATATTTTTTCATGGCGTCTTCGCCAAAAACATTTTCACCAAAATAAGAAGCGATGGTATCAAACTCCGATTCACCTGTGTCGAAAAACAAAGGATCAGGACGGTTTTCGATGGTATTTAATGCGTTAAAACGAGTAATGGACATATAGTTGAGCGGTTGTGTTACAAATGACAAGTATCGTGGTCAACGATATCCAAGCAGATACAAGATATTATTTTGAAATATACAAGCACATGCATTTAGACCAAAATCTTGCCAAACACTTTTTTTTTAGCGAAATCAGGTAAAAATCGTTTTAAAAAAACACCTTAATGCGCCGAAACAATGCTTGACAGGGCAAAATTAAATGAATTTCAGCGAAAAATACCCGTTTTGAAAAAATGAATTTAAAAACCACCCCGTAGCATACAAGTATATTAATCCGACTTTTTAAGTAATTTTAAAATATAAAACATTAAATAAACAAATATTCAGAATAAAGAAAAGAAAAACAGTGCGTTTCTCCTGTTTTCCTTCTATTTCATTTTCTTCATTTTTATTTAAAATTCTGGTACTTACTATATAAAAAAAGCCCCCCTCCTACTATTAGGAGAGAGGCCATCCCAAAAACCGATTTTAAAGTATGTTAAAATCGGGTATTGGTAAGATGACGGCAGGCTCGCTTGCCGCTTTATGCT